>NZ_JAKFDJ010000077.1:0-45358 GCF_036676215.1 Devosia sp. | reverse complement strand
TAGACCGGAACTCGCCTTATCACCATCCCTGCACCGAACGGGCGTCGCATGCGCGGACAGCGGGGTCAAGGACGTCAGGGCAAGTGGCGCGATCTACCTGCCGCTTGCCGCAGCATTGCCTCGCCAATCCGGGTAAAGATAGAGCGAATGAGTGTTGACCTGGCTCAAGCGCCGACCTTCTTGAGTGCATGCAGGGCCGCATCCAGTCCCCATTCCAGGGCATTTTCCGCGGCAGCCCGGTTGTCTGCCTCGACATAGCAACGCAGCTCGGGCGCATTTCCGGAGGCGCGGTACGGGTAACGCCGTGGGGTCGAAAGTGCGCAGCCGCGGCTTCCGGTTGCCTCAGCTGTTCCAGAAAGGCGGCGCTGTGCGCCTGCTGGACGCTTTCGAGTCTGTCACTGCGGGCCGTCCGCAGGGGAAGGCTGTCGACCAGGTCGGCCACCGACTTTTTCTGACGCGCGGCCAGTCCTATCGTGCCGAGCAGGGGCAGCACGGCGTCCCGCGTCATCAGACGCTCCAGCTTGGGGCCGCTCGCCAGATCGTTCCCCAGCAGCGTTCCGCCATTGGCTTCAAAGCCGATGACGCGCTGGCCGCCTGCTTGGATGACCTCGGTCATAGCTTGGTGAGCCCACGCGGGTGCGATACACGTCCCCGAAGCAGCCAATGGCTTCGATCGCGGTATTGGAAGTGACCGGCGTTACCACGCTGTCGGCCGCAACGAAGATTGCCGTCAGCAGCCCGAGCACGTCGCCGCGCACGAAACGGCCTGCGCCGTCTATCAGCAGGGGACGGTCGGCGTCGCCATCGGTGGAGGCGATCGCATCGAGCCTGTGCTGGCGCACCCAGCCTTCGAGCGGCTGGAACACGGGTCGGAAAGCGCCTCGGTGTCGACGGCGATAAAGCCATCGATGCGCCCGAGGCGCGTGATCTCGGCGCCGAAGGATGCCAGGATTTCGACCAGCAGGTCGCGACGACGCTGGAATGCTCGAAAACCCCAATGGATGATCGATAACGGGACGCTGACGGAGCGTCATGGCGGACATGGTGGGAAGGTGGATTTGGTGCGCCGGGCAGGGCGACCCTGCCGGCGGCCAGCATGACTGGCTCAGCGACAGTGTTGAGCCGAAATTCCCTCCGGCAACCCCTCGGTTTGCGGCAAATGCTCGATAACGCTGCGCCCCTCGCCCCTCGCCCACCGCCTAACGCGCAAGCTACGTCATGGACGCGGGGCTCAAGTCATCCGATGCCGGGCAGGGCAGCGGCCTCAGCAGGGCCGTCACCGCTGCGTAGGCGGTATCACGCGAGATGGCAGTCGAAACATCTACATGGAAGGCTCGCGGATCGAGTCGCAGGTAGACTGCTACAAGGAGAGGCGTCCCGCTCGGACCAGGAAATAGCCCAATGCGACCGCATAGATCACCGTCTGCGGCAGGATGCCGAAGGCGGCGTTGCTGACCCCGAGGGTAAACTGGCCAGTCGTCAGCAGTATCGCGCCCAACACGATTGGCCGATCATGCCGCGCCTGGCGGTCAACCAGCAGGAGCAGGGGCGCGGCCAACAGCAGCAGCCAGGCCAGCAATCCCAATGTCCCCGCCATGGCGGCGAAGTTGGCCCAGTCGGCATGAAGGTTTTCGAGGCCCGTGCCGACGACAAGGTCGGGAAACATGGTTTCTGCCGTCACCATGATCTGCCCCAGGCCGACGCCGACAATGGGTGACGTCCTGAGGATTTCGATGGCTGACGCATAGAGCGCCGCCCGGATATCGTCGGAGCCGCCGGTGAAGCGGAAGATATCCAACCCGCTTTGCATGATACCCACGACCCGGGCGTTACCACTGCCCACCAGGTAGACGGTGATGCAGAGAGCAATGCCAATGCTGACTAGGACAGCAACCCGAAACAGCTTGTCTCGCCACAGCCACACGGTCAGCGCCAGCATGCCAACGGCCGACATAGCCAGCGCGCCCAGCATCGGCCCGCGCGAATCGGCAATCACAGCGCAGCCAAGCCCGAAGACAGGCCCCAGAAGGAAGAGGTAACGCCAGTTAGCCGTGCTTGAGACGACCCCGATCATGGCCAGACTCCCCGACATGGCGGCCAGTGTCGCATAGTGGATGGGATTGTTGCCAAGACCCGGCCGATAGAGGCCGAGCACAAAATACTCATAGCCGCCCCCGACCAGGGCAATGAATGATCCGACGAGGCAGATCAATGCGAAAACGGTGGGGCTGGGGATCCACCTTGCTGGTCGCGCCAGCACGCCCAAAGCGATGGTGGTCAGCATGGGCAGGATCAGCACAGGCGCCAAGAGGTCCTGCGGGCTGCGATAGACAAAGGGCAGGACCCCTGCCACCAGCACAATGGCGCCAAGAATGGCCAGCGAAGTGGGGTGCAAAAAAGCTGTCCGTTCGCGCCAGCCATATCCCAGGAGCGCCAGAATTGCTGCGAGCAGGGCGATATAGGCACCGATATAGGCTGGATAGCCCGGTGGCAGAATGGTCGCGGCAATGGCAATCACCAGGAGCGCGCTGGCAAGGCTGGAAGGCACTGGTCGATCCTGCTGTTATCCGGCAATCGACCAGCGATCACCCGTTCACCGGCTTCGTCCAATAGCGGGTCGTCGGCTCTCCGTCAAAACTGGATAGCAGGTTCAGCCGCAAGAGGGGTCAAGGCTGTCATTCAATCCACGGCCTCGCCGTGCCGCCCATAGCTCAGGTGCAGGCCGGCAGGAAATCGCCGACGTCCTCTGCTGGCGACGTGTTTCGGATAGCGATCGATGACGTTCGCCTGTCGATGCTCAAGCTTGGGTCGTTCTGTCGTCTTTCAACCTGGTCCCGAGCACGCGTCGATCCGCTGCCAATTCACCGCATTTGATCGCCGCCAGGAAGGCAGAGGTTACGTTTGGGACAGTTTTGGGACAAAACACCGTACCAAGAGCGACAAAACCGTCTTCCGTTATACAATAACATCTGTTATATTTCAGGCACTTACAAAATTCAACCAAGTGGTAAAATAGGGTCATTTAGCTCTCCGAAGGCAGAGGCCGCAGATTCGAATTCTGTCGGGCTTCTGGACACGCGCAGCGAACGGCGGACGTTCAACCCGATATGCCTGGGTCTCTAGCTGGCCAAAGCGGGCGCAAGACGGACAAGAAGCTAAGGTCCGATGCAACTACAGAGCGCCAAGCTACCGATAGCGTTCAGACGAGCTGGTGTCGATTGATGTAAGCCAGGAGCAACGGTGCGGCAAGGAGCGTCGCAAGGCCCGCCAATGGGTTGGAAGCGATCAGCAAGAGGCCGATCCAGGCGGAGAGCAGCAGCGGCACAGCGCGGCGGGACTGCGGCTGCTCTCCGGGAAGCCCCAACACTTCGGCGGTTGACAGGACGCGCCCCTGGCAGAGAACAGCCGGGGCATTGGCAATTGCCGGTTGCAGCGTCGCCACGCAAGATTGCTCCAAAGCCATCACCGCCTCGCTTGATCAAGGCGACCATGACGCGCAAAAGCTTCGTCCGGCTTGAAACGCGGACCTGCATTTTAGTGGATCCAGCAAGGTATTGTTAATTGCAGGACATTTTGTCTGGAGCCTTTAGCTCGTCATCTGCGTTTGCTCGAACACGGGTTGATGGTGTTGGCGAGCAAGCCGTGTCCGAAAGCGAACCGAACCGGACCGGTCAAGTATGCTTCTGCCCATATTGGCGCTCTTTGCCAGCTTTGCGGCCACCACGCTCCTGAGCCTGCTCGGCGCCTATTTCGCAGGCGTAACCGGAGCGGTGCTGGGCATGGTTGTGGGGATATTCCTGGCGTTCCTGCTGATGGCGGGGAGGGCGGGGCGCTGATCACACACAAGGCGCATTGCATTTGTGTCGTCGGTACGCGGCCCGAGGTGATCAAAATGGCGGCCCTGATCGCGCGCCTCGATGGTAGCGACTGGGCCCGGCCATTCGTGGTGAGCATCGGTCAGCATGCCGAACTGCTTGATCGGGCCATGGCTGATTTTGGGCTGGTGGCCGATCACCACGTTTTCATTGACCGGCAACGCGGCTCGATCCTCGAAGTGGCATCGCAGGCCATGGACGGCCTCGATGCGCTACTCGACGGCATGGATGCCGCTTGCGTAATCGCCCAGGGCGATACGACCACAGTGATGGCAACCGCACTTGTGGCCTTCTACCGAAGATTGCCCTTTGTGCATGTGGAGGCCGGGCTGCGCACGGGGGACATGCAGGCCCCATTCCCCGAGGAATTCAACCGCCGGGTGGCGGCATTAGGGACGCGCCTACATTGCGCGCCAACCGAGGGGTCAGCGCAAAACCTTCTGGCCGAGGGCGTCCCCGAGGCCGATATCCTGCTCTCGGGCAATACGGTCATCGATGCCCTGCTCGCCACCGCCGCGCAAAGGCCTGACCTGCCGGCCGATTTTCTCAAGGTGCCGCGCCCCATTCTGGTAACGGCGCATCGACGCGAGAGTTTTGGCCTGCGGATGGAAGAGGCTTTCGGCGCCCTTCGCGCGGTGGTAGAGCAATACGCGGATATCGGCCTCTTTTTTCCGGTCCATCCCAATCCCAACACCCTGGCACTGGCGCATCGGCTGCTCGGCGGGCATGATCGCATCGTTCTGACGCGGCCGCTGGCCTACCCACAGCTGGTGGCAGCCATGCAGGCTAGCTGGATAGTCGTTACCGATAGCGGCGGCCTACAGGAGGAGGCGCCGGCCCTTGGCAAGCCGGTATTGGTATTACGCGATGTCACCGAGCGGCCGGAAGCGATAGCCAGCGGCGCAGTCCAGCTGGTGGGCACCGATCGGAGCCGGATCCTCCGGGCGATCGAGAAACTCTATACCGATCCGGCGGCGTATGCGCGCATGGCAAAGCCGGTCTTTCCCTATGGAGACGGTAAAGCGGCGGAGCGAATTGCCGCAGCGATTCGGCAGCGCATCGTCGTAGTGAATGAAGGTTGAGCGCTGCCCGCGGCGCCAGGAGTTCGACAATGCGTAAGACCCTGCTGCCTGTCCTGACGCTGCTTGCCCTGACCGGCCCTGCCATGGCCGAGACCGTGACGGTGGTGACGACCTTGGGCGAACGCGGTCTTGCCGAGGGCTTCCTGTTGTCGGGTCGCCGGGCGTCGAGCTTTTACCTGCCGCTTCCGGCGGGAGCAGCAAATATGCGCATTGGCATGAAGGCGCGGGCGGTGGTGCCAAACCTGCAGCGCGGCAGCGTGGTCATCATCGTCAATGGCCAGCCTGTTGACGCGCTGCGGCTCAGTGAGAACCCGCGCGCTCGAATCGTGCTGCTCGATACCGTGATCAATGAGGGCGGTGCATTTCGTGCGCCGGCGCTCGACCTGCGCTTTCGCGCCGACTTGATTGCCCATGCCGAGTTCTGCGCCGACCATTTCGATCCGGCCGACACCCTGCAGGTCCTGCCGGAAACCACGATTGCCTATGACGTTGATCTCAACGCGATCACCACGCTCAAGGATGCACTGGCGCTGCTGCCGGGGCAGCCGGAGGTGGAAGTGGCTTTACCGCTAACGCCGGGCGCGAGCGCGGCGGCGCTGAAGCTCTCGGCCATGCTCGCCAAAGGGGGCTATCGCGCGCGTTTCACCGACAAGGCGGATGCCGATGCCCCGGCTGGCATGCGCCTGGTTGCGCCCAGCACGGATGGGACGATCCGGCTTGAATACGAGACGGGCAGGCTGCGCATCGACGTGCCCGAAAACGCCGATATCGCCGCTTTTGCCCGGCTCTGGCAGGCGGCGCCCCTGGCACTGTCCAGCGAGGCTCTGCGGGTGGAAGGCGCGGTCGTCGCAAGCAGCGACCCCGTGAGCGGCTTCTGGCCCTTCCCCGCGCTGCCGGAGCCACTGCGCGTGGTGCAGACCGGCGAGCTGGGACTCGATTTCCCCATGCTCGACGGCAGTGGTCGCCGCGCCAGTCAGACCAAGCTCCGCCTGACGGTGGCGCCGGACTGGTCGGATGCCAATCCGGTGATCACGCTCTATCTCAATGGCCAGTTGATCGCGGCGAGCCGGGCGGAGATCGGCGAGAACATTCTGACCACCACCCTGCCCGCGGACCTGCTGCGGCTGTCGAACCGGCTAAGCGTGACGGTGGACCGGGCCCACGCCGAGGGTTATTGCCCCGGCCCTAATCCGGGCCATGCCGTGCAATTGCTGCCCGGCACGGGGATCGACTATGAAGGGCGCGCCACCGGGGGCTTTGCCGTCGTGGCTGGCGCGCTGCGCCAGGGCGGCACGCTGGTTCTGCCCGAGGCGGCCAAGGATGAGGGCGGGCTCGCCTACCTGACATTGGCGTCCCGCGTGCTGAGTGGGCTCGGCGTGGGCGCGGCCCCAGTCGAGGTGCGTTTCGGCGAAACCTCCATGCCTGCCGGCCCGATCCTGTCCATCACTCCCGCCGGCGCCGACGGCCTGGTATTGCCAATGGGCCAGCCAGACGTGACGCTTTCGACTGACCAGCCGCTGGCCAGCCTTACCGCCGATGCGGATCGGCAAAGGCTTGATATCCGCGTGCTCGAAGGCCAGGAACCGCCGGATCCGGCCGGAATTTACCTGGGAAATGGCAGCGCTGCGCTGGTTGGGCCGGAGGGGGTGATTTGGCAGGATACGCCGGCCGGTAGCGATCCTTCGATTTTGCAGCGGGCGCGCGAACTCTGGCGCGATCTCGTGGACGTGCTTCGCACCGAGAGCGCACTCTGGGGCCTGATCGGACTGATGGTGATCGCCGTGGTGGTGGTGATGGCTCGGGCGCTGCTCAAGCGCTTTTCCCACCGCGAAGCCTCAAAATGATTGACCTGCTGCTGGCGCTGGCCACCTATCAGCGCGTCGTTGAGATGCTGGCGGTGGGGATCACGGTTCTGATCCTGGTCGCCAGCCTAGACGACCTGCTTGTCGACGTCTGGTACTGGCTGAGGAGCCTTTACCGCTGGTTCTGGATTCACGCGCGGTTTCCGCGCCTGAAGGCAGAAACGCTGGACGCCAAGCCGGAGCGCCCCATCGCTATCATGGTGCCCGCATGGAAGGAGAGCGAGGTCATCCAGGCCATGCTTACCACCTCGAATACGCTGATCCGATATTCGAACTACCACTTCTTCGTGGGCGTCTACCAGAACGATGCCGAGACCATTGCCGAAGTCGAGTCGGCGATGGCGCGCTTCGGCAATGTTTCGATGTCGGTGGTGCCGCGCGATGGGCCGACCAGCAAGGCCGATTGCCTCAATGTGGTGTTGGCCGGCATCCTGTCTTACGAGCGCCGGACCGGGACCCCCTTTCTTGGTATTGCGCTGCATGACAGCGAGGACGTGATCCATCCCTACGAGCTGAAACTCTTCAACTACCTGCTCGACCGCATGGACCTGATCCAGCTGCCGGTCTTCTCGTTTCCGCGCGGCCTGCATGAACTGGTGGCAGGCACCTATATGGACGAATTTGCCGAATGGCATTCCAAAGACCTGGTGGTGCGCGAAGACATGACCGGGGTTGTGCCCTGCGCCGGGGTCTCGGCCTGTTTTTCGCATCGCGCCATTGATGCCCTGCGGCACCAGCGGGCCGGTGAGGTGTTCTCAACCACCAGCCTGACCGAGGATTACGACATCGCCTTCCGCCTGGCCAAGATGGGCATGCGGGAGATCTTCGTGCGCCTCCCGATTTCGTTGGTGGTCGAGGCGGTGGGGCCGGGCGGAATGCCCGAGATCACCCGGCGCAGCATGACGGTTGCCACCCGCGAATTTTTTCCCGAGGATTTCCGCGCTGCCTACCGGCAGCGGGCGCGCTGGCTATTGGGCATCGCCTTCCAGGGGTGGACGCAGCATGGCTGGGAGGGGAATCTCGGCGCGAAATACTTCTTCTTGCGCGACCGCAAGGGGCTGATCACGGCGCCGGCAGCGATCCTTGCCTATTTCGCTATGTTCAGCCTCCTTGTGGCGCATGGCCTGTTCCAACTCCTGCCCGCGACCGAACGGCCACCCTATGCGCTGCTCGATTCCGAGCTCTACAGGACGCTTTTATGGGTGAACCTAATTCTGCTCGGCAATCGGCTGGCGCAACGCACCTTCTTTACAACCCGCATCTACGGGATCTGGCAGGGGCTGATGGCGGGACCGCGAATGGTCGTTTCAAACCTGCTGAACTTCTTCGCCACGCTGCGCGCCGCCGCCATATTCGCGCGCCACAAGGCAACGGGAAAGCCGATCGTCTGGGACAAGACAACTCATTCCTATCCGTTCCAGATCGCACCCGACAACTCGCTCGTCAGCTCCTCATCAACGCATCCGGGGTTGTAAGCATTTCGTTTGACGACAGGCAGGCTATCGAAATCCGCTCGCTTCGACAGGTAGGCGCAGAACGGCGATCTATAATCCTCAAGTTCCATGATCAAGGCCTCGTGCCGCGCCAGGGACACGATGACCGGGAACACATTGGGGTGGCTCGCCTTGAAGCCCTCGGCGATCTCGGTGAACATGGCCAGGTGCGCCTCGTTAGCGCTTCAGATCGTCATGCGCAGATTGACGGCATCCTGCGCCTAGGCGGTGCCGCCCCAGGCGAGAGGTACCATGAGGCTTGCCAGTGCGACGCTGGACTTGAGAGCTGTAAACTTGGACAACTGTTCCTCCTGTTGTTGGCTCAACAAAGCGAAAGCAGACGTAGAATTTAGCTCGGAGATCGGGGTCGGCAGCGCGCATGTAGGGGTATTCTGTCCGGCCAGCTCGACGGTGGTGGGGCTGTGCGGGGCAGTAAACGACATCGGCGCAGACGGGCGTGCGAGACCGTAGGGCAGATACCGACCCCGAGTCGGACGTTAAGTTGTCGGGGTCTCCCCAAAACCAGACCTGGGGGAGGCCATCAGCCTGGGCGCCTCTTCTTGGAAACGACAACTAGGTCGCCCCCACAGGGCAATCAGGTCACTGTTGAATTATCTGCCGGACTTCTCTCGCCCATAGAGCAGCAGCATGACGATGATCACCCCGCCATAGATGATCTGACGGCCGAACTCGGCGATCTGCATCACCGAAAGGATCGATTGCAGCAGGGTGATGAGGACTACCCCGGCGATGGTGCCGAGATAGTTGCCCCGCCCACCCAGGATCGAGGTGCCCCCCAGCACCACGGCGGCAATGGCCGGCAATAGATACGCATCACCCATCGATTGCGCGGCCTTGCCGGCATAGCCGGCCAGCAGCACGCCGCCGAATGCCGCGAGGCCACCGCAGAGGGCAAAGGTGAGCATCACCACCCGCTGGGTCGGCACGCCCGAAAGGTAGGCGGCGGCCTCCTTGTTGCCGATGCCATAGATGGCGCGGCCAAAGGTGGTGCGGCCGAGCAGGAACACCGCCAGGGCACCGGTGATGGCCCAGACGATGACGGCGTTGGGAACGCCCAGTATCGTGCCAGCTGCGAGATAGCGCATGGCGGGCGAGGCGCTGTCCTGCGGGGCGAAGCCACCGGTATAGGCCACCATCAGTCCCTGCGCGACCGCGTTGACCGCCAGTGTGATGATCATGGAGGGGATGCGCAGATAGGCGACGCCGATACCGTTGACCAGACCCATCAGCACGCCGCAGAGCACGCCGAACGGAATGGCGAAGACCTCGCCCATCGGCCCATAGGCCGTGGCGGCCGAAGCCATCATGGCGCCCAGTGTCACCGCCCACGGCACAGACAGGTCGATCTGGCCCAAGAGAATCACCAGCATCATGCCGGTGGCGATGACGCCGAGAAAGGCGCCGACCTTGAGCTGTTGCAGCAGGTATTCGGGCGACAGGAAGTTCGGAGAATAGAGGCTGCCGATCAGCAGCAGCAGGATGATGCAGCCAAAGGCGGTCGCCACCGGCAGATCGATGCGGCTGGTCCAGCTGGAGCGGGGCACTGGAGTGGCGTCGAGTTTTTCGGTGGTCATCAAGGCCTCAGGAGAACAGGTCGAGCCGGTTGCGCACCTGGAACAGGCGGGCCGAACCCAGCGATACGGCCAGCAGCAGCACCACACCCTGGAACAAGGGCTGCCACAGCGGGTCAAAGTCAAAGACGAAGAGCAGGTCGCCGATGGCGCGGAAGGCCAGCGCGCCAAAGATGGCACCGATGGCGCTGCCGCGCCCACCGAATAGCGACACGCCGCCCAGCACCACCGCAGCGATCGAGCTCAGCGTGTAGGTATTGCCATTGGCCAGCGACGCCTCGCCTGAATAGGTGAAGAAGGTCATGAACAACCCGCCCATGGCGGCAAACAGGCCACTCAGCACATAGGCAGTGAACTTGGCCCGCATCACCGGCACGCCGGACATATAGGCGGCTTGTTCGGACGAGCCTACCGCATAGACGGCCCGGCCGATCACCGAGCGGCGGAACGGCATCCAGACCACGAGAACCAGCACTATGAGGACCAGCAGGCTGGCCGGAAACACGCCGAACACCTTGCCGGTCAGCGCATCCGCCAAGTCCGACGAAAACGCGTCCGCGCTCCCTGGATAGGGCCTGATCCATAGCGCGATGCCAAAGAACACCGCTCCGGTGGCGATGGTGATGACGATGGGCTGCAGCCGCCCATAGATGACCAGCAGGCCATTAAGTGCGCCACAGGCAAGGCCGGTCAGCAGTACGCCGCCTACGCCCAGGGCCACCGTCAGCGGCGTGCCCACCAGCAGGTAGGAGGCGAGACAATTGGCGAGGATGAAGATCATGCCCACCGAGAGATCGATGCCTGCGGTCAACACCACGAAGGTCTGCGCCATGGCGACTAGCGCCAACAGCACCCCCTTGTTGGCCGCGGTCTGCACCACGTTGGGCGTGAACCCCGCTGGGTGGTTGGCGACATAGAGTGCGAACATGATGATGAAGATGGCCAGCGCCAGCAGCATGCCGCGCTGCTCGACGAAGCCGTAACGCAGCCCGTTCATGCCACGGCCTCCTGATGGTCGATATTGAGCGCCGATGCGATCAGCGCATGTTCGGTGATCTCGCTCCCGACCAGCTCGCGCTTGACCGCCCCATTATAGAGCACCAGCACGCGGTCGCAGCAGCCGATCAGTTCGTCATAATCGGTCGAATAGAGGATGATTGCCGCACCCTCTGCCGCGAGCTGCCGCAGGAGGGCATAGATCTCCTGCTTGGTGCCGACATCGATACCGCGCGTCGGATCGTTGAGCAGGATGATGCGCGGCTCCACCATCAGCCATTTGGCGATCACCACCTTCTGCTGATTGCCGCCCGACAGCGATCCCACCGGACTGGCGGGGCTCGCCGCCTTGATGGCGAGCAGCTTGATCATTCGGTCGATAGCGGCACTCTCGGCGCGCCGGTCGACGATGCCGCCGCGCGAAATCTGGCTCATCGCGGCAAACGAGAGATTGTCGCGCACCGACATGGGCAGCATCAGCCCCTCGGTCTTGCGATCTTCCGGGATCAGCGCCATGCCGATAGCTGGCGCCTTGGCCGTCCGCGGCCCGTTGATCACCCGCGGCTTGCCGTCGATCAGCACTTCGCCCGAGACCCCGCGCAGCACGCCGAACAAAGCCAGCAGCAATTCGCGCTGCCCCTGTCCATCGAGCCCGCCCAGGCCCACCACCTCGCCGGCTCGCGCCGTCAGCGACACACCGTTGAGCCGTTGCATCCAGGTGAGGTCTCGCGCCTCCAGCACCGGGGTCGCTGTCCGGTCGACATTATCGGCCTTGGGCGGGAAGACGGAATTGTATTCGCGGCCGATCATCAGCTCGACCACCTCGTCGTCGGTCTTGCTGCCGGCAGGGTAGGTGGCGATCTTGCGGCCGTTGCGGAACACCGTGCAGTCATCGGCCAGTTCGGCTATCTCGTGCATGCGGTGGGAAATGTAGAGCAGGGCGATGCCTTCGCTGCGCAGACGCTTGAGCACACCGAACACAGTCTCGACATCGGCCGCCGTCAGCGCCGAGGTCGCTTCATCGAGAATCAATACCCGCGGCTTGCGCGCCAGCGCTTTGGCGATCTCGACGATCTGCCGGCGCGACAGCGGCAGGTTCTTGACCAGTTCCATTGGATGGATGTCACCGCCGCCGGCGCGCTCCAGTGCCTCCATGGCAATGGCCAGCTGCGCCTTGCGGTCGATCATGCCGAAGCGGGTCGGCGGATTGGAAATGACGATATTGTCGGCCACCGAGAGATCGGGGATCAGCGACAATTCCTGGAAGATGCAGACGATGCCGGCGGCATTGGCCGCGGCGGGATCGGCGAAGCTGACCTCCTGCCCATCAAGCAGCATGCGGCCTTCATCCGGGGCCACGACGCCCGACATGATCTTGATCAGTGTCGATTTGCCGGCGCCGTTTTCGCCAAGGATCGCGTGCACCTTGCCGGCCCGGACCACCAGGTCCGCCTTGTCGAGGGCGTGCACACCCCCATAGCGCTTGGAAATGCCTTCCATGCGGAAGAGCGGAGCTGCATCGCTCATACCAGAGATACCTTTGCCCTGTTGGCCGCGGAGATGCCCCCGCGGCCGTGTTCCGTCCGCAAGCCTACTGGTTGGCCTCCGACTGGCCCATGATTTCCTGGGCGGTGAAGTTGATGCCGCAGGTGGGGAAGGCGTTCCCGACGAAGAAGTTGTCGGACTGGTCGGCGTAGAAGTTCTCGCCGTCCTTGAAGTCCGGGTCTTCGACGATGGCCAGCGGCAACTTGACCGACTGGGGCACGACCTTGCCCTGGAGGGCATCGATAGCGGTCTTGATGGCGACGGCCACCTGGGCCGGGCCGGTACCAGCAGACGAGCACTTGAGCCCATCGGCCGAGTGGGCGGCGCAGAACTTGCGGAAGCCGTTTTCGGTTTCGCCACCAAACGGCACGAAGGCATGACCGGCGTCGATCATGGCCTGCACCACGCCGGTATCGCCGCCCTGCGCGGTGATGCCGTCGAAGGCACCCTGCACGGCGATGGCGTCGGCCGTGGCTTTCTGCGCCGTGCCGTCATCCCACTTGCCGACCACTTCGAAGATCTCGAAGGGCTTGCCGCTGGCCGTCAGCGTCTCGTGGATGCCATTGTGACGGTCGGTATCGACC
This sequence comes from Devosia sp., assembly GCF_036676215.1. GTDB lineage: Bacteria > Pseudomonadota > Alphaproteobacteria > Rhizobiales > Devosiaceae > Devosia. The sequence continues at coordinate 32,329 of NZ_JAKFDJ010000077.1, read as the reverse complement.
GATGTGCCGGCCACGCCGCGCACTTCGAGGATCTTGCCGCCATCGGGCAGGTGGTTCACCAGCCAATCGGCCCACAGGGCGCCCAGACCCTTTTGGTCCACGTTGACGTTGATCGCGTCAGTCGTGTCGAGGATGTTGTCGAACGCGACCAGCACGACCCCCGCTTCCTTTGCCCGTTTGATCACCGGGGCGAAAGCCTGCGGGTTCTGCGCGTTGACGACGATGGCATCATAGCCGCTGTCGATGAAGTTGTTGATGGCCGAGATCTGGGCGGCGACATCTTCGCCGGTCGAGACCACCTTGAACTCGGACAGCAGTGCGGCCACCTCGGGCTGGGCGGCATAGGCCTTGGCCGTCTGGATCATCTGGATGCGCCAGGTATTGGCGATATAGCCGTTGGCCAGGGCGACGCGGTACGGGCCTTCCTTGGCCGGGAACTGGAAGAACTGGGTGTCTTCTGCCCACGGCACATGGCATTCGGGGTCGCTGGCGGGGCCGGCCACGACGGCGGGCTCGGCCATGGCGACGGTGCTGAGAGCCGTGGACAGCACAAGCGCAGAAGCGGTGCCGCCGGCAAGTTTGAGCAATGCAGACAAATTCATCGGTTTCCTCCCAAGAATTCAGGCCAAGCCGCTATGCCGCAGCAGCTACTCCCTCGGCTGTCTGCGTCGCCCCCTGAATGTACTTTGTCAATAAAGCGCCGTGCCGCTGCCATCAAGATAATTATCAATGATATTACTAATTACTATCACGCGTTGCGAGGTGCAGGATCGGGGTCGGACAGATGGCGCTGCCGTTCCTCCGGATCCAAAAAAGAAAAAGTGAACAATGCGGCCCATACGCCCCATCGGGCAGCGGCGCCATTGAGCCTGACGTCCGGGATGGCTATGATCTGTAACAACTTTTCTTGCTGCCAAGCTCCGGATCACCCCGCTTTTGCAGTCGAGAGTGCGTCGACGCCGAGGCGAACTATGATGAATTCAAGACCGTTCGGCCAAGCAGGCCTGCTGACATTGTCCCATCTTGTGGGAATTGGCCCGTGACAGGTTTGAAGCGACCAGCGCGTGGCCGGCCCACAATGATGGCGGTGGCCGCCGCGGCCGGGGTTTCCCAAGCCACCGTCTCCCTGGTGTTGAGCGGCAGCAAGGGAGCCAGGCTCACCGACGAAACCCGCCGTCGGGTACTGCAGGCCGCCCAGGACCTCGGTTACAAGTTCGTGCGCCGCGGCACGCGCGTGGAACAAGGCGGACAGGGCACCATCATCTTTGTGGCCGACGAGATAATCACCGACCCCTGGATGTCGCTGGCATTCGAAGGCGCTCGCGACAAGGCCCTCGAGGTCGGAATCAATGTGCTGATGTGCGTCAGTCACGCCGACGCGGACGTCGAGACCAATATCCTGGCCGGCTTTGATAAAGTGCCCATACTGGGCTTGGTTTACGGGACCATCCTGACCCGGCTGGTGCAGGTTCCCGCTGCGCTGGCCAGTCGGCGGATGGTTCTATTGAACTGCTACGACGAGGGCCGCGCCCATCATTCCGTCCTGCCCGGGGATGTGCTGGGAGGGCGAACAGCCACTGAGCACTTGCTGAAGGCGGGGCGAAAGCGTGTTGGGTTCATCAATGGCCAACAAGGCGTTGATGGCGCGCGAGACCGTCTAAAGGGCTACAAACAGGCGCTGGCAAGCAACGACATTCCCTTTGACGCAGCGCTCGTGCGTCCCGGCAATTGGGAGCCATCAGCGGGCTACGACATGACGCTTGAACTCATGGCGCTGGCCAATCCGCCTGACGCGATCTTCTGCGCTAACGACATGATGGCTCTCGGGTGCTACGACGCGCTGAGGCAGTTGGGTCTGGACGTGCCGAGCGACGTAGCCGTCATCGGTTTCGACGACCGCGAAATTGCCCAATACATGCACCCGCCGCTGAGTACCCTGGTCCTCCCCCTCTATGAAATGGGACGGGTGGCCGTCGAGCTATTGCTGGACGACGCAAGTGGCCTGCACTCCTCGCCAAGCAGCATCAAGGTAGAGTGCAAGCTGGTCGAACGAGACTCGACCCGCCATGGATACGCCGTCACATCCAAAGCCGCAGCCGGCTAAGCGACAGGGCTATTGGTCTGAGGGCGTGAGTGAACCCATCATCGTCCGCTGAGCCGACGCCAGATGTCGGGCGCAAGCCCGCCGAATAGCCCCCGGATCGCGGGTAAAAAACGCGGTTATATAGTCCAGGTGCTCGCCGATGGCGATCTCGTTTCGGTGCCGCTCGTCGCGCTTGTTCCACTGGTAGTGATAGTGAAAGATCAGCGTGATGATATCGTAGAAGTCGTCGATGAAGCGGTTTGGGGCGGCCGAGTTGATCAGCCTGTGAAACCGGTTGTCGAGATCGGAAAAGTCATGAAAGCGCTCATCGATGTCACGCAGCAGATCGAGGTGTTCGCGCTCCATGGCCCGCAGTCGGGTCCAGATGGGCGCTGTCGGGGGAAGCGATAGCAGGGCCATTGCCGACCTCTGTTCGAACATTTCCCGGATTTCGAACAGTTCAGATGCGAACGCCGTCGTGAAGCCCTTGAACAGCCAACCGGAATTGGGGCGCTTCTCGATCAGGCCGAAGCGGCTGAAGCGGTTGAGAAACTCGCGGATGCCGGTGGTCCCCACGCCAAAGACGCGCGCCAGTTCGAGTTCGTTGATCAGCGTGCCGGGCTTGGTGTCCCCGCGCAGCATCCATTCCATGAATTGCCGCTCCACCTGCGTGGAGGCCGCCATCGTTTCCTCGACGGGGAATCCCGCGTCGATTTGCACATCCCGGGCGACGACACGATTGCGACCCTCGCCAACCAGGTAGCCGCGCTCCGTCATGGTCACCAGCACTTTGCGAACCGTGGTTCGGCTCACACCGAGGCGCTGGCTCAATTCGGTCTCTGCGGGGACTGAAGCGCCTGCCCCGGCGGCCGCGACAATCCCAAGGGCATCATTGAAGGCCGCCTTGAAGACCGCATCGCTTTTCATCTTGTCCCCTAAAAGACCACTGCCGCAGCTGTCGGGCATTGACCGCGTCGTCGCTCGCGATCGAAGACCAACACCTGCGGCCGACGCGAGCGCGGCTTGATCGCCGCACCACCCGTCGCTCAGTCTATCTCGACAATAGCCTTGATCAATCCGGTCTTGTCGGACGCCCAGCGCGGCATATCCTGCGCTGCTGCAGCCAAAGTCGTGCGGTGGGTGATAAGCGCATCGGGGTTCACCGATCCGTCCCGGATTGCGCTGATTACGGTGGTGAAATCCTCGTCGGTGGCGTTGCGGCTGCCCAGCAGGGACATCTCCCGACGGTGGAAATCGGCGTCGACGAAGCGGATGTCACCCTTGACGACGCTGACCAATACGTAGCTGCCCCCATGGGCCACGAAGTTGAAGCCGCTCTCGATCGACTGTGCGTTGCCCGTGGCGTCGAACACCACATCGAAGCCGTCGCCATCAGTGAGCGTGTGGATCGCTGCCAATGACTCGTCACCGGCCACGATGGTCGAAATCCCGGCGACAATGCCTGAGGCTACGTTGAGGCGAGCCTGGTCACGGTCCATGACGGTGAGGTGGACGCCCTTTTGCGCGGCGAACAGGGAAACACCGAGGCCAATGGGGCCGGCCCCGATCACCAGCACGCGTTCGCCGCCGTCCAGTCTGGCGCGGCGAATGGCATGGGCGCCGATAGCCAGGAATTCCACGGTGGCGCAGGCATCGAGGCTCAGCCCCTCGGCGCGTATCAAGTTGACGGCGGGCAGGGTCAGCAGACCTGCCATCCCGCCGTCCCGGTGCACACCGAGTACCGAGATGGAGGTGCAGCAATTGGGCTTGCCGCGGCGGCACGCCACGCAGGAGCCGCAGGCAATGTAAGGGTTGACGACCAGCATTTCGCCGCGCGCAAAGCCGGAGGCGCTAGGCGCCTCGACAACTTCGACGGCCAGTTCATGCCCCATGATCCTCGGATAGGCGAGGAAGGGATGCTTGCCTTCGTAAATATGGAAATCGGTGCCACAAATGCCCATACGGCGGGGGCGGACCAGCACTTCATCGGCCCCGCGAACCGGCACCGGTCGGCGGACGAGGTTGAGTATGCCGGGCTCGGTGCATTCGAGCGCTTCCATAAAGTCCATGTGGCTTATTCCTAGTGCGTGGAAGGAGAGATGCGGAGGGCAGGGGTGTCCCGTCCTCCGCAAACGAACTGACCTACTGGAAGTCGGCCACGTTGGCGGTGGTCACCAGCCCGGCGCCAGTATCGACGAGAGGTTGAACTTCATCGCCGCGGATGGCCCTGACCAGGGTATCCACGCCCAGCTCGCCCATTTTGGCGGGGTACTGGGCGACGGTGGCGTCTTCCTGTCCGGAAACGATCTTGTCGAGCTCGCCACAGCAGGCGTCGAACCCGACCAGAACGATGGCGTCATTGGCAATGCCTGCATTCGCGATGGCCTGGCTGGCGCCAACGGCCGGCGGGCCGCAGGCTGCATAGATGGCCTTCAGATCGGGATTGGCCGTCAGCAGATCCTCAGCGGCCGATACGCCCAATTCCTGGGTGCAATTGGTGCTGTTCTTGCCAACGATCTCGATACTGGGTCCACCTGCCAGCCCCTTTAGCATGCCGGTGACGCGGTCATCAAGCGCCGGAACGCCAGGAACGCCCTCGAGAATACCCAGCGTGTCGCCATCCTTCAGCACGGTCTTGAGGTACTCGCCCGCGATCCGGCCGGCATTGTAGTTGTCGGTGGTGGCAAGCGCTGTCTTGCCGGTCCAGTCGGGGATATCGTTGTCCATCAGCACGACCTTGATGCCGGCGTCCACGGCGTTCTGAAGGGCTGGTGCCACAGTCGGATCGACCGGAGTGATGGCGATGCCCTGCACGCCCTGGGTGACCATCGATTCGATCAGGGCGATCTGCCCTTCGATGTCGGTACCCGATGCGCCCTGGCCATAGATGATGTCCACGCCCGGATTGGTCTCGGCGTAAGCCTTGGCTGCATTCTCCATGGTCGAAAAGAACTCGACCGGGAATTTGGTGATAAAGCCGATCTTGATACTGTCCTGTGCGATGACCGGGGAAATGCCGGCCAAAGCCAGGGCCAGCGCTCCCGCTACTATGCGTCTAAGTTTCATTGTGTCCTCCTTGAGGCCCGTCGCGAAGGCAACCGGCCGATATCAACGCTCCCTCCCGGAGCGCCGATTTGCTGACAGCGTCAGGCTCCGACGATCATCGCCACGAGCTCCTGCTGGTTGGTCTTGGTGGGTACGATCTCGCCGACCTTGCGCCCCTGCCGCAGCACCACGGCGCGGCTGGCCAGCTCGGTGACGTGCTCCATATTGTGGGTAATGAGGATCACCGCATTGCCCTCGTCGCGCAGCTGCGCCACCAGATCGAGCACCTTGCGGGCCTCGCGCAGGCCGAGGGCGGCCGTGGGTTCGTCCAGGATCACCACCTTGCGGGCGAAAACGCTGGCCCGCGCCACGGCAACGGCCTGTCGCTGGCCGCCCGACATGAGAGCGACGGTCGCGTCCTGCTTGGGCAGGATCACCTTGAGCCGGTCGAGCACGCGGGCGGTTTTCTCATCCATCTGGCGTGACTTGAGGAAGCGCAATCCGCGCGGCAACCAGGCGGGCACCGCGATTTCGCGGCCGGCATAGAAGTTCTGCGCGGGGGTCAGATTGTCGAACAGCGCAAGGTCCTGATAGACCGTCTCGATGCCGGCCGACCGAGCGTCGGCAGGCGAGCGGAGCAGGGTGGCCACGCCATCGATCGCAATGTTCCCGCTATCGATCTGGTGTACGCCGCTGATGCACTTGATCAGCGTGGATTTGCCCGCGCCATTGTCGCCGAGCAGCGCCAGCACCTCGCCGCGGCGAGCTTCCAGGCTGACATCGTCGAGCGCCAGGACCGGGCCGAACCTTTTGGTGGCATTGCGGACGCTGAGAATAACAGGATTGGTCATTGCAGCCTCGCAGCGCGCAGGGTGCGGACGCGACTTTCAAGATAGTTGCGCAGCACATCAGCCTCGACCGCCAGCACGATCACCACACCGATGGCGATGAGCTGGAAGAAGATGTCCACATTGAGCAGGTTGAGCGCGTTCCGGATGACACCGATCATCATGGCGCCCACCAGGGCATGCCCGATATGGCCCCGTCCGCCCAGAAAGCTCGCGCCTCCGATGATCACCGCGGCGATCGTGTCGAGCTCGAGCAGGTTGCCGAACAGCGGCGAGCCAGCATCGGTTCGTCCGGCCAGCAGGACCGCGCCGACTCCGGCACAGAGCCCGGCGATGACATAGCTCGAGATCAGGACGCCGCGCACCGGAATGCCCATTCGGGCTGCCGCTTCAGGCTGGCCACCTACCGCGTAGATCCAGCGGCCCCAGACCAGGTACCGCGCCATGACCAGAATCAGCGCCGCCACTCCGGCGACGACGAAGAACGAGGCCGGCACGCCCAGGAATGCACCGCCCCCGAGAAACCTTATGGCCTCGGGCATGCCGGGAATGGCCCGCCCATCGGCCAGTTGCAGGGCCGTCCCCTTGGCGATGCTGAGTGTTGCCAGGGTGATGATGAAGGGATGAGGCAGGCGCCCGAAAGTGTAGATCAGGCCGTTGATGGCGCCGACGCCTGCGCCGCTGACCAGCATGGCCAGGACCGTCAAAACGTCGGATCCGGTGGCCTTGTAAACCAGCGCACCGACCACAGTGGCCAGCGCAAGGTTTGAACCCACCGACAGATCGATGCCGCGGGTCAGGATCACCAGGTGTTGCCCCATGGCCACGACGGCAATGACTGCCGTCTGCGCCAGGATGTTGGAGACATTGCGTGGTGTCAGGAAATGCGGCGAAGCGATGCTGAGCACGACAAGCAGGATGATCAGAATGGCGATAGGGCCGGCGCTGAGCACCTTGAGCCAGATCGACAAGGCGGCTGCAGGCTCCCGCGATTGTCCCGCTAGTATGGTTTCGTGTCCGCTCACCGTCTATCGACCTGCGTCGCTCCCTGAACATGTATTTTATCAATAAAGCACAGTTTTGCTTCCAGCAAGGGGAATTATTAGTGATATTAGCAAATCATGATCACCGCCGTGACCTGTGGTGCCTGTCGAGTGCACGGATTCGTCACGCTTGGGCGAGAGCCGTGTGACCGCAACTGGATCGCCTTGCTCAGCATCCAGGGCCAACGGTGAGATTAATTTCAGTGCAGCAATTTTCTTGCAAGGTTGTTGACTCTGCCACGAACGCCTGCTTGTATCCGTTCATTGCGAAAAAATTCGCGATATGAAATTTCTTGCGTAGCAGGACATGAACCGCAAGGTCGGCCTGGGCGCAGAGGAAAGAGGAGGACACGTATGAAGACCATCGGATTGACCGGGGCCGCAGCCACGGTGTTGATGAGCCTTGCCTTGGCACCCAGCGGCGCAGCCGCGCAGGAGGGGTTCAAGTGCGCGCCGGGTGAGACCTACATCATGAATGTCATGGTGTCGGCGCACCCCTATTGGGTGCCTGTCTACCAGGGCTTCAAGCAGGCCGCCGAAGCCATGGGCTGCGAGACCATTTTCTCGGGCACGCCGGACTATGACATCACCAAGCAGATCGCTTCGTTCGAGCAGGACCTGGTGAAAAGCCCGGCAGGCGTTCTGCTGCATCCCATGCAGTCGGACCCGTTCATCGAGCCGATCAATCGCGCTATCGACAGCGGGGTGTCGGTCACGACCTTTGCAGCGGATTCGCCCAATTCCAAGCGCACCGCTTATATTACGTCGGACAATCTGGCCGAAGCCAAGTTCGCAGCCGAGGAGATTGTCGCCCAGGTCGGGGACGCGGCCGAATATGCCGTGCTGGAAAACCCGGGGCAGTCCAACCACGACCTGCGCGTCACCGCACTGATCGACTACATGGAAGCCAACTATCCCAATATGAAGCTGGTTGGTCGCCAGGCCAGCAACCAGGACAGCAATGCGGCTTATCGCGCTACCGCGTCCATGTTGCAGGCCAATCCCGAACTGGCTGCCCTCTGGATTCCCGAGGCCGGCTCGGCTGAAGGCGCCGTCACTGCAGTGCTCGAGGCCAATGCCGATGTGCTGATCATGCATGCCGACGTGACGCCGACGACACTCGAACACATCAAGGCCGGCAATATCCACATGGCCCTCAACCCCAACCAGGGCGTGCAGGGCTTCATGGGCTTCATGGTCACCTTCATGGGCGCGCATCCCGAGCTGTTCGATCCGTTCAACGACTACAAGGTGTCGGGCTTCAACCCCATGCAGGTGCCCTTCGTCGACAACGGTTTTGCGGTCATCACCAAGGAGAATGCCGACTCCTTCGACCTCAACACCTATATGGATGGCCGCGACCCCACCTGACGCTCAATATCCGAGCTGCCGCGTCGCCTCTGGGCGGCGCGGTCCCCAATATCCACCAGAACAAGGTCAGCGGACATGTCTGCGGACGCAGCACAAGTACCGATCCTCAAGATCACTGGCCTGGTCAAATCCTTCGGGCCGATCCGCGCGCTGCGCGGCGTCAACTTCGAACTGCGCCGGGGCGAAATCCATGCGTTGGCCGGCGAGAACGGTGCCGGCAAGTCGACGCTGATGAATGTCATCGACGGCATCCTCGCGCCGGACAGCGGCGAAATCCAGCTGGATGGGCAGGTCGTGACGATCAAGTCCCCTTCCATGGCGCAAAAGCTGGGCATCGGTTTCGTGCACCAGGAAATTGCCCTCTGCCCCGATGTTACCGTGGCTGAAAACATCTTCATGGCCACCACCAATTCCAGCCGCGCGCCGCTGATGAACTATTCGGCGCTGCAGGCAAAGGCGGCCGAGATCCTGCGCCGGTTGGGGGATATCGATCCCGCCGCAATGGTGCGCACGCTCTCGATTTCCCAGCAGCAATTGGTCGAGATCGCCAAGGCGCTGACGCTGGATTGTCGGGTGCTGATCCTGGACGAGCCCACCGCCGCTCTCACCGAGCGCGAGGCCAAGGTCCTGTTCGAGATCATGCACAAGCTCGCCGTGCAGGGCATCTCGATCATTTACATCACGCATCGCATGGCCGAGATATTCGATAATTGCGACCGGGTGACCGTGTTCCGCGATGGGCAGTACATCACCACCATGAATGTGGCCGAAACCTCGCCCGGCGCGGTGGTCAGCGCCATGGTTGGCCGGGTGATCGACGATCTCTATCCGCCCAAGCAGCGTCCCGAGGATCGCTCTGACGACATCATCCTCGATGTGCGCGGACTGACTGAAGCCAGACGCTTCCGGGACATTTCCTTTGCAGTGCGCAAGGGAGAGATTGTGGGGCTGGCTGGGCTCATCGGCGCTGGTCGCAGCGAGATCGTCAAGGGCATCTGCCGCCTCGAGGGCGAGGTCACTGGCGAGGTGAGCCTGATGGGACGTCCGCTGGCCCTGCGTCATTACGGCGACAGCATTGCCGAAGGGCTGGTCTACCTATCCGAAGACCGCAAGGGTGATGGCCTGTTTCTGGACATGTCTATTGCATCGAATGTCTCTGCCTTGCGGCTGCGGCAGGTCGCCAGCGCCGCCGGTATCATCGATGACGGGCGCGAGGCGGCACAGGCGCAACGCCTGGGCGCCCGGCTCAGTCTCAAATATGGCGATATCGGGCAGCCGGTATCTGCCCTTTCGGGCGGCAACCAGCAGAAGGTGGCGATTGCCAAGATGCTGTCGGTCGATCCCAAGGTGATCTTTCTCGATGAACCGACGCGTGGCGTCGATGTGGGCGCAAAGGCCGAAATTCACCGCATCATCCGCGAACTGGCAACCAGGGGCGTGGGCGTCGTCGTCATCTCCTCGGAGCTCCCCGAACTGATCGGGGTCTGTGACCGGGTGCTGGTGGTGCGCGAGGGGCGGATTGCCGGCGAGGTATCCGGAGATGACATGACGGAAGACCGGATTATCTATCTGGCCTCCGTCGGCAACGAACAGCAGCAGGTGGCGTGATGATGGAAAAGCCCGTGGCATTGGCGCAGGTGCCGTCCCAGACCGAATACGGGGGGACATCCGGCGTGCTGGGCGTGGCAGGCAAGGCGCTGCGAATGCGCGAAACCGGGTTGATCCTGATCATCCTGGCGCTCTTTATCGCCATGTCCTTCGCCTCGCCCTATTTCCTGACCTGGACCAACATGCGCGCCATGGCGATGGCCTTTGCCGTGGAAGGCATCGTGGTGGTGGGCATGACCATCCTGCTGATCTCGGGCGGTATCGACCTGTCGGTCGGCTCGGTGACGGCCTTGGCCATGGTCATCGCGGGCCTGCTGTTTCTCAACGGCATGGACCCCTGGCTGGCATCCGGCATTGCCATCGCGGCCTGCACGGCCACCGGCGCCATCATGGGCTTCTTCGTCACCAAGGTGGGCCTGCACCACTTCATCGTGTCGCTTGCCGTGATGGTGATCGCGCGGGGTCTTTGCCTGCTGGGGACCGGTGGACGGCCACTGGGTCTGTTCGAACTGCCCGAGAGCTTCAAGTTCATCGGTCAGGGCTCGATCGGCGTCATCCCCATCGTGCTGGTGATTTTCGTGGTCGTCGTGGTGGCCTTCGACTTCATGCTGCGGCGCACCACCATGTTCCGCAAGGTGTTCTACACCGGCTCCAATCCCAAGGCTGCCGCCTATTCCGGCATCCAGACCAAGCAGGTGGTCTTTGTCACCACCACGCTGTGTTCGGCGCTATGCGGCATTGCCGGCATCATCTACATGGCCCGCTTCGGCTCGGCCCAGCCGACCTTCGGCATCGGCATGGAACTCAATGTCATCGCTGCGGCCGTGATCGGCGGGGCGAGTCTGTCGGGCGGGACGGGGACGATCTTTGGTGCCATCCTGGGCACCATCCTGCTCTCGGTGGTTTCCAGTTCCCTCGCCCTGCTCGATGTCTCGGTCTACTGGCAGGACATCATCCGCGGCTCCATCCTGCTCAGCGCCGTAACCATCGACCATTACCTCAACAAGAGACGCGGCTAGTTCTGTTCTATCGGGCGACAGCTGTGGGTATTTTCATGACCGAGAAAAAAGAAGACTTCGAAGCCATCCGCCAGATCTACACGGTGCTGGTGCTCCATTTCATGGATGGGCTGACACAGCAGGCCATTGCAAGCCAACTCAATCTGTCCACCTCCAAGGTCAATCGGCTGATCACCCAGGGGCGCAAGCTGGGCATGGTGCGGATCGACATCGAAAGCCCGTTTCAGCGGCTCGTCGAACTGGAGCAGCGCCTGATGGATATCGCGCGACTGGTCAGCACCGTGGTTACCCCCACCGTGCCGGGCAGCGCAGAATCGACCCTGCAACAGGTCGGGCGCGCCGCCGCCAACCAGTTGCTCGAAACCCTGCGGGACGGGGACATCATTGCCATCACAGGCGGCAAGGCGGTGAGTGCGGTTGTCGACAACCTGCAGCCCGAACGCGCCTTCGATGTCACGGTCGTGCCGCTCACGGGCGGTGTGCAGGGCAAGTTCTATACCGACGTCAATCACCTTGCGACGCAACTGGCCGACCGACTGGGCGGCCGGACCATGCTGGTCCACGCGCCGCTCTTTGCCGAAAGCCGCGAGCAGCGCGACATGCTCATGGATATGGCCTCGATCCGCGAGGTGTTCGATCTCGCCCGCAAGGCCTCCGTAGCGCTGGTCGGCATCGGCTCCATCCGCACGCCCGGCTCGAGCTACTACGACCTGCACCCCATTTCCGCCGCCGACCGGGATGCATTGTTCAGCCAGGGCGTCAGCGGCGAGATGATGGCCCATCTCATCCATGCCGACGGCAGCGTGGCCGATTTTCCGCTCAATTCGCGGCTGGTGGCGCTCGACCCGACCGAACTGATCCGCTGTCCGCAGGTCATCGGGGTCGCGGCAGGCACCGAGAAAGTGTTGCCGATCCAGGCGGCACTGAACGGTCGCTTCCTCAAGTCCCTTGTCGTTGACGAAGTGACCGCTGCGGCGGTGCTGACTGCCATGGAAAGCAAACAGAATGTCGCCTGATGTGCTGACGCGCGAAATCGGCCGATCCGGCATAAAGGCATCTGCGGTCGGCCTCGGCACCTGGGCCATCGGCGGCTGGATGTGGGGCGGCACCGACGAGGCCGTTTCCGTCCGGGCCATCGAAGCCTCGATCGACGCCGGCATCTCCCTCATCGACACCGCCCCGGCCTATGGCCTGGGGCGCAGTGAGGAACTGGTGGGCCAGGCCATTGCCGGCAAGCGCGACAAGGTGGTGATCGCCACCAAATGCGGTCTCGACTGGCACAGCGGCAAGGGCAATCGCTTCTTCGAGGAAGACGGCGTCCCGGTCCATCGCTACCTGGGGGCCGACGGCATCGCCCACGAAGTCGAACGGAGTCTGAAACGCCTCGGCACCGACCATATCGATCTCTACATCACCCATTGGCAGGATCCGACGACGCCGATTGCCGAAACCATGGAAGCGCTGCTGCGCCTCAAGCAGCAGGGCAAGATCCGCGCCATCGGCGCCAGCAATGTCGCGCCGGACGACCTCGCGGCATACCTCGCAGCCGGACAACTCGACGCCATCCAGGAACGCTACTCGATGCTCGACCTGGGCATCGCGGAGACGTTGCTGCCCATGACCAAACCGGCCGGTGTCGCCACGCTGAGCTACTCATCGCTCGCGCTCGGTCTGCTGACTGGCAAGGTCTCCGCCTCGCGTGTCTTCGCGGGCGATGACCAGCGCGCCGCCGATCCGCGCTTTTCACCAGAAAACCGCCAGCATGCTGCAAGCTTTGCACAAGCAATCTTGCCGCTTGCTGACCAGCACAATGCCAGTGTCGCCCAGCTCGTCATCGCCTGGACGCTGGCCCAACCCGGCATCACCTTCGCCCTCTGCGGCGCCCGCGACCCGGCGCAGGCGCTCGACAATGCCAAGGCCGCCCGCCTCAGCCTTGACGCCGCCGACCTCGCCCAGATCGATGCTGCCCGCGCCACTCACCTCGCCGCCATTCCATGAACCGCCAGACCATAATAGAGCGGCTCAAGGCGCGGCCCGAGCCCGCCGTGCTCATCATCGGCGGGGGGATCAACGGCATTTCGGTGTTCCGCGAGCTGGCGCTCAACGGCGTCGATGTAGTTCTGGCCGAAAAGGCCGATTATTGCTCGGGCGCCAGCGGCGCGCTGTCGCGCATGGTGCATGGTGGCTTGCGTTACCTGGAAAACGGCGAGTTCAAGCTGGTCCGCGAAAGCCTGCTTGAACGGGACCTGCTGCTGGCCAATGCCCCCCATTATGTGCGCCCCTTGCCGACGACGGTGCCGATCTTCGGAGTGTTTTCCGGGCTGACCAGCGGCGCCCTGCGCTTCCTGCGGCTGTCTCGCCGGCAGGGCCGGCGCGGCGCCGTGCTGATCAAGCTGGGGCTGTCCCTATATGACCTTTTCACCGCTGGCCGCCGGGCACTGCCCACCCACGCCTTTCACGGCCGCGCCAAAACCCGAGCGCTGTTCCCCGCCCTCAACCCCGGCGCCCGCGCCTCTGCGACCTACTACGACGCCTGGGTCAGCCGCCCTGAACGGCTGGCGCTCGAAATGCTCGGCGAAGGTGTCGCCGCTGGTGGACTGGCACTCAACCATGCGTCGATTGGCCAGGACGGTTTGGGGCTGGTGCTGCGCAACGGGATCGACGGCGCCGCCATCCCGATCCGCCCCCGCCTCGTCATCAATGCAACGGGCGGCTGGATCGATCTCACCAACGCCTCCATCGCCACCGACGCCCCGCGTCTGATCGGCGGAACGATGGGCTCGCACCTGATCGTCGACAATCCCGCACTCTACCGGGCACTGAACGGGCAGATGATCTATTACGAGAACGAGGACGGGCGCATCTGCATCGTCTTTCCCTATCTCGGCAAAGTGCTGGTCGGCTCCACCGATGTCCGCATCGACGACCCGGACGCGGCCATCGCCAGCCCGGCCGAGCAGGACTATATCCTCGCCTCGCTCTCGCTGATCTTCCCCAGCATCGTCGTAGCGCCGGACGAAATCGTCTTCCGCTTTGCCGGTGTACGGCCGCTTCCGGCCAGCGCTACCGCGGTGACCGGGCGGATCCCGCGCGATCATTTCTGTGAAGTGATCGAGGGCAGCCCGCCGGTGCTGTGCATGATCGGCGGCAAGTGGACGACCTTTCGCTCCTTCGGGGCTCTGGCCGCGGACACGGCCATGGACCGGCTGGGCGTCTCCCGTACCCTCGATACCGCATCGCTGCCCATCGGTGGCGGACGCGACTATCCCAAGGACCCGACGCGCTGGATTGCCGACCTCGCCGCAAGGACCGGGCTGCCGGAACCACGCATTTCCGCACTGCTCGACCGCTACGGCACCCGGGCCGCCGAACTGGCGCAAGGCTTCGGTCCCGAGGCGGACATTGCCGGCCACTCGGCGGCCGAACTCGCCCACCTCATTGCCCATGAGCAGGTCGAGACACTGGCCGATCTGCTCATCCGGCGCACCACCATTGCCATCACTGGCGCTCTGTCGCTGTCGGTCATCGCCAGTTGCCTCGACCTGTTGTCAGCGGCCAGGGGCTGGACGGTGGAGCGTGCCGACGCCGAGCGGCAGAGCTTTCTCACCCTGCTGACCACACGCCACGGGTTGAGCGTCGAATCCCTATCCCGCCGTGACCAAAGGACCCCTGCATGAGCCAAAAATTTCGCTTCAACCGCCTTTTTGGCCAGGGCAAGTGCCTCGACATCGCCATCGATCACGGTGTCTGCAACGAGCCAAGCTTTCTCGACGGACTCGAGGACATGCCCGGCGTGGTCGGGGCCCTGGTCGCAGCACAACCCGACGCCATCCAGATGAACTACGGCCAGGCCGACCTGCTGCAATCACTACCCGGCAGGGACAAGCCCGCTTTGGTCATGCGCATCGACATGGGCAATCCCTATAACCGCCAGCGTCATCGCGCCATGTGGGCTTTGCTGCAGAACGAGGCGGATCCGCTGATCGGCGCCCTGCAGATGGATGCTGCCTGCGTGGTGGTGAACCTCTTCATGCTTCCCGACGAGCCGGACCTGTTCCGGCAGTGCGTGAGCAATATCGCCCGCGTACGCGCCGATTGTGATCGCTACGGCATGCCGCTGATGATCGAACCGCTGGTGATGCTGCCCAATTCCGACCGCGGCGGCTACATGGTCGACGGCGACGCCGAAAAGATCGTGACGCTGACCCGACTGGCCCGCGAGATGGGCGCCGACATCGTCAAGGCCGACCCGACCACCAACCCGGAAGACTTCCATCGCGTCGTCGAGGCCGCGCGCTGCCCGGTTCTGGTGCGCGGCGGCGGCAAGGAAGACCTCCGCGCCGTGTTCGACAAGTCGGCGGCGCTGATGGGGCAGGGTGCCATGGGCATGGTTTACGGCCGCAATATCTACCAGCACGCCAATCCCGGCGCCGTGGTGCGGGGCCTGATGGCGCTGATTCATGACGGCGCCAGCGGCGCCGATGCCTGGTCAATCTACGAGCGAGGATAGGACGATGCCCGATTATCTGCTGGGACTCGATGCGGGCAATACGGTCATCAAGGCCGCCCTGTTCGACGCTGCCGATGGACGCGAACTGGCCGTCGTTGCCCAGGATGGCCATGCCAGCCTGCCGGCCCCCGGCCATGTCGAGCGTGATCTCGACGAACTCTGGGCCAATGCGGTCACGGTGATTTCGGCCTGCATCGCCAAGGCCGGCATTGATCCGGCCCATATCCGCGCCATCGGCTGTGCTGGCCATGGCAACGGGCTCTATGCCCTGGACCGATCAGGCAAGCCGCTGATCGGTATCCAGTCGCTCGATACGCGGGCCGTCGACCTGGTGGGTGAATGGGCGGCGCAGGAGCTGGGTGCCCGCACCTATGCGATATGCCGCCAGGGGCCGTGGTCGGCACAAACGCCGACGCTGCTGGCCTGGGTGAAGCGCCACCGGCCCGAGCTCTATGGCCAGATCGGCACGGTGCTGCTGTGCAAGGATTTCGTTGTCGGGCAATTGACCGGCGCGCGCGTCAGCGAAACCACCGATATGTCCGGCTGCGGCCTGCTTTCTGTACCGGGACGAACCTATGACGCCGATCTCATGGAGCTCTACGGCCTGGGCGATGCCATGCCCATGCTGCCGGACCTGCTCGAAAGTGCCGACATTGCCGGGCATGTCAGGCCGGACGTCGCGGCGCTGACCGGTTTGGTCGCCGGAACGCCGGTGGTTGCCGGCCTGTTCGACGTGGTGGCGAGTGCCCTCGGTTCGGGTGTGTCTGAAACCGGCCAGGCCTCGATCATCGCCGGCAGCTGGAGCATCAATCAGGTGGTGTTGGACCAGCCCATCGACCAGCCCCCCGTCTTCATGCAGTCGAGCTTTGACCGCACCCGGTGGCTGGCCATTGAATCCAGCGCGACCTCGGCGGCAAACCTCGAATGGCTGGTGCACCAGTTCATGGGCGAGGTGCAAGGCGATCGCTTCGGGATGGCCAGCGACCTGGTCGCATCGGTTGATCCATCAGAGGACACACCGATCTACCACCCCTTCCTCTATGGGGCGCAGCAGGATGGACGGGCGCGGGCCGGCTTCTACGGCATTGGTGGCTGGCACAGCCGGGCGCACATGCTGCGCGCCCTGTTCGAGGGCGTCGTTTTCGAGCATGCGCGCCATATCGACGTGCTGCGGCGCGCCGGTGCTATAATTTCCTCGGCAACCCTCTCGGGCGGTGGATCGCGCAGCTCCATTTGGCCGCAGATCTTCGCCGATGTGCTTGAAGTGCCGGTCACCGTGTCGCGCAGTCGCGAGACGGGCGCTCTGGGTGCGGCCATAGCGGCCGGGACTGGCATCGGCCTCTTCGCTGACTATGCCGCGGGCACCAGAGCGATGACCGCGCCGGCCCGCCACTACGCGCCACAACCGGAAAGCCGCTCGCATTATGCAGCGCGCAGGCACATCTACACCGAGCTGATGCAGGCCATGACGCCAGTCTGGGCCAAAATGGGCCAGCCATGACCCCCGAACTGGGCCAGTATGACTTCATCATCGTCGGCGCTGGGTCGGCCGGCTGTGTGCTGGCCAACCGGCTGAGCGAAGACCCGCGGCATTCCGTGCTGCTGCTCGAAGCGGGCGGCAGCGACCGTTATCACTGGGTCGATATCCCGATCGGCTACCTCTATTGCATGGGCAATCCGCGCACCGACTGGATGATGAAGACCGAACCGGAACCGGGTCTCAACGGCAGGGCATTGCCCTATCCCCGCGGCAAGGTGCTGGGCGGGTGCTCCTCGATCAATGGCATGATCTACATGCGCGGCCAGGCTGCCGACTATGACGGCTGGCGCCAGCAGGGCAACCAGGGCTGGGGCTGGGATGATGTGCTGCCCTGGTTCCTCAAATCCGAGGACCACCATGCCGGCACCTCCGAGGGACATCACGCCGGCGGCGAGTGGCGGGTGGAAAAGCAGCGCCTTTCCTGGCCCATTCTCGATGCCTTCCAGGCCGCGGCCGAGGAAATGGGCATTCCGCGCGTCGCCGATTTCAATGGCGGCGACAATTTCGGCTCGGGTTATTTCGAGGTCAACCAGCGCAGCGGCGTGCGCTGGAACACCTCCAAGGCCTTCTTGCGCCCCGCCATGCAGCGCCCCAACCTGCGCGTGCTGACCGGCGCAGAAGCCGAAAGCCTCCTGATGGACGGCAAAAGGGTGACCGGCATTGTCTTCCAGCATGGCGGCAGGCGCGTTACCGCCAGCGCGGGGCGCGAAGTGATCCTGGCGGCCGGGGCCGTTAATTCCCCCAAGCTGCTCGAACTCTCCGGCATAGGCCGGCCCGACATACTGGGTGCCCTGGGCATTACCGTGCGGCATCAGCTCAAAGGCGTGGGCGAAAACCTGCAGGATCACCTGCAGATCCGCACTGTCTTCAAGGTGCGCAGCACGCGCACCCTCAACACGCGATACCACAATCTTCTGACGCGCGCCGGCATGGGGCTCGAATATGCATTCCGACGCAGCGGCCCGCTTTCCATGGCCCCCAGCCAACTCGGGATCTTTGCCAAGTCCGACGCGCGCATGGCCACGCCCGATCTCGAATATCATGTCCAGCCGCTGTCCACGGACCGCCTGGGCGAACCGCTGCACAAGTTCGACGCTGTCACGGTCTCGGTCTGCAACCTGCGGCCGGAAAGCCGGGGCAGTATCCATATGGCGACCCCGGACCCTGGCGACGCCCCAAGGATCAGGCCCAACTACCTCTCGACGGAAGCGGACCGGCATGTCGCGGCGAATTCAATCCGCCATGCCCGCAGCCTGATGCAGACCAAAGCCATTGCTCGATATGAACCGGAGGAAATGCTGCCGGGGCCGCAATTTGCCAGCGACACCGAGCTGGCGGCCAAGGCCGGCGACATCGCTACCACAATCTTCCATCCTGTTGGCACCTGCAAAATGGGATCTGATCCCATGGCGGTGGTGGATGCCCAATTGCGCGTCCATGGCCTGGGCGGAATCAGGATTGTGGATGCCTCGATCATGCCCACGATCGTCTCGGGAAATACCAATTCCCCGGTGATCATGATCGCCGAACGCGCGGCCGACTTCATTTGTCAGGGTCACTAGAGGCACGCATTCTGTGACCGGGGACGTCGGGTCGACAACAATCAGGAGTTTTACCTCCCACCTGCGCCTACGAACGCAAGGACTGCGATGCGCCAGCTATTGCTAACGCATCGCAATCTCCGTCGACATCCCTGCCTGTAGCACTATCGCTACCCTGCGACCCGCTTCCCTTACGACGACGTGCTGCGTCGTCTCGGACCGCAAGCCGATAGAGGTGCTGCGCCCGCCGGACCATTTCAGGTCAACTTCGATTCCGCCGCGCACACGCATGCCGCAGACCGCCCCCTCCGGCCATAGGTCCGGCAGGGCTGGCAGCAGGATGATTTCGCCATTGCGGGACTGCACCAGCATTTCGAGAATGCCAGCCGCCCCGCCAAAATTGCCGTCGATCTGGAACGGCGGATGCGCGTCGAACAGGTTGGCGTAGCTGCGATCGGGGTTGAGCAGCAAAGCCAGGACGTCATGGGCATGGTTGCCATCGCCGAGCCGCGCCCACAGGTTGATGCGCCAGCCAATGCCCCAGCCGGTGGCGTCGTCGCCACGGATTTCGAGCGAGCGCTGCGCCGCCGCCGCGAGCGCTGTGCCGGGCTCGATTTGCTGGCTCGGATAAAGGCCATAGAGGTGCGAGACATGCCGGTGGTGAATTTCGGGAACGTCCATGTCCCAGTCTTCCATCCATTCCTGCAATTGGCCCGCCGTGCCAATCCGGTGCGGCACCAGCCGTTCGCGGGCCGCTGCCACCTCGTCCCGCATCGGGTCGGTCTCGCCCAGTTGGGACGTCGCAGCGAGATAGGCATCGAACAGGTCGCGGATCAGCTGGTTGTCCATGGTCGGCCCGGCGCAGAGCGCGGCGCCATGCGGGTGGACGTTTTCGGGGGACAGCGACGGCACGGTGACGAGGTGGTTGGTTCCGGGCAAGGGTTGCAGGATGTCCAGGATAAAACGCGTGGCGCCTTCGAGCACTGACAGCAAGCGGCGCACCAGGGCCTCAGGGCGCCCCGCGAATTCCGCATGGTCCCAGAGCTGCGCGCAGAGCCAGGCGCCGCCTGTCGGCCACAGCCCCCATTGCGCGCCGTCGACCGGGCCTGTAGCTCGCCACAGGTCGGTATTGTGATGCAGTACCCAGCCGCGCGCGTCGTAGTGCGCGCGGGCCATTTCTGCCCCCGTCACGGTCAGGTCTTCGGCCAGCGACAGCAAGGGCTCGAAGCACTCGGCAAGATTGGCCGCATCGGGCAACCAGTAATTCATCTGCAGGTTGATATTGGCGGTGTACTTGCTGCCCCAGGGCGGCTGCGTTTCCTTGTTCCAGATGCCCTGCAGAGTGGCCGGCTGGGTGCCAGGGCGGCTCGACGCAATCATCAAATAGCGGCCATACTGCACATAAAGCGCGGCAAGTGCTGGATCGTCGCCCATGGCGAAATTGGCGATGCGCCCATCGGTCGGCAGGTCGGCGGCCGGCGTTCTTCCCAGGTCGATGGACAGGCGGTGGAATAGCCGTTGGTGCTCGGCAATGTGCGCGGCGCGAAGATCGGCGTAGGATTTGCCAGCGACGGCCGAGCGACGCGCGGCCAGCAGCGTAGCCGGGTCGCCCGAAACGTCATCGAAGCGGCGGAAGCTGGTGGCGATATCGACGATGATCACCGCCGCGTCGGCGTCGCGCACCACCAGCCGATTGCCGCGTCGCTCGTTGCTGCCACCCTCGATGCGCAGGTCGACGCCGATGCCGAAGGTCAATTGGCCCGCAACGCCGTGCGTGCCGAAATTCTGCCCTGCAAAGGAAATGGCAGTGGGTTCGCCCGGCACAATCGCGCCCAGTTGCGGGCTGTCAAGCCAGATATCAAAGCTCAGCGTGCCTGGCCGCGAGCCAGTTACGCGAGTGACCAGCACGTCGTCGTCGGCCGACACGAAAGCCTCGCGCTCATATGACCGGTCGGCACCGCCCATTCCCCTGGCCACATAGCTGGACCGGGCAATGGCGGTGTCCAGGTCGAGTGAGCGCCGATAGCTTCCTGCGACAGCCTCGTGGCCGAAATCGAGAAACAGGCTGCCCGCCGGCTGGTAGCTCATCTGCAGAAGCGGCACGGCCATGGAATGCTGGTTGGCCAGCGCCTCTGCCTCGGCATAGCGCCCGGCAAGGATCAGCTCGCGCACCGCCGCCAGGTTGGGGAGCGCGTCCGGATTGGTGGGCTGGTACGGCCCGCCCGACCAGAGCGTGGATTCATTGAGTTGCAGTTCCTCGCGACCCACCCCGCCAAAGACCATGGCGCCCAAGCGACCATTGCCGAGCGGCAGCGCATCAGTCCATTCCCGAGCCGGAGCCCGGTACCAGAGTTCATTGTCGTGCATTGGAGATCCAGTCAGGGCGCCCGGCGCAGTCGCTCGCCGTTGGGGTGGAACAGCATGGCCCGGTCGGCCCGAATGCCGATGTTGACAGTGTCGCCGGCCTTGATGCCCGGCCGGTCGCGTACCTCGATCACCACCGGCTCGCCCGAGGCGACGCTGCCATAGAGGTAGCGGGTGCCGCCCAGGTTTTCGACGACATCGACCAACACGGACAATTGTCCATCGCCGGGTTCGGAAACCGCAAAATGCTCTGGCCTGATGCCGACCACGACCTCTCCGACATCCTGCTGCGCATTGGCCAATTGTCCGCCGGCATCAAGCCTGAGCGCCCCGCCCTCGAACCGTCCGCGCAGGAAGTTCATGCGCGGCGAACCGATGAAGCCGGCGACGAAGAGATTGTCCGGATTGTCGTAGAGCTCTTCGGGCGTGCCGGACTGCTCGACCTTGCCGGCGCGCATGACGACGATCTTGTCGGCAAGCGTCATCGCTTCGGTCTGGTCGTGCGTCACATAGATCATGGTCGAGCCGAGCTTGTTGTGCAGCTTGGCAATCTCGACCCGCATGGAGACGCGCAGTTCGGCGTCCAGATTGCTGAGCGGTTCGTCAAACAGGAACACTTCGGGATCACGCACGATGGCGCGGCCGATGGCGACACGCTGGCGCTGCCCGCCCGACAGTTGTCCCGGCTTGCGGGCCATCAGCGGTTCGATCTGCAGGGTCTGCGCTGCCGCTGCCACCCGCGCCGCGATCGCCGCCTTGTCGAGCCCGGCCATGCGCAACGAAAAGCCGATATTCTGCTCTACTGTCATGTGGGGATAGAGTGCGTAGTTCTGGAACACCATGGCCACGCCGCGCTCGATGGGGTCGGCGTCGTTCATGCGGGCCCCGTCGATCTGCAGCTCGCCGTGGGTGATCGGTTCAAGCCCGGCGATCATGCGAAGCAGGGTGGATTTGCCGCAGCCAGAGGGGCCGACAAAGACCGTGAAAGACCCATCCTCGATGGTCAGGTTCAGCCCCTCGATGACCTCGACGGTCCCATAGGACTTGCTGACATTTTCCAGTTCAACCTTGGCCACTGATCCTCCTTCGAGCCGATTACCGCCGCAGCCGGCGGGCCGAGCCTCGCAATATGATGTCGTTGTCGATGCGCAGGGTCCGGCGACCCAGCGCGCCCGGATCGTCGAGGCGTTCCGCCAGGACGCTAGTAATCGCCTCGGCGAGCTTTTCTACCGGCTGGCCCACCGCGGTGATCCCTGGCTGGTGCACAGTGAAGGCCGGTACATCGTCAAAGCTCACCAGCGACAGGTCGCGCGGGATGGACAGTTCGTGCTCGCGCAACCAGCGCAGGGCGCCGATCGTCATGTTGTAGTTGGCGCCGAACAAGGCTGTCGGCGGCTCGGGCAGCGCCAACAGGTCGCGCATGCCGGCATAGCCGCCAGTCTCGCTCCAGCCGCCGTCGACGATGAGCTCGGGGATTTCCTCAATCCCGTGGTCCTTGAAGGCGTCGCGGTAGCCGGCGAGGCGTTCCCGCGCCACCGAGTTCTTGAGATTGCCGTGAATCGTGGCGACCCGCGTATGGCCGAGGTCGAGCACATGGTCGACCAGGCGCTTGCTGGCCTTGCGGTTTTCAACGAACACGCGGTCGGCCGCGAGGCCCGGCAGGTCATTGTCGTAGAGCACGACGATCAGGCCCTGGTCGATATAGGGCGCCATACCCGCGCGTAGATCCTCATTGCCATCCATCACCACCGCATCGACGCGATGGCTGGCGAAAAATTCGAGCCCTTCCATGAACGAGCGCGGTTCCATGTCGTGGCAGTAGCAGAGCACCGCTCGCCCGGCCTGCCGCATCTTGCGGGTCAAGTGGTCGAGCAGGGCCGCATGGAATTCGCCCAGTGACGGCACCATCAGCCCCACGATCTGGGTGGTGTTGGTCTTCATCGACACGGCAATGGAGTTGCGGCGATAGCCCAGTTCAGCGATGGCGCGCTCGATCGGCTCGCGATTGCCGCTACGCACCGGGAGGCCGTTGAGGTAGCGCGAGACGGTGCCGATGGCGACGCCCGCCGCCATCGCTACGTCCACGATGGTGGCTTGGCGCCGGCTCCGGATCTCCGATTTGCTGGTCTGTTCCGACATAGATGAAGTGGTCCCGCGAAAACGCGCCCGTCCGGGACTGGCCGGGCGCCGTTCGCATAGATATCTGGCCCGACGGCCGCATGCCACAGCACGCGGCCCTTGTGCCCGCTTCAGTTCAGGCATTTTGCTCGAACACCACGGCGGCATGGATGCGCAGCCGGTCGAGCGTCACGCCATATTGGCCATCTCCCAGGTCCTCGATCGCCACTGGCGCACCCGATATCGCATCATAGGCGCGGGCCGGCCGGGCGGGCAGGCGCACCCTGGCGCTCACCGGCCCGATCGCGGGAATGTCCTCTATCATCTCCATGATCCGGATTCCCTCGCCATTGGGCAATGGGACAGACTTGCCGCGAACCTGCGGCGGACCATACAGCAAGTGAAGGATGTGGCGGGACTTGGGCTCCTGCCAGGTCAACGTCGCCCGGCCGGCTGAGGGAAGATCGGTCTCGAGCGCCGGCCTGGGCAGCAGTTTGTCCAGCAAACCGCGCACGAGGTACTTATAGAGTGGCTGCCCCATGGCGTGGTATATCGTGAAGATCGGGTAGGCGATGTAGGCGACGCCGCCATTGAGGGTCACGCCCGCGCCGAGCGGTTCGGCATCCGGATTATCGGGGGCGTGCTGATGCGACGAAAAATGCTGATAGGTCCGGTTGAAATAGGATGGCACCACGTCTGCCAGAACGGACGCGCCTTCGCTGACGATAGCTTGCGCCGTGCCATAGACCACGAAGGGGGAAGCTGTCATTCCCACGTCCAGTGCCGCGCTCGCCCGGAGATATGATGGATCGAAAGCCACCTGCCCGGTACTGCGGATGCCGGCCGGCACGGCGAACCGTCCATCGGCATCCATCGCCGACGTTCCCGACAGCAGCAGCTTGCCGCCAGCAGTGACAAAGGCATTGAGCCGCTGTGCGATCTTGCCCTCCACCGGAATTTCGTCGGGCAGGACTATGACGCGATAGGCGGCAAAATCGGCACTAGGGTCGATCACGTCGAATGGGCGCTTCAACTCCTGCAGCATCTGCGCCGCGCCATCGTCAGCATGGTTGTTGCGCGCGCCGATTGGGTGGAAATACTCGGCCGACAGGATCGCCACCTCGGACACTTGCCTGGCGTCTTCAAGATAGGGTTCGAGCTTCTCTACGCGTGCATAAGCAGGACCGATCGAGGCATAGGTGTCGAGGTTGATTGCGCCGTTGGGGTGAAGCTGGTCGCCCACCAGGCACTTTGAGCCAAGCGCCACCATCTGCGCCGCCTCATATTCGAGCGCGTCGGGATGCTTGAAGCCGCCGAATTCGCCCCATGAGGTGTGGAATTTGCCGGTATGGGCGACGAAGTCGAGACCCAGCGTCGCGGCGTAACGGGCGCTTGACGGGAAATGGTCATAGCCCCAGCCACCGGTCGGCAGGCTCTCGAGCTCGAGATGGCTATAGGGCGCGAAGCGCCTTGGGCCCTGTTTGTGGATGTGACCGCAATTGTAGAAGACGCGCAGGCCGGGGAATTCCGCATTGAGCACCGCGCTCATTTCGCTGCGGAACACCTCGTTGACCCACTCGTCCTTCTGCAGGCGATGCTCGGGGTTGGCCGGATCGAGCCCCTGCGCTGCCATCGTGTCGAGACATTCCTGGCAGACGCAATCGGGTGTCAGAACGATGTCGAAGAAGATGCCCGGCGTATCGTAGGCGCTGGCGACTTCGCGCGCCTGCGCCAGCAGCTCGTCGCGATAGGCCTTGTGGTTGAGACAGAGCGTGTGCCAGCCCGCCTGCATCTGGCCGGGATCAAAGCGGTTCTCGGTGGCCGAGCGCACCCTCCACTCGGGATGCAGTCGCGCATTCCGTTCATCCCACTGCACCGAAATATAGATGGGGCACTCGATATCGGCCGCCGTCAGCGCCGTGACCATGTCGCCCAACAGGTCCGGACGTGCCAGTTGCGGGTGTGGCGCGCCGGCCCTGGTGGGGTAGTAGGACCAGCCGTGGTGGCACTTGGCAAAGATAGTAATCGAGTCCACGTGCGCCGCCTTGAGCGTCCGCACGAAATCGTCCGGATTGAAGGCCGCGCCGACGCCCGGAATGTGCTCCGAGGTGTGGAAGTCGAGGTGAATCTGCCGGTAGCGGAGCGGCTTGTTGGTGCGTTGCATAATTAGTCCTTGGCGCCGGCGCGAGTTTGCGAGCCGGAGGCGAATTGGCGTTGGAAGACGAGGAACACGACGAGCGGGACAATTGTGGTGACGATGGCCGCCACGCTGCGCAGGTCCCAGTTGAGGTCATAGGTGCCCGACACCCGGGTCAGCAGCACCGGCAGCGGAATGTTGGTGCGCAGATAAAGCATCGGCAGCAGCAACGAGTTCCAGCACCACAGAAATTGCAGGATGCCCACCGCGAAGATCGCCGAGAGACTGTTGGGCAGCACCACGAACCAGAAGGTGGCGATCGGCCCGCAGCCGTCGATCCGTGCCGCCTCGATCAGCTCCTTGGGAAAATCCTCCATGAAGTTCTTCACGAGGAAGATCGACCAGGCGAACGAGAGGCCCACATAGGGAATGAGGACGGCGAGGATATTGTCGATCAGCCCGGTGTCACGCCAGAGCTGGAATAGCGGGATTACCACCACCTGCACCGGCAGTACGAAGGCATTGATGATGATGATCAGGATCAGCCTGCGGAAGGGGAAATTCAGAAAGTGGAATGCGTAGGCTGCAGCCGGCGTCAGCAGCATGGTCGCCACCGTGGCGATGCTGGTGACGATCAGTGTCGTCCAGAAGGCGTCAGCCAGAGGATATTCATCCCATACACGCTGCCAGGCATCGAGGGTGAAACGCAGGTTTTCCGGCCGCCACCAGCCCAGCGTCACGTCCTGTGGCGGGCGGACCGAGGTTACGACAATACCCAGGATCGGGATGATCCAGATGACGGCAATGACGCCGACCACCCAGACCGTCCAACTGGGAACGCGGCCGATCATCTGGCACCTGCCGTGCGCTGGATGATGGCGGGAATGGAGATGACCAGCACTGCGACTAGCAGGATCACCGTCGCGGCGGCGCCGTAGCCTAGTTTGAACTGCGTCATGGATTCCCGATACATGAAATAGCCCACGGTCTCGGTCGAGCGCACGGGCCCACCGCCGGTCAGCACATAGATGATGTCGAAGGCGCGGAGGCTCCCCAACAGGTTGATGAACACCGCGACGCGAACGCCGGGCATGGAAAGCGGCACCATGATGAAGCGCATGATGGAGAGCGGCTTGGCGCCGTCCATGTAGGCCGCCTCGAGCACGCTGCGCTGAATTGACTGCACTGCGGCAAAGCACAGCATCAGCGGCAGACCAACCCCGCTCCAGGAGGCGGCGACGATGATCATCCACAGAGCCGTGTCGGGGTCACCCAGCCAGGGATGGGCGAAGCCGGGCGAGAAGATGCCGACGACCGAATTGAGCAGCCCCGCCCGATCTGGGCGCAGCATGGAAATCCACATATAGCCACTGACGGCCTCGGAGACGCCGAAGGCGGAAAAGATCATGACGCGAAACGGCAGTGTCCGTCGCGGCGCAAACGAGCAGAGCATGGCTAGGAACCAGCCCAGGCTCACCGTGATTGCGGTGGTCCCCAGCGTGAAGACCAGCGTGGTCCATAGCGTGTTGCGGAAGGCCGGGTCGGTGAACAGCTTGATGTAGTTGCCGATGCCGACGAATTTCGGCTTGCCCAGGCCCTTGATGTCGAAAAAGCTCAGCCGGATGGTCTCGACCAGTGGATAGATCACCGTGATCGCGAAAAGGATCAGCACCGGAATGATCAGGAGCCAGGCAGCCGGCACATCGCCCAGCCGCCACCTGCGGACGGCGACCGGCTGACGCCGGCCACCGCCCACGGGGGAGGAGACCTGGGGCGGACGTGCCGCCGCATCTGCGGCGGACACGCTCATCAGTACGATTCCGCTGCCTTGGCTTCGATGGCGGCCGTGACCGCATCGATATTGGCGTCGGACGGATCTTGCAGGAACTTCTGCAATTGAACCCGGTATTCATCGACCAGATCGCCCGGCAGCAGGTCACCCAGCACGAACTGTACCTGGCTGGCTGCGACGGCTGCGGTCGCCTGCTGCTGCACCGGCCCGAGCAGCGCCGGGTCGGCATGGTTGCTGGGCGAGGCGTAGCCGTAGTCGGCCAGGATCTTGGTTGCTTCGGGCGAGACGATATATTCAATGAAGGCATCGGCCGCCGCCGGGTTGTCTCCATTTGCGGTGGCCAGCAGCTCCTTGGCATCGACGCTCGAGGTGTCGTCATGGCCCAGACCCAAGGCGGGAAACTGGAACAGCGAATAGTCAACGCCTTCGGTCAGGCCGTAGTCGCCGATGGCCCGGGCATTCATCCACATGCCGATCAGCAGGAAATTGCCGGCATCAGCCTTGAATATCTGGTCGGCCGAGAGGTCCCAGTCGCCCGCGAACATCTGCTCGGGCGTGCCGCAGCAGCCGGCATTGAGCATTTCGGCATACTTGCGCAACGTGGTCTTGACGACGTCGTCGGTCCACGGGATTTCGTGGGTGGCGAGTTTGGCGGCGGCTTCAACGCCACCAACGCGCAGCAGCAGCGACTCGAACCATTCGCCATGCGCCCAATACTTGCCGGGCATCGGGATCGGGGTTTCGTAGCCGGCGGCCTTGAGGGTTTCGATGGCGGCGATGAACTCCTCCCAGGTCTTGGGCGGCTCGACGCCCGCATCGGCGAGGTGGCTGGTCTTGTACCAGATGCCCGAGCGGTCACCGTAGGTATACTGCACGCCATAGGTGACGCCGTCGGTGGTGCCGAGATCACGCCAAGACTGGTTGAGCGCCGCATCGAGGCCGAGCGCAGCCCACTGCTCATCGAGCGGCCGCAGTACGCCGGCATCGGCCAGTTCCTTGCGGAAGGCCGGCCAGGTGTTGATGATCAGATCGACCTTTTCGCCGCCGAGAATGGCGGTGCGGATGCCACCGCGGGCGTCACCCTGCGCGGTGATCGCCAGCTCACGGATGGTGACGTCGGGGTTCTGGGCGATGAAGTCGGCTTCGAGCTTCTGCCACATCTCGGCGTCGGTGCCGCCCTGCCACTGCAGAATCACTAGCTCACCACTGAGATCCTGAGCGAGCACAGTCGGCACAAGGCCTGCCATCGCAGCCAGTGCCACACCGGCCAAAAGCGTCCGGCGTCGTAGATCACGACTAAACTTGGTCATTGATGTCTCCTCCCTTGATCCGACGTTTCCCATCGGTTTTCATCAAGTAAGTTGAAACGTTATCATCTAATGTGGTTTTGACAAGAGAGCTGTTTCGCACCATGAGCAAAGTGCCGGACGGCTATCGCGGTTGAATCTCGGCCAGTTCATCTGCCCACTCTTCCACGAGCCAGCAACCATCGGTGCGCCTGTTGCCGCAACGCACTGACATCGAACGAAAGCATGGGGCGTCAGCTTGGCGTCCCACCTGACGATGCGGGGCGGTCTTGGTGCAACGCGGCTTGCGATCTGAGATCTGTTGCGGCCAACGCCCCGCTTGCCAGATCAATTCAGCAAGCCAGCCCGTACCGTTCTCTCGGTGGGTTGTCGTAGGCTGCCAAACGCGTAGGTAGATTGGGGGGCCACCCCGATGCTTGCTGGGATGGTCCGTGTAGAATGCAGATTCATCGGCACCCGACTGCCGTCAGCGGACGATGCGCCTTCCGGTTTTAACGTCGAACAGGTGCAGCAGGCTATTGTCGAAGGCAATGCCGATAGATTGACCGGGACGAGCGCTGATACGCTCCCGGAACACCCCAACAAGGTCCTGCCCCCCCAGGCTAAGGGTCACCTGGGTTTCAGAGCCCGTCGGTTCGATGACGACAACTTCTGCCATGGTTCCGGTGGGATCGAGACGCAAATGCTCGGGGCGCACCCCCAGCGTGATGGGGCCATCCTTTACGCCGGGTGGCAAGGTTCCCAGATCGATACTCGTCCCGTCGGCAAAGCGGAACTCGGATCCGGCAATTGAGCCGCCGATGATATTCATTGCGGGTGAGCCGATGAAGCCCGCGACGAAAAGGTTTGCGGGATGATCGTAAAGCTCCAGTGGAGTGCCGATCTGTTCGATATTGCCTGAATGCATGACCACGATCCGGTCGGCCATGGTCATCGCTTCGACCTGGTCGTGGGTCACATAGACCGTGGTGGTCTTGAGGCGCTGGTGGTTGAGCTTGATCTCGCTGCGCATCTGCACCCGCAGCTTGGCGTCGAGATTGCTCAGTGGTTCATCGAACAGGAACACTGTTGGATTACGCACGATGGCGCGGCCCATGGCGACGCGCTGGCGCTGCCCGCCGGACAGGTGGCGCGGATAGCGCTCGAGATAGGGATCGAGGCCAAGAATAACCGCGGCGCTGGCCACGCGGCGCTTGATTTCGTCCTTGGGCACCCGGGCGAGGCGCAGCGAAAACGCCATGTTTTCTTCGACGGTCATATGGGGATAGAGCGCGTAGGACTGGAAGACCATGGCGATATCCCGGTCCTTCGGCGCCAGATCGTTGACGACCATCCCGGCGATTTCAATCTCGCCGCCGGTGATGTCCTCAAGCCCGGCTATCATCCGCAACAGGGTGGATTTTCCGCAGCCGGACGGTCCGACCAGAATGACGAACTCCCCGTCCGCAATGTCAATGGATACCCCGTGCAGCACTTCCAGGCTGCCATAGTTCTTGCGAACGTCTCGGATCGTCACGGCACCCATCTTTTCCTCCCCAGATCGATGGTCGACACTCACCCGCCCCGGCGTGGCCGGTGAGCTCAACAGCATGCAACGCAATCACCAGTATCGCCCTCCGCCCTCCCGGCAGATCGCGCAGGCCACCGCATCCCGACCTGTGTCTAATGCGATGGCAAAGCCTCATCAAGTCTTTTGTGGGACAAAAGGTTGACTCGTTGCCCGTACATCTCCTAGTTCTTTGTCTATCCACCGCCAATGATGGGACAAAAGACCCGCTTGGTGGGTGGAGCGTGTGACGGAGCGGGAGGCTCCCTCACCCGGGAGGACGAGGCGCATTGCGACAGTTTTTACGCCCACCCAACGGGTTCGCACGCGCCCAGCCGCCATGTTCCAACAGGAGGAGACGGAAGCATGACGTCGAATAAATTCAATCGCCGTGACGTGTTGAGGACCGGCGGGGCTGCGGGTCTTGGCCTATTGGCCGCAGGTAATGGCTTGCCCGTATTCGGGCAGGACGCCCCTGCCCCAGAGCTGGATCTGCCGCAGGGCGCCGCCGGCAAGCTGACGGTCATTCACCGCACCGAATATTTCGAGGCGGCGCAGAACCTGTTCCGCGACACGGTCACCAAGTTCGCTGCGGCCAACAATACCGAGCTCGATATCTCGACCACCAATCCGGAATCGTTCGGCGATTTCCTGGGCAAGATGTCGGCCGCCGTTAAGGCCGGCAATCCGCCTGATCTGGCCTATACCAGCAACGTTTCAGTGCCCCAGATGCACCTTCTGGGCTTGCTTGAGGACGTCAACGACGTGGTTGAGGAAGCCATCAGCAAGTACGGCAACGTCATGCGCGGCATCAATGCCGAAAAGATCGGCAAGGTCGACGGCCGCTGGATGGCAATCCCCTTCATTGCCAATACCACCGGCACCTTCTTCCGTGGCGACAAGCTGGCGGAAAAGGGGATTGATCCGCAGACCCTGGACACCTGGGAAAAGCGGCGCGAGGCGGCCCTTGCCATTTCCGATCCGGACAACGAATTCTGGGGCTGGGGTCTCACTGTCAATCAGTCCGGCGACGGCTGGGGCGTGGCGTCTGGTATTCTGAACGCCTTTGGCGGGCACTTTACCGACGAAACCGGCACCAAGGTGGAGTTCGACTCGCCAGAGACGGTCGCGGCTTACGAGTTCATTCGCGAAACCTATGATCGCAATGGCAAATATGCCGCCATGCTGCCCCCAGGCGTTGAAAGCTGGGGCGACATTTCCAACAACGAAGCCTATCTCGCCGGCAGTATCGGCTATACGCACAACGCCTTCTCGGTCTATGCGGCGGCCAAGCGCGACAACAACCCGGTCTTCCCGGGCACCGTTCTGTTGCGTCAGCCCAATGCGAATAACGGCGACAGCCGTGACGGCGGTGCGGTCGGCGGTTGGCTGACCATCTTCAAGGGTGCGCCCAACGCCGACCTGGCCAAGAAACTGGCCCTCGAACTGCTCGATCCGGCCAACTTCACCCCGATGTCGGCGCTGGCCGGCGGGCTGTTCATGCCTGCCTATGAAAGCCTGTGGACGGACGAGCTGATCGCGGCCGATCCGAACTACGCGATCATCAAGGACCAGGTGAGCGTTGCCGAGCCGTTTATCGGCGCTTCTTGGCCAGCCCAGCCGGCCGCGCAGATCGACGCCATCCGCGCTCAGGGTGTGCTGGAACAGTCGATGGGCAATGTGATTGCCGGTCGAATGACGCCTCAGGAAGCCGTGACCGACGCGCACAACAAGATCGTCCAGATCTTCGAAGAAGGCGGTATCATGTAGCCATAGGGGCAGCGCGACGGGGCTGGAATGCACCGCCCCGTCGCGGCTATCGACCGACCAGTGTCTGCGCTGCTCTCGGGCCGTGCAGCCGCTTTCTCGTTTTCGACCGGGGACATTGCCCCGATGGAGTGTGGGCATGGAAGATCGGATGACCTTGACGGTAGGGTTGGCACAGCCGCGGACGACGCGCAAAAAACGTCTGGAGAACCTTTTCGGCCGCGACTGGAAGGTCGGCTATCTGTTTGTACTGCCTATGGTGCTTATCATGGGGCTGCTGATCTTCTGGCCCTTCGTCAGTGCCATTTTCATCAGCACCACGTCGCTGAACTTCCTGACCGGCGAAACCACCGATGTAGGGTTCCGCAATTACCAGCGCCTATGGACCAGCAGCGACTTCCTGCAATCCATTCAGAATACCATCCAGTTCACCTTCTGGTCGCTCGTCCTGAAATTCGTCGTCGGCATGACTGTGGCGCTGATCCTCAACAGCCGCCTGCCTTTCCGCAGCCTGCTCAGCGGCATCATGCTTCTGCCCTGGATCGTTCCCGAGATTGTCACGGCCCTGGCCTGGAAAAGCATCTACGATCCGATGTTCGGTGGCCTCAATCCCATTCTGCAGGGCGTCGGCATCATCGATCGTCCGCTCGGCTGGCTGTCCGATCCCAACATGGCCATGGGCAGCATCAT
>NZ_JAKFDJ010000076.1:0-24050 GCF_036676215.1 Devosia sp. | reverse complement strand
TGCGGAGGATGCGCGGCCCTGTTGCAGCCAGGAAGGTCCGCAAGAGACACCTCGAAAGCTGTCGTGAGGACATGAGGAGAAACCAATGAAGCGTTTTGCGCTCGCCGCAATGCTGGGACTGGCTTTGGCCATGCCTGTCCAGGCTCAGACCGTGGTCAAACATTTGCATATCACTTCCATCCCGGCCGAGGTGGAACTGATGAATAGTATCGCTGCCGACTTCATGGCGGCCAATCCGGACATCAAGGTCGAACTGCCGTTCCTCGAAAACGAAGCGTTCAAGGCCAAGTTGACGACGCTGCTGCAGTCGGCTGATGCGCCTGACGTGTTCCATTCCTGGGGCGGCGGCGTCTTCTACGAGCAAGCCGCTGCTGGCGTCCTGCGTCCGGTCGAAGATGTGCTGAGCGCTGAAGCCAAGGAAAATGTCGGTACGGCCGGCGTTTCCGCCTTCACCGCACCCGACGGCCACCTCTATGGCGTCGCCCGCGACGTCAGCGAAGTCGTGCTATGGTATAATAAGACCCTGTTCGAGCAGGCCGGTGTCGATCCGGCCAGCATGTCGACCTGGGAAGGTTTCCTGGCCGGCGTGCAGGCCTTCAAGGATGCTGGCATCACCCCGATTGCCATTGGCGCCAAGGACAAGTGGCCGGCCCACTTCTGGTGGTCCAAGCTGGTTATCCGCTTGGCGGGCCAGGATGGCTTTGAGGCTGCCGCACGCGGCGAAGGCGACGGCTTTGCAGGCGAAGATTTCGTCAAGGCTGGCGAATACTTCCTCGAGCTCGCCGCGCTCGATCCCTGGCAGGAAGGCTTCCTTGCCGCCACCTATGGCGACGCCTCCGGCCAGTTTGGCGACGGCCTCGCCGCCATGCACCTGATGGGTGACTGGGACTACGGCGCCATGAAGGACAACTCGGCCGACAAGCTGGGTATTCCCGATGAAGAACTCGGCATCCTGCCCTTCCCGACCATCGAAGGCGGCAAGGGCGACCCGACCGACACGCTGGGTGGCCTGGGCGGCGTCCTGTTCTCCAAGAACGCCTCCGACGCTGCCGTGAAGTGGATCGAGTTTTTCAATAACGTCGAGAACCAGGCCAAGTACGCCAAGGATGCGTATTACATCCCGATCGCCAAGGGCGCAGCCGACGTCATGACCAACCCCTTCAAGGTGCAGATCGGCCAGAACATCGGTGGTGCACACTGGCACGCTTTGTTCTTCGATCAGGCCCTCGGTCCCAACGTTGGCGGCGTCGTCAATGATGTGTCTGCCGAGCTGGCCGGCAATGCCATGAGTGCGGAAGAAGCTGCCGAGCTCATCAAGGAAGCCGTCGACGACTCGCTCTGAGTTCGACACGCGGCACCGGCGGGCGGTTATCCCTTCTGTCCGCCGGGTTGCCAACAAGGTCCTGCCTGCTGGCAGGAATGCCCGCCTCCGGTAGGGCTAGGAAGGGTCGGGGAGGACCAATATATGGCCAGTGTCGCCACCGGTGCAGACATAGGTACGACCGTCGGCGTGCGCCGTCGCCGCTACATGGAACGCAAGAGCCTGATCGCGCTGCTGCTCTTTCTTCCCCCCGCGCTGATCCTGTTTACGCTTTTCGTCGTCCTGCCGATGGTCGATGCGGCGACGTTCTCGTTCTTCGACTGGAACGGCTACGGCCCGATCACCGATTTTGTCGGCTTCGAGAACTATGCCGATGTGGTGACCCATCGCAATTTCGGCACCGCAATCCGCAATAGCCTGATCGTCGTGGCCGTGTCCCTGCTGATCCAACTACCGCTGGCTATGTGGTGCGCCATCGCGCTGTCCGAGCGCGGCGTCCATATCAACGTGCTGCGCGTGCTGTTCTTCCTGCCCTATATGCTGGCCGAAGTCGCCGCTGGCCTGATCTGGAAATTTGTCTATGACGGCAATTACGGCCTGCTCCCCGCCATTGGCAGCGCCATCGGCGTCGATATGCCGTTCGTGCTGGGCGACAAGCTGTGGGTTATTCCCGCCATCATGCTGGTCATCACCTGGAAGTATTTCGGCTTCCACATGATGATCTTCATCGCCGGTCTGCAGTCCATTCCCTCAGAGGTCATCGAGGCCGCCCGGCTCGATGGCGTCAAGAAATGGCAGATCGTGCGGCATATCAAGATCCCGATGATCCGCTCGGCCGTCGTCATCTCGGTCTTCTTCGCCATTACCGGCGCGCTGCAGCTGTTTGACCTGATCATCCCGCTGTCCAATGGCGGCCCGTCCCATTCGAGCCACACCATCGTCACCTTCCTTTACCAGTTCGGCATTCTGCGAATGAAGCTGGGCTTTGGCGGTGCGGTCAGCGTGATCCTGTTCTTCGCCTGCGTGATCGTGGCTCTGGCCTATCGTCGCATTCTCTTCAGGGTGGAGCAGAACTGATGGCTGACGCATCCAAGAAACGCCAATCGGTCATCTCGCCCATTCAGTGGCTGACGCTGGTCATCGTGGCCGCCTTCGTCATCGTGCCGTTCTACACCACGGCCTTGGGCGGCTTCAAAGAGATCGGCGAGCTGCGCGTCAATCCGTTCGGCCTGCCCACCAGTTGGGACCCGGTGCGCTTCATCGAAATCCTCGGTGGCCCCCGCTACTTCTCCTCGCTTGGCAATTCGTTCCTGATTGCGGCGGGCACGGTGGTGCTGTCCACCCTGGTGGCGTCCATGACCGCCTTTGCCCTGGCGCACATCAAGTTCTTCGGAAGCAAGTTCATCCTGGGCTATCTCATGCTGGGCCTGTTGTTCCCCACGGCCACCGGTATCCTGCCGCTCTTCATCAAGATGCGCGACCTGGGCATGCTCGACAGCCATTGGGGCATCATCATCGTGCAGGTGGCGTTCAGCGTGTCCTTCTCGGTGCTGCTGTTCCACAATTTCTTCAAGGAGTTGCCAAAGGAACTCATCGACGCCGCGCGGATGGACAATTGCGGCTACATCAAGATCTACTGGTACGTGACGCTGCCGCTCAGCCTGCCCATCATCGCCACGGTCGGCGTGTTCAATTTCGTCGGTAGCTGGAACAGCTTCCTGTTGCCGCTGATCGTTCTCAACAGCGAGGCCAAGTACACCTGGCCCTTGGGGATCATGCAGTTCCAGGGCCAGTATGGCTCAGACTGGCCGCGTATCCTGGCCTTCCTAACGCTGTCCATCCTGCCCGCCATCGGCTTCTTCCTGCTGGCGCAGCGCTACATCATCTCGGGGCTGACCGGCGGCGCGGTGAAGGGCTAGGGCACGGCATCGGGCGTCAGCGCACAGCTGGCGCCGTCTTTGCCCCAGACGATCTCGACTGTGGAATGGGTGATGCCGTAGTCGGCCAGCAGGGTCAGTTTGACGGCGCGGGTTACGGCTCCGGCATCGGCTCCCTCGGCCAGCACGATCTCCAGGGTCGCCACCGGCTTGCCCGAGGTGATCGACCAGACATGGACGTGACGCACCGCCTCTAGCCCCGGCACCTGCGCGACCAGCGTCTTGCTCAAATCCTCGATCACCACATTGCCCGGCGTGCCCTCCATCAGAATGTGCAAGGAATTGCGGAACAGCTTCCAGGCGCTGCGCAGGATCAGCAGGGACACCACGACCGACAGGATCGGGTCGATCGGCATCCAGCCGGTCAGCCAGATGATGACGGCCGCAGCGATCGCGGCGACCGAGCCCAGCAGGTCGCCCAGCACATGCACCATGGCGCCGCGAATGTTGACATGCTCCTTGTCGCCGCGCGACAGCACCAGGAACACCACGATATTGACGACCAGGCCCAGCACGGCGACGACGAACATCGGCCCGGCCAGCACCTCGTGCGGCGTCATGAAACGCTGGATCGCCTCGTAGACGATCCAGGCGACCAAGGCGAAGAGCGTCACCGCATTGATCAGCCCGGCGACCACTTCGAGCCGCATATAGCCGAAGGTACGCTTGCCGTCCGAGGCGCGGCGGCCGAAGCGGAAGGCGGCCCAGGCCAATAGTAGCGCCGCGGCGTCGGTCAGCATGTGGCCGGCATCGGCGATCAGCGCCAGCGAACCCGAGAGCAGGCCGGCGATGATCTCGGCGACCATGAAGCCGGCGGTGAGCAGGAAGCCGATCAGCACCACATTTTCATTGTCGGCGCTGACAGTCGGCGCGTGGCTGTGGCCTTCGTGGCCATGACTGTCTTGATTGTGCGCGACGTGATCTGGCCCGGCATGGTCATGCTCGGCGTGTTCGTGCCCGGCATGGCTATGCCCGTGGCCCATGGCACCCTGTTCCTTACTGTCCACACCCATCGCCAAACTCCGCTATATTCTAACGTATGAATACATGTTCATATGTTAGGAGCAAGTAAATTGCGACCGTGAACCTGCGGTCAGGTGTCGCTGTCTTCGCTGTGGTCTTCCATCACGTGCTCGATCATGTCGGCCAGCATATGGGCGATGTGGTCGTCGGCCGTTTCGTAAAACACCTGCCGGTTGCGCCGCGTGCCGCGCACCAGCCGGGCGGCGCGCAGCAGGCGCAGGTGGTGGCTGACCAGCGAGGGCGAAGCATTGACCGCCTTGGCGATGTCGCCCACCGCGATGGGCGCGGCGAGGCAGGCCAGCAGCACGCGTAGCCGCGTCGGGTCGCCCAGCAGGCGATAGGTTTCCGCGATGATGGCGATCTGGGCGTCGCTGGGTGCGTTCAATTCGGACAACTCGTCGGGGCTTGCTGGTTCAACAGGTAAGGCGCTTTGCGGCTGGGCGCCAGAGGGTGGCTCCGTCCGACGCATCGTGCCAAGTTGAGCGCAAACGGGAGGAACCGAGCATGAGTTTCCGCGCACTGATCACCGACAAGGATGCCGAGGGCAGGGTCGTATCGTCCGTGCAGATGCTGGACGACACGCGACTGCCTGAGGGCGACGTAACCGTCGACATCGACTGGGCCGGGCTCAATTACAAGGACGGGCTCTGCCTTACAGGTGGTGGCGGGCTTGTGCGGAGCTATCCGCATGTCGGAGGGATCGACTTCGCCGGCACGGTGCGCGACAGCGCCGATCCGCGCTACGCGGTGGGGCAGGCGGTTGTGCTGACCGGCTGGCGCGTTGGCGAAACGCATTGGGGTGGCTATGCCGAACAGGCGCGCGTCAATGCCGACTGGCTGGTGCCACTGCCCAAGGGACTTTCTACCCGCGACGCCATGGTGCTGGGGACCGCTGGGCTGACGGCCATGCTGGCCATCGCCCGGCTGGAAGCGGCGGGCCTCAAGCCGGATGCGGGCGAAGTGCTGGTGACCGGGGCGGCCGGCGGGGTGGGCTCGATCGCCACATCCATGCTGGCCAAGCTGGGTTACCAGGTCGCCGCGCTTTCGGGACGCCCTCAGCATGCCGAAGCGCTCAAGGCATTGGGAGCCGCCACCATCATCGATCGCCACGAATTCCTGGCCCAGCCGGACAAGCCGCTGGAATCGGCGCGATGGGACGGCGCCATCGACAGCGTCGGCGGCAAGGTGCTGGGGAAATTGCTCAAGCAGGTCAAATATGGCGGCGCCGTTGCAAGTCTGGGCAATGCCGGCGGCATCGCGCTCGAGACCAATGTACTGCCATTCATCCTGCGGGGGATAAGTCTCTTCGGTATCGACAGCGTCATGCAGCCCTACGAGGCGCGGGTCGCGGCCTGGGGGCGGATCGCCGCGACGTTTGACCTGGCGGCTTATGCGGGCCTGGTGAGGGAGATCGGGCTGGAGGAGCTGCCGGAGGCGGCAGAGGCGATCCTTGCCGGCGAGGTACGGGGGAGGGTGGTGGTGCGGGTGAGGTAGTGGTGATGCACGACACCGCCCCAGCCACCGCACGTCACCCTCGGGCTTGACCCGAGGGGTCTACACTTGCCGGGCGTAGGGAAGTGCAACGCCTCGGGTCAAGCCCGAGGGTGACGATCGAGGTTGTGGGAGAATCGGGCGATGATATGCCTCATCGATACCCCGCCGCCTGCAAGTCGAACAGTTCGGCGTAGCGCCCGCGCAGCGCCAGCAGGTGCTCATGCGAGCCCGCTTCCAGGATGGCCCCATTCTCCAGAACCAGGATGCGGTCGGCCATGCGGACGGTCGAGAAGCGGTGCGAGATGATGACGGCGGTCTTGCCCGCGGCGAGACTCTTGAAGCGGCTGAACACCTCGGACTCCGCCTTGGCATCGAGCGCCGCGGTGGGCTCGTCGAGGATGATAAGGTCGGCGTCGCGCATGTAGGCCCGCGCAATGGCGACCTTCTGCCATTCCCCGCCTGATAGGTCGCGCCCCTTCTTGAACAGGCGGCCGAGCTGCTGGTCATAGCCCTGCGGCAGCTTGGCGATGACTGCATCGGCGAGGCTCAGCGCGGCGGCGTCTTCAATGCGCGCCATGTCGTCCTGGTCGGCAATGCGGCCGACGCCGATATTCTCGCGCGCCGTCAGGCTATAGCGGATGAAATCCTGGAAGATCACCCCGATATGGGCGTGGATATCGGCGACGCTGAGTTCCTTGAGGTCGATGCCATCGATGGTGATGCGGCCCTCGTCGGGATCGTAGAGCCGGGCCAGGAGTTTGACGATGGTGGTCTTGCCCGCTCCGTTCTCGCCGACTAGCGCCAGGGTTTCGCCGGCCTGCAGTGTGAAGCTCAGATGGCGGATGGCCCAGCCCTCGGTGTCCGGATAGCGGAAGCCGACATTCTCGAAAACGATGCCCTGGCGGATCGGCTGCGGGAACGGCTTGGGATGGGCCGGCGACAGGATGGTGGGCTCGATCTCGAAGAAGCTGAACAGGTCATCGAGATACATCGATTGCCCGGCAATCTGGGTGAAACCGAGCAGGATCTTCTGGAACAGCCCGTTGAGGCGGAGGAAGGAACCGGACAGGAAAGCCAGGTCGCCGATGGAAAAATCGCCGCTGATGGTGCGCCAGACGATGAAGCCATAGGCCCCGTAATAGGTGAGCGTCGAGATCGACGAGAACACCGCGCCCCAGGCGGCGCGCTGCGTCGAAAGGCTGCGGTTTTCGAGATAGATGGTGTGGGCCAGTGTCTTGAAGCGGGCGATGAGGAAATCGCCCAGCCCGAACAATTTGAGCTCTTTGGCCGTCTCGGCGCTGGCCCCGATATAGCGGATATATTCGAGCTCGCGCCGCTCTGGCGTGCGCCAGCGGCTCATGAAATAGGCCAGCGTATTGAAGCGCGTTTCGCCCCAGATGGCGGGCACGAAGCTCAGCGGCAGCAGCAGGATCAGCCAGGGCGCGTAAACGAAGAGACCGGCCGCCAGCGTCACCACGGTGATCATGTCCTGCGCCTGGCCGAACATCTGGCTCAATAGCGCATTGCGGCCAGCGGCCTGGCGCCGGGCGCGTTCCAGCCGGTCCTGATATTCGGCGGATTCGAAATGCATAAGGTCGAGCCTGGCGGCATGGGCCATGAGCTCGACGCTGACCGTATTGGAGTGCAATTCGGAGAGCACGGAATCGACCAGACCGATGGCGCGGGCCAGCAAATCCGAGACGATGACCAGGCCAAGCTCGATGGCCAGCAGCACCAGGATAGGAGAGAGCGCGCCGCTGCTCCACCAGTCGGCAAAGTCCGGCCCAGGCGAGGTGATGCCAGTGAGACGGACGACCTCGTCGATGATCAGTTTGCCCACATAGAGCATGGCGATGGGTTGCAGCGACGACACCAGCCGCAGACCAATGCTGGCGGCGGTCAGTGGCTTGCTGGTGCGCCAGATCTGCGCGACGAGCCGGCCGAGGTGGCGGAGATTGTCGAGGCGCTGGCGGAAAGTGGGGGCTTTGTCGGGCGTAGGGGGTGGGCGGCGCCCGGGGAGGTCGGTCATGGGGGTGATGATAACGGGTGGCGGAGGAGGGGGGAATAGATTTGCGCAGCACATTGCAGTCGTCTCCCTCCCCCTTGTGGGGAGGGATCAAGGGTGGGGGTATTCCACCCACCGGACTCGCGGAGAGAACCCCCACCCGACCCCTTCGGGGCCGCCCTCCCCACAAGGGGGAGGGAGGCCGACTGAAGGATCGAGATCAGTACCGTTCAAACGCCTTGGGCTTGTTGCCCATGATGGTTTCGATCTTTTCGATCACGTCGGGGGTCAGCTTAGCCTTGGACTTGAGGGCCGAGAGATTGTCCTCAAGCTGCGCCTTCTTCGACGCGCCCAGGATCACCGTCGAGACATGCGGGTTGTGGAGGCACCAGAGCAGGGCCAGGTGATGCACCGGCAGGCCGATTTCCTTGCCCAAAGCGGCCAACTGCTTGATCTGCTCCAGCTTGGCCTTGCCAGCCTCGCTGGTCCATTCCTTCTTGAGCCATTCATAGCCGGGCAGGTTCATGCGGCTATCGGCGGGGATGCCGTCATTGTATTTGCCGGTCAGGGCGCCCGAGGCGAGCGGCGACCAGATGGTGGTGCCCAGGCCCATCAGCTCATAGAGCGGCAGGTAGTCATGCTCGACCTTTTCGCGCACGAAAAGGTTGTATTGCGGCTGCTCCATGGCGGGGCCGATCAGGCTGTTGGCGCGGGCAAAACCCCAGGCTTCGGTGAGCTGCTGGGCGGTCCATTCCGAAGTGCCCCAATAGAGCACCTTGCCCCGGGTGATCAGGTTGTGCATCGCCCAGACGGTTTCCTCGATCGGCGTATCGATATCGGGGCGGTGGCAGAAATAGAGGTCGAGATAATCCACCTGCAGGCGCTTGAGCGCGGCATGGGCGGCTTCGGTGACATGCTTGCGGCTGAGGCCCTTCTGCGTCGGCTTGCTGCCGCCCCAGAAGACCTTGGAGGAGACGGAGTAGGAGTCGCGGCTCCAGCCGAGCTTGTCGAGCGCCGCGCCCATCAGGGCTTCCGATTCGCCGGCCTCATAGCCTTCGGCATTGTCAAAGAAATTGACGCCTTCGTCATAGGCCAGGCCCATTAGCGCCATGGCCTCCTTTTCGTCCACCTGCTTGGAGAAGGTGACCCAGCTACCGAGCGATAGTTCGCTGACCTTGAGGCCAGATTTGCCCAAGCGACGATATTCCATGTGATTATTCCTGAATTTCTTGCGGCGCCGGCCGCTTTGGTTCATCGGCAATCGCCGATAGAGTTAGCGTTAATACTGGTTGCGGCGCTGTCTGTAAAGCCGGGCTTCAAACGTCATTGAACCATGACGCAGACCACCGCGTTGGCAACCAACGAACAAAGAGGATGTGACCATGCTCAAGGACATCGACTCGGCCGCTATCGTGGCGGTTAAAGACCTTTCCCGCGCCAAGGACTTCTACCGGAACAAGCTCGGGCTTGAGCTGACCCTGGGCGACGACAACGTTCTTTCATTCAAAACCGGCAAGACGACGCTTGTGGTCTATGTCTCCGACTATGCCGGCACCAACAAGGCCAATGCCGTGGTCTGGGGTGTTGGTGACCAGATCGATGCCATTGTCGCCGATCTGGCGGCCAAGGGGATAAATTTCGAGCATTATCCGGATATGGGCATGGATTATGCGAACGGCACCCATTCCAGCGGCGGCTTCAAGGCCGTCTGGTTCAAGGACCCGGACGGCAACATCCTGCATTTCAACAATATGTAGTCAGGGTAGTTCGCGCAGGAACCGGGCCAGGTCGTCGGTGATGTGGTGCACATGGGGGCCGGCGGCGCGATCGAGCTCCCAGGCGTCGACCTGCTCATGCACGAACCCTTCGTCCGCCACGACCTGCACGGTCGACATGCCGACATCATGCGGCACGACGAGGTTCTTTTCGAGATCGTCGAACATGATGGCCCGGGTCGGATCGATACCGTGCCGGGCAAAGAACCCGTCATAGGCCTCGCGATGCGGCTTGGGCACATAGGTCAT
Source organism: Devosia sp. (assembly GCF_036676215.1). Lineage (GTDB taxonomy): Bacteria > Pseudomonadota > Alphaproteobacteria > Rhizobiales > Devosiaceae > Devosia. The sequence goes on along the minus strand of NZ_JAKFDJ010000076.1, from coordinate 14,246 downwards.
GGCGCGGATATCGTGCACATGCTCGAAGATGTCGTCGCATCCCAGGCGTCGCAATACGGCGCGGGCATGGCCGGTGTCGCCATTGGTCAGGATGAACTTGCGGCCGGGCAGGGCGCGGATCGCCTCGACCAGGTCGGGATGGGCGTCGACCGGGGAATAATCGATAGCGTGGACCGTATTGAGAAAATGGTCCGGATCGACCTCGTGCCGGCTCATCAACCCGTTCAGCGTGGTGCCGAACTCCCGGTAATAGGTCTTCTGCAGCGCCCGCGCCGCTTCGAAATCGAGCTGCGTCAGCTCCATCACATAGCTGGTGATGCGGATGTCGATCTGGGCGAACAGATTGCAGCTGCGCGGGTAAAGGGTGTTGTCGAGATCGAACACCCATTCGGTAACGTGGCTGAGGCTGCGGACAGGCAGGGACGACATATCGTTCATGGTCGGCCCACTATGCGCCCAATTGCTGAATGTTTCATCTAAAGTCTGCGGGAGCGGCGCGAACGCCGCTCCCGGGCTCGGTTATTCGGTTGCGGTATTGGCTTCGACGGCGAGGCCCAGCGCGGTGATCAGGCCGGCCGGATTGGCGGCCGCGGCCATCAGCACCAGCAGCGATGTCGGCGAGGGCGGCGCCACCTTGACCTCGAGGCTCTGCGGATCATCAAGGAAGGCGGAAACCGGGGGCACCACGACATCGTTGAGGGCCGGAATGCCCGACTCGGCGATCATCGCCGGCAACATGGCCTTGAGACCTTCCACGAAAGTGGCGCGGTCGGCGCCGGATTGGGCCGCGAAGAAATCGAGCAGCTTGCCGGCGAGTGAGGCGTCATCATAGCGCACCGAAGCGCCGACGATGTTGACGCCCTGCATCAGGGCCATGCCCTGCATCATCTGGGCCTGCGCCTGCTCTTCGGTCATTTCGCCACCAGCGCCCATCCCGGCCTGCATGGCGTAAATCTGGTCGAGCACGGCTGGGGTGAGGCCGGTGAGGTCGGCGGTGAGGTCGAGCGCGCCCAGATCGGCGAAGTCGAACAGGAATTCGTTGAGCACCATATGGCCTTCGGCCATCGACCAGGTCAGGTCCTGGGTGATGTCGCCGCTGACGGTGGTGAGCCCCAAGGCCTCGATCACCGCACCAGCCGCGGCATCTTCCTCGCCGACGGTGGACAGATCGAGCCAGATGCCGCTGATGGCCAGGACCGAGCTCAGGTCAACCAGGTCGGCGCTGCCCTGGGCTGGATTGAAGGTGGAACTGGCTTCGATCGATTCGATGGAAACCACTTCCACCCCGTCGCGGGTGATGGAGAGCGGGCCGGTGCTGATCGACTGCACAAGCTGCAGCAGCGCCACGGCGGGGATCGTCTCACCGGCAGGCAGATAGAGGCCTTCGGCGCTGATATCGTTCAGGGTCAGGTGGCCGACCGGCTCCGGCGCACTGACAAATTCGGTATCGATGTCGGGAATGCTCACCGAGGCGGCGGTGTAGCTGCCGTCTTCGCCTTCCTCGACGCCGCTAAAGGTGATCTCGGTATCGAAGGTGATCGGCTCGAAACCGGCCTCGTGGCTGAAGCCGACGGTCACGCCGTCGACAGTGATGGTGTCGCCATCGAGGGTCGCGGCGCCAAAGGTGAAGTCATAGCCGATGGTCTTGTAGATCTCGGCGACGCGATCGACAAAGGCCTGGGCCTCCAGCGCCATGGCAGGGCCCATCAGGGCGGTGGTCGCAACGCCGCTGAGCAGCAGCAGGCGGGCGGTCTGGATTGTCCTCATTGTCATCTCCGGCATTTGTTCTGGTTTGATTTGTCGGGGTGGGCGCATTCGACAGTAGAACCAGCGCCGTGTCGTGGCAGATGGCCCCCTGCGCGTTGAATTGCAATAGATTCCGGCCAGATATTGGCCCAGGATTTCTATTGTCGGTTTATTGCGTCATAACGATGTACGCCTGATGAATAGCCCGTTCAGACTCGTTCGTGATCAAGGAACTGGCGGTAGGCGGGGTTGTCCGTCTCGTCCCAATAGGGAAAGCCGACCGCCTCGATATGGGCGATGAAATCGGCATGCGTGGCGGCCGGCACCTGGACACCGACCAGCACGCGGCCATAATCGGCGCCGTGATTGCGGTAGTGGAACAGCGAGATGTTCCATTCGTCATTGAGCCCTTCGAGAAACTTGAGCAGGGCGCCGGGCCGTTCGGGAAACTGGAAGCGGTAGACCACTTCGTCGTTCAGGTCATTGACCCGTCCACCCACCATATGGCGGACATGGAGCTTGGCCACCTCATTGTCGGTCAGGTCGATGACCCCCAGCCCATGGTTCTGCAGCAAGGCGATGATCTCGTGCTTCTCGGCGTCGCCATGCGTCAGCTTGATGCCGACAAAAATCTTGGCCGTGGCGCCATGGGCGAAACGATAGTTGAACTCGGTGATGGCGCGCTGCCCGAGCAGGCGGATGAAGGCCCGGTAGCTGCCCCGGCGCTCAGGGATTTCGACGCTGAGCAGCGCCTCCGCCCGCTCGCCGATTTCGGCCCGTTCGGCCACATAGCGCAACCGGTCGAAGTTGACATTGGCGCCCGAATTGATGGCGATCAGCGCCCCAGCGGGCGCCTCGCCCCGCTCTACCTGCCGGCGTAGCCCGGCCAACGCAAGCGCCCCGGCGGGCTCGGCAATGGCCCGCATGTCGTCAAAAATATCCTTGATGGCAGCGCAGATCTCGTCGGCACTGACGGTGACGATGTCATCGAGCAGTTCGCGGCACAGCCGGAAGGTTTCATTGCCCACCTGACGCACCGCAACGCCATCGGCAAACAGCCCGACCTGGTCGAGCGCCACCGGATGGCCGGCGGCGATGGCCGCCTTCATGCTGGCCGCTTCCTCAGGCTCGACCCCGATGACGCGGATATCGGGGCGCAGGAACTTGACGAAAGAGGCGATGCCGGCCGCCAGGCCGCCCCCGCCCACGGGGATATAGATGGCGCCGATGTCGCCAGGATACTGGCGCAGCAGTTCCATGCCGATCGTGCCCTGCCCGGCGATGACGTCGGGATCATCGAACGGATGGACCACGACATAGCCGTGCTTGTCGGCCAGTTCGGCCGCATGGGCGCGGGCGGCGTCGAAGCCGTCGCCGAACAGCACGACCTCGCCACCCAGCCGGCGCACGGCGTTGACCTTGATGACCGGCGTGGTGGTGGGCATGACGATGACGGCGCGAATGCCCAGCCGCGTCGCCGACAGCGCCACGCCCTGCGCATGATTGCCCGCCGAGGCGCAGATGACGCCACGGGCGCGCTCGGCCTCGTCCAGTTGCGCAATGCGGTTGTGAGCGCCACGAATCTTGAAGGAGAAGACCGGCTGCAGGTCCTCGCGCTTGAGCAGCACCTCCCGCCCCAGACGGATGGAGAGCAGTTCCATCCGGTCGAGCGGGGTTTCCGCAGCCACTTCATAGACCGACGAGGTAAGGATGCGGCGGACATAGTCCAGCATGGGCAGGCACTCCGGTTGCTGGGCGTGTTGGATGCCCGGCGCGGCGTTTTGTCAATCGGGCGTGCGGAAACGCCGCCTGGAGCGCGGTTATCGCAAGATGGACGGACCCCGAGGCGGCTATCGCCTCTGGAAATAAAAAAACGAGACGATGACCGCCTCGGGGTGCCGGTTTTTGGAACAGGACCGATTATCGCGCAGCATGGTCGCTCGCCATGTGCGGCCGGCACTCGAACCTGCGCGGCAGGCAAAGACCACGCCCGGCTCACCCCGCCACTGTTCGCCTGCAGGCCGGCCATGCGGAGTGATGGCAGGAGTGTGCCACAGGTTTTGGGAAGGGGGATAAGTTGGTGCTGACCGCTGCACACCCCAGCAAGCCCGAGGGTGACGATCTAGGGGTGTGAATGAGTCTGTGCTCGATGGTTCAGTCGACACCCTCCCCCTTGTGGGGAGGGTCGGGGAGGGGTCGACTGGCCCGGATATCCGGCTTCCACACCCCTCCAACCTCCCCCGTCCAGGGGGGGGCGCGCCACTCGTGTGGCTGGATCGAGTCCACCCTTAGGAGTATTGCCTCCCTATTGAGGGGAGCGCCGGGGGGCGTTGCTGTCCTGCAAAGGCTCGCTGATCCCACCTTTTGCCTTCGGCCGGGGAAGAGAAGCCGGCCCAGCGGTCGCGACCGCGCCAGCCCTCGCAAATCGCTGACCCTGCTCCTACGTCAGGAGTTGCCAGGTCTGATAGCCGGCGATCAGGACGACCAGGGATCCCACCAGGATCATCAGCCGCTTGGCCGGGATGATGCGGACGACGAAGCCGGCCAGGGGTGCCGCCAGGAGACCGCCAACCACCAATCCAGCGACCGACCAGATATAGGCGTTGATGCCATCGGCCTGCTCCCAATGTCCCGTGAGCAGGGCGGTGACGAAGGCGACGGAAACCGCGGAGGTGACGAAAAATTCCACCGTATTGACGGTGCCGATCACGAAGCGTGGCGCGCCGCCAGAGCCGATAAGGCTGGAGGTGACGATGGGGCCCCAGCCGCCTCCGCCGGTCGCATCGACGAAGCCGCCGGCGACGCCCAGGGGCACAACCACGCCGGTATGGGGTTCGTGATAGGCCGCGCGGGCCCTGAAGGCGCGATAAAGAATATAGACCCCCAGCAGGCCCAGATAGATGGTGATGAAAGGACGCAGCACCTCGCCGTCGATTGACGTGAGCACATAGGTGCCGAGCACGCCGCCGACGATGCCGGCCGGTGCCAGGCGCCAGAACAGGCGCCAGTTCACATTGCGATGGCTGACATGGCTGGTGGCGGAGGCCGCCGTGGTGAACATTTCGGCCGCATGAACGCTGGCCGAGGCTGCGGCGGGCGGCACGCCGAAACTGAGCAGGATGGTGGTGCTGACCACGCCATAGGCCATGCCCAGGGCGCCATCGACGATTTGCGCCAGAAAGCCGACGGCGGCGAAAATGAAGAACTCTGTACCCATGATATTGACCCCCGATGACGGGCTTAGGGTTAATCTATACTAGAACAGTCGTGTAGTGTTTACCTCAATGAGTTCGTACCGAAGAATCGTCATCCTTGAGCATTTCTTTGCGTTGCCCGCAAAATAGGCGGCCGATTGCAGGCGGCGGACCAGGGGCCGTGCCTCCCCGCCATTTCCGCTCTGGACCCGGTTCGAATTCATCTCAATCAAATGCTTGATTGATGTAAATCTCCAGTCTATAGCGTTTCGGCACGAGGAACCATGACCCTGGACCAACCCAATATAAGGCGCGAAAGCGGCGATGACCGGCGGCTAGCCATTGCTGCGGCGGCGCGCGCCATCATCATCGAGAAGGGGCTTGAGGGCCTGCGCACCCGCGATATTGCGGCGCGTGTCGGCATCAACATCGCCACGTTGCACTATCACGTGCCCTCCAAGGAGGCCCTGGTGGCTCTGGTAGCGGATTCGCTCCGCCGCGACTTCAGGGCTCAGGCCGCGCGCCGTCCGCGCGCTGGCAAGAGCGGGCTCGAGCAGTTGCATCTCGAGTTCGACGACTTCCGCGAAACCGTCCTCGAAATGCCCGATCTCATCATCATTCTGACGGAACTTATCGCAAGGGCCAGGCGTGATGCCGCCGTGGCCGAGATCATGATTCCCATGCGCGAGTTCTGGCGAAAACAAGTTGCTGACGTGTTCCGCCTTGGCATTGCCGACGGCTCTTTCCGCCCCGACATCGATCCGGACGCGGCCGCACTCATCACCACTGGCGCCCTTTCCGACTGCTGGCGCCGGTCCGACATATCGCGTTCCCTGCTCGACCAAGTCCTGGCCGAACTGGAACGCGCCTTCGTTCAAACACCAAATCCTTTGCAGGAATAGTCCAATGACAAACCAACACCCCATGGGCGCCGACGCCGCCCCCGATCCGCGCCGCTGGCTGGCGCTGTTCATCCTGCTCATCGCCAATTTCATGAACCTGATCGACGTCACCATCGTCAATGTGGCGCTGCCTTCGATGCGCGAGGGCCTGGGCGCCACCGACAGCCAGATCGAATGGGTGGTCGCTGCCTATATCCTGGCCTTCGCTCTGGGCCTGTTGCCCTTTGGGCGCCTGGGCGACATCCTGGGCCGCACCCACCTCTTCCTGTGGGGCGTCGCAGCCTTTACCGTCGCATCGGCGCTGTGCGGTCTCGCGCCCAATATCGAATTCCTCATCGTCGCCCGCGTCATCCAGGGCCTGGCTGGCGCCATGATGACGCCGCAGGTGCTGGCCATTGCGACAGTGACCTTCCCGCCGCATGAGCGCGGCCAGGCCTTCTCGCTGTTCGGCTTGTCGGCCGGCCTCGCCGCGGTCTGCGGCCCGATCCTGGGTGGCGTGCTGATCTCGGCCAATCTGTTTGGCATGGATTGGCAGCCGATCTTCCTCGTCAACGTCCCGATCGGCATCATCGCCGTGGTCGCTGGCTGGTTCCTCATCCCGCGCCTGCCCGGCCATGCCGCGCTCAGGAACGACTATGTGGGCATCGCGCTGTTCGGCCTGGGTATCCTGGCCGTGGTCTTCCCGATCATCGAGGGCCGCGCCTATGGCTGGCCGCTCTGGGCCTTCGCCATGATCGCTGCCGGCTTCGCACTGCTCGCCCTGTTTGTGCTGTGGACTCGGGCACGCGCCGCTGCGGGGGAACCGCAGCTGCTGAACTTCAACCTGATTACCAATCGCCAGTTCATGTTTGGCGCCTTCGTCACCACCGTGTTCGCCTCGGGCATTCCGGGCATGTTCATGGTGATTTCGCTGCTGCTGCAAGGCGGGTTCGATTTCACGCCGCTGCAATCGGGCCTCACCAATACGCCTTTCTCGGTGGGCGTGCTGATCGCCTCAATCATTGCCGGCCGTTTTGGTTCGACCTTTCTGCGGGGGCGGCTCGCGGCCTCCGGAGCGATGCTCGTCATTGGCATCGGCTGGCTGCATTTCTACATTGCCAGTGTCATCGACAGTATCGACACCTGGGCCTTCCTGCCGCCACTGCTGATCGCCGGTATCGGCCTGGGGCTGGGCTTCTCCGCGCTGTTCCAGCTGGTGCTGGCCAATGTGCCGCCGCGCGATGCGGGCGCGGGCTCGGGCGCGCTGCAGGCCTTCCAGCAGGTGGGCGGGGCGCTTGGCGTTGCCATCATCGGGGAAATCTTCTTCACCAATCTGGGCAGTGGCTTTGCCGCAGGTTCGGGCCCACATGCCGCGTTTGCCGGAGCCTCGAGCCTGGCGCTGTGGTATGTCGTGGCGAGTTTTGCACTGGTCCTGGTGCTGTCGGCGTTCTTCAAGCGGCCCAGCGGGCCGCATGGGAGCGGTGCGCCGGTGCAGCCGGTTTTGGTCGAGGCCTAGCCTTCGCCCCAAATGCAAAGGCCGCCCGGTGGGCGGCCTTTTTGATTCCGGCTGGCTGACGCCTAGAACTTCCAGGCCAGACCCGCGCGCACCACCGAATTGCTCGGCTCGCTGGTTCCGCCGCCTGGCACGGTGTTGACACCGTAATGGGTCCAGGTTGCGTTGAGGCGGGCCATCAGGTTCTGCGTCACCATCATGTCAACGCCCAGGCCGAGCTGCCAGCCGCCAGCCGTGAAGGTCGTGCTGGTGCCGCCGCGGCTGGGGCTGAGGTCGAAACGGCCCCAGGAATAGCCGACCGTGCCATAGGCCAGCACATTGGACGCGACCGGATAACCCAGCGTGGCCCGCACCGCCGCATCCCACTTGAGGGCGCCATAGTTCTGGGCGCCGTTGAATTCGAACTGGGTTGCCACATTGTTGACTTCGGCATCGACGCCGAGGACGAACCAATCGCTGAGCTGATAGCGGTAGCCGGCAAAAACGCCCGCGCTGCCGCCGATATCGCCAAGCAGCTGCTCGCCCACCAGGATGCCCGGCGCGATTTCATGGCTCTTCATGCCGATCAGGCTGCCCTGAGCACCCACATAGAAACCGTCCCAGGCCGAATAAGTCGGCTGGTACATGCCGCTGGTGACCATGGGCGCGACCATGGACTGGGCCTGCGCGGAGACGGCGGGGAGGCCAAAAGCGGCCGCGATCAGGGTCGCCGCCAGTGTGATCTTTGAACGCATACAAAACCCCCGGATAATACTGACTAAAATTTGCCACGACTTGTCCGCATCGGGCTATGCCAAATGCGTCACACCCTGGTCAAATCGACCGGAGCGCGTCTCATGGTTAGCGAACGATGAGCGTGCCGGCGCCGAACTCGGTGAAGAGTTCGACCAGGACAACATGCGGCATCTTGCCATTGAGGATGACCACGCCCTCGACGCCATTCTCTAGCGCTTCCAGGCACGTCTCCACCTTGGGAATCATGCCGCCCGAAATGGTCCCGTCGGCGATCAGCTCCTTGGCCTCGCGCACGCTGAGCTCGGGAATGAGCTTGCCGTCGCGGTCGAGCACGCCGGGCACGTCGGTGAGGAACAGCAGGCGCTTGGCACCGAGCGAGCCGGCAATGGCGCCGGCAAAAGTATCGGCATTGATATTGTAGGTATTGCCGTCGCGGCCGGGGGCCACCGGGGCGATGACGGGAATCATCTCCGAGCGCGCCAAGAGGTCGAGCAGCGTGCGGTCGACTTCGACCGGCTCGCCGACAAAGCCCAGGTCGAGCACTTTTTCGATATTGGAGGTCGGGTCCTTGACGGTCTTCACGGCCTTCTTGGCAAAGACCATGTTGCCGTCCTTGCCGCACAGGCCAATCGCCCATTCGCCCTCGGCATTGATCAGCGCCACGATTTCCTTGTTGATCGAGCCGGCCAGCACCATTTCGACGATTTCCATCGTCCGCGCATCGGTGACGCGCAAGCCACCCTCGAACTTGGATTCGATGCCCAGGCTCTTGAGCATCAGGGCGATCTGCGGGCCGCCGCCATGCACCACGATCGGATTGACTTTGGATTGCTTGAGCAGGGCGATGTCGCGCGCGAAGGCCTGGCCGAGCTTGAGGTCGCCCATGGCATGGCCGCCATATTTCACCACGACGGTCTTGCCCTCGTAGCGCTGCATATAGGGCAGCGCCTGCGCGAGGATGCCGGCATCGTGGCTGAACCGGTCGGTCGACGAAGTCTGATCTGTCATGGACGGACCCATTCTGTTGGCAAGGCGGCACAAAGACCGCAACGGGTCTAGAGCATCAATGGGCAAAGGAAAAGGCGGTTCTAGGCAAACGCACTGATCCAATTTGCTTTATGTTGCGTTGTGGGCAAGCCAGGCATCGCATCGGGCAAGGGTGGGCAGCTGGTGTGCCGAGGGAGGCCCTGTTAGCTATGTCCACCATGCAGACTCCGTCCCGGGACATTGCCGACCTCATCGCGCGCTGCGCCCTGCGCGACCGGGCGGCCTTCCGCACCCTTTACGAGCGGACCAGCGCGAAACTCTTCGGCGTGACGCTGCGTATCTTGAAGGACCGTTCGGAGGCCGAGGAGGCCATTCAGGAAGTCTATGTGAAGATCTGGCAGCGCGCCGATCGCTACGTTGCCGGCACGACCAGCCCGATAAGCTGGCTGGTTGCCGTGGCGCGCAACCATGCGCTGGACATGTTGAGAGCCCGCCGACCGGCCGCCGACGATATCGATGTGGCGCTGGAAATTCCTGACGGCGGTCCGAGCCCGGAGCGGGCGGCCGAAGACAGTCAGGAGCGGGGCCGCATCGAACATTGCCTGGATACGCTGGAACCCGAGCGCGCCGATGCGGTGCGCGGCGCCTATCTCGATGGCTATAGCTACGAGGAGCTGGCGACCCGCCACGCTGTGCCGCTCAATACGATGCGAACCTGGCTGCGCCGCAGCCTGATCAGATTGAAGGACTGCCTTTCGGCATGAGCACGAGCGACGACAGCAGTGGCGAATTTGCAGCGCGCAATGCGCTCGTCGCCGAATATGTGCTCGGCCTGCTGTCGAGTGCCGAACATGAGCGTGTCGGCCAGCTGATTGAAAGCGATCGCGCCCTTGGCGCCGAACGGGACTTCTGGGTCTCGCGCTTTGGCGCGCTCAACGCCGAATATGAGGAAACCCCGGTGCCGGCCCATCTCTATGCGGCCATCGCGGCGCGCGCCTTTGGCGATCGGCCACAGGCGCAAGCCTCTGGCTGGTGGGAATCGCTTTTGGCCTGGCGCGCTATCGCCGCCGGCGCATTGGCTGTTGCCGTCGCGGCCATTGGCTTCAGCGTCATGCAGCTCGCGCCTGGTGTCGTCACCACGCAACTCGTTGCCGCCCTCGAAGAAGAGGGCAGCAATGTCAAATTCGTCGCCCTCTACGATGGCAGCGGTAATGTGCGGCTGACGGCCCTCGCCGGCGAAGCCTTGCCGGACAAGGATTTTGAACTCTGGGCCATCCAGGGTGGCAACAACCCCATTTCCATGGGCGTCATTCCCGCGGGCGCCAGTGTGGTCACCGTCTCGCCTGAAGTCATGGCCGGCTGGGGCGAGGGCTCGGTGCTCGCTATTACGCTGGAGCAAAAGGGCGGCTCACCTGATGGCAGTCCGCACGGCCCGATCGTCGCCAAGGGCGCTGCCACCCGCATCTAATTTTCCGCAGATTGAAGCGAGCGCATACGCAAATCGGCTGGTAAAAGTTTCACACCGGCCGCGAAATAAACCGCGAAAATACTCGAAACTTCCGATACCCGCGCATTCGTACCTTCCACCGTCCCAGCCGACCAATGGGAACGAAACACAGGAAGGAATGAATAAATGAATCTCCGCACTCTCACCGTCGCCGCCATGCTGTCCGTCACTGCTCTCTCGGGCGCTTTCGCCCAGGACAATCCGGAAGTTGGCGGCGCTGCCATGTTCGCCGACAAGAACATTGTCGAAAACGCCGTGAACTCGGCTGACCACACGACGCTGGTTGCCGCCGTCCAGGCTGCGGGCCTCGTCGAGACCCTGTCGGGCGAAGGCCCGTTCACGGTGCTGGCCCCGGTCAATGCTGCGTTTGACGCGCTGCCGGCCGGCACTGTCGACACCCTGCTGCTGCCTGAGAACAAGGAAATGCTCTCGACCATCCTCGCCTGCCACGTCATCCCGGCCAAAGCGCTGTCGACCGACATCGTGGGCATGGTCGAAGCCGATGGCGGCGAGCATGTCGTGGACACTGTGGGCGGCTGCAAGCTGATCCTTAAGGCCGCTGACGGCAAGGTCACCGTGACCGACGAGAACGGCACCGTTGCCAATGTCACTATTGCCGACGTGATCCAGTCCAATGGCGTGATCCACGTCATCGACGCCGTGCTGACGCCCATGTCAGCCATGTAACCAAACGAGGCCCCATTTCGAATGGCGCCTTGAGAGGGGTCGCGCACCGCGACGTCTCACCATAACTTGACGTGCCATTGCCTTGCCCGAGGATTTACACTGGCCGCCAAATCCGCCCCGCGCCGCCGCCCGCACCCCTCATGCGGTCCGGGCGCGGGGCAACTTCTGAAAGGAAGACCAATGGCAATCGACCGTCGCAACATGCTTCTCGGTGGCTCGGCCATCGCTGCGCTCGCCGCCTTTGCCCTGCTGCGTCCCATGGGCGCGATCCAGGCCGCCGAGGGCGACTTCCCCTTCAAGCTGACCGACGATGAGTGGAAGGCCAGGCTCGACCCCGCCGCCTATGACGTGCTGCGGCACGAGGGCACCGAGCGCCCGTTCACCTCCCCGCTCAATGACGAAAAGCGCGCCGGCACCTTCCTCTGCGCCGGCTGTGATCAGCCGCTCTTTGCCTCCGAAACCAAATATGACAGCGGCACCGGCTGGCCGAGCTTCTACACCTTCATCGACGGGGCAATCAGCACGTCCGTGGACGACACGCTGTTCATGCAGCGCGTCGAGGTCCACTGCTCCAATTGCGGCGGCCACCAGGGCCATGTCTTCGAAGACGGCCCCCAGCCCACCGGCCTGCGCTACTGCATCAATGGCGTCGCGTTGAAGTTCGTGGCGGCGTAGGCCAACGCAAGCGCTACTTACCTCTCCCTTTGGGGGAGAGGTCGGCGCGTAGCGCCGGGTGAGGGGGCCTTCCCCTCGCACTGTATCCAGTAAAGGCCCCCCTCACCCGACCCAAGAGGGTCGACCTCTCCCCAAAGGGAGAGGTGGGGCTCCGCGCGACAATCATGCTTTCGCGGGAACGACGCGGTAGGGTATAGGGGCGTATCGATCTCCCATCCTTGTGTCCTCATGAAACTCACCATCATCCAGACTGGCGAAGTGCCGGCGCCGTTGCGCGGTCAGTTCGGCCCCTACCGCAAGATGTTCGAGACCATGTTCGATGGCACCGGGCAGGGCTTTTCCTATGACATGGTGCCGGTCTCCGATGGTGCGCCCTTTCCCGATCCGGGCCAGCTCGAGGGCATCGTCATCACCGGCTCGGCCGCCGGGGTCTATGACGATTTCCCCTGGCTCAATCCGCTGCGCGCCTTCATCCGCGAGGCTTATGGCAGCAGGACGCCGATGCTGGGGGTCTGCTTCGGGCACCAGATCATGGCCGATGCGTTGGGCGGGGACGTGCGCAAGTCAGAGAAGGGCTGGGGCCTTGGCCGGCACAATTATGGCGTGGTGACGCGGCCCGACTTCATGCGCAGGGCGCCCACGGCGCTCGCGGTGGCCTGTTCGCATCAGGATCAGGTGATCGTGCCGCCCGCGGAGGCACAGGTGATCCTTGCTTCGGACTTTACCCCCAATGCGGGCCTGGCCTATCGCAATGGCGCGGCGTTGAGCTTTCAGCCACATCCCGAATTCGCTGATGACTATACGATCGCGCTGGCCGAGCTGCGGCGCAGCAAGGCACCGGACGATGTGGTGGATAAGGCGCTGGCATCGGTGACGACAAAGTCGCACAGTGCCGATGTGGCTGGGTATATCGGCCAGTTTTTCAAGGGACGTTGAATATGGCCAGGGCGCCGTCGGTCGAAGCTTTCATGGCGGCCTTGCAGCATCGGGCCAAACCCGACATCGAGGCCTTGCGCCAGCTCATTCTGGCGGCCTGCCCCGGCCTGACCGAGCGCATCAAGTGGAACGCGCCCAGCTTCGGGCCGGGCGACGATGATCGTATCACCATGCGCCTGCAGCCGGGCGACCAGCTGCAGCTGATCCTGCATCGGGGCGCCAAAATGCGGGCCGACGATGGCTTCAGCTTCGAGGACCCGCATGGCCTGATCGAATGGGCCTCCAATGACCGGGGCGTGGTGACCATTACCGAAAGCCCGCAGGCGGGTGGCGAGGATCACCTGACCGACCTGGTGCGCCGCTGGATCGCGGCGACGCCCTAGCTTTCGAGCAGCATCGCAATCTCGGTGCGCAGCTCGCGCAGCCCGTCGCCCTTGAGCGACGAGGTCAGGATCACATGAGGATGGGCGGCGGGGCGCTTGGCGATGGCCGCCTTGGTGGCCGCGATGACCTTTTCGAGATCCTTGGCCAGCGGCTTGTCCGCCTTGGTCAGCACCACCTGGTAGCTCACCGCGGACTTGTCGAGTTCGTTCATGACCGTCAGGTCATTGTCCTTTGGACCGTGGCGGCCATCGACCAACACATAGACCCGGCGCAGGGTGGCGCGGCCGGTGAGATACTGGTGGATCAGCTTGGTCCAGGCGCGCACCTTGTCCTCGGGCGCCTTGGCATAGCCATAGCCGGGCATGTCGACAATGCGCAGGCTTTCGCTCTGGCTCTCGAAGATGTTGAGCTCCTGCGTGCGGCCGGGCGTGTTGGAGGTGCGGGCCAGGCCCGACATGCCCACCAGGGCATTGATCAGGCTCGACTTGCCCACATTGGAGCGCCCGGCAAAGGCGATCTCGACCTTATCCATCGGCGGCAGGTCGGCGATGCGCACGCAGCCCTTGATGAACAGGAACGGCCGCGCGAACAGCAGGCGGCCACGTTCGATCATGTCGGGGGCGTAATCGATGTCGCTCATGGTTGTGCTCGCTTCAAAAGATAAGCCCGCCGGAGATATCCGGCGGGCAGTAGCATGGTTGATCGGTTGTGGCGATCAGGACTTGGTCGGCTCAGGCGCCTTGGGCTTGCGCCGGAAGCTGTCCATGATGTTGCCGAACAGGTTCACCTCGGCGCCATGGCGCTTCATGATGAAATACTGCTGGGTCACCGACAGGGTGTTGTTCCAGGCCCAGTAGATCACCAGACCCGCCGGGAAGGTGCCCAGCATGAAGGTGAAGATCACCGGCATCCAGTTGAAGATCATCGCCTGGGTCGGATCGGGCGGCGGCGGATTGAGCTTCATCTGCACCCACATGGTGATGCCCATGATGACCGGCCAG
>NZ_JAKFDJ010000075.1:0-123759 GCF_036676215.1 Devosia sp. | reverse complement strand
CTGGGCGAAGGTAGGGGCAGAGACGGCGAGCACAGCAAGCATCGAAACCGATGCGCCGAGTGTTTTCTTGATGGACATGTTCAGTCTCCCTGAAGTCGTTCGACAGCGCCCAATGGAAGCGCTCCGGCGAACAGGGAAAGGCAAGTAGAGGGGCGATATGACAGTGCGATGACGACCGCGTGGCGGCGTGTGACGGCCGCTTGGGAGGGCTCCAAGCCCCACCTCAGGCCATCAGATCCTGCATTCACCCATCTGCTCGATCCCCGTTCACAATTGTGACAGTGCCCGTTTGTGACAGTTTCGTCCAGATGGTCAAAAATTAGGGTATGGGGCACCCTGCAGTGTGCTCAGGAGCAGCGCACGCGGCTATTGTGGTGGCGGTCTGGAGCTTTCGCGCAGGACCAGTTCCACGGGCCAGAGCTCGTGCACGTCTTCCACCGGTTTGCCCGCGAGGATCTGCAGGATCAGTTCGGCTACCCGGCTGCCGGCCTGGCGGATGGAGGAACGGGTGGTGGACATGGTGGGGTACATGTTGTCCGCGTTGAGATAGGGGAAGACGTCGTCGTGGGCGATCATCGAGACGTCCTTGCCGAGGACGAGGCCGGCCTGTCGGATGGCGCGGAATACGCCCAGCGCCGTCATCATCGAGCCGGCCAGGAAGGCGGTGGGCCGGGGCCTGAGTTCGAGCATGGCCTGGGCCATGCGGAACGCTACTTCGTCGGTGAAGACCGAATTGCCCATCAGCGCCGAATCGAAGGCGACGCCGCGCGCCGAGAGGGCGGCGAGGTAACCGATCTCGCGGTGTTCGGCAAAGGTGCGGTCCTTGAGGCCATTGAGCAGGGCGATGCGGCGATGGCCCAGATCGAGCAGGTGACCGGTGGCGCGTTCAACGGCGCTGGTGTTGTCGATATCGAGCCAGGCGACGGGCTGGCCGATATTGGTGCGGCCATGCATGACGAAGGGGATGTTGAGGTCCAGCAGGAGTTCGGCTCGCGCGTCCTTGAGCGTGGGTGAATGGAGCACGATGGCGTCCACCTTCTGGCTGGCCGCAAGCCGCCGATAGGCCGCCATCTCGTCCTGGAAATTATCCACGGTGATCAGGAGAATATCGATCTCCTCGGTGCTCATGCGCCCGCTCATACCGGCCATGAACTCGCTCATATGCGGACCTAGTTCATCAGCGCCGCGCAGCACGAGACCAATGGCGCCGGCGCGACCGGTTGCGAGGCGGAGGGCGCTGGCATTGGGGCGGTAGCCGAGACGTGCAGCAGTCTCGGCCACGCGCAGGCGCGTCGCCTCGTTGACTTCGGGATAGCCATTGAGCGCGCGACTGACCGTGGTTTGCGACAGGCCCAGATGCTCGGCCAGATCTTTCAATCTCATTGCTGCAAAACTGGCCCCAGGCACGGCATGACCAATGCTTGTGGGCGGCGCATCCAACGGGCGCGCGCCCGGTCTGCCTTGCCTTTAGGGCACACAGGCCGCCTTGAACAGCGGTTCCTGCTTCCTCCTCCGGCGATCATTCAAAGCGATTTCAAATTTTGATGCAATACCCGAAATCGGTATCAATTTTCTGAGGTGCGTACCTCACAGAAAATGGCAGCCAAGTTTACCGTTTCTTGCGTTTGTGGATTTCAAGTATATGAAATATATGACGTATTTTGATCGTCTGGTGAAATTCGTAAAAATTACGTCCGGGCACAGCTTGACAGAAATTCGCGGCTCTGGTTCTTTTTGACCCAAAGCGCTTTGGAAATGTAAGCGGAACAGCCGCTGAAACGAGCGCTTTTGCGGGGAGGAGAGTTTGTTCAAGGCCGGCGCCCAGCGCAGGCCGAACAGGTGCGCCCCTCGATAGTTGCTTCATTCGGGAGGATATCTAATGAAAATCAACAAGCTGCTCGTTGGACTTTTGACGAGCGTGACGCTGGTCGTGGGTTCGGCACAGGCTGCGGAACTGTCGATCGTTTCGGGTGACACGGGCAATGGTCTGGCATTCCTGCGCAGCCAGCTCGACAAGTTCGAAGCCGATACGGGCCACACGGTCACGGTTGTGCCGATGCCATCCTCGACGTCCGACCAGTTCGGCCAGTACCGCCTGTGGCTTGCCGCCGGCAATACCGACATCGACGTGTACCAGACCGACGTGATCTGGGCGCCCCAGCTGGCCGATCAGTTCCTCGACCTGACCGAGGCTGCCGCCAGTGTCGCGGCCGACCACTTCCCCTCGATCATCGAGTCGCAGACGGTTGATGGCAAACTCGTTGCCCTGCCGGCCTTTACCGATGCCCCGGCACTCTACTACCGCAAGGATCTGCTGGAGAAGTACGGCAAGCCCGTGCCGACCACCTGGGCCGAGATGGAAGCGACCGCCAAGGAAATCATGGATGCCGAGCGCGCTGCCGGTAACCCTGAAATGTGGGGCTTCGTGTTCCAGGGCAACGCCTATGAAGGCCTGACCTGCGACGCTCTCGAATGGGTCATGTCCAATGGTGGTGGCCAGATCGTGGAAGCCGACGGCACCATCTCGATCAACAATGAGCAGGCTGCGGCCGCTATCGACCGCGCTGCCAGCTGGATCGGGACGATCTCGCCGGAAGGCAATCTGGCCTATCAGGAAGAAGAAAGCCGCGGCGTGTGGCAGCTCGGCAATGCCGTGTTCCACCGCAACTGGCCTTATGCATATTCGCTCGGCAATAGCGACGACTCGGCCGTGAAGGGTCTGTTCGACGTGGCTCCGCTCCCCGCCGGTGACGGCGAAGGCGCGCGCTCGGCGGCAACGCTTGGCGGGTGGAATGTCGCCGTGTCCAAGTATTCGCCCGATCCGGAAGCCGCCATCGAACTGGCGCTCTTCCTGAGCTCGACCGAAGTGCAGAAGGAACGCGCGATCAACCAGTCCAACCTGCCCACCATCGTCTCACTCTATGACGATGCGGATGTCGCGGCTGCCCAGCCGATCATCCCGAGCTGGAAGGACATCTTCCTCAATGCCGTGCCGCGTCCGTCGGCGCCGACCAAGGTGAAGTACAACGAGGTTTCCTCGATGTTCTGGAGCGCCGTGCACGACACCCTTTCGGGTAACGGCACCGCTGCGGAGAACCTTGAACTGCTCGAGGCCGACCTGACCGATCTCAAGGGCGACGCCTGGTAAGTCCTCCCAGGGCCTAAGCGAGGCGGACGGCTGGGCTTTCCCAGCCGCCCGCTTTGCGCAATGATGGTTAAAAAATGGTGAGGAGGCCGCAATGACGACCGAAACGCTGGCGCCGCCGATCACGGTGACTGCCCCGAAGATCAAGTCGGAACTGATGCAGCAGCGCGTGCGCGCAGCGCGATGGTTCCTGTTGCCGATGCTTGTGGCACTCGCCGTGGTGGCCGGCTGGCCGCTCCTCCGCTCAATCTATTTCTCGTTCACCGACGCGTCGCTCAACGACCTTTACGGGGCCGAGTGGGTCGGCTTCGGCAATTATCTGCGCTGGACCACGCTCGATAGCGGCGTGACGCGCTATCGCGGATTGCTGGTGGATCCGGCCTGGTGGAATGCGGTGTGGAACACCCTGCGTTTCGCGGCCACGTCGGTGTTTTTCGAAGCCATACTGGGCATGATCGTGGCGCTTGTGCTCAACGCAGAATTCAGGGGCCGCGGCATTGTCCGCGCCGCTATCCTCATTCCGTGGGCCATCCCCACTATCGTCTCGGCCAAGATGTGGAGCTGGATGCTGAACGACCAGTTCGGCATCATCAACGATCTCGGGCTGCGGCTGGGGCTGCTGAGCCAGAAGGTGGCCTGGACGGCCACAGCAGAGACTGCCATGACGGCGGTGCTGATCGTCGATATCTGGAAGACCACGCCGTTCATGGCGCTGCTGATCCTTGCCGGACTGCAGATGGTGCCCAAGGACATCTACGAGGCTGCCGATCTCGATGGCGTCCACCCGGTCAAGCAGTTCTTCCGTATCACGCTGCCTTTGGTGCGGCCCGCGCTCATGGTGGCCATCATCTTCCGGCTGCTCGACGCCCTGCGTATTTTCGATCTGATCTATGTCCTGACGCCCAATAGCACGGCCACCAAGACCATGAGCGTGCTGGCGCGGGAAAATCTCTTTGACTTCGACAAGTTCGCTTATGGATCAGCAATGTCGACCCTGCTTTTCCTGATCATTGCGGTGATGACCATCCTTTATATCTGGCTGGGCAAAGTCCGGTTCGACGGGGGAGACCGCTGATGGGCGCGACAATCGATCTCTGGAAGATCACCAAGACGGTACTGTTCTATGCGCTGGTGACATTCATTGTCGTGGTGTCGGTATTCCCGTTCTACTACGCGATCCTCACCAGCTTCAAATCGGGCACGGACATCTTCCGCATCACCTATTGGCCGGTTTCGTTCAGCTTCGAAAACTATTCGGCGGTGTTCAATCAGGGCAGCTTCCCGCGCAACCTGCTGAACTCTGTCTTCGTGGCCACGGTGACGGTACTGCTGGCGCTGTTCCTGGCCGTCACCGCTGCCTTTGCGCTCAGCCGCGTGCGGTTCCGCGGGCGCGGGCTCCTGCTGATGGTCATCCTTGGCGTCTCCATGTTTCCGCAGATCGCGGTGCTGGCGGGCCTGTTCGAGGTGATCCGAGCGCTGGGCATCTACAATACGCCCTGGGCACTGATCTTCTCGTACACGATCTTTACCCTGCCGTTCACCGTCTGGGTGCTGACCACCTTCATGCGCGACCTGCCGGTCGAGATCGAGGAAGCCGCCATCGTCGATGGTGCGTCTCCCTGGATCATCATCACTCGCGTATTCATGCCGCTGATGTGGCCGGCGCTGGTGACGACGGGGCTGCTGGCCTTTATCGGGGCGTGGAACGAGTTCCTGTTCGCGCTGACCTTCACCTCATCGAACGACACGCGCACCGTGCCGGTGGCCATTGCGCTGCTGTCGGGCGGTTCGCAGTATGAAATTCCGTGGGGCATCATCATGGCGGCATCGGTGATCGTGACCGTGCCGCTGGTATTCCTGGTGCTGGTGTTCCAGCGCAAGATCGTCAGCGGCCTCACCGCCGGCGGCGTCAAAGGTTGAGGAGAATAGAAATGGCAAGCATCGAGCTTCGCAACATTCGCAAGGCCTTCGGCGCCGTCGAAGTGATCAAGGGCGTGGACCTCGAAGTCCGCAAGGGCGAGTTCATGGTGTTCGTGGGCCCCTCGGGCTGCGGCAAGTCCACCCTGCTACGGCTGATTTCCGGCCTCGAGGACATCACCTCGGGCGAGATGCTGTTCGACGGCAAGATCGTGAACGCGCTGGCACCATCCAAGCGGGGCATTGCCATGGTGTTCCAGTCCTATGCGCTTTATCCGCATATGACGGTTTATGAGAACATGGCGTTCGGTCTGACCCTCGAAAAGGGACATTCCAAGGACGAGATCCAGCAGCGCGTCGAGAAGGCCGCCGACATGCTGCAGATACGGCAGTATCTCGATCGCCTGCCCAAGCAGCTTTCGGGCGGCCAGCGCCAGCGCGTTGCCATCGGCCGCGCCATAACCCGCGACCCCAAGGTGTTCCTGTTCGACGAGCCGCTATCGAACCTTGATGCGGCTTTGCGCGTGGCGACCCGCATCGAGATCGCCAAGCTGCATGAGAGCATGGACAACGTCACCATGGTCTATGTGACGCATGACCAAGTCGAGGCCATGACGCTGGCCGACCGCATCTGCGTGCTGCGCGACGGGTTGATCGAGCAGGTTGGGACGCCAATGGAGCTCTACGAGACGCCCAATTCGGTGTTCGTGGCGGGCTTCATCGGATCGCCCAAGATGAATTTTATCGGCGGCGAGCGGGCGCAGAAGTTTGGTGCCCATACGCTGGGCATCCGCGGCGAGCACATCACCATCACGCCGGACAAGGGGCTGTGGAATGGGACGGTGATCCACACCGAAAATCTGGGCGCCGACTCTTATGTCTATCTGGAGATGGGCACCGAAGAGCCGGTGGTGGTGCGCCTCGACGGCGCCAACAATTACAAGAGCGGCGACGTGGTCCACATTTCGCCGATGGACGACAAGGTCCACCGCTTCGACGCGGCCGGCAAGCCTATCCGCTAAAGTGATGGGCAGGGCCATGGCCCTGCCGCAATGCATCCCTACCCACCGTGCCGCGCGACGCGGCGGCGGGTAGAAAAAGACGCGCCGGCAGCCAGCCGGGGCCCAGTTAATGCGATAGCCGTGGCGGACGGGCCTCCCTCCTGTGACTGCGCGGCAAATCCACCACGTATTCAAGGAGACTACCAATGCCGATCCGTACCCTGGTGTGGGGCGAAAACGTTCACGAGCAGAAGAACAAGATCGTCGCCGACAATTACCCCACCGGCATGCACAACCAGATCGCCAAGCTGCTGTCCGCCGACAGCAACATCGTGACCAGGACGACGACGCTGCAGGAGCCAGAGCATGGCTGCACGGTCGAGGCACTGGCCGAGACCGATGTGCTGGTGTGGTGGGGCCATGCCGCGCATGGCCAGGTTGAGGACGAGATTGTCGAGCGCATCGCCAAGCGGGTTTGGGAAGGCATGGGCCTGATCGTGCTGCATTCGGGGCATTTTTCCAAGATTTTCAAGCGCCTGATGGGCTCGCCCTGCGCGCTGCATTGGCGCGAGGCGGGCGAGCGCGAGCGGCTCTGGGTGACCAATCCGGGCCACCCGATCGCCAAGGGCCTGCCGGCCTATTTCGAGCTCGAAATGGAAGAGATGTATGGCGAGCCCTTCAGCGTGCCCGAGCCGCTGGAGACGGTGTTTGTCAGCTGGTTCCAGGGTGGCGAAGTGTTCCGGAGCGGCCTGACCTATCGCCGTGGTGCGGGCAATATCTTCTACTTCCGCCCGGGCCATGAGACCTATCCGACCTATCACGACGACACGGTGGGGCTGGTGCTGCGCAATGCGGTCAACTGGGCCTATAACGCCAACCAGCACCCCGAACTGCTCGACGCGCCGAATACGCCGGTGGACGAGTCGATCGAGCCGCTGGTGGAGCGCGGTCCCAAGCTGCATCACGGCCGCGAAGAGGGATTCCGCTAGGATACGCCGGGCGGGCGCGCCGATCTGAAGCCGCCCACCCGCCGCGTCATTCCCGCGAAGGCGGGAACCTCAGTTTCGCGGTGCCTTCAGGAAAACAGGGGTTCCCGCCTTCGCGGGAATGACCCGGTGGAATGTCGATGAATCAGCGGTCACTGCGGTGACCCACAAGGAATATGAAATATGCGGCTGCTCATTCTGGGTACCGGTGGCATGGCCAATCAGCATGCCAAGCATTTTGCGGCGATCGAGGGGGTGACCCTGGCCGGTGGCGTGGACGTCGATCCGGCACGCGTCGAAGCATTCTGCACGACGCATAGTATCGAACGCGGGTTTGGCTCGCTGGACGCGGCCCTGGCCTGGGGCGAGTTCGACGCGGTGGCCAATGTCACGCCCGACAGCGTGCACCATCCGACGACCATGGCGGCGCTCAAGGCGGGCAAGCATGTGTTCTGCGAAAAGCCGCTGGCGACCGACCATACCAAGGCCATGGAAATGACCGAGGAGGCCGAGCGGCTGGGCCTGATCAACATGGTCAACCTGACCTATCGCAATGTCAGCCAGCTGCAGAAGGCACGCGAGATCGTGCAATCGGGCGCAGTCGGCAAGGTCAAGCATTTCGAGGCGAGCTACCTGCAGAGCTGGCTGGTCAGCAAGGCCTGGGGCGACTGGCGGACGGAGTCGCAGTGGTTGTGGCGCCTCTCCAAGAAACACGGCTCCAACGGCGTCTTGGGCGATATCGGCGTGCATATTCTCGATTTTGCCGCCTATGGCGCGGGCAGCGACTTCTCCAAGGTGTTCTGCCGGCTGGAGACGTTCGAGAAGGCGGAGAACAACCGCATCGGCGAATACGATCTCGACGCCAATGACAGCTTTGCCATGACGGCGCAGCTGGAGAATGGCGCGCTGGGCGTGATCCATGCGACGCGCTGGGCCACGGGTCATTTCAATGAGCTGCGGCTGCGCGTCTATGGCGAATTGGGCTCGGTGGAAGTGCAGCATCGCCATGACTGGTCCAAGCTGTTCACCTGCCTGGGTGATGATGCCGAGACCGGGACGTGGACGGAAGTCGTGACCGAGCCGGTGCCGACCAACTATATGCGCTTCGCTGAGGCGGTGTGGTCCGGCAAGAATGACGAGCCGAGCTTCCGCCACGCCACCAATATCCAGAAGGTGCTGGATCTGGCGACGGCGACAGACCGCGACCGGATGGAACACCGGGTCTAGTTCGACTGGCGATTGATATGAAAAACCCCGGCCTTGCGGCCGGGGTTCTTGTTCATGCGATCAGAGATCAGGCGCGATCATCGACATAGACGATGACGGAGCTATCGGCATTGCCCTTGACCGCGACAACGTCGCTGGCGACATAGCCTTCGGCTTCAAGCTTGGCCTTGATCGCGGCATTGCCTTCCACATTGGCGTGTAGCGTGGTCATGGCGTCCGCATTGGCCGACAACGCAGCATCGAGCGCGGCGGCCTCGGTAGCGGCATTGCCCTGCAGCGAGGACAGCAGCACGATGGTGACGTTCGCCTCGTCGGTAACGGCCGACAGGTCGACATCGGCCGAGCCGGAGATGGACGACATCACGGAACCGAAGGTGTTGTCGGACATGCCGGCATTGGCCTTGGCGCTGGCATCAGCGCCCGCCGCGGCATCCACGGCCGGTGTATCAACGGTCACGCCCGCACCGGCATCAACGCCGACGCCCGCGTCCTGGGCCAGCACGGGAAGCGCGCTGGTCGAGAGCAAAGCAGCAAGGGTGGTAGCAATGATGATCTTTTTCATTTTCTAGACTCCTCAGTGGGATTGTGCCCCCCACTTGAACAGCCACCCAACGACTCGAAACCGGGTGAGTTGCATCACAATCGGAACTTATTGGCCCGTCGGAGAGCGAAACCGGCTGCGCTTGCAACCGGGAGCCGGCGTTACGACTTAATGTGCGAAGCAACAGTATGGAGCGTCGTCATGGGTATTATCTGGGCCATCATCATCGGCTTTTTTGCAGGCCTCATCGCCAAGTGGGTTACCCCCGGGGACCACAAGCCGAGTGGCTTCATCCTCACTACGGTGCTGGGTGTCATCGGCTCGGTGCTGGCGACCTGGCTGGGCCAGGCGATTGGGCTGTATGGGCCTGGGGATGGTGCCGGATTCATCGCTTCGATTGTCGGTGCGGTGATCATTCTGCTGGCTTGGGGGCAGATTGCGAGACGGGCTTAGCCGATCGTCCCCACTTTCAGGAAAGCGATCGCGGGAGGGTGAGCACGAAATAGAAGGGCGCCCGGTGGGCGCCCTTCGTTTTGTGGACAGGCCAGGTCATTCGACCTTGGTGATGCGGCCGTCGATGACTGGCGTGTAGGGCTCGTTGTTCGAGAGATACTCGGCGAGCACCTCTTCCAGGCCCGGGCCGTAGTCATAGGCGTCCTGGGCATTGGTCGAGAACAAGGCATAGCCATCGCCGCCGTTGCGCATGAAGTTGTTGGTGGCAACGCCATACATTTTGGCGGGGTCGATCGGCACCCAGGCGTCGCCTTCGCGCACTTCGACCGCGCTGACGCGACCCTCATTGGGGGCGATAGCGGGATTGACGGTGAAGCGCAGGCCGGAAACCTGCGGGAAGCGGCCAGCGCCTTCCTCGATGGCGCTGACACCCGATTCGAGCGAGGCGACAATATCGGCCCCGGACAAGCGCATGGTCGCAAGGGTATTCTGGAAGGGTAGCACCGTGAGCACATCGCCCATGGTGGCGGTTCCAGCACCGATCGAGGCACGCAGGCCGCCGCCATTGGTTATGGCGATGGTGATGTCCTGGCCATCGAGCCGCGCAAGCATGGCGTCGGTGACCGCATTGCCCATCTGACATTCCCCGGCGCGGCAGGTCTCGCGGCTGCCATCGATGTCGGCGGCTACCTCGGCGACTGGGGTGGTCTTCATGCGCTCGATAGGCTCGGCCAGTTCGGCGATGCGGGCCTCGATCGCCGCGTCCGGTATGATGCTGGCATCAAGCAGCACCGTGTCGCCCGATGCCGTGACGACATAACCGTCCGCGTCGAATTCGAGCTCCAAGTCGCCGAGGTATTTCGAGTAGGCAAACGCCTGCACAATCGGCACGGCCCGCCCCGCCGGGTTCTCGACAAGAGTCGCGTAGGCCGGGGCGCCTTCGACGGTGTTGGATAACAGGGTATGGCTGTGACCGCCGATAATGGCGGAGATGCCTTCGACGGCGGCGGCGATTTCCTGGTCGCGCGAGAAGCCGACATGGGACAGCAGCAGCACCTTGTTGACCCCGTCGGCGCGCAGGCGCGCGGCCGCCTCGGTCAGGTATTCGATCTCGTCCTGGAACGTCACATTCGGGCCGGGCGAGGAAAGGATACCGGTCTCGGCGGTCAGCACCGAGAGAATGCCGATCTTCTCGCCGCCCACCTCGAGGACCGCCAGTTCTTCGAGCTGGCCGGCGAGCTTTTCACTGTCCGCCACCTTGGTATTGCCGGAGATAACCGGGAACTGCGCCAGTTCGATGAATTCGGCAAGGGTGTCTGGGCCATTGTCGAACTCGTGATTGCCCAGAGCCATGGCATCAAAGCCGATGGTATTCATGAACTCGACTTCGGCCTTGCCTTTGTAGGTGATGTAGAACAGCGAGCCTTGAGCCTGATCGCCCGCGTCCAGGGTGAGGACATTGGCGCCGGCGGACGCCAGTTCGGCGCGACGCTCGCGCAGCTTGGTCGCCAGACGGCCGAAGCCGCCGAAGCATTCGCCAGCCGCCTCAGCATCGACCGCGCAGGTCGAGTCGAACGCGCTGATCGACTCGACGCGCGAATGCATGTCGTTGATGTGCAGGACATTGAGGGTAAAGTTGCCGGTCGCGGCACGGGCCGTAGACATGGAGAACACACCGGCGCCGGCTACCGCCATGCTGGCGCCCGCAACTTGTATGAAACGCCGGCGGCTTATCGTTCCGGCGGTGGTGAGAAGGTTCGAGCGCTTTGTTCCGAACATGTATGTCCCCTTTTTGAGTCAGGCCCTACCTGAATATGTGCGACGGGCACGCCCCGCTTTTTTCCCAACGAGCTTCCGTTCGTTCCCGCCACAGTGAAACATGAGTTAACCAGTCTTTTGTGACAGTGAAAAGTGGACCTTTTGGTCAATTTTCATCCGTTGTCATACGGCCGACATGGGCGCCATGCGGTCATAAGGGTTCAACAAACATCAACCATCGCGCAAAACAGCGTATAGCGGGGACGCAGAATAAACCGGCGGGAAAGGCTGGGGGTCCAATGTGGCCTTGGCAAACCCGCCTGCGACGACAAGGACGACACGGCCCATGAGTGCCTCGCTGGAAAGCCTGATGCGCGACGTACCCCGCTCGCGCGCGCCGCAATGGGGCGGGCTTATCGTCTTCGTCGCCATTGGCGGGGCGGGGGCGGCGGCATTCGTCGTGCTGTCCACGCTCATAATCTGGCTCGACACCGGCATTGCCGACTGGGTTGTCAACACGACGTGCTACGCAGCGCTAATCGTGCCGGTTTATCTGTTGCACCGGCTTTATTCGTTCCGGTCCGACGCGTCCCATTGGCAGGCATTGCCGCGCTACCTGGTGGTGCAGGGCATGGCGCTGCTGCTGGCGGCGCTGTTTTCCTATGTCATCCATGGCGTCACGGCGCTGCCGACAGTGGTCGCTTCGATGCTGGTGATTACGCTGACTTCGGGCGTAAATTTCATGGTGTTGCGCGGCTGGGCCTTTGCCCGGGCGCAATGGGGCGTCGCGGTACCCGCATGATCGCAAATTCTGCCAAGGGCCTGCTCAATCGCGTGCACGATTCGGTCGTCTTCGGGCGGCGGGTGAAGGTGCTGTCCCGAGCATTGGCAGCC
Source organism: Devosia sp. (assembly GCF_036676215.1). Lineage (GTDB taxonomy): Bacteria > Pseudomonadota > Alphaproteobacteria > Rhizobiales > Devosiaceae > Devosia. The sequence continues at coordinate 111,837 of NZ_JAKFDJ010000075.1, read as the reverse complement.
GCCATCCCGACCAGAGGAACGGTGCTTGATCTCGGCTGTGGCGACGGCCAGGTGGCCGTTGGCCTGATGGCGTTGCGGCCCGATCTTGCCGTGCAAGGCGTGGACGTGTTGCTGCGACCGGTAACGCATATCCCGGTGACGCTCTATGACGGAGCGAGCCTGCCTTTTGCCGATGACAGTTTCGACTATGTGACCATTGTCGACGTGCTCCATCACACCGACGACCCCGCGGCGGTGCTGGTGGAGGCGAGCCGCGTCGCCCGGCGTGGCGTGGTGATCAAGGACCATTTACGGGAAGGGCTGCTGGCCGGCCCGACGCTGCGATTGATGGATTGGGTGGGCAATCGTGGACACGATGTACGGCTGCCCTATAACTATCTCGACAGAAGCCAATGGGCCGCCGCGTTCGACCGGGCCGGGCTGGTTCGGGCGAACTGGGCGGACACGCTCGGGCTCTATGGCGCGCCGCTGAACTGGCTGTTTGAGCGCAAGCTGCATTTCGTGGCATTGTTGCAACCTGCCGAGCGGGGTTCCCTTAGCCCGCCAGTCGGGTAATCTCCGCGCCGTTTGATTTGCGGGGAATTGCAGCATGAAAAGCGCGTTGATCGTTTATGGCGGCTGGTCCGGGCACGATCCCGAGGAGTGCGCCGCCATCTATCGCCGATGGCTGCATGAGGATGGATTCTCGGTGCGAACCGCCACCGAGACCAGCGCCTTCGCCGATCCGTCAATTCACGACCTGTCGCTGATCATCCCGATTTTCGCCATGGGCAAGATCGAGCAGGCGGAAGTCGAGAACCTGACCAAGGCGGTCGAGGGTGGTGTTGGCCTGGCCGGCCACCATGGCGGCATGAGCGACGCCTTCCGTGATGCGGTGGACTACCAGTTCATGGTGGGCGGACAGTGGGTTGCCCATCCAGGTGGCATCATCGACTACACTGTCGATGTGGCCGATCCGCTGGACCCGATAATGGCGGGGATCAAGTCGTTCCCGTACACGTCCGAGCAATATTACATGCATGTCGACCCCTCCAACAAAGTGTTGGCGACGACCACGTTCAGCGGCGAGCATGCGCCCTGGATTGCGGGAGTGAAGATGCCTGTGGTGTGGAAGCGGATGCATGGCAAGGGCAAGGTGTTCCACTCGACGCTGGGGCATCAGGCCAAGGAGTTCGATGTGCTCGAGATGGCCACGATCATGCGGCGCGGGATGAACTGGGCGGCGCGGGACGAGTAGCCCACTACCACCGCAGCAAAAAGCGCCCCAGCACCGCACCCAGCGCGCCGACGATGACGATCCCCAGCGTGTACCAGAGTGCCAGGAACATCATGCCGTTCTCGGCACAGGCGAAGGAATAGACCCAGGCGCCGGTGCCACCGGCCATGATGCCAGCGGCGAAGCCGGCAAGGGTCGGGTTGGCGGGGGCCATGCGCCGCAGTGCGAGGATGGCCGCCAACAACACCGGCAGACCCAGAACGACGATGCGCCAGGGGCAGACCAGCGAGGTGCCGCCGATGATGAGCGGCATCATGTCGTCTGGTTCGGCGCGGGCAAGCTGGATGAAGGCGCCGATCACCAGCAGCGCGAGCAGGCCGAGCGCCGCAAACCACGGCCAGCGGATGCGGCCGTCAGGCCGGGCGAGGGCCATTGTGGCGACGCCGCCCAACAGGGCCACCGACAGCGTATAGCCGAATTTGGTCCAGAAGTTCATTGTGGACATGGCGGCGTCCAGGTCCGGCCGCATCCCGAGCCACATATTCATGGCAATAATGGCCACAAGGGTACTGGCAATGGTGGCGCCGATCAGCAGGCGCTGCAGCGCCATGGGGCGCACGGGCTTGAGATCGGCGGAAAGGTGGGCGATCAGGTCGTCGGTCATTTCGGCCCTCCCGCGAAGCGCGCGGCCAGCGATTTGAGGCCGCGGTGGATGGAGACCTTGGCTGCAGTCTCGGTAATGCCATGGGCCGCAGCCGCTTCGGCCACCGAAGCGCCGTCCACCCTGGTGCGGCGGATCAGGTCGCTGGTGCGGGGCGGAACGGCGTCGAGCACCGCGTCCAGATCGCGCCGAGCGATGGCGTCGGCGCTGTCGTCATGGGCGAAGATGGGCGCATCGTCTTCGAGCGGCACGGTCAGCCGGATCGACTGGCGGCGGACATGGTCGACGAATTTGTGATGCGCTACCGCATGCAGCCAGGCCGTGAAGGGGCGGCCCCGATCATAGGTCATGCGGCGGGTGTGAATGGCCAGCAGAGTTTCCTGCACGAGGTCCTCCGCGTGCGACGCGAAGGCGGGGGTGAGCCGCCGGGTGAAATACGGGCGCAGATGACGGCCGAGTTCGGCCAGCAGCGACCGATAGGCCGCGGCATCGCCGTCCAGCGAAGCAAGCATCAGCGCCCGCAGTCGCTTCTCGGTCGGATCAGTCTGCATTACTCGGTCATTCGGCCCCATGGCCGATATGGTTACATCGCCAGGGGAAATCAGGGAATGGCGATTTCTCGATCACGACAGCGTGAGTGGGTAACGGGCAGCAGGGACGCCGCGAATGGCATGGCATGAACCGCGCCGTTGGGGCGTGGTCGACGTCCGGGAGACAATCATGACCTCTGCACTGCGCGCCCTTTCCTTTGCCACTGTTACCGCCCTTTCCTTTGCCGCCGTTCCTGCCAGCTTTGCACAGGACGCCATGGCGACCGATGCCATGGCTGGCGACGCAATGGCGGCCGACGCGATGATGAGCGACGACGACCTCAAGCTTTGCCTCGAACAGGCGGCCATGATCACCTTTCCGCATGTGATGGACGTTGCGGCGGCCGCCTGCCATGAGGCCCATAACGGCATGATGGGCGACGCGATGGGCGGGGACGCGATGGCTACCGATGCCATGGCCACCGATGCGATGGCGCCTGCTACCAAGTAACAAATACGTGTTATCTGTCATTTTGCCCCGCACGGAGCCGTTGCTCATAGTGCGGGGCAGGTGGTCCCAGGACCAGCGGGGTAAACATGAGCGACGTATCCGGTCTGCCGGCGGCCAAGGGGCCGCTGATCTATCGCCAGTCGATCTGGACGCGGGTGACGCACTGGATCTGGGCGATCTGCCTGTTCTTTCTGCTGTTGACGGGCCTGCAGATATTCAATGCGCATCCGGCCCTCTATATCGGCCATGAATCGGGCTTCGAATATGAGAACGCCATCCTCGAGATCGGCGCGTTCAATACCGAAGCCGGGCCGCGCGGACGGACGACGATTTTCGGACAGACGTTCGACACGACCGGCGTGCTCGGCATGAGTGGCGCGGCCGAGCAGCCGGTTTTCACGGCCTTTCCCGGCGCAGTGACGATCCCGTCCTATCGCGATCTCGGCACTGGACGAGTGGTGCACTTCTTCTTTGGCTGGATCTTTGCCGCGACCATGATGGTCTGGTTCGTTGCCAGCTTCATCAACGGTCATATAAGGCGCGACATCGTGCCCGGGCCCGCCGACCTCAAAGGCCTGCCCAGGGATGTGGCTGAGCACGCGACCCTGCGTTTCAAGCATGGGCGCAACTATGCCCCGTTGCAGAAGCTGGCCTATTTCAGCGTGTTCTTCATCCTGTTCCCGCTGATCGTGGCCACGGGGCTGACCATGAGCCCTGGGGTCAACGCGGCGGCGCCGTGGATGCTCGACCTGTTCGGCGGGCGACAGACGGCGCGGACCATTCATTTCATTGTCATGCTGTTGCTGGTGGGCTTTTTCATCGTCCATATCGTGATGGTGCTGCTGGCCGGGCCGCTCAATGAACTGCGCTCGATGATCACCGGCTGGTATCGCGCCAGCCCGGGTACGCCGAGCATGGATGGAGACAAGCCATGAGCAACCTCATCACCCGTCGCAATTTCCTGCGGAGCTCGGCGGTGGCGGGTTCGGGGCTGGCTCTCGCCGGCTGCGACCAGTTCGATTTTCTCGGTTCCAAGGAAAACCAGGTCCGCAAGGTCATGGAACAGGCCAATGTGCTGACCTATCAGGTGCAGCGACGATTGATCGGGGCGCAGGCGCTGGCGCGCGAATATTCGGCCAGCGAAATCCGCCAGGGCATGAAGCCCAATGGCTCGGTGGAGCCGAGCACGCCCGAATACATGTTCCTGCAGGCGCAGAACTTCGCCGACTACAGGCTGACGGTCAAAGGCATGGTGGAGCGCGAGGTGAGCTTCTCGCTCGAGGAACTGCGCAACATGCCGGCGCGTAGCCAGATCACGCGGCACGATTGCGTCGAGGGCTGGAGTTGCATCGCCAAATGGACCGGCACGCGGCTGGGGGCGATCCTGGATATGGCGGGGGTGAAGCCGCAGGCGCGGTTCTGCGTCTATCACTGCTTCGACAATATCCAGCGGACGCTGAGCGGGGACATTCTCTACTATGAGAGCAGCGACCTGATCGATGCGTATCACCCCCAGACCATTCTCAGCTATGGCCTCAACGACCAGGTGCTGCCGGTGGCCAATGGCGCGCCGATCCGCCTGCGCATCGAGCGGGCGCTGGGCTACAAGCAGCCCAAATATCTGCACACAATCGAGCTGGTGGATGACCTGACGCCGTTCGGCAAGGGCAAGGGCGGATATTGGCCGGATAATGGCTATGACTGGTATGGGGGGATTTGAGGGCTCCTTTCGCTTTGGTCCGCGATAATGCAGTCGACACCCTCCCCCTTGTGGGGAGGGATCAAGGGTGGGGGTGGTTTGGCCCCTATTTAGGGGCTCTCGCACCCCCTCCCAGCCTCCCCCATCAAGGGGGAGGTGCCGTCCGGTGGATGGGCCGGATCGTGCCTTAGAGCCCCGGAGGATGGTAGGGCACGGCGCCCATCTTGCGTATCTGCATCCCCGCCATGCGCCGGCCCACCCCGAATTTCCTTGCTATTTCAGGTGCCTTCGCCCATATGACCTGCATCGTCGCGGCTGAGGCTTGAAGCCCAGCACACCATAATCGCGACGGACTTCTCTTCTTATCCCCTGCGGTGAGCGGCGAAGTCAGCCCGGAAACAGTTTGTCCGGGTTCGAGCCAGCACCCGCGCGATATCCCCCTTTTATCGCCCGATTGCACCTGTTGACCCGCCGACGCATAGCGTCCGGCGACATGCGCGCTTGCATTGTCCTGCGCGCGTTGCAGCGCCACATCGGCGCAGAAAGACGTGTCTTTTGAACGACTTCATTTCCCTCGGTCTGCCGACCGTACTCACCGACAGCCTGACTGCCGGCGGCTTTACCGAGCCCACCAAGATCCAGGCCCAGGCCATTCCAAAGCTTCTCGAAGGCCGGGACATGATGGGCATTGCCCAGACCGGTTCGGGCAAGACGGCGGCCTTCGGCCTGCCCATCCTGGCCGGCATCCTGACCCTGACCGGCCGTCCGCGGCCGCTGACCACCCGCGCTCTCATTCTTGCCCCGACGCGCGAACTGGCCGTCCAGATCGACGAAGCCATCCGCAAGTTTGCTGGCAGCAAGATGAAGCTTGATACCGTGCTGCTGCTGGGCGGCGTGTCGCGCTACCATCAGGTCAAGCGCCTCGAGCGCGGCGTCGACATCGTCGTCGCTACCCCGGGCCGCCTCAAGGACCTGATGGACGACGGCAAGATCAAGCTGGCCGAAACCCGCTGGCTCGTCCTCGACGAAGCCGACCGGATGCTCGACATGGGCTTCATTGCCCCGGTGCGTGCCGTGGTCAAGGCCATCGGCATCAAGCGCCACACCATGATGTTCTCGGCCACCATGGCCCCGGAAGTTGCGGACCTGGCCAAGAGCCTGCTGCAGGATCCGGTGCGCGTCGATGCTTCGGTCGCCGGCTCCACCGTGGTCAAGATCGACCAGCGCGTGATCCTCTCCGGCGCCAAGGCCAAGCGCGGCGTGCTCAATGAGCTGCTGGCCAGCGAGACCGAAAACATGGAACGCGTGATCATCTTCTCGCGCACCAAGCATGGTGCCGACCGCGTCGCCAAGAATCTCGAGATTGACGGCCACAAGGCTGCGGCCATCCATGGCAACAAGAGCCAGAATGCCCGCCAGGCGGCCCTCAAGGGTTTCACCACTGGTGACGTCCGGATTCTCGTGGCCACCGACATTGCCGCCCGCGGCATTGACGTGCCCGGCATCACCCATGTGGTGAATTACGAGCTGCCCGACGATCCGGAAAACTATGTGCACCGCATCGGTCGTACCGGCCGCAACGGCGCCTCGGGCATTGCCATTACCCTGTGCGACGGCACTGAGCGCGGCAAGCTGCGCGACGTGGAACGCCTGATCCGCCGTACGCTGCCCTATACGGGTGATCTGCATCTGGCCAACGATACCGGCGTGGTCGAAGCGCCGCGTTCGGCTTACAAGAAGCCGTCCGGTGGCCGTCCGGGTCCGCGTTCGTCGAAGAACCCGCGCGCGCCGCAGGCTGACCGCCGTTCGCCCGCCGAGCGCCGTCCGTTTGCCGAATTCGCCAAGGATGTCGGCGGCAGGAGCCAGCCGCATCACCAGCCTACGGACACCCCGCGTGCCCGTCCGGCGGAAGCGGCCCGTACCCGTCCGGAAGGCGCTCCGCGCACCCGTCCAGCGGAGGGTGGCCAGCCTGCTCGTGGCGTGCGCCGCGACATGGAAACCGGCAAGCCGATGGCCGCCAAGCCTGCTGGCGACAAGACCAAGCAGCGCTGGGGCAAGACGCAGAAGGAAGCGGCCCGCACCAATGGCCGCTCCAATGCGGATCGCCAGCGCGGTCGCGCCTAAAAGCCAATATCGACTAGATGAGAAGGGCGGCCCGAGGGCCGCCCTTTCTTGTTTGGAGCTTCGTCATGACGACAATCGCAGTCATTGGACCCGGTGCGATCGGCGGGACAGTTGCCGCCTGGCTGGCGCAGGATCCTGCTTTGGCGATCACCATCTGCGCCCGCACGCCGCTGGATGACCTGAGGGTCGAGACGCCGGGTGGGGTGATCACGGCGCGCCCCCAAGTGCTGACCGACCCGGCCACTGCGCGGCCGGTCGACTGGGTGCTGGTCGCGACCAAGACCTATGATGTCGAGTCAACCAAGGCCTGGCTGGACCATCTGGTCGATGCGCAGACGCGGGTCGCCATCATCCAGAACGGGGTCGAACATGTCAGGCTGTTTTCCCATCTCGTGCCACCCGAGCGCCTGGTGCCCGTGATGATCAACCTGCCGGCGGCGCGTAGCGCGCCGGGGCGGATCGTGCAAAGCCGACACGGAATCATCGCCGTGCCTGCCGGACGGAATGGCGACGAGCTGGTGGCGCTGTTTGCCCATACAGAGATTGAAGCGTCGGCCGACGCGGATTTCCTGTCGCAGGCCTGGATCAAGCTCTGCGGCAATTGCGCCGCCATCGTGCCAGCGCTCACGCTGAGAGCGACCGGCCCGGTTTGGAGCGAGGATCTGGAGACTATCGTCCGAGCGTTAGTCGAAGAATGTGCTGCGGTGGGTCGGGCCGAAGGGGCCAGTATTCCGCAAAGCGCCGTCGAGACGACAATCGCCAATTTCCGCAATATGGCCGAAGGATCAACGGGCGGTTCCATCCATGCCGACCGGCTGGCAGGCAACCGGATGGAAATCGATGCGCGCAACGGAGTCATTGTGCGGCTCGGCAGCAAACACGGCATTCCGACGCCGATGAACAAGGTGCTGGTGACCCTACTGGCGGCGTCGGGTAGTCCGTGGGTGAGGTGAAGAGGGTCTAGAGAAGGCGCGCGGCTGTGAGGCCGCTACGCCACCGACGCCAGATAGAGGATATCGCGTGTCGACGTGCCGTCGCGGGCGCTGACCGGTGCCAGTCGTTCGAGGAAGCTCTGGCTCCAATTGTCGATATTGTGCTTGCGCGCGGCGGCCATCAGCGACTGCCAGCGTTGCTTGCGTTCGTCGAGTGGCATGTCGAGCGCCATGCGCAGGGCCTCGGCGGTTTCGTCAGTGTCGAAGGGATTGACCAGAATGGCATCCTCGAAGATCTCGGCGGCGCCAGCGAAGCGGGAGAGCACCAGGACGCCAGGATCCTCGGGGTTCTGGGAGCCGATATATTCATGCGCCACCAGATTCATGCCATCGCGCAGTGGCGTCACCAGCCCGACGCGCGCCAGCCGGTAGAGTCCGGCCAGGCTTGGCTGGCCATAGGCGCGCTTCACGTAGGTTAGTGGCTGCCAATCGGGTTCGGCAAAGCGCCCCATGACCCGGCCGCACATGGCGTCCAGTGTGTCGCTGGTCTCCTGATATTCCTTGATACTGTCGCGTGAGGGCGGCGCCACCTGGAGCATGTGCACCAGCCGACGGAAGCGGCTGTTGTTGGCGAGAAGCTTTTCATACGCCTCGACGCGTTGCGGCAAGCCCTTGGAATAGTCGAGCCGATCGACACCAAGCACCAGTTCCTGCTCGCCCATGACGCGCTCCATGCGCTTGATCATCTTGTTGGCGGCGGGGCTGACGGCGAGTCGTGCGAAGGCGTCTGGATCCGAGCCGATGGGGAAGGCGGCCACTTCGGTGCGGCCGAAATCGACCGATTCCAGTGGCGAACCCGAGAGCGTCGAGGGGGTCTGGTGCTCGGCAAACTCGGTGAAAGCGGTTACGTCGCGATTGGCCTGCATGCCCACGAGATCGTAGCGCGACAGGTCGCGCATCAATTCCTGATGGTGCGGAATGGCATAGAGCGCATCGGTGGTGGGGAAGGGGATGTGGAGATAAAAGCCGATCCGGTTGCGTACGCCCAGATTGCGCAGTTCGCTGGCGAGCGGGATCAGGTGATAGTCATGTACCCAGATGATGTCGTCGGGCTTGAGCAGCGGCAGCAAAGCGCGGGCAAACTGCACATTGACCCTTCGATAGCCCTCGTACCAGTGCGCCTCGATGGTCGCGAGATCGAGCCGGAGATGGAAGCTCGGCCACAGGATCGAATTGGAAAAGCCGGCATAATAGGCGTGATGGTCTTCGCGGGTCAGGTCGATCTGGGCGACGGTCAAGCCGTCGATATCCTCAAGGCGGGCCTCGGCACCCGGGCTATCGACCAGCTTGCCCGACCAGCCAAACCAGAAGCCTTCGCGTTCCGCCAGTGCCTTGCGCAAGGCGACCGCCAGGCCGCCCGCGGCCGGACCCTTGCCCGGCGTTCGGTTTGAAACAACGATGATACGGCTCATGCAATGCCCCCGGTCAGTCCAGCTTAGTGTGTCAGATTAGCGTCGCGCTCCCGCGCCGCGATGTCTCCCAATCCACGGATCAACGCATGCACGGAGGCGACATTGGGAATGCGCATGCGCGCGGCCGTATCGCCTTCGCCGAGCTTGATGCCGACGCCGCCAAGATCCTGGGCAGCGACGAAGCCATCCTCGTCGGTGACGTCGTCGCCAATGAAGATAGGCGTGCGGCCCAGGAAGGGCTCTTCGCGCATGAAGGCGCGCAGGGCTTCGCCCTTGCTGACGCCGCGCGGTCGGGCCTCAAGCACCATCTTGCCGGCGACCAGGACGAAATCGGAAACGCTCCGGACGGCTTCTTCCATGGCGGTCCGCACGGCAGCTTCGAGTTCTGGCGCCTGGCGGTAGTGCAGGGCGACCGCCCCTTCCTTTTTCTCCAGCAGGAGGCTTGGATTGGCAAGGAGCAGCGGCTGCAGGGCCCGCGCGATGTCTTCGGCTCCACGAATGGAGGCGGGATCGACGGTTTCGACGAAGCCGTCGGCGCGGCGACGCTGGGTGCCGTGGGCACCGGCTATGGGCAGGTGCAGCGGGGCCAGATATTTGTCGATGTCGGCGATCTCGCGGCCGGTCAGCACGGCAAAGGCGCTGTCCAGCTCGCGCATGGCGTGCCGCAGCTCCTCGAGCAGCGTGTCGGCGACTTCAATGGCATCGGGAGTTTCTGCGAGTTCAACCAGCGTGCCGTCGAAGTCGGTAAAAATGGCGAGCTGCGGTACTGCGCGGGAAACGGCATCGATCTGCGACATCTTCTGGGCCTTCCAACAATGGGTCGGAAACAGAACGCGCTGTAGCGGAAATGGTTCGCTTCACATGGCTGACATGCGGGAACCGCTATTCTGAACAGAAGATTAATGCGCCATTGCTGCGGCGTTCAAACCCCTGGGACTAACAGAAGAGCCATGCGTCACCTTATGCCCGGATTGAACAAGATGTCCCAGTTCCTCCTCACCGCGCTTTTTGCCATCGCGCTGAGCTTCCTGACCTTCGCCGCCTCGTTCGCCGAGGTGCCGCGCAGCGAACTGGTGCCAGTGGCGGCAATCCAGCAATAGGTCAGGCCAGGGGAATGCCCTTGGCGCCCTTGCCCTTCTGGTAGGTGGCCGAGAGGTCGCCATAGAGCCCATTGAGGTCATCGAAGCGACCGAGCAGGGCCTCGCGGTTGTCGCGGTCGAGGCTGGCGATCATCTGCACGATATTGTGGCTGGCCCAATAGCGATTGGTGCGGTTGTAGAGTGGACGATCGGGCGGCACCGAGTCCTTGCCCGGATCGGGCACGGCATAGACTGCCTTCAGAATCTGGATGTCATAGGGGATGGCGAAGGCGTCGCGGCTGTCTTCGTGGCTGAACAGGTAATAGAAATTGTCAAAACCCGACCAGGTGATGCCCGAAAGGCAGAGCGAACAGGGTTCGTGTGTTGCCAGGAACAGGCAGTCCTTGACGTCGGGGCGCCGGTCGGTCGGCAGCTCGAAGAAGCGCTTGATGGCATGCATTTCGCCGTGCCAGAGCGGGTTCTCGATCTCGTTGTTGGTCTCGGCGACCACCACTGAAAGATCGGATTTGCGCAGGATGGCGGCGCCGAACAGCTTGTTGCCGCGCGCCACGCCGGCCCGCGTCACCGGGGCGATGTCGCGTTCGATGACGTCGAGCAGGCGAGAGACGAGAAGAGCGGTATCCATGGTGGCCCCGATTGCGATAGCCCGAGCCTAGTCACACCGCGCCCGGTTGGAAAGGCCGCTCAGTTTTGCCGGACCAGGCCCACCAGAGGTACGCCGGCCGCATCGAACAGCTTGAGGGTATCGCCTGCCAGTTCGTAGCCGACAGTGGCGCCGAGCGCAGCGAAGAAGCGGGTTTCCTGGGCCATGATAGCGGGAGCGCAGGCCATGCGGGTGCCAGCGATGGGGCCGAAGGTCAGAGGCGGGCCGGCGAAGCCGGCCTCGGTGAAGTAGTTGTTGCAGCCACTATTGCCACCGGCACGGTAGTCGGCAGCGATCGAGAAGGTCACCTTGCTCCCGGGCAGGGGCGGCTCCCCGCCGATGCTGGTGACGGTCCAGATGGTATCGAGCAGCGGGTTGGGCGTGTCGACCGGCGGCAGGATAGCCTCGGGCGCATCATGGGGCGGATCGGGCGAGAACGTGACCAGGATCAGGGTGTGGGCAGGCGCGCTAGCATCGACCGGAACGGGTTGCTGGCTCCTGAACAGCGTGCGGCCCTCGCTGCGGATTTCGGCAAGCAGGCCATAGCCGCCGCCGCCGGGTTTGACAACGCTGCTGCGCACGTCGAGCGCGAACTGCAGTGGGACATTGGCGCGCCCGACGACGTTGGCAGTGGCGCCGACGACGGGCGTGGCGCCGGGCAGGCGGACCAGCGTGATCTGGAGTTCCGCGCCGGGCGGCAATGCGATGCGTTCGCGGTAGGTGACTTCGCCGGTGAAGGTGATGTCGTCGGCAGCCGCCGGCATAATGAAGCCGATTAGCGCGACCAGAGCGACGACAAAGCGAACGAGCCGCGTGGGCACCATGATGACCTCCATCCCTTGCCTATCAAACTAGCGCAGGGGCGTTTCGGTTGCGAGACAGGATAGATGGTAGGGTTTACGGGCGTCGGAAATGTACATCCGCAGGGCCTGCTAGCGCGTCACCGTCCAGGGTAGGTCAAAGTGATGCTCTTCGAGATTAATACCCTCGCCGTCGCGGTCGACGATCAGGAAGTCCGCCTCGGCCTCCAACGGACACAGTACGCCGTGCCAGGCGTTCATGGCGATGTTGACGCCCTGGCCAGGGCCGGGGGCGAACGCACGCAAACGAACGGGGACGCCGCCATTATCTTCCGCGACGATGACCAGCCAGGGATTGGCCGAGAGCGGGTAAAAGGCCTGGCTGCCGAGCGGGTGGCGCTCGACGAGCCGGAGTGTCAGCGGCAGGTCATAGGGTTGGCCGCGAAAGATCGAGATCAGCGGCCGGGGATGGACCCCGCCCAGTTCGACCCGCGCCAGATCATGATAGCGCTCGGTCATGCCATTGTTGATCGGATAGTGCTGGGCACCCTCGATCTCGATCACCTGCCCGAACGGGGCGAAGGCCGCGGCGGTCAAGGGTTCGATAGTGATGAGCCGCGCCATCGGGGCCCCCTAGTTGAGCGGCACGGTATTGGCCTTGCCACCGCCGCCCATATAGACCGCGAGCAACTTCATGGGGATGCTGCCAGTATTGGTGCCGCTGTGCGGCACGTCCATGGCCTCGAACACACTGTCGCCGGCGCGGTAAATCTTGATGCGGCCCTCGCCATAGTCGACGGTGAGCTCGCCCTCCAGGATATGGGCGAAGAGGGGCACTTCATGGCGATGCAGGCCCGTCGTGCCCCCGGGCGGAATGGTGACGATGGCCGAGGTAATGTTGACCTCGCCTTCAGGATAGCGAAGCGGGTTACCCAACACATCAACACCGCCCTGAAGCAGCGGGGTGAGGAGGTTCTGATATTGCAGGCCCGTTTGATCCTCGGCCGAGGCCTGGCTCGAGAGCGCAAAGGCGACGAGGGCGGCGAACAGGTGACGCTTCATGGGTAGTTCCCTCCCAGGGAAACTCTAGAACGGCAGCTTCGCGTGCCGGTTGACGTCCTTGTAGAGCAGGTAGCGGAAACGGCCGGGGCCGGCGTAGCAGGCCTGCGGGCAGAAGGCGCGCAACCACATGAAGTCACCGGCTTCCACTTCCACCCAATCGCGGTTGAGCCGATAGACGGCTTTGCCCTCCAGGACATAGAGGCCGTGCTCCATGACATGGGTTTCCTCGAAGGGAATGACGGCGCCGGGCTCAAGGGTGACGATGTTGACATGCATGTCGTGGCGAAGGTCGGTCGGATCGACGAACCGCGTGGTGCCCCAGCGGCTGTCGGTGCCCGGCATCCAGATGATCGGCTCGTCCTGCTCATTGGCGACAAAGGCGGTGGGCGCCTCGATGCCCGGGACCGCCTCATAGCGCTTGCGCACCCAGTGAAAGCGCGTGGGCACCTGGCCCTTGTTGAACAGCGTCCAGACGCAGCCGGGCGGGAGGAAGGCATAGCCACCGGGCTTGAGCAGGTGGCTCTTGCCATCGACGGTGAGGCTGGCCTGGCCCTCGACCACGAAGAGAACGCCTTCAACCTCAGGATTGGGCTCGGGCTGGGTCGAGCCGCCGCCGGGCATGACTTCCATGATGTATTGCGAGAAGGTCTCGGAAAAGCCCGACATCGGCCGGGCGATGATCCAGGCCCGCGTCTGGTCCCAATGGGGCAGGTAGCTGGTGACGATGTCGCGCATTACCCCATGGGGGATGAGCGCATAGGCCTCGGTGAAGACGGCGCGGCCGGTATGAAGCGCGGCTTGCGCCGGCAGGCCGCCGGGCGGCGAAGCATAGGTTGAGTCGGCCATTGTGTTCCTGGGCAGTGCGGGTTCGCGCGGCGCGAACTCAGGCGGTCTGGCGATAATCGGCGACGATGCGGCCGGCGGCAAGGGCTTCGCGCTCATAGGCGCTGCGCCGCCAGGTCTCCCTGAGCGCTGCCGCGTACCAATCCTGCATAGCGGGCAGGTCGAGCAGGCGCCGGGCATAAGCGGCGGCCGGTTCGCTCAGCTGCAGATTGTAGGTCTGCACGCGGAAGGCGACAGCGGTGAAGAAGGCATCGACGGCCGTGAACCGGTCTCCGGCAAGGAATGGTCCGCCAAACCGGCTGAGGCCGGCGCACCACAGCGCGTCGATGCGGGCAATGTCCTGCGCCAGGCCGGGAGGGATCGAAGCCAGTTCGATGCGCAGGCCGACATTCATGCCGCAGATATTGCGCAGGTGAGGGAACCCCGAATGCATTTCCGCGGTGGCGGAGCGGGCAAAGGCACGGGCAGCCCGGTCCTCCGGCCAAACCTGCTTATAGCTCTCGGCGAGGTATTCGGTGATGGCGAGCGAGTCCCAGACGACGGTGTCGCCATCGATCAGGCATGGGAAGCGACCGCTGGGCGAGACCCCGGCGAAGGTGAGGCCGGGCCCATCGTTGAACGGGCGCACCTGTTCGTCGAAGGCAATGCCCAGGGCGCGCATCAAGACCCAGGGGCGCAACGACCAGGATGAATAGTTCTTGTTGGCAACGTATAGTGTGTACATGAGCAAGCCTCCCCTGCATCGCGCATAGCGCCTCGGCGGCCGCGCCGCAAGTCAGGGCGCGCAACGGTTAGGGTTACTAGATCTTCAACCTTTGGCGCGATAATGCCGGCTATGTACCAGCGTTCTGTCCATCCCGGGGTCGCGCCCCATTCCTGGCTGCAGCACTATCTGCCCTGGTTGGGCCTCTTTGCGTTGATGCTGGGCCTGTCACGGGAAGAGCCCGATATTGGCTTCGACCCGGATGAGTTGAACGGGTAGCACCTCTCTTCCGGAAGTTATCCCAGCAACGCCTGCAGCCGCAGCAGCGCAATCCGCTCCACCTGCGCGCAGGCGGCTACAAATTCCAGCTCCGCGCTATTGTCGATCCGCCTCTCGAAGGCCGCCAGGATGGACGCCTTGGTATTGTCGCGCACCGCGATGATGAAGGGGAAACCGAATTTTTCAACATAGGCGGTGTTGAGTGAAGTGAAACGCTCGCGCTCGGCGTCAGTCAATGCGTCGAGGCCGGCCGAGGCCTGCTCGGCCGTCGAGGCTTCGGTCAGGCGCTTGGCGGCGGCTAGCTTGCCGGCGAGATCGGGATGGGCCCGCAAGACGGCGAGGCGTTCTTCCGGCGTTGCCAGGCGGAACTGCGTGCGCAGCGCGAAATGGAGGCCAATGGCGGTGTCGTTGGCCGGGGCCAGCTCGCCCTCCCAGGCGCGCTCAGCGATCCAGGGGGAATGCTCGAAGATGGAGCCGTAGCGGGTGACGAACTCGGCCTTGTCGAGCTGGGAAGGAATGACCTCCGGCGCGACATAGGGATGCTCCCTGGCCCAATGCTCGGCGATGGCAAGACGGGTGGGCACCCAGACCTTGTCGAAGCTTTTGATATAGTCGACGAATTTCTTGAGCCCCTGATAGCGGCCCGGCTGGCCGACAAGGCGGCAATGCAACCCGATCGACATCATCTTGGGCGAGCCAGCCTGGCCCTCGGCATAGAGGCAGTCGAAACTGTCCTTCAAAAACTGGAAGTATTCCTCGCCATTGTCGAAGCCCGACGCGGTGACGAAGCGCATGTCATTGGCGCTGAGCGTATAGGGAATGATGAGCTGCGGCTTGCCCTGGTGCACGCGCCAATAGGGCAGGTCATCATCATAAGTGTCCGAGACATAGGCGAAGCCGCCTTCCTCGGAGACGAGATCGACGGTGTTGAGCGAGCACCGCCCGGTATACCAGCCGCGCGGCCGCTCCCCCGTGGCGATGGTGTGGATGCGGACAGCCTCGGCGATCTGCTGGCGCTCCACATCGGCCGGCATGTCCTTGTGCTCGACCCATTTGTAGCCGTGGCTGGCGATTTCCCAGCCGGCGTCCTGCATGGCGGCGAGCTGGGCCGGGGCTCGCATCAGCGCGGTGGCGACGCCGTAGATGGTGACGGGCAATTGCGCTTCGGTGAACAGCTTGTGCAGCCGCCAAAAGCCGGCGCGGGCGCCATATTCGTACATGGACTCGATGTTCCAGTGGCGCAGGCCGGGCCAGGGCGCGGCGCCGACCACGTCGGCGAGGAAGGCTTCCGAGCCTGCATCGCCATGGAGGATATTGTTCTCCCCGCCCTCTTCGTAGTTGAGCACGAACTGCACCGCCACATGGGCGCCGCCGGGCCAATTGGCGTTTGGCGGGTTGGGGCCGTAGCCATGCATGTCACGGGGATAGCGCATCGGTCTGCTCTCGTCTGGTGTTTGCAGAATAGTATGAGTCCTGGTCACGGGAACAAGATGCACAAAAATGGACCAGATGGTAAAAAATGAGCATTGCGCATCGGCGGTGATGCGGTAGTCTTGCTTCGGGGACGACGGACGGAGCAATTCATGGCGGGTAGTGGACGCCTCACGACGCATGTACTGGACACCATGCACGGCAAACCGGCGCGCGGCATGCGGATCGAATTGCTGTTTGTCCATGGCGACCACAATCACCATATTGCAGACAGCTATACCAATGCCGACGGGCGTGTGGATCAGCCTCTGCTCGACGAGCAGCAGTTCCAGCATGGCGAGTTCGAGATCCACTTCCATGTGGGCCAGTATTTCGAGCGGCTCGGCGTCGAACTTGAAACGCCGTTTCTCGACGTCGTGCCGATCCGCTTCACAATCTCCGAGGACAAGCACTATCATGTGCCCCTGCTGGTTAGTCCGTTCGCCTATTCCACCTATCGGGGGAGCTGAGGCATGACTGAGGTTTCGGGCGCCATACGCTTTATCCTCAACGATGAGGAAATCAGCCTTTCCGACGTGAAGCCTGATACCACGCTGCTGGACTGGCTGCGGCTGGAGCGCCGCCTGCGCGGCTCCAAGGAAGGCTGCGCCGAGGGCGATTGCGGGGCCTGCACGGTGCTGGTCGGGCGCCTGATGGGCGACGAAATCATCTATGACTCGGTCACCGCCTGCATCCGTTTCGTGGGAAGCCTACACGGCACCCATGTGGTGACGGTGGAGCATCTGCGCGGCGAGAACGGGCATCTGCACCCCGTGCAGCAGGCGATGGTGGACGAGCACGGCAGCCAGTGCGGCTTCTGCACGCCGGGCTTCGTGATGAGCCTTTATGGGCTGTGGATGCGGGACCCCGATCCGAGCCAAGGAGCCATCGAAAAGGCGCTGCAAGGCAATCTCTGCCGCTGCACCGGCTATGCGCCGATCATCCGTGCCGGCAAGGCGATTTCCAGCTATGGCTCGCCGCAGGGCGACCCGCTCTGGGCCGAGCGCATCGCGCTCAAGGGCAAGATCAAGGCCATCACCGACGGGACGCGGGTGGAATTGGGAGAGGGTGCCGATCGCATCATTGTGCCGGCGAGCCTCGACGATTTCGCCGCCGTCTATGAAGCCAATCCGACGGCGACCGTCGTTGCCGGTGCCACCGATGTGGGCCTGTGGGTCACCAAGTTCATGCGCACCATCGGGCCGGTGATCTTCATTGGGCACCTGCAGGAATTGCGGCGCATCGCCGAGAACGCCAGCGAAGTGCGATTCTATGCGGGCGTTTCGTACTCCGAAGCCCTGCCGGTGATCGCGGCGACCTTCCCCGATATGGCCGAACTCTGGAGCCGCATTGCCGGCGAGCAGATCCGCAACATGGGCACCATTGGCGGCAATATCGCCAATGGCTCGCCCATCGGCGATACCCCGCCACCCTTCATCGCGCTGGGGGCGAAGCTCCATCTGCGCCGGGGTGAACACCGGCGCGAGATCAAGCTCGAAGATTACTTCCTCGCCTATGGCAAGCAGGATCGGCAGCCCGGCGAATTCGTCGAGAGCGTCACCATCCCGCTTCTGCCGGCGGGCGAAAAGTTCGCCTGCTACAAGATTTCCAAGCGCCGCGAGGAGGATATCTCGGCACTGTGCGGGGCGTTCCGGGTGTTTGTCAGTGATGCCGGCATGGTGGGCATGGCCCGCATCGCCTTTGGCGGCATGGCAGCAACACCCAAGCGGGCCAGAGCGGTCGAGGCCGCACTGGTTGGCAAGGCCTGGACCATGGAGACGGTGGAGGCAGCAATTGCGGCGTTTGCTGAGGATTATCAGCCGATCTCGGACATGCGTGCCAGCGCCGACTATCGCCTGCTGGCGGCGCAGAACCTACTTAGGCGCTTCTTCCTCGAAACCACCGGTCAGGGCCAGCGGCTCAAGCGGGAGGTGGCATGAACAAGCACGAAGCGCCCATCAGCATTGCCAGCCTCCACACCGCCACCCGCCATGACAGCGGACCGAAACACGTCACTGGCACGGCCGAATATGTCGACGACATGATCGAGCCGGCGGGCACGATGCACGCCTATCTGGCGCTCTCGACGCGCGCGCATGCCGAGATCGTCGGCATTGATTATGAAGCCGTCAGAGCCGCGCCGGGCGTCATCGGGGTGCTGACGGCCGAGGACATTCCCGGCGAGAATGATGTCAGCCCCAGCCACAAGCATGACGAGCCGATCTTCGCCATCGGCAAGGTGCATTTCTGGGGCCAGCCGCTGTTCGCGGTGATCGCGGAGACGCGCGACTTGGCGCGGCGCGCAGCGCATCTCGTCAAGGTCGAGTATCGCGACCTACCGCACGCCACCAATGTCCGCGCCGCGCAGGCGGCGGGCCACAAGCTGGTGACCGAACCGCTCAAGCTCGAGCGCGGTGATATCGAGGCCGGACTGGCGGCATCGCCGCGCCGGGTCAAGGGCAGTATCGAGATTGGCGGGCAGGACCATTTCTACCTCGAAGGCCAGGTTTCCATCGCCGTGCCGGGTGAGGACGAGGACGTCACGGTCTTTGCCTCGACCCAGCATCCGAGCGAAGTGCAGCTCATGGTTGCGGCCGTGCTGGGCATTCGCCAGCATGCGGTGACGGTCAACGTGCGGCGCATGGGTGGCGGCTTCGGCGGCAAGGAAACGCAGGGCAACCTGTTCGCCGCAGTGGCGGCATTGGCGGCCAAGAAATGGAACCGCGCCTGCAAGATCCGGCCCGACCGCGACGACGACATGACCGCCACCGGCAAGCGGCACGATTTCGTGGTCGACTATGACGTGGGCTATGACGAAACCGGCAAGATTCACGCGGTGGATGCCGTCTACGGCGCCCGCGCCGGCTTCTCGTCGGACCTCTCCGGCCCGGTGACCGATCGCGCGCTGTTCCATGCCGACAATGCCTATTGGTATCCGGCGGTGCGGGTGCGCAGCGAGCCGCTCTATACCAATACCGTCTCCAACACCGCCTTCCGCGGTTTCGGCGGCCCGCAGGGCATGATGGCCTGCGAGCGCTGGATTGAGGACATCGCCTATGGCCTGGGCAAGGACCCGCTCGATATCCGCAAGGCCAACTTTTACGGCACCGATACCAACAATGTGACGCCCTATCACCAGACGGTGGAGGACAACATCATCCATCGCATCGTCGATGAGGTGGAGATATCGTCGGACTACCAGGCGCGGCGGGCGGCGATCCTCAAATACAATGCGGGCAGTCCGATCCTCAAGAAGGGCATTGCGCTGACGCCGGTCAAGTTCGGCATCTCCTTCACCGCCACCTGGTACAATCAGGCCGGCGCGCTGGTGCACGTCTACAAGGACGGCTCGATCCATCTCAGCCATGGCGGCACCGAGATGGGGCAGGGGCTCCACATCAAAGTCGCGCAGGTGCTGGCCGATGCCTTCGGGGTTGGGCTCGACAGCGTCAAGATCATGGCGACGACCACGGGCAAGGTGCCCAATACCTCGGCCACCGCCGCCTCCTCCGGCTCCGATCTCAACGGCATGGCGGCCTGGGACGCGGCCGAACAGATCAAGGCGCGGCTCCTGGCCCATGCGGCCAAGCTCTACGACGCGGATGAAGGCGACTGCCATTGGGTGCAGGGCGGTATGCAGGTCGGCCGCAAGTTCGTGCCATTCGCCGAGCTGGTCGCCTCCGCCTACTTGAATCGGGTGCAACTTTCCGCCGCCGGCTTCTACGAAACCCCCAAGATCCACTGGGATCGTGCCACCGGGCGTGGCCATCCGTTCTACTACTTCGCCTATGGCGCCTCGGTGAGCGAAGTCACCATCGATACTCTGACGGGCGAATATGTCGTCGATCGCGTCGATATCCTGCATGACGTCGGCAAGTCGCTCAATCCGGCCATCGATATCGGCCAGATCGAGGGCGGTTTCATCCAGGGCATGGGGTGGCTAACCACCGAGGAACTGGTCTGGGACGACAAGGGCCAACTGCGCACCATGGCGCCGTCGACCTACAAGATCCCGCTGGCCAGCGACGTGCCGCCGATTTTCAACGTGAAACTGGCCGAATGGTCGGTGAATGCCGAGCCGACCATCGGTCGCTCCAAGGCCGTGGGCGAGCCGCCGCTGATGCTGGCGATAAGTGTGGTCGAGGCGCTGTCGATGGCGGTGGCTAGCGTGGCGGATTACCGGGTTGCGCCGAGGCTGGATACTCCGGTCACGCCTGAGCGGGTGCTGATGGGTGTAGAGCGCATGAAGGGGGCGAGGGGGTGAGGACGGTGGTCATCTCGGCATCACCCCCTCCCAACCTCCCCCATGATGGGGGAGGTGCCGCTCCACTCGTTTTGCAGGATATTGCCACGTACGCAGGACTTCACCTCCCCCTTGATGGGGGAGGCCGGGAGGGGGTGACGTTTAGCCACGATGCAAGGGTGCGGCCATGACCACCCGATCCGCCGAACTCGCCACCTTCCTCGCGGCCAATCCTGCCGCCATCGTTTGCGAGCTGACGTCTGTTCGCGGCTCGTCCCCGCGCGAACAGGGCACGTTCATGCTCGTCGGCCCCGCCGACCTCTTCGGCACCATCGGCGGCGGCGCGCTCGAATATATGGTCATCGAGCATGCCCGCCGGCTGATCGCCAATGGCCAGGCCGAAGAGGCCATGGACGTGCCGCTTGGCCCCGAGATCGGCCAGTGCTGTGGCGGCCGGGTCGAAGTCGGCCTCAATTATGCCGATGCGGATATCCGGGCGGCGCTTGCTGCTCGGGTTTCGGCCGAAGATGCCGCGCTGCCGCATGTCTATGTGTTCGGCGCCGGCCATGTCGGCCGGGCGCTGGCGCAGATACTTTCACTGCTGCCGGTGCAACTCCAGGTCATCGATACCCGCCGCGAGGAACTCGCTCTGCTGCCGGCAGACATTGTGGCGCATGCCGTTGCCATGCCGGAAGCGGTGGTGCGCTCGGCCCCGCAGGGCAGCAGCTATGTCATCCTTACCCATGACCATGCGCTCGATTTCCTGATCGCCCAGGAAGCGCTGGCGCGGAAAGATGCACCCTATATCGGCATGGTCGGCAGCCGCACAAAGCGGGCTCGGTTTGCTAGCTGGTTCAAGGCCGAAGGCGGCGACGCCAGGGCGCTGGAGCGGCTGGTTTTACCAATTGGCCAGTATGGCCTTGGGGATAAACGACCAGCGGTCATAGCGGCACTGGCGGCGGCGGAAATTATGGTCCACATTGGGCAACGGGAAGCTGAAATCGCGCGGGCACGCGCCCCCAAAATCGAGGGGGCGGTGATTGGACGCTAGTATGCCGTATCGGCTTGAATTGACCGGCATTACCAAGCGTTTTCCCGGCGTTCTTGCCAATGACGACGTGACGTTTTCAGTGAGGCCGGGCGAAATCCACGCTTTGCTGGGCGAAAATGGCGCCGGCAAATCCACCCTGGTCAAGATGATCTACGGCATCATGCAGCCTGATGCCGGCGAAATCCGCTGGGATGGGCAGCCTGTCGCTGTGCCCAACCCCAAGGCCGCCCGCAAGCTCGGCATCGGCATGGTGTTCCAGCATTTTTCGCTGTTCGAGGCACTGACCGTGCTGGAGAACATCGCGCTGGGTATGGATGCCAAAATCCCGTCGCGGGAGCTGGAGGCCCGTATCCGCGAGGTCATGGCCAAATACGGCCTGTCGCTCGATCCACATCGCACCGTGGCGACGCTTTCGGTGGGCGAGCGGCAGCGCATCGAAATTGTGCGCGCCCTGCTGCTCGATCCAAAGCTGCTGATCATGGATGAGCCGACCTCGGTGCTCACGCCGCAGGAAGTCGAGCAGTTGTTCGATGTGCTGCGCAAGCTGGCAGCGCAGGGGTGCTCCATACTCTACATCTCGCACAAGCTGCATGAAATCAAAGCGCTGTGCGACACGGCGACCATCCTGCGCGGCGGCAGGCTGGTCGATACCTGCGACCCCCGGCAGGAGACCAGCCGATCTCTGGCCGAAAAGATGATCGGCGCTGGCCTCAAGGATATCGTACGGGGCGAAGGCCGCAGGCTGGGCCAGCCCAAGCTGATCGTCTCGCGGCTCTCCACGGTCAAGACCGGACATTTCGACGTGCCGGTCGACGATGTCAGCTTCACGGTTCGGGCCGGGGAAATCTTCGGTATCGCCGGGGTCGCGGGCAATGGACAGAATGCCCTGCTCGATGCGTTGAGCGGGGAAGTGCGCAGCGGCGACAAGGATGCCGTTACTCTGGATGGCGTCCCGCTCGGCCTGCTGGACACGACGGGCCGCCGCAAGCGGGGCCTCTGCGCGGTGCCCGAAGAACGCAACGGTCATGCCGCCGTGGGTGATTTTACGCTCAGTGACAACTCGGTGCTGACGGCGCGCGACCGGCTCGGCATGGTGATGATGGGGCTGATCAATTCGGGGGCCGCCAAGACCTATACCGGCAAGGTGATCGCCGATTTCGCCGTCAAGGCGCTGGGGCCGGCATCGACCGCCGGGTCGCTTTCCGGCGGCAACCTGCAGAAATACATAATGGGCCGCGAGATATTGCAGAAGCCAAGTGTGCTGGTGGTGAGCCAGCCGACCTGGGGCGTCGACGCCGGCGCTGCCGCGGCGATCCATCAGGCGCTGGTCGACCTGGCCGCGGCCGGTTCGGCCATCGTGGTCATCAGCCAGGACCTCGATGAGCTGCGTGCGCTTTGCGACACGCTGGCGGTGATCAATATGGGGCACCTGTCGCCGGCGCGGCCGACGGAGGACATGAGCGTTGAAGAAATTGGCCTGCTGATGGGCGGCGTGCATGGAGCGGCGGAGGTGCATGATGCAGTTCCGGCTTGAAAAGCGGCGCGAACCGTCCAAGGTCATGGTCTATACTACCCCGGTTGCGGCGGTGGTGCTGACCATGGTGGTGGGCGCGATCATCTTCTCGCTGATCGGCTATGACGGCGTCGGCGCGGTGCGGGAGATTTTCCTCACGCCGCTGACCAATTCGTTCAAATGGCAGGATCTCGGGGTCAAGGCGGCGCCGCTGATTATCATCGGCGTGGGCCTTTCCATCTCCTACCGGGCCAATGTGTGGAACATCGGCGCCGAGGGGCAATATATCATCGGCGGGCTGGCCGCGACCTGGGTGGCGCTGGCGACCCATGGCATGACCGGCTGGTGGATTTTGCCGGCAATGTTCGTCGCTGGCGTGCTGGGCGGCGCGGCCTATGCGTCCATCCCGGCCTTGCTCAAGACGCGGCTCAACGTCAATGAAATCCTGACCTCGCTGATGCTGACCTATGCGTCGGTGCAGTTGATCTATTATCTGGTGCGCGCGCCATGGAAGGACCCGATGG
Source organism: Devosia sp. (assembly GCF_036676215.1). Taxonomy (GTDB): domain Bacteria; phylum Pseudomonadota; class Alphaproteobacteria; order Rhizobiales; family Devosiaceae; genus Devosia. Next base: position 88,461 of record NZ_JAKFDJ010000075.1, on the reverse strand, counting down.
GCATGGGCTTTCCGCAGACCCGCGTCTTTTCGGAAGCGGCGCGCCTGCCGACGATCATTCCCGGCACCATCGTGCATCTGGGCGTGCCGATCGCGGTTGTGGTGGCGCTGATTGCCTGGTTCATCATGACCCGCTCGGTATTCGGCTATCGGATGCGGGTGGTGGGTGCAGCGCCGCATGCCGCGCGCTATGGCGGGTTCTCGGAAAACAAGACGATCTGGCTGGCGCTGCTGGTCAGCGGCGGGCTGGCGGGCATGGCCGGCATGCTCGAAGTGGCCGGGCCGTTCCAGCGCATGGTGCCAGGCTTTCCCACCAATTACGGCTTCACCGCCATCATCGTCGCCTTCCTGGGTCGGCTCAACCCGCTCGGGGTGATCTTTGCCGGCATTGTCATGGCCATCACCTTTGTCGGCGGCGAGGTGGCGCAGACCACTATCGGGCTTTCCAGTTCGGCAACCGGCGTGTTCCAGGCCATGATGTTGTTCTTCCTGCTGGCGGGAGATGTTCTCATCCGCTACCGCGTCAGGCGGGTGGTCCCGGCCGCGGAGGCGCGCGCATGAGCCCCGAACTGATCATCGCCATCATCGTCACCGTGGTCGGCGCCTCCACCCCGATCCTGATCGCCGCGCTGGGCGAGCTTGTGGTCGAGCGGGCGGGGGTGCTCAATCTGGGCGTCGAGGGCATGATGCTGGTGGGCGCCATCACGGCTTTTGTCATCGTCTTCCTCACCGGCAACCACTACCTCGCCATCCTGCTGGCGGCGGCGGCGGGCCTTGGCACCTCGCTGATCTTCGGCTTCCTGACGCTGAGCCTCTCTGCCAACCAGACCGCGACGGGCCTGGCGCTGACCATTTTCGGCACCGGTCTCTCGGCGCTGGCCGGGCAGGGCTACAGCGCCAAGCCGGTGACGCTGCTGCGGCCATTGTTTCCGGTCGAGATTGCCACCCACTCGGTGTGGCGCGTGCTGTTCGGCTATTCGGCGCTGGTCTATTTCGCCATGATCATGGTCGTGGCCATCTGGTATTTCCTCAAGCGCACCCGCGCCGGGCTGATCCTGCGCGCCGTTGGCGAAAACGATCTGTCGGCCCATTCCATCGGCTATTCGGTGGTCGGAGTGCGCTATGCCGCCGTCGCGTTTGGGGGCGCCATGGCGGGGATCGCTGGCGCGTGTTTCCCGCTGCTGCTCACCCCGCAATGGGCCGATCGGATGACGGCGGGCCGCGGCTGGATCGCTGTGGCGCTAGTGGTCTTTGCTTCGTGGCGCCCGTTCCGCCTGCTGGCCGGCGCCTATCTGTTCGGCCTGGTCATGACCATGGAGCTCTATGCCAAGGCCGGCGGTGGGCCGCTGGCTGCCATCCCGGCTGAGCTCTGGTCCGCCTTGCCATACCTCGCAACCGTCGCCGTGCTTGTGCTGATCTCGATCCGGCGCGATGCTTCCACCAATGCACCGGCCTGCCTCGGCAAGCCGTTTCTGCCCAGCAATTGAGGGCTGCCCAATGGCTCTCGATCATCAAGAAAAGTCATCCAGGAGAAACCAAATGACACTTTCACGTCGTAATGTCCTCAAGGTCGGCGCTGCTGCGGCCGCGCTGCCGCTGCTCGGCTCCAGGGCCTTTGCCCAGGCCGAACCGCTCAAGGTCGGTTTCATGCTGATCGGTACGCCCAACGACAATGGCTGGAATTTCGGCCACGCCACCGGTGCTGCCTTCATGAAGGAAACGCTGGGCGATCTGGTCGCCGAGCCGACGATCGTCGAAAACGTGCCGGAAGGCCCGGACTGCGAACGCGTGCTGCGCGAACTGGCCCAGTCCGGCCACAAGCTGATCTTCGCCACCAGCTTCGGCTATGGCGACTATGTCATCAAGGTTGCCCAGCAGTTCCCGGACGTAAAGTTCGAGCATGCCACCGGCTACCAGCGCTCGGACAACGTCGCGACCTACAATGCCCGCTTCTACGAAGGCCGCGCCGTCTGCGGCACTCTGGCTGGCCATCTCTCCAAGACCGGCAAGGCCGGCTATGTTGGCTCTTTCCCCATTCCCGAAGTGGTGATGGGCATCAACGCCTTCACACTGGCGGCGCGCAAGATCAATCCTGATTTCACCATGACCCCGGTCTATATCTCGACCTGGAACGATCCGGCCAAGGAAGCCGATACCGCCCGCGCCATGATCGACCAGGGCATCGACGTGATCGCTCAGCACACCGACGGTCCCGCTGCGCTGCAGGTTGCCGAAGAGCGCGGCATTGTCGGCGGCTTCGGCCAGGGCGCCGACATGAGCGCCTTCGCCCCCAAGGCACAGCTCACCTCGATCATCGACAATTGGGGCCCGCATTATGTCGAGGCCGCCCAGGCGGTGATCGACGGCACCTGGGCCAGCGGCGACCGCTGGCCCGGCATCAAGGAAGGCGAAGTGCAAATCGGGCCGTATAACGAGTCGATTCCCGCCGACGTCGTCGCTGCTGCCGAGGCGGTCAAGAATGGCCAGGCTGACGGCTCGTTCCACATTTTCACCGGCCCGATCAACGACCACACCGGTGCGGAACGCGTCGCCGCCGGCGTGACGATGACGGACGGCGAGCTGCTGAGCATGGACTGGTATGTCGAAGGCGTGAACCCGCCGGCTTGATCGATCGGTTGATCTGAATGGAAGGGGCGGCCGAGTCCGCCCCTTTTTCTCGGCTCCTTCGCCCTTCTCCCCTCGTGGGAGAAGGTGCCCGAAGGGCGGATGAGGGGGCGCGTGCCCTCCCAGGGCTTCTGGCATGGGATAGCGCAGTACCCCTCACCCTGACACTTCTGCTGAACGCAGAAGTGTCGTCCCTCTCCCACAAGGGCGAGGGGGAACGCGGTGAATGGGATAGAACGAATGCCCGATTATGCAATCTTGTTCGAATGGCTGAGCTTTGCGGTGCGCTGGCTGCATGTGATCACCGCCATCGCCTGGATCGGCTCGTCCTTCTATTTCATTGCGCTTGACCTGGGCCTGCGCAAGACGCCGAGCCTGCCGCCGCTGGCGCATGGTGAGGAGTGGCAGGTGCACGGGGGTGGTTTCTATCACATCCAGAAATACCTGGTGGCGCCGGAGTTTTTGCCCGAGCACCTGACCTGGTTCAAATGGGAGAGCTATTGGACCTGGTTCTCCGGCCTGATGCTGATGGCGATGATCTACTATGTCGGGGCTGACCTCTATCTCATCGACCGAAATGTGCTCGACGTGCCGGTCTGGGCGGCGATTGGTCTGTCTATCGGCTCCATCGTGCTCGGCTGGGTGCTCTATGACGCGCTCTGCAAGTCGCCCATCGGCAATTCCACCACCGGGCTGATGCTGGTGCTGTTCGCTATCCTCGTCGCCATGAGCTGGGGCTATACGCAGCTCTTCACCGGCCGCGCGGCGATGCTGCATATGGGCGCCTTCACGGCGACTATCATGGCGGCCAATGTGGCGATGATCATCATCCCCAACCAGAAGATCGTGGTGGGCGATCTCAAGGCGGGCCGTGTGCCCGATGCCAAATATGGCAAGGTCGCCAAGCAGCGCTCGCTGCACAACAACTACCTGACGCTGCCCGTCATCTTCTTCATGCTCTCGTCCCACTATCCGCTGGCCTTTGCCACGCAGTGGAACTGGATCATCGCCTCGCTGATCTTCCTCGTCGGCGTGGTCATCAGGCACTATTTCAACACCCGCCATGCGCGGAAGGGCAATCCGCACTGGACCTGGCCGGTCGCGGTGATCCTCTTCATCATCATCGCCTGGCTGTCTTCAGGCCCGAAGCTGCCGGGTTCGGCGGGAGAGGAGGTGGCGTCTCGTGCGGCCGAACCCTTTCTCGCAGCAACTCATTTCGAGGCAGCCAGCCTGACCGTGCAGACCCGCTGCGCCATGTGCCATACGGCCGAGCCGGCCTGGCCGGGCGTCTATGAAGCACCCAGGAACGTGATCCTCGACAATGATATCGCCATTGCCAACCACGCCAAGGACATTGCCATCCAGGCCGGCTATGCCCATGCCATGCCGCCGGGCAATGTCAGCGAGATGACCGATGAGGAGCGGGCGTTGATCGTCGAGTGGTTCCGCGAGGGCTCGGGGCAATGAGCCGGACCATATTGCGCGGCCGGGTGCTGACCTTCGTCAGCGAGCCCCAGGGCGTCGATGATACGGCGAGCTACCGCTATCTCGAGGATGGCGCGATCACCATTGAAGATGGCAAGATCATCGCCGTCGGCGATTTCGTCTCCGACGATATTGCCGAGGTCATCGACCACCGCCCGCACCTGATCCTGCCCGGCTTCATCGACATGCATCTGCACTATGTGCAGAGCCAGATGATCGCCTCCTATGCCGCTTCGCTGCTGGAATGGCTCAATACCTACACCTTCGTCGAAGAGCAGAAATTCGGCCAGCAGGGCCATGCCGGCGCCATCTCCAGTGCCTTTTTTGACGAACTGATCCGCAACGGCACCACTACGGCCGTCGCCTATTGCTCCAGCCACCCACAGTCGGTCGATGCGTTTTTCGCCGAAGCCGAAAAGCGCAACATGCTGATGGTGGGCGGCAAGGTGATGATGGATCGCAATGCGCCCGAGGCGCTGTGCGACACTGCCCAGTCTGGCTATGACGACACCAAGATGCTGATCGAGCGCTGGCATGGCCGGGGCAGGGGCCTCTACGCTATCTCGCCGCGCTTCGCCCTCACTTCGACGCCGGAACAGCTCGAGGCCTCCCAGACTCTGGTGGCCGAGCACCCCGATTGCTACGTGCAGACCCATCTCAGCGAGAATGCCGCCGAGATCACCTATGCGATGGAGCTCTATCCGGGCTCGCCCGACTATACCGGCATCTACGAGGATTATGGCCTGCTCGGTCCCAAGATGCTGCTGGGCCACTGCATCCATCTCAACCACCGCGAGACGCGCGTGCTGGCCGAGACCGGTTCAGTGGCGGTGTTCTGCCCGACCTCCAACCTGTTTCTCGGCTCCGGCCTGTTCGACCACGAGCGGCTCAGCAAGGCGGGCGTGCGCATTGGCGTTGCCACCGATATTGGCGGGGGCACCAGCTATTCGATGCTGCGTACGCTCGACGAGGGCTACAAGGTGCTGCAATTGCGCGGCCAGCGGCTGACGCCGCTCAACTCGTTCTACATGATGACCCTGGGTAATGCGCGGTCGCTTTCGCTGGAGGGCACGATCGGCGCTATCGCGCCGGGCAACGCGGCCGACCTTGTGGTGCTCAATGCCGGCGCCACCCCCGCCATGGCGCTGCGCCTGGCGACGGTGACGTCATTGGTCGAAGAACTGTTCCTGCTGCAGACGCTCGGAGACGACCGGGCGATCGCCGAAGTCTATGTCGCTGGCGCAAGGGCGAAGTCGACTTTAGGCGGGTTGTGAGGGCAATGGGCTTGCCATAGGTTGCGCTCGGGTTTGCGGGTCGAGCGCCTCTTCACCTCTCCCTGGGGGAGAGGTCGACCGTCTTCGGTCGGGTAAGGGGGCCTCCCCCACGCAACGGGCAAATGAGAAGGCCCCCTCACCGGGCGCGGTCGCGCCGACCTCTCCCCCAACGGAGAGGTAAGAAAGAAGAAGGACCAAGAATGACCACCTACCTCACGAAGTCCGGCCTCTCCGTCCATCCCCTGCTGGTCGATTTCGTCGAGAAGGAAGCGCTCCCGGGCCTCGCCGTTACGGCCGAGCAGTTCTGGTCGGGCTTTGCCGCAATCATTGCCGAGCATGGGCCCACCAATGTGGCGCTGCTGGGCAAGCGCGACCAGATCCAGGGTCAGATTGATGACTGGCATCGCAAATACGGTGCCGTCGCCAACAATCCGCAGGGCTATGAGTTCTTCCTGCGCGAGATCGGCTATCTGGTGCCCGAGCCGGCCGACTTCACCATCGAGACCACCGGTCTTGATCCCGAGATCACCACGCTATGCGGTCCGCAACTGGTGGTGCCGGTGTCCAATGCGCGCTACGCGCTCAATGCCGCCAATGCCCGCTGGGGCAGTCTCTACGACGCCTTCTATGGCACCGATGTCATCGGCCGCGATGGCGACCTTGCGCCGGGGCAGGGGTTCAATGCAGCGCGCGGGGCAGCGGTGGTCGACAAGGCCGCCACGTTCCTCGACGAGAATTTTCCGCTCGCCAGCGGCAGCCATCGCGACGTCACCGGCTATCACGTGATCAAGGATAGCGAGGCCCGCCATCTCCAGGTCGACACTGCGGCCGGCCGCACTGGCCTGCGCGACCCGGGCGCCTTCGTCGGCTATGGCGGCACCGAGGCCAAGGGCGAACTGGTGCTGCGCCATCACGGCCTGCATGTCATTCTCGTCATCGAGCCGGGCAGCCTCATCGGCGGCACGCACAAGGCGGGGCTGAGCGACATCATTGTCGAGGCGGCGCTCACCACCATCCAGGACTGCGAAGACTCTGTCGCCGCGGTCGACGCCGAGGACAAGGTGGGCGTCTATCGCAACTGGCTCGGCCTGATGAACGGCACGCTGGAAGATACCTTCCAAAAGGGCGGCAAGACCGTCACCCGCAAGCTCAATGCGGACCGGATCTACAAGGACGTCAACGGCGCGCCCCTGGTGCTCAAGGGGCGCTCGCTGCTGCTAGTGCGCAATGTCGGCCACCTGATGACCACCGACGCGGTGCTGTTCGATGGCAAGCCGATCGGCGAGGGGCTGATGGACGCGGCGGTGACCGTGCTCTGCGCCATGCAGGACAAGGTCAACAGCACGACGGGCGCCATCTACATCGTCAAGCCCAAGATGCATGGCCCGGAGGAAGTGGCCTTCGCCTGCGCCATCTTTGCCTCGGTCGAAAGGATGCTGGGGCTCGCGCCGCTGACCATCAAGATCGGCATCATGGATGAGGAGCGCCGCACCTCGGCCAACCTCAAGGCGGCGATCTACAAAGCCCGCCAGCGGGTGTTCTTCATCAATACCGGCTTCCTCGACCGCACCGGCGATGAGATCCACACCTCGATGGAAGCAGGCGCCGTGCTGCGCAAGGACGAGATCAAGTCGGAGCGCTGGATCGGGTCCTACGAGGATCGCAATGTGCTGATTGGGCTGGCCTGTGGCCTCTCGGGCAGGGCGCAAATCGGCAAGGGCATGTGGGCGCGGCCTGACGACATGGCGGCGATGATGGCCTCCAAGGCCGCTCATCCTAATGCTGGGGCCAATACCGCCTGGGTGCCGTCGCCCACCGCCGCGATCCTGCATGCGCTGCACTATCACGAGGTCGACGTGTTCGAGGCACAGAAGCGCCGGCATAACCAGGCGGTGCCGGGCTTGGGCGAACTGTTCTCAATGCCGATCCAGGCGCCGTTCTCGCTCAGCCGCGAGGAAATCACCCGCGAGTTGGAAAACAACGCGCAGGGCATCCTGGGCTATGTGGTGCGCTGGGTGCAGCAGGGCGTGGGCTGTTCCAAGGTGCCCGACATCAACAATGTCGGGCTGATGGAAGACCGAGCCACCTGCCGTATTTCCAGCCAGGCGGTCGCCAACTGGCTGCGCCATGGCCTGGTCAGCCGCGACGAGCTGACCTCAACCTTCGAGCGCATGGCCGCCGTCGTGGACGAGCAGAATGCCGGCGACCCGCTCTATCGCCCGATGGCTGAAAACTTCCAGTCTGTTGCCTTCCAGGCCGCACTCGACCTGGCCCTGCACGGCGCCGACCAGCCCAGCGGTTATACCGAGCCGCTGCTGCATGCGGCCCGGCGCAAGGTTAAGTCGCGCGACGGGCACTAGCCTGGTTGCCTCAGTCGACGAAGTCGAACTTGTCGACGTCGAACAGGCCGCGGTCGGTCATCTTGAGGTGGGGGATGACGGGCAGCGCGAGGAAAGCAACCTGCAAGAAAGGTTCCGGCAAGCTGCAATCAAGGGCGTAAGCTGCTTGCCGCAAAGCGTGCAGATCATGCGTCACCTCTTCGAACGGCTTGGGGCTCATCAGCCCCGCAATCGGCAGCGCCAGCTCTGCCGTCACCTGGCCGCCGTCCGAGACGACAAAGCCGCCGTGTAGCTCGATCAGCCGGTTGACGGCCACGGCCATGTCCTCGTCGGTGGCGCCGATGACAGTGATGTTGTGGCTGTCATGGCCAACCGAGGAGGCGATGGCGCCGCGCTTGAGGCCAAAGCCCTTGACGAAGCCGCGGCCGATATTGCCGTTCTTGCCGTGCCGCTCGATCACCGCGACCTTGAGCACATCGGCCTCGAGATCGGGCCGAGTGCCGCGATCGCTGCTCGGCAGAACCGCGGATTCGCGGAAGGTCAGGATCAGGCCCGGCTTGACGCCGATCACCGGCGTCTGGTTGCGGTCGGCGCGGACCGGCACGATGAAGTCGTCCGGGGCGACAGGCTTGGCCTTCATCGAGCTCAAGCCGACCGCGGCGACGGGCCGGCGCGCGGCGAACAGGTGCGGTCCCACCAGTCGTCCGGCGGTCACCACATCGCTGACGCGGCAATCCTCAAGGCTATCAAGCAGGGCGATATCGGCGCGCCAGCCGGGGGCGACGAGCCCACGGTCATTGAGCCCAAAGATGCGGGCAGCCGAGTGGCTGGCAGCGCGGTACACATGATGCAGCGGCCGGCCCATGGCGATCAGGCGGCGGATGGAGCTATCGAGGTGTCCCTCCTCGGCGATGTCGAGCGGGTTGCGGTCATCGGTGCAGAGCGCCACGAAGGAGGAGGTGTTCTCGTCGAGCACTTCGGCCAGCGCCTTGAGATCCTTGGAGACCGAGCCCTCGCGGATCAGGATGGCCATGCCCTTGGCCAGCTTCTCGCGCGCCTCGGCGGCGCTCGTGGCTTCATGGTCGGTACGGATGGCGGCGGCCAGATAGCCATTGAGACCCATGCCGAGCAGCAGCGGCGCGTGGCCGTCGATATGGCCGTCCTGAAAGGCGGTGAGTTTGGCGATGATACCGGGATCGGCATTGAGCACGCCGGGGAAGTTCATCATTTCGGCGAGGCCGATGACCTTTGGATGGGACCGGAAGGGTTCGAGGTCCTCGATCTCCAGCGCCGCGCCGGCGGTCTCGAAGGCGGTGGCGGGCACGCAGGATGAGAGGTTGACCCGTACATCCATCACCGTCTGTTCGGCGCAATCGAGGAAATAGCGGATGCCTTCGGTGCCCAGCACATTGGCGATCTCATGCGGGTCGCAGATCACTGTGGTGACGCCATGCGGCAGCACACAGCGGTCGAATTCGAAGGGGGTGACCAGCGAGGATTCGATATGCAGGTGCGTGTCGATGAAGCCTGGCACAGCAAAGCGGCCCTTACCGTCGACGACGGTCTTGCCCTCATAGCTCGCGTGGGTGCCGACTATGCGGTCGCCGACGATGGCGATGTCGGTCTCGGCCAACGCGCCGGTGATCACGTCGAGCAGGCGCACATCCTTGATGACAAGGTCGGCTGGTTCCTTGCCCTGTCCGGCCATGATCATGCGGGTGAGGGCGGCGGCAGTGGTCATAGGGCAATCCTGGGTATCATTCATGGCCGAGGGTCGGCCGGCATGCGGGCCGCGTCAAGGCCAGCGGAACCTGCATGGCATGGGACACGTTTGCCATCAACCGACAGAGGAGAGCGTCATGGAGACCTATGATCCGAAGAAGAGCCAGACCGAAGTGCGGCAGGGCAGCCCGCGCAGGATGAATCTACGCGTGCTGATCACGTCGTTGAGCGGCATCATCGTGCTCTTCGCCGTCATTTACCTGGTCTATTCGCTCACCCAATCCAACCCCACCTGACCCTACTATCTGCGCGAGCTTGCCGGCGTCGAGATTTCCGTCAACCGGCGAGGCCCCTGGCGCAGCTCGAGGTGGGGCGCTCGGACGCGGCGCGCCGGCCGCAGATGGCCCAGGTGGCGCGAGGTGTCCGAAGTGCTCCGCAATACGCCGGCGACCTGCCGGAACTCCTATATCGCGCCCTGCCTGTTCAAGTTGTTTGACGATGTCGGCTGAGGGCGGTGTGGGAGGGGGCGGGCAAAGGGTGCGCTGGTCTGCTGGCGCGCGAAAAACGGCTGGGTGTCGTACTCGCGGCAATGGCCTAGGCCGGCACGGCCTCGGTGCTAACGTCCTTGGGCGCATTGGCCATGTCGGCGAAGATCGCGGTGATCTGTTCCGCCGGCACCCCGCCCGAAAACAGGAACCCCTGCAAGGTGTTGCAGCCCAGTTGCCCCAGTATCGTTGCCTGCCCCTCGGTCTCCACTCCTTCGGCGGTGACTGCGAGGTCCATGGCATGGGCTAGGCTGACGATGGCCTGGGTGATGGCCACCGATACGTGGCCGTCGGCGAGCTGGGAGACAAAGGAGCGGTCGATCTTGATGCGGTCGACGGGGTAGCGCTTGAGGTAGCTGAGCGAGGAATAACCAGTGCCGAAGTCGTCCAGCGCAATGTGGATTCCGGCGGCACGGAAGGCACGCAGGTTCTGTCCCGAGAGATGCTCATTGTCGAGCAGGATCGATTCGGTGATTTCCAGCTCCAGATCGCCCGGCCGCATGCCGGTTTGGCTCAGGATGTCGAAGACCTGGCTGGAAAAGCGCGGATTGCGCAGCTGGGTGGGCGATATATTGACGGCGATGGTTCGGCCGGGCGCCGTAGCGCCAAGCTCGCAGGCCCGGCGCAGCACGAATTCGCCCAGGACCTCGATGAGACCGGTGTTCTCGGCCACGGGAATGAAGCGCGCGGGGGATATCTGACCATATTTCGGGTGGTGCCAGCGCGCCAGGCTCTCTGCGCCCATCACCTTGCGTGTTCGCTGGTCGACCAGCGGCTGGAAGACGACCGAAAGCTGGTCGTCACGCTGCAAGGCTTCGCGCAGTTCCTCTTCGATGGTGTGCTGGAGCTGCAGCAGTTCGTTCATGTGCTCTTCATAGACGACGGCCCGGTTGCGGCCGCCGGCCTTGGCCTCGTAGAGCGCGATGTCGGCCTTGCGCATCAGTTCCTGCGGATCGGCATTGCTGCCGGAGGCATGGACGATGCCGATGCTGGCGCCAACATGCGCCCTGAAACGGCGAAGATCGAAAGGCTGGCCGATCGCCTCGACGATCTGGGTCGCCAGAGCAAGGGTCGTCCCGTGGTCGCGTTCCTGGATCAACATCACGAATTCGTCGCCGCCGAGCCGGGCGATCGTCACGGCAGGTCCGACGATTGCGCGTATACGGTCGCCGACGGCGCAGATCAGTTCATCCCCAGCCTGATGGCCCAGCGTGTCATTGACCTGCTTGAAGCGGTCGAGATCGAGCATCATCAGTGCCAGATTTGCGTCAGGTCCCGTGCGTTCCGCGAGTATACGGGCCAGTTCGACATCAAAGCTCGTCCGGTTGGGCAAGCCGGTCAGCAGGTCGTGGGCCGCCTGGTGCTCTGCATGGCGTCGCCCCGCGTCAAGCGCTGCCGATGAGTGGCGCAACTGCCGCAACAACAGCAGGACCAGGATAGCCGCGACGATGAAGGCGGCGACCAGGGCCGGGCCGGTCTGAAGCAGCAGCATCAATCCGGGCCGGTCGCGGTCCCACTCGAAGAAGGCAACGAAACGTCCCGTGGTACTGAAAATCGGGTAGACGGCGCGACCGGGATCATCGGTCCGGCTGAGGCTGAAACGGCCCTGTTCGAACCTGTGTTCGCGGGCCAGATGGGCGGCGGCGTTGCCATCGAGAAACTGCACGGCGGCGATCAGGGGTTCGGTGCCGGGCGATTGGGTGATGGCGCCCGTATCGGAAACCAGGGCCATTGCGCCGATCAGGGCGGGGACGCCCTCAACCACCGCAAAATCAGCCAGGGCGCGCGGCTCGGGTGGCTTTCGGGGCGGGGGCAGGATGTGGGGCAGGGCCCGAAGGCGGTCAACCAGCAACTGCACCGGGCCCAACTGGCGGGCATAGGCCTCCGCATCGACCGCGTTGCCATTGCGCATCATGTAGAGCGGGCGGTTTGCGCCGTCGAACACGACGGTTTGGTGATGTCCGAAGAACTCCTGCGTCCAGGTGCCGAGATTGATGTGAACCCAGTTGAAGTTGAACATCAGCCGCGTGTTGATCACGGAGTCGTCCCAGACGCCGACGCTGGCCAGTTCGTGGATCAACCGGGCGCGCCGGGCGTCCATGACCTCGTGGATCATTTTGGTCTGCCGTTCGAGAGAACGCTGGTCGATGCTTGCGGTGGACCACAAGACGAAGCCGAGTGTCGCGACGGCCGTTATGCCCAGCGCCAGAACGACGGGCAACAGAAAGGCCGCGGAAAAGTGCCGGCGCTCGAGTGTCGAGGTTTTGGACGGCATCTAGCTACCGGTTTAGGCCATACGGGTGCAAAATGTAGCCGAGTGGTCGTTGCGGACTGGTTACCAAACCGAAATTGTGTTTGTGTTCAGCGGATTAGCTGTTTTCCTTGAACAGAACTTCGCGATCCTGCGTGAAATTGGCCAGCAGTGGCAGGCAGGCCCCGCCGATTTCGCGCGCGCCAAAGCCCATCGTGCCCTCCGCGATGGTGAAGGGCGCCAGTCCCTGCAGGTCGAAATTGATCAGGGCCGCCCTAGCGGCCCGGACCAATGCCGCACGGACGGTCTCGGGAAAGGCGCCGTCGATGACGATGGTGCGGAAATCGATGATGGAGACGGCACTAACGGCAGCGATGGCAAGGCTGCGCGCCGCATCGGCGATCCATTCGTTCAGCGGCTGACCCAGTTCGCCCCATTGGCCCGGCTCGCGCCACAGCACCTGCGGGTCAACGCCGGCGGCGGCGAGGCGGTCGGCCAGGACATAGATCGATGCGCTGCGCAGGATCTGCTGGAATCCGCCATCGCTGGTCGGCACAGGCAGGGGGCCGATGGCGCCGCCATAGCCGGTTCGTCCGGGGAACAGGTGACCATTGAGCACAACGCCGCCGCCGATAAAGGAGCCGAGAAAGATATAGAGAAAATCTTCCCCATGCTGGCCATTGCCGAGCACAAGTTCGGCCGCGCAGGCGGCGGTGCCGTCATTGTGGAAATAGACCGGCCATGGGCTGATGGCGGCAATGTCGCCGCGAATATCGGCCTGGCGCCAGGCTTCGAGCACGTCCGGCGGCGCGCCGAGCTGGGATTCCCAGTTCCACAATTCGAAGGGCGAAGCGATGCCGAAGCCAGCAATGCGCAGTCGCTCCGCGTCGTTCAGTGACCGGGTCAACTCAGCGATACCGCGCCTGGCCAGGGCACGGATGATCTCGGGCGTGGGGTAGGGGTGCGGCTCGTGGATACGGCCCAGCACAGTGCCGGCGAAATCCATCAGGACGATGTCCGAACTGCGACGGCCGATCTTGAGGCCGAGGAAGAAAGCGCCGCGTGGATTGAGGGCATAAGGCACAAGCGGCTGGCCGACCTTGCCGCGCAACGGATCCAGCCGGATGACGATTCCGTCTGCCTCGAGGCCATTGGCGATGGTGGATATGGTTTGCGGCGAGAGCCCGGTCCGGCGCGCGATATCGGCCTTTGGCAGGCTGCCATGCCGGCGGATCAGGGATAGCACGAGACGCTCATTATAGAGCCGCACACCTGTCTGGTTGGTGCCCCGGTTCAGATCATCCAGACCGATGCGTCCCATCCCCCTTCTGACCATCAAGACGCCCCTCCGTTAACCGCCGCGCGCTGTTTCAGGATCAGCCATAGGCGGCATGAAACGCCAAATTGCAATCGATTTCATTGACTTATGGCGCTCCCTCGCGACTAGGAAAGGGCAACGATCGCGCTCTGTCAATTAATAAATCACTTGGACAAACTTATTGACAGCCGCGCTTCAATGCACTGTTATGACCGCCGTGGGGACGGGCAAGGAGGATATCTTACCCGGACCATGGCGGATCGACGGCCCCGGAAAAGCGGGCCGCGGACGCCCCTGTGAAATCCTCGGGAGGATATTTTGATGGGTAAGTTTGTGAAGGTCGCGGCCGCCGGGGCCGTGATGCTCGGCCTTATGTGCGGTACGGCCGCCTATGCACAGGAGGTCATTGTTGGCCTCATAACCAAGACTGAAGGCAATCCGTTCTTCGTAAAAATGCGCGAGGGCGCTCAGGCCAAGGCCGATGAGCTCGGCCTTGAGCTGCGCACTTTTGCGGGCAAATTCGATGGCGACAATGACAGCCAGATCGCGGCCATCGAAAACCTCATCGCCTCCGGTGCCAAGGGCTTCGCCATCGTGCCATCGGATTCCAGCGCTATCGTGCCGACCATCCAGCAGGCCCGCGATGCCGGTCTCCTGGTGATCGTGCTTGATACCCCGCTCGATCCGATCGATGCTGCTGACGCGACCTTTGCTACTGATAATCGCCAGGCCGGTCGCCTGATCGGCCAGTGGGCTGCCGGAACGCTGGGCGCCGAAGCTGCCAATGCCAAGATCGCTATGCTCGATCTGGCTGTGAACCAGCCGACGGTGGACTATCTGCGCGACCAGGGCTTCATGGAAGGCTTCGGCATCGACGTGATGGATCCCAATAAGTACGGCGACGAGACCGATGCCCGTATCTGCGGCCATGAAATGACCGCCGGTGCCGAAGATGGTGGCCGTACTGCCATGGAAACGCTGCTGCAGAAGTGCCCGGATATCAACGTGGTCTACACCATCAACGAACCATCCGCTGCCGGCGCGTTCGAAGCGCTCAAGGCTGCTGGCCGCGATGATGGCTCCGTGCTGATCGTCTCGGTTGACGGCGGCTGCCCAGGCGTAGCCAACGTCAAGGACGGCGTCATCGGTGCCACCAGCCAGCAATATCCGCTGCTGATGGCCTCGCTGGCCATGGAAGCCATCAAGGTGTTCGCCGAAACCGGCGAGAAGCCTCCGGTATCGCCGGGCCTGGACTTCTTCGACACTGGCGCTGCGCTGGTGACGGACAAGCCGGTCGATGGCGTTACTTCGATCGATACCGCGGCTGGCGCTGAGCGCTGCTGGGGCTAAGCTGGCCTGACGCATGTCGCAGGCCGCCCTCCGGGGCGGCCTGTTTCCGGTTTTCCAAGTGACCCTGGGGAGGGGCATTGATGAGTGATGATGCAAGCGGCAGCGCGGTAGCCGAAAAGGGTCTGGCCGGTGCGGCCCAGTCGGTCGCGAGTTTCGAGGAGGAATCGCCTGGCGTAATCCGCCGGATACAAGCCTTTCTCCACAGCTATCCTACGGCCATCCCTTTCATCGTCCTGATTGTCGGCATCGCCATCTTCTCGGTCGCCGCCGGCTCCAAATTCTTTGCGCCGTTCAACCTGTCGCTGGTGCTGCAGCAGGTGACCATCATCGGCGTGCTGGGCATTGCCCAGACACTCATCATTCTCACCGCCGGCATCGACCTGTCGGTCGGCGCCATCATGATCCTGTCCTCAATCGTGATGGGCCGGCTGTCGGTCGTTGCCGGCGTCCCGGTCGAGATCAGCTTCGTGCTGGGTCTCGCCACGGGGATATTGTGCGGCCTGATCAATGGCGTGCTGGTGGCGCTGGTCAAGTTGCCGCCCTTCATCGTGACCCTGGGCACCTGGTCGATCTACGGCGCGATGATCATCTTCATCTCCAATTCCGAGACCATCCGTAGTCAGGATATCGCGGCCATCGCGCCCATGCTGCATTGGATGGGTGCGCGGGTGGCGCTGGGCGGAGGCGCGATCCTCACGGCCGGGTCCATGGTGATGATCCTGATCGCGGCGTCGATCTGGTACATTCTCAACCGCACCGCCTTTGGGCGCCACATCTACGCCACGGGCGATGATCCCGAGGCGGCGCGTCTGGCCGGCATCAACACGAAAATGACGCTGATCGGCGTCTATACGCTGGCCGGGTTCATCTGCGCTCTGGCGAGCTGGGTGCTGATCGGCCGCGTCGGCGCCGTGTCCCCACTGGGCAGCCAGACGGCGAACCTCGATTCCATCACTGCCGTTGTGATCGGCGGCACCTCGCTGTTCGGCGGGCGCGGCTCGATCGTCGGCACGTTGCTGGGCGCGCTCATCGTGGGCATGTTCCGCAACGGCCTGGCGCTGGCCGGCGTCGACGTGCTCTGGCAGGAATTTGCCGTTGGCGCCCTCATCATCATCGCAGTCACCACCGACCAGTGGATCAGAAGGATCTCGGCATGAGCCTGGACCAGACGGCAGCGGGCCTTACCGCAACCCCCATCGCCGGACCCCAACCGATCCTCTCGGCCCAGGGGCTGCAGAAACGCTACGGCAAGGTAGTGGCGCTCGATCATGCTGATTTCGAGCTGATGCCGGGGGAAATCCTGGCCGTCATCGGCGACAATGGCGCCGGCAAGTCCACCCTGATCAAGGCGCTCTGCGGCGCCGTGATCCCCGATGCAGGCACCGTCAAACTCGATGGCTCGCCGGTGCATTTCAAGTCACCGATGGAAGCCCGGCTCGCCGGCATCGAGACAGTGTACCAGAACCTGGCTTTGTCGCCGGCTCTCTCGATCGCCGACAACCTGTTCCTCGGCCGCGAGATGCGCAAGCAGGGGCCGCTGGGTAATATCTTCCGCCTGCTCGATCGCTCGAGAATGAACAAGCTCGCCCGCGAGAAGCTCAGCGAACTTGGCCTGATGACCATCCAGAACATCAACCAGTCGGTCGAGACCCTCTCGGGTGGCCAGCGGCAGGGCGTGGCCGTGGCCCGTGCCGCCGCGTTCGGCTCCAAGGTGGTGATCATGGACGAGCCCACCGCAGCTCTGGGCGTCAAGGAAAGCCGGCGCGTGCTCGAACTGATGCTGGACGTCAAGCGGCGGGGCATGCCCATCGTGCTGATCAGCCACAACATGCCGCATGTCTTCGAGGTGGCCGACCGCATCCATATCCATCGGCTGGGCAAGCGGATCGCGGTGATCAATCCCAAGGACTATTCGATGTCCGACGCAGTGGCGATCATGACGGGAGCGATGCAACCGCCTGCAATGGCCTGATTTCAAGTGATGCCGGTCTGCAAATGATGACTTTCTGCGCTTCCGGTGCTCACGTACTGATGTACGCTGCGCTCCGGTTCTCGAAAGCCAGCATTTTCGACTCGGCCTGACTTGAAACTCGGGCCAATCCCCCCGTGCCTTTGGCAGGAATTTGTAATGACCCAAGTCCGCGCCCTCGTCCTTGAACGCCAGCACGAGCTGGCCCTGCGCGATATCGATCTGCCGCTGGATGTCGGCCCGGGCATGGTCAAGATCGCCATTCACACCGTAGGGGTCTGCGGCTCAGACGTGCATTACTATACCCACGGCAAGATCGGGCCCTTCGTGGTCAACGCGCCAATGGTGCTGGGCCACGAGGCAGCGGGGACGGTGACCGAGGTCGGCGCCGGCGTGACCCATCTCAAGATCGGCGACCGCGTCTGCATGGAGCCGGGCATCCCCGATCCCAATTCACGGGCCAGCCGGCTGGGCATGTACAATGTCGATCCGGCGGTCAATTTCTGGGCGACGCCGCCGGTGCATGGCGTGCTGACGGCAGCAGTGGTGCACCCGGCAAACTACACGTTCAAGCTGCCCGACAATGTGAGCTTTGCTGAAGGCGCAATGGTCGAGCCCTTCGCCGTGGGCATGCAGGCCGCCACCAAGGCCAGGATCACGCCCGGCGATACGGCCGTGGTGCTGGGGGCAGGGCCCATCGGCACCATGGTGGCATTGGCCGCACTGGCAGGCGGCTGCGCGCGCGTCATCGTGGCCGATCTGGCGCAGCCCAAGCTCGATATCGCGGCCCAATATCAGGGCGTGATCCCGGTCAATATCCGCGACAGGAATGTGGTCGAGGAGGTCGCGCGGCTGACCGAAGGCTGGGGCGCCGATGTGGTGTTCGAATGCTCGGGCTCGCCCCATGCCTGGAAGACCATCATGGATCTGCCGCGTCCGGGTGGGGCCATCGTGGTGGTCGGCCTGCCGGTGGATCCGGTGGCGGTCGATATCGCCGGTGCCTCGGTTAAGGAATTGCGGATCGAGAACGTCTTCCGCTACGCACATCAATATGACCGCGCCATCGCGCTGATCGCCTCGGGCAAGGTGGACCTCAAGCCGCTGATTTCCGAGACGTTTGCTTTCGAGGATTCCAAGGCTGCGTTTGACCGAGCGGTGGAAGCAAGGCCGAGTGATGTGAAACTGCAGATCAGGGTGGCGAGGTAGCCCCTTCATCCGGCGCTCCGCGCCACCTTCTCCCGCATGGAGAGAAGGGGATCGGCTGAGAACTTTCGGCTCCATCCCCTTCTCCCCTTGTGGGAGAAGGTGCCCGAAGGGCGGATGAGGGGGCTTCGGCAAGGGAGAATACACATGGACCTGAACCTGCGCGACAAAGTTGCCGTCATCACCGGCGGCACGGTCGGCATTGGGTTGGCGGTCGCCGAGGGCCTTGCCGCCGAAGGCGCCAATCTGGTGCTGGTCGGCCGCAACAAGGAGCGCGCCGATGACGAGGCGGCGCGCGTTGCCGACAGGTTCGGCATCATCGTCACCGCCATCGCTGCCGATGTCGCCACAGCCGACGGCTGCGACGCGGTCATCAAGGGCACGGCCAAGGCCTTTGGCGGCGCCGATATCCTGATCAACAATGCAGGGACCGGGTCGAACGAGACCATTGCCGAGGCCGACGACGCCAAGTGGCAATATTACTGGGACCTGCATGTGATGGCCGCGGTGCGGCTGGCGCGCGGGCTGGTGCCGGGTATGAAGACGCGCGGTGGCGGCGTAATCCTCCACAATGCCTCGATCTGCGCCGTGCAACCGCTGTGGTATGAGCCGATCTACAACACCACCAAGGCGGCACTGATGATGTTTTCCAAGACCCTCGCCAACGAGGTGGTTGGGGACAATATCCGCGTCAATACCATCAATCCCGGCCTGGTGCTGACGCCGGACTGGGTCAAGACGGCCAAGCAGATCGCTGGCGAGGACGGCTGGCAGGCGCATTTGCAGGGCGTTGCCGACGAGGCCGGCGGCATGAAGCGCTTCGCTACCCCGGAGGAACTGGCAAACTTCTTCGTCTTCATGTGCTCGCACAAAGCCAGCTATTCCACCGGCTCCACCTATTTCGTCGATGGCGGCTGGCTCAAGACGGTCTAGGAACCAAGCGCGCCATTCAGGGTTGTGACCACAGCGTCACAAACTCGGACTTTCGCCATGGATGTCGGCAACGAATTCGGTTTCGTGCAGACCTATCTGCCCCAGCACATCATCGCCATCCGCCTGCTGATCGCCGCCCTGCTCGGCGCGATGATCGGCTTCGAGCGTGAGATCAACACCGCCGAGGCGGGGTTGCGAACCCATATCCTGGTGGCGGTTGCCGCGGCGCTCTTCACCATCCTCGCCTTCGAGATATTTCACACAATCGAGACCGCCGGCGGACCTCAGGCCGATCCGATCCGTTCCGTGGAAGCAGTGACCGCCGGCATTGCCTTTCTTGGCGCCGGCGCGATCTTCCGGTCGGGAGCGGGCGTTCAGGGGCTGACCACGGGCGCTGGCATGTGGCTCGCAGGGGCGGTCGGCCTGGCGACTGCGCTGGGCTACTATATCGTTGCGTTCGGCGTGGCCTTGTTGGCGGTGATCGTGCTGGCCGCGTTGCGCGCCCTGGCCCACAACATCATCCGGCATGAAAGCCACCGGAAGGACACAGGCAAGCAGGCCTGATTTCTTCCAGCTATCTTGCAGCATGCTTGCGGTTTTCTGGCCCGAACGGGCCGCGGGGAGAAGCAATGGACCTCGGCATCAGCGCTGAGGGACCCGCGCGCTGCCAATTTGCCTCTCCCCCCGTACGGCCGCGACCGGGAGGTGTCGCGACCGCGCCCCTGCATCAGCCCCCTTGGAGTAGGGCCGGTGCCCTCTCAGCCGCGGGATGCGCGGACAAAGAGGTAGGAATGATCGGGGGGACGCTTGGGAATGCAGGGGCAGTCCGAAAACCGCTGATGCAGCGTCCCACCCGACCGTGGCATGCAACCTGTGGACGCAGGTATTACATGCCAACCGCATCAAGGCGCTGACTGCGCGCCCAGAAACTGACTATGTTCGCTGCCTCGCGCCGATAGGCGTCGAGTTCGGCATGCCGGACGAAGACCGCTGCCGCCCCGGCGGTCTGTAGGCCGTCGCGTTGCGCGAGGTCGGCCGGTTGCACCATTGCGACGACCAGAACGCCTTTCTGGCGCATCAGGGGCTGGATGGAGGCGACGAATTCGAGATTGGCACTGCTGTGGGCCTTGAGGTCGACGATGACCAGACCGGGCCAGTTGGTTGCGGGGTCGGCCAGTACAGAGGTCAGGCGGGCGCGGCCCGCATTTGCGTCGCCATACCACCTGATGTCGGGCGCGCCATGGGCGAGCAACATGCGCGTCAGCAGATGCGCCGAGTGCTGGTCGTCATCAACGAGCGCCACGAATGGCTGGTTTTCCGGATTTTCGCTCAATACACACCCTGTTGCCCCAAGCCGCGCGGGGCAATCTCGCAAAAAGAAACGAATACCTGCGCACCGCGGGAGCGGTGACGGCCGGTACTGTTCAAAACCAGATGGTCAAACTCCGATCGGGGCCTAGCCGAGCAGAGCAGAGCCGCATTGCATGCGACAGCGACCGGCCCTATGCGGCAAGCGCGCGCGTCGCGGTAGGCAAGCTTAGGTAACTTCCACGTAACCTGCCCTTGCGTTTTACATGTAAAGTGCCACTATGCAGGTTATCGGGGAGGTGGTTTTCTTGACCGGGCCTGTGCCGAATCGCGAGGCGATCCTGACGGTTCTCGAGCGACTGCTCTCGTGGTCGGAAATCGCGCGCTCTCCGCAGCTTGCCCGTTTTCTGGACTATATCGTACGGCGCAAGCTGGACGGCGACGTCCAGTCCATCAAAGCCTATTCCATTGCCGTGGATGTGTTCGGCCGCGCTGTGGATTTCGACCCGCAAGCAGACCCGATCGTGCGGGTGCAGGCGCGCCGTCTGCGTAGCTTGCTCGATGAATACTATCGTGGCCCCGGCCTTGGCGAGACCTTGCAGATACGCCTGCCGGTGGGGCGCTACATCCCCGAGTTCATCGAGAACTCCGAAGGTGACGAGCCCGGCGGCCAGGCGCCGCTGCCGCCCAAGGACGCCGAGGCCCCGCGCGGGCCCTCCAGCAGATTGCCGATGTCCTGGTATATGCTCGCCGTCATGGCATTGGTCACCGCTACGGTCGCCTACGCGCTCGGCGAATGGGGGCGGGGGCGGGATCTGTTGGCTCAACCCGGTGGCGCGCCGCAGCGCCCGAGCGTCGGCATTGTCGAGTTCCAGGATCTATCGGTCGGCGCAAATCTGTTGCCCCAGGTGTCGGGGCTGGCCATCGAACTGGTGACCGATCTCGAGCAGTTCGGGACCTTCGATGTCCGATATGGGGGTGATGGCGAAGCCAATGTCATGCCGGACGATTTGCCGCTCAACGATTTCGTGCTCAGCGGTATCGTGCGGCTCGATGCGGGCGTGGTGCAATACAGCGCCATCCTCACCGAAAGCCGGACAGGCAGTGTGGTGTGGAATCACACGCTTGCCGTACCCCCGGCCGAGGCGATGACGCCGGGCGTGCTGGATGGAGTATCGAAGGCGTTCGCGCTGGTGCTCGGCAGCCCTCGGGGACCGCTGCACGCCGCAGCCCGGCAAATGCTCATATCTGGCACAGCAGAGCAGGTGGAGATCAGCCCCTATTTCTGCAGGGTGCTGTTCGATTTCTATCGCGAAACGGGTGGCGCGGTGGAGGCCGAGCGGGCCGATGCCTGCTTTGCCGCCCTGCCGGAGACCGACAGGCAAAGTGCCGAGGCCCTTGCCGCCACGGCCAGTCTGGTGGCCGAGCGTGGCAGCCCTTCCATGGCGGTCGAGACAAGCCTGGCCGACCGGTTTCGCATCGCCGGGGTCGGCCTGGAGCGCGCCATGGATCTTGATCCGATCAGTGGCTTCGTGTGGGAACAGCGGGCCCGGCTGCGTGAGGCGCAGGGCGCGCTTGCTCTGGCGCGGGGCGATTTCGCCTCGGCCGTCCAGCTCAACCCTGCCAATGCCGACGCGCTGGCCGGCTTTGCCCGCATTCTGGCCCTTGGCGGCAGCTTGAGCGAGGCGGAGCCCATGGCGCGCGATGCGGCGGAGGGAACGCCCAATCCACCGGCCTGGTATCACGGGGTGCCGGCCCTGCTGGCTCTGCGGGATGGTGATCTTGCCAGGGCGATCGCGAGCGCCGAGCGCTATGCCGAGGCCGACCGAGAACTGGGGCCGATCCTCGCCATCATGGCGGCGCAACGAGCAGGCGATAGCGCGGTGGTCAACCGCTATCTGCCGCAAGTGCTCGATGTGCCGGCGTTCCGAGCCAAGGGCGTGCTGCCGCGCCTGCGCGAGCGTATCAGCGATGAGTCGCTGGTGGAGTCGATCCGCGGTGCGCTGGTCGAAGCGGGCGTTCCGCCGCAGGCATTGATGCGCGCCTTCTAGGCGGCTAGTGCGCCAACGCCAACGATGCGCCTACGCCGCGGTCCGTTCCACGAGAACTGCCAATTTCGACACCTGCTAGCCGAAAATGGCTTGCGCGAGTTCGACAAATCGGAGCCCACGGGCCTCGAAATTCTTGAACTGGTTGTAGGACGGGGCGCCCGGCGACAGGATCAGTGCGTCGAAGTCATCGCGATGCTGGTGCAGAGCGTGCATGGCTGCTTCGAGATCGAGTGCGGGCAATACTGTTATGTGCGGCGCCGCGATATGGGTGGCTGCCGCAAGGCGCATGCCGGTCACCGGCAGGCAGGCGACAGTGGTCACACCATAGCCCGCAAGCAGCCCCGCCAGTTCGCCATAGTCCTGTTCGCGCTCATGGCCGCCGCCGATCAGCGCCAGGCGATAGCCCTTATAGGCGGCAAGCGCGGCCTTGGTGGCCTCGGGGGTGGTGGAGATTGAATCGTTGACGAAAAGCGTTCCGCCGAACTGGTGCTCTTCCAGCCGGTGCGGCAGGGGGATGAACGCGGCAATACCATGCACCACGCCCTCGAGCGTCGCGCCGGCCGCCAGGGCGATGCAGGCGGCCAGATGGGCATTGTCGAGATTGTGGGCGCCCTTGAGGCGAGAGCCGGCCGCGGCCTTGTCGATGGCGGCTGTTTCCTCAGGCGTCAGGTCGCGGATCAGCCGGCGGTGGTCGCGCACCGCCATGGCCACCCGCGCATTGCCCTTGGCCGCCGCACCCAGGGCGATGGGGAAGCCGCCTTCGCGGTCGATCAGGTGCAGCTTGTCGCGATAGTAGCGCTCAAGCGAACCGTGCCAGTCGACATGTTCGGGATAGAGATTGGTCACTGCCGCGATATCGGGCAGAAAGCTCATATCAGCGGTCTGGTAGCTGGAGAGCTCGAAGATCACCACGGGATGCTGGTCGGCGATATCGAGGGGCGCCAGGCCGACATTGCCGGCCAGGCCCGCGTCGATGCCCGATTTTGTCAGCATCAGATGCACCAGCGTCGCGGTGGTCGATTTGCCCTTGGTGCCGGTAATGGCGATGACCGTGCGGCCGACACGATAGGCGGCGCCCCAGAGATTGAGGTTCGAGGTGACCGGAATGCCGGCGTCGCGGGCGATGTCGAACACATCCTTGTAGCGCGAGACCCCCGGGCTCTTGACGATGTGGCCGAAGCGGTGCGCCCTTATGGCCGCTATCAGGTCCGCCGGGGCAATGACCTCGGTATCGGGAATATCGGCGTCGCCGCTGTCGACGGTAACGAAGACCTTGAGATCGGGCTGGCGCGCCTTGAGGAAGGCGCGGGTGGAGAGGGCCTCGCGCCCGGCGCCATAGAGCAGGATAGGTTCTTCAAACCGCATAGGCGGCCACCTTGGCGGCAAGTGCGGGGGGAATATGATGATCGTGGCTGTCGGTCAGGCATTCGGCCATCGCCGCCTGCAGCTTGGGCTCGCCATATTGGGCGAAGAGATCGGCCTTGACCGCACGAACCACGGCCGCCTCGTGCCAGTCGGCGTGGCGCGTCAGTGTGTAGAGGCAGGCCGCGGCTTCGAGGATTTCGCCCACGCATTCCCACGGCTTCTGTCCGGCCAGCCCTGCTAGCTCGCGGAACGAGCCCTCATTGGCCGGATTATCGAGCAGGTCCTTGCCGAAGATCGCCAGTAGCCGCTCCTTGGGCATGAAGGGGGCAAAGATCAGGAAGACGAAGTGGCATTTTGGGCATTCGCCGCACCAGAGCGGACCATCATGACCGGCCAGCCGGAAATTGCGATTGCAGCTGGAAAACACGCGGTCGAACTTGGTTTCGTGCGTGAACAGCGAGGCAATACGGGCTTCTGAATAGGGGCGCAGCAGCGAGAAATATTTGAGCGCGCCGCCGGTGGCATCGCTCAGGATCGCGGCGATCAACAGTTCGAAGCCAAGCGATTTGGAATATTGGTGATTGGTTTCGCGCCCATCGAACTCGACATTGCCCTCGCTGGCCGAGCGCTCGTTGGAGAGCACGATCTGGTTGTAGCCGTAGAGCAGGGCGCAGAGGGCGGCGATCATCGAGTTGATCGCGGTTGAGGGCACGTGGCCATTGTAGTAGCCGGGCTCCTGGCCCAGCCGGATCATTTCGGGATCGAGCGTGCGGGTGACATAGACCGGCGGCGTGCCGATGGTCTCGACCGAGGTCAGGATCGGGCCCTTGGGGTTGACGGCGAAGGGCGTGAAATCGACCCCGACATGGCTGAGCAGATCGACGCTGACCAGCGAATCCTTGCCCCCGCCGATGGGCAGCAGGGTGCGATTGGGCAGGGTCACGGCGGGCCCGGTCTCGTCTGCGTCATGCGGCGCCTCGATCGAGAGCTTGCCGAAGCGCATCAGGTTGTTGCGCGCGTAGAACTCGCCCAGGCCGTTCTCATAGATATCAATGGCGAAGGCGCGCTCGGCCTCGGAAAGGGCGATTTCGGGCGCGGCGATCACGAAGGGTGCGCGCAGCTTGAAATAGCTGACGCCCAATACCACCGCGGTGAGATCGAGCAGTTTCCGGAATGCCGGGCTCGCCGCCGCCGCAGCATCGGCACCGGCCGGGAGGCCGAGCGTTTCGACGAAGCGCAGGCCGTCCAGGCCATAGCCGAAACTGGCGCTACCCGTCGCCGGGTCGAATTGCGGGCGCTCGATACGGAATTGTTCGGTCAAGGCTTGGGGTACTCGCGAGGTTGGCTCATCATATAGGTGATTTGCCGGCGTGGCGGGAGTGGGGCACTTTCGCGCCCATGTCGTCTTATGGTCAGGGGCCGTTTGGCTCCGCCAATGGAGGAGTGAATACAATGCGTGTCATGGTTATGGTCAAGGCAACCACAGACAGTGAGGCGGGCATCATGCCGCCGACCGAGCTGCTGGAGGCCATGGGCAAGTATAATGAGGAACTGGTCAATGCCGGCATCATGCTGGCTGGCGACGGCCTTAAGCCGTCGGTCAACGGCAAGCGCATCGCCTTCGACGGTCCCGGCCGCACTGTCATCGATGGCCCGTTTGCGGAAACCAAGGAACTGGTTGCCGGTTACTGGATGTGGGAAGTGCGCGACATGGATGAGGCCGTCGCCTGGGTCAAGCGCTGCCCCAATCCGATGCCCGGCTATAGCGAAGTGGAAATCCGCCCGGTCTTCGAAATGTCCGATTTCGCCGCCGAGATGACGCCAGAGGTGGAGGCAATCCACAATCGGGTGCGGGACAAGACCGAAGGCCGGTAGGGCTCTCCCCCGGACGACGGCTCGAAGTCAGCTGATCCGCATCTGCAGGCGCATGACAATGTCACTGCCCAGGCGCTGGTAGCCATATTCGCGCATAGTGCAGGCCCAGCCGTCGCCGGAGCGCTCGATGCGGAACAGATTGTAGCGGGCCGGGTCGTTGAGCGTGCCGCCCTGCGCTGCGCTGGCGGCGGCCACGCCGACCACCGGCACTTCATGCCCCTTGCCGGGAATGGAGTGGATCGAGGCGCGATGGGTATGGCCATGCAGGATCAGCTCGGCGCCGTGCTGGGCGATCACCTGCCGGAACAGCTTGTGCCCCCTGAGCCCGAATGAGGGGTGCTGTAATTCGGGATTGGGCGGGTGATGGATCAGCACGGTGCGGAAATATCCCGCCTCGCCCATGACATGCAGAATGCGGGCCAGCCGCTCGGCCTGTGCTTCGTCGAAGCGGCCGATGGCGAGGAAGGGGCGAGTTGGCACGGCGCTGGAGCAGGAGATGATGGCCAGCTCGCCAATGCGACGCACAAAGGGAAAGACCGCTTCGTCGAGCGTCTCGCCCTGCATGTACTGGCCCCAAAGTTCCTGGGCGGATTCCAGCGCGCCGGGCACATAGGCATCGTGGTTGCCGGGGCAGACGGCGATCTTGTCGGCGGCGCCGAGCGCCTCCAGCCACTTACCGGCGCGATCGATCTCCGAGCGCAGCGCCAGGTTCACCAGGTCGCCAGTGACGGCGGTGAAATCGGCGTTCTGGGCCTGCATATGGGACACCAGGCTTGCCAGGGTCTCGCTGTTGAGTTCGTCGTGGCGGCGCAGCTTCCAGTTGAGATAGCCGGTCAGGCGCTTGCCGAGAAGGTCGCGCCAGCCCACCTCGGGCATCGGGGAAAGGTGGATGTCGGAGATGTGGGCCAAAGTAATCATTGCAGGCCTAATGCCAGAAGGGGGCGGGCAAGAAAACGGTCAATCGCTGCAGTGGTCGATTTTGTCGCCATCAAGTCTCTGCTACCGGTGGGTTCCCAAGGAGGGGTTTTGATGCAGATGAATCGCATGCAGCGACTGGTCGCCAAGGTGTTCCTGACCTCCAAGGGCCTGTGGCACCGCATGACCCTGGGTGCCCGCGTCATGGTGGTGGATGGCGATAAAGTGCTGCTGATCCGGCACAAGCACGTGCCGGGCTGGCAGTTTCCCGGCGGCGGGGTTGGTCCGGGTGAAACAATCGAACATGCAGGGGCTCGCGAGACGCTGGAGGAAACCGGCTACCGCGTAATCGGTTCCATGGAGCTGTTCGGCATCTATCACAATACCAGCCCGGTGACGAACCGCGACCACGTGGTCTTCTACATTGCCAGGGGTTTTGAAAAGGCGTTTGACCGCAAGCCCGACAACGAAATCGCCGAGGTCGGCTGGTTTGACCGCCACGCCTTGCCCGAAAAAGTGACCCCAGCCACCTCCCAGCGCATCGACGAATATTTCGACCACGCGCCGAAACGGGATGTGTGGGGGTATTAGCCCCTTACCACTCCCTTGGGGGAGAGGTCGGCGCGTAGCGCCGGGTGAGGGGGCCTTTTCTGGGTCGGGTGCGCAGGGAAGGCCCCCTCACCCGATCCAAGAGGGTCGACCTCTCCCCCGAAGGGAGAGGTAAGGCAGACACTACTTCAAAAACGGCAGCTCCGGCCCGATGGGGATGATCCGCGTCGGGTTGATGGTGATGTGGCTCCAGTAGTAGTGCGTGCGGATGTGGTCGAGATCGACCGTTTCCTTGACGCCGGGAACCTCGTAGAGCGCCTTGAGATAGTGCGAGATGTTCTTGTAGTCGGCGATCCGCTGCCGGTTGCACTTGAAATGGCCGACATAGACCGCGTCAAACCTCACCAGGGTGGTGAACAGGCGCCAGTCGGCCTCGGTGATGGTGTCGCCGGTGAGATAGGCGGTTTCCCCGAGCAGGCCTTCGACCCAGTCGAGCGCCTCGAACAGCTTGGCCACAGCCTCGTCATAGGCCTCCTGCGTGGTGGCGAAGCCGGCCTTGTAGACGCCATTGTTGATGTCGTCATAGACGCGGGCGTTGATCGGGTCGATCCTGGCCCGCAGGGCTTCGGGATAGTAGTCATCGGTGTTGCCGGTCAGCTCGTCGAATGCCGAGTTGAACATGCGGATGATTTCCGAGCTCTCGTTGGAAACGATGGTGCCCGTCTGCTTGTCCCACAGCACCGGCACGGTAATGCGACCGGTATAGTCCGGCACCGCCTGGGCATAGACTTGCCACAGCGTGTCCTTGCCAAACAGGGCATCGCCGGTCGAGCCTTCGTCGGTACGAAAGCTCCAGCCGGTCTCGTCGGGCATCTTGGGCGAGACGATAGAAACCGAGATCAGGCTTTCGAGGTCCTTGAGCTTGCGGAAGATCAGGGTGCGATGGGCCCAGGGGCAGGCGAGGGACACATAGAGGTGGTAGCGCCCGGCCTCGGCCGCGAAGCCGCCGGTGCCCGAGGGGCCGGGGCTGCCATCGGCGGTGACCCAGTTGCGGAAGGCCGGCGTGGTGCGCACGAATTTGCCGCCGCTCTTGCGCGTGTCATACCAGGCATTGTGCCAAGCTCCGTCGATCAATTGTCCCAAGATCGAACCCTTTCCGTCATGTTCTCGACTCGTTGCCGGGGTCAACTCCCGGCCATTGGCTGCGTTGCCTGACACATAGTCGGGGGCCAGGCGAGCGATAAGGCGGCCTAACGGCAACTGTCCGTTGTGCATTTTGAACACAGATGCCCTGCGCGTCTTGAATTTACGGGGCGCGGCCATGATTTTCATTTTACGCGAGGCGCCCATGGTGCTAATGCGATTTCAGGCGTGGAGGCGCCCAGGATGGTAAAGGTTTTGCTGGTGACACGACGACCGTAGCGGTCTTTTGAAGCGGCGCTTTTTCAAGCGCCGGGTTTGTCCTACGCATCCCAAATCCTGGATCATTGTCATGTCCCTCACTGCTGCGCCTTCGGCCGCGTCCGCTGCTGTCTCCGCTTCCTCCATATCCGGGCCCACCGTGCGTCCCGCGACCGAGCAGGACGACGCCTTCATTGATGATTTGCAGTCCATCGCTTTCGGCCCCGGCCGGTTTGCGCGCACGGCGTTCCGCATTCGCGAACGCTTCCCCATCGACAAGAGCCTCAGCCTGATCGCTGAAGTCGACGGCACTGCCTGTGGCTCGGTGTGGATGACCCCGATCAGCATCGGCGGCATCAATGGCTGGATGCTTGGCCCGCTGGCCACCCATCCCAATTTCCGCAAGCTCGGAGCCGGCAAGCTGCTGGCTCGTGAAGTGACCAAGCGCGCCATGGCGCGGGGCGATGGGCAGTTCGTCATGCTGGTGGGCGACCGCGACTATTACTGCCCGCTGGGCTGGGAGCCGACCACCGTGGGCAATATCGAGTTCCCCGGTCCGGTCGATCCGACCCGCGTGCTGGTCTTCGCCGAAGACCCGACCCTGGCCACGACCCTGTCGGGCGCGATTGCCGGCTGGCGGCAGGGCTGAGGCTCTTCACCTCTCCCCCCAAGGGAGAGGTAAGGGGTGCACTTCCGGCACATCCTCGCTTAAGCTCCCGTTCCCGAAACGAATTCCGGTGCCTTCTTGTCGTCCGACGACATAATCATTAACCGTCTGGCCACGCGCCTGCTGACTGCGCCGCCGCCCATGCCGGCGGTGCATATGCTGGTGCCTGATTGGGCGCCGACCCAGCCGTTCAGCCGCCCGCCGGTGCCGGCGGCGGTGCTGATTGCCCTGATACGACGTCCCGAGGGCCATACCGTGCTCTATACCGAGCGCTCGCCGGACCTACGCGCCCATTCGGGGCAGGTGGCGTTCCCGGGTGGCAAGGTCGATGCCGCCGACACCGATGTTGCCGCGGCGGCTCTGCGCGAGGCTTTCGAGGAAGTGGGAATGGAGCGCGCTGATGTCAGGGTCATCGGCTTCATGCCGACCTATTTCACCGGCACCAACTATCTCATCACCCCCGTCGTCGCCACCGTTGAGCCGAGTGGGCCCTTCGTGCCCAATCCGGGCGAGGTGCATTCGGTGTTCGAAGTGCCGTTGCAGCGCATCCTCAGCCCTGAAAGCTATGGCGAATTCCGCATCAAGCGTGATGGCAAGGAACACCGCACCTGGCAGATCGACCATGATGGTCACCGCATCTGGGGCATCACCGCCAATCTGACCCGCCGCTTTCGCGATTTGGCCATGGGGGAGGCCGTGTCATGAGCGGCGATCCACTGCGTTCGGCGGAATGGCTGTGGCGCGCCGAGACGCAGGCGATCCTGCTGGCGCTGGATGGCGCCAAGCGCCGAACGCGGGCGGTGGGTGGCGCCGTGCGCGACACCATCATGGGCCGCCAGCGCGAAGCAGCCGATATCGACCTGGCCACCGAACTGCTGCCCGAGGAAGTGATCGAGCGGGCCAGGGCGGCCGGTATCGCCTTTTATCCCACCGGCATCGACCACGGCACGGTGACGCTCAGGCTGGGCGAGACACTGGCCGAGGTGACAACCCTGCGCCGGGATGTCAAAACCGACGGCCGCCGCGCCGTGGTCGCCTTCGGCACCGATTGGGTCGAGGACGCACGTCGGCGCGATTTTACGCTCAACGCCCTCTATTGCGCTGCGGATGGCACCCTCTACGATCCGCTTGGTGGCGCCGATGATGCCCGCAACGGCATCATCCGCTTCATCGGCGATGCCGCCCAGCGCATTGGCGAGGACGGGTTGCGCGTCTATCGCTTCTTCCGCCTGTCGGCGAGCCATGGTGACGAGCAGTTCGATTCCACTGGCCTGGCTGCCTGCGCCGCAGCCGTGACGCAGCTCGATCATCTGTCGCGTGAGCGGGTGGGCAGCGAAATCCTGCGCATGCTCGACCTGCCGAAGATCGTCCGCACGCTGGCGCAGATGTCGGAGATCGGCTTGCTGACGCTTGATGGGCCGGTACTGACGGCGCTTGAGGCCTATGAAAAACTGGGTGGCAGTTCGGCGGCGGCGCGGCTGGCGCTGATCGCCGGCGACCGCCTCGACGCGGCTAAGGAAGAGTGGCGGCTGGCCAAGGACACGGTCAACTTTGCCCGGGCCATCGCGAATGCCGCTGACTTGTTGGCCGATGACCGGGTTGCCGAGGCCGCCTATCGCCACGGCGAAGCTGCCGTCGAGGGATTGGCTATTGCTGCTGTTTTGGGGAATTGGGGGCCAGCGCGCCTGGCCGAAGCGGCGCGGTTGCTGGCGGCGACAGTGGTCCCGCCCTTTCCGGTTTCAGGGCACGATCTTGCCGGCCTCGGCATGACGCCGGGACCGGACATGGGTCGGGAACTGGCCCGTCTGGAACAGGCCTGGATCGAGAGCGGGTTTACCCTCGGCAAAGTCGAGCTTCTGGCGCTGGTGCGCTCCTAGTGCTTGGTCGCCTTGCGGGGCTTAACTTTGACATCGACGATGCGCTCCTTGATGCGCTCGATCATGTCGGGGCGCACCTCGGTCTCGCCGTGATAGGTCCGCAGATTTTCGACGGCGCGGCGAACCACCTCGGCTTCACTCTCGGCTTCGGCATGCCAAGTGGCGCCGGGGATCAGTGAGCCCGACTCAAAGCGTTTCATTGCTCATCTCCTGTTGTTGATGTGCCAAGGCACAACGTCAGGAAAAGGCGAGGGTTCCGCCAAGTCGTCCACGAAGTCCCCGAACTGGCTCAGCCCTTCAAGCCATGTGCCACCGTCGCGCCGCACGACTGCCCGCGGCAGGATGCCGGTTTCCGCCGCCAGTGCGTCCGCAAGCACTTGGGAATGGGTGACGACCCAGACCTGCGTGCGCTGTGCCGCCTTGGCGATGATGCGCGCCAGCGCCGGCAGCAGGTCTGGATGCAGGCTGGCCTCCGGCTCGTTGAGCGCGATGAGCGGCGGCAGGCGATAGGCCAGCAGCGCCCCCATCAGCGCCAGGAACTGCAGCGTGCCGTCCGACAGTTCATGTACGCCGAAATCACGCCGGGGCGTATCGGGGAAGCGCATGGTGAAGCTGGCATGGGTGCCGGGCGGCGGCACGGTGAGCCTGGCACCGGGAAAGGCGTCTTCCACCGCTGCATGCAGGTCCTGGGCATCCCCTCTGATATGGACCAGGGTGGCGAACACGGCTGCCAGGTTGCCGCCGTCGGCATCCAGCATCGGGGCGGTCACCGCCAGCGACGGTCGGCGCAGCATGGCCTCCGTGTCGGTACGAAAACCATGGTAGAAGCGCCAGGCCGCCAGCGCGTAGCGCACCGCGTCGATTTCCGGCACGGCGCCGCGCAGGCTGGATAGCGCGGTTTCACTGCCCAAAAGCGTGTCTTCCATCTGCCGCCGGTTGCCTTCGTCATCGCGATACCATGCCGCCACGCCCTTGCGTTCCAGCAGGGCGACGTCGCGCTTTCCCTGGCGGATGGTCAGCGTTTCCCGCTTGATCTGGGGCTCGAGTTCGAAAACGGCCTCGTATCTGGAGTCGCCGAAACCGATCTCAACTTCGTAGTGGGGCGCCAGGCCGCCCGCGTCATCGGCCAGCACATCTTCGAGCCCTACGCGCAGCACCATGCGCGGCGGTTCGGTCGCCTTGCGCTCGCCGGCCCACATGGCAGACCCCAAGCCACCTTCGCGCGCCAAGGCGAGCGCCAGGTCGCCCGTAGCCGCCGCTCGCACCAGCTCGAGTGCGCGATAAAGGTTGGTCTTGCCGACGCCATTGGCGCCCACCAGCACCGAAAGTTGCCGCACCGGAAAGTGGATGGAGCGGACGGACCGATAGCCGGCAATGTGGATATCGGTCAGGCCCATGCTTTCCCTTACGGCCAGCGCACTTCCGGCGGCATCGATGACAGGATCGAGTTCACATTGCCGCCGGTCTTGAGCCCGAATGTGGTGCCGCGATCATAGAGCAGGTTGAATTCGACGTAGCGGCCGCGGCGGACCAGTTGTTCGTGCCGGTCCGCTTCGGTCCACTCTGTCTCGAAATTGCGGCGCACCAAATCGGGATAAATCCCGAGGAATGCCTCGCCCACCGCCTTGGTGAAATCGAAGTCGGCGTTCCAGTCGCCGGAATTGTGGTGATCGTAGAAAATACCGCCAATGCCGCGATGCTCGTTGCGATGGGGCAGGAAGAAGTAATCGTCGCACCATTTGCGGTAGCGCTCATAGTCCACGCCCGGGCGGTTGCCGCAGGCCGCTCGCATGGCGGCGTGGAAATCTACCGTATCGCGATCATCCTGCACCCGGCGGCGATCAAGCACCGGGGTCAGGTCGGCGCCGCCGCCGAACCACTGCTTGCCGGTGACGATCATGCGCGTGTTCATGTGAACGGCCGGAACATGGGGGTTCCAAGGATGCACGATCAGCGAAATGCCGGCGCTCCAGAACTGCGCGCCGGCCTCGGTGCCCGGCATCTGCTTGGCGAAATCCTCGGAGAACTCGCCATGCACCGTCGAGATATGCACGCCCGCCTTTTCGAAGACGCGGCCGTGCAGCATGCCCATTTCGCCGCCGCCGCCAGCGGCCCGGTCCCAGGGCGTGATCTCGAACTTGCCCGCCGGCATATGCGCATTGGGGCCGCTCACATCGGCCTCGATGCTCTCGAATGCCGCAATGATCCGGTCGCGCAAAGCGCGGAACCAGGCTTGGGCGG
The DNA here is from genome assembly GCF_036676215.1 of Devosia sp. Taxonomy (GTDB): domain Bacteria; phylum Pseudomonadota; class Alphaproteobacteria; order Rhizobiales; family Devosiaceae; genus Devosia. The sequence goes on along the minus strand of NZ_JAKFDJ010000075.1, from coordinate 55,199 downwards.
TGGTCTTCTTGTCGTCGATGTCGTCGGGGAGTGTCATGGTATCCGTGAAATGAACCGTCATGTGAGCCCTGTAAACCCGTCCGTCTGCCTTTTTGCTTCGCCCAGGATAAGTGTCGCCGCCAAGGCAACATTGATCGAACGCAAACCCGCGCGCATCGGAATGCGGATGCGCAGATCCGCGGCATCGGCCACCGCGTCCGGCACACCGGCGCTTTCACGGCCCACCATCAGGATGTCCTCGGGCTGGTAGGCCACGTCATAAGCCGAGGTCTCCGCCTTGGTCGTCAGCAGCACCAGCCGGCGCCCGGCCTCGCGCCGCCAGGCGTCGAATTGGCTCCAGCTGACATGCTCCTGCACGCTGGCATGGTCGACATAGTCCAGCCCGGCGCGGGCGAGCGACTTGGCAGAAAAGGGGAAGCCGGTGGGGTGAATGAGGTGGATCGTGGTGCCCAGGCAGGCTCCGAGCCGGATCAGGGTGCCGGTATTGTTGGCAATGTCGGGTTGATAGAGGGCGAGGTCGACCGGCATGTCGGATTTCCATTCATTTGAAGGCGTCTGTAGGCGGGTGCGGCAGGCCGTGGCGGCGAGCGGGCCGGGTATAGTGTCGCACTTCACCGGTGTCACTCGTGGGCACTCTGGACAAGTTCCTATGACAGTGCAAAAAGAACCGCCACTGACGGGCCGCTTGAGGGCGGACGGCTGCTGATTCCGCCTAGGTGGGAAATGGTTTGCCGCGCCGGCCGCGTCTGATGTGATTGTACGGGGATACGGACCTTGGCCACGCAAGCTCAACATTCAACAACGCGGCGGGATTTCATCTTTGTCGCGACGGGTTCGGTGGCCGCTGTCGGCGCCGCCGCCACCGTCTGGCCGCTGATCAACCAGATGAACCCCGATGCCTCGACGCTGGCGCTGGCCAGCATCGAATTCGATATTTCCGCCATTCCCGAGGGCCAGTCGGTCACCATCATGTGGCGCGGCCTGCCGGTCTTCGTGCGACATCGCACCCCGGCCGAGATCGAGGAAGCCAGGGCGGTGCCGCTGAGCGACCTCAAGGATCCCGCGACCGACGAGCAGCGCACCAAGGAAGGCCACGAACAGTGGCTGATCATGATCGCCAACTGCACTCACCTCGGCTGCGTGCCGGTGGGCGAATCGGGCGACTTCGATGGCTGGTTCTGCCCATGCCATGGCTCGCACTACGATACCGCCGGCCGTATCCGCAAAGGCCCCGCACCCAGCAATCTGGTGCTGCCGCCTTATGAATTCCTCAGCGATACGCTGGTCCAGATCGGTTAGTGGGGGCTTTCCCGATGTCAGAACATTCAACTTACACACCCGGCAACGGCGTCGAGAAATGGCTCGATGACCGCCTGCCGATCATCCGGTTCTCCAAAGAGCACCTGATGGATTTCCCCACGCCGAAGAACCTCAACTACTGGTGGACCTTCGGCGCGATCCTGGTGATGTGCCTGGGTATCCAGATCGTCACCGGCGTGATCCTGGCGATGCACTATACGCCTCACGTTTCGATGGCCTTTGACTCGGTCGAGCACATTCGCCGCGACGTCAATGGCGGCCGCATGATCCAGTCGTTCCACGCCGTGGGCGCCTCGATGTTCTTCGCCGCCGTCTATATCCACATCTTCCGCGGCATGTATTTCGGCTCCTACAAGGCGCCCCGCGAGATCCTGTGGATCCTGGGCGTGCTGATCTTCGTGCTGATGATGGCGACCGCCTTCATGGGCTATGTGCTGCCCTGGGGCCAGATGTCGGGCTGGGCTGCCACTGTTATCACCAATATCTTCGCGGCCATCCCAGTCATCGGCACGCCGCTGCTCGAATTGCTGCGAGGCGGCTTCTCGGTGGGCAATCCCACGCTGAACCGCTTCTTCTCGCTGCACTATCTGCTGCCTTTCGTCATCGCCGCCGTGGTGGTGCTGCATATCTGGGCGCTGCATGTGCCGGGCAACAACAACCCGGCCGGCGTCGACGTCAAGGACAGCCGCGATACCTTGCCCTTCCATCCGTACTACACGATGAAGGACGCGTTCGGCATGGTGCTGTTCCTGATCCCCTTCGTCTGGTTCGCGTTCTTCGCGCCGGATATCCTGGGGCATCCGGACAATTACATCCAGTTCAGCAGCACTGTGACCCCGGCCCATATCGTGCCTGAATGGTACTTCCTGCCATTCTACGCGATCCTGCGCGCCATCGACTTCAACATCATGTTCATCGACTCCAAACTCGGTGGCGTGATCTTCTTCGGCGGCTCGATCGTCATCCTGTTCTTCCTGCCCTGGCTGGATACGTCCAAGGTTCGTTCGGGCAATTTCCGCCCGATGTTCAAGTGGTTCTACTGGCTGTTCGTGGTCAACTTCGTGGCGCTGACCTATCTGGGTGCCGCACCGGCCGAAGGCATCTACGTGGTTCTCGCCAAGATCTGCACCGCCTACTACTTCATCCACTTCCTCGTCGTTCTGCCGCTCCTCAGCCGCATCGAGACGCCCCGGCCGTTGCCGACCAGCATCTCGGAAAGCGTGCTGAGCAAGTCGCACGCGTAAGGGAAGGGGAAGGAACCATGATGAACATCAAGACCATCCTCGCCGCACTGGCGCTGCTTGCCGGTATCGCTGCTCCTGCCCTCGCGCAGGATCATTCGACGCCGCATATCGAAAAGCAGGGCTGGAGCTTTGCCGGCATTTTCGGCACCTATGACCAGAACCAGCTGCAGCGCGGCTTTCAGGTCTATCGCGAAGTTTGCTCGAGCTGCCACGGCGCCCGGCTGATCGCCTTCCGCAACCTGGCGGAAGCAGGCGGTCCGGGTTTCTCCGAGGAGCAGGTCAAGGCGCTTGCGACCGAGTATGAGGTTGCCGACGCGGCGGCAGAAGGTGGTGTCCGTACGGCCGTTCCGGCCGACCGCTGGCCGTCGCCCTTTGCCACCGAGCGGGATGCCCGTGACGCCAATGGCGGCGCGCTGCCCCCCGATTTCTCGGTGCTGGCCAAGGCCCGCGGCGTTACCGACGCCTTCCCGTTCTGGGTCTTCAACTACTTCACCGGCTATTCGGAAGGCGGCCCGGACTATATCCACGCGCTGCTCAACGGCTATCACGATGAAGCCCCGGAAGAGTTCGAACTCGCCGAGGGCAAGTATTACAACGACTTCTTCCCGGGTCATGCCATCGGCATGGCGCCTCCGCTGCAGGATGGGCTGATCACCTATGCGGTCGCCGAGGGCGAAACCGAGGTGCCGCTGACGGTCGAGCAATATGCCACGGACGTTGCTGCCTTCATGATGTGGATGGCCGAGCCTCACCTGGCCGGACGCAAGCAGACCGGTTTCGTCGTGCTGCTGTTCCTCGTGGTGTTTGCTGGCCTGATGTATGCCACCAAGCGCAAGATCTGGGCTGGCATCGAGCACTGATCGCTGACCGCCTGCGGCGGTGAAAACGCGCCAGTGGCGCGTTTTCAAGCGATCAGGCCCGAAGAGCTATGCTCCCAGGGCCCGGCGGTTCCAGATACTCAATCCGAAAGGGCCCTTTGCGGGCTCTTTCTCTTTTGCATCACGTGCGCTTCAGGCCCTTGCCATTCGATCCGCACACCGCAATATTCGACGGACGCAAATCAGCTGCCGAGGGAGCCGACATGTCCGCCATCCGCATTGCAGTGACTGTTGTCGGCGCCGCCATCACCATGAGCCGGCATCCCGCGGTTCGTGCCGGCATCAATGCCGTAGCTTCCAATCCCAAAGCGCGTGAGACGGCGATCGCCGTCACCCGGTCGGCGGCCTACAATGCTGGCGTGATTGCCCGGCATCTCGTCGGCCGCGGGACGCGCTGAACCCTCTCTTCCCCTCACACAGGTTTGCCATGCCGCTCGACCTCAAGGCCCTCGTGCGCACGATTCCGGACTATCCCAAGAAGGGTATCCTGTTTCGTGACATCACTACGCTGATCGAGCACCCCGAGGGGTTCAAGCAGAGCATTGAGCGGATCGCCCAGGATTTCCGCGGGCAGGGCATTACCCATGTCGCCGGCATCGAGGCGCGCGGCTTCATCTTCGGGGCCGGTGTCGCCATCGCGCTGGGCGTCGGCTTCCTGCCGATCCGCAAGAAGGGCAAGCTGCCGGGGGAAACCATTGGGCAGAATTACGCACTAGAATATGGCGTCGACACCATCGAGATTCATGCCGATGTGCTCGACGCCCGCCATACAGTGCTGCTGATCGACGATCTCATCGCCACGGGCGGCACCGCCATCGCGGCGGTTGGTCTGCTGCGCCGCACCGGCGCTACCATCACCAAGGCAGCCTTCGTCATCGACCTGCCGGACCTGGGCGGCGCTGCCAAGCTCAAGGCCGAAGGCGTCGACGTCATGTCGCTGATCTCGTTCGAGGGACACTGAGGGCGGCCGGACCTACCAGCTATTCCGCCCATCCACCTTTTCCACCGCCACCTTTGACCAGTCCAGATCGTCGATCAGCCGCAGATTGACCGCGTAGATGCGGCTGGTGGGCATGGCGTTGGGATCGCCGTTCTTGGGGGTGCCGTCATTGTTGTACATCGAGGCCCAGTCCGGCGAGTCGCCCCAGGTCTGCATGCCGCAATTGCCGCAGAAATGGTGCAGGTTGATGCCGTCGCTGGCCGAGTAAGTCTTCTCCCCGGCATTGGACAAAAGCTCGATCTCATCGACGTTGTAATAGCCCCAGACCGCGCCGGTGCGGGCGCAATAGCTGCAATTGCACTCCTTGGCGTGTGTCGGCAGGTGCGGCAGCTCGATCCGGGTGGCGCCGCAATGGCAAGAGGCGGTGAGGGACATGGTGGAACTCCGTTCTGGTGTTTCAACCATGGCGGACCGTGCTGACAGAGCCTGTCAGCAAGCTTGAACAGGCCTGCACGGAGTTTCAGGCCGCCATCGCCTCACGGGCATCGACCAGGCAGAACTGGTTGCCTTCGGGGTCGCGCATCACCGTATAGGTGGGCAGGACGCGCACGGTCTCGGCGCCAGCCTGCTTGAGCCGCTCGACGGCGCTGCTGCGGTCGCTGACCTCGACGTCGAAATGGACGCGATTGTTGTCGTAGCGGCGGCCGTCGACATTCTGGAAGCATATGGAAGGCCCGGGGCCATCGACCATGACCGTCGGGTCGGTGTCCGGCGTCAGGCCCAGCGCCGCGAGCCGGGCGATCTCGGCCTCGTCATAGTCGCGCACCGCGTAGCCATCGAGCAGGCCGGCCCAGAACTGGGCCAGTCTGGCCGGCTTGTCACAGTCGAATACGATCTCGTTGATCTTGCCCATAGTGGTCTCCTTCTTCTGAAGTCCTGACCGGATAGCTCGCAAATGCGGCAAGACTGGGCACTGCCTGTTGAGGGGGCAATTTGCTAGCGCGGCGTGCAGAGCATGACGATGGCTTCGGCCGTCTCCAACTGAATGGCGGTGCCATAGGTGGGATCAGGAATGACGCGGCCGGACCTCATACTGTGCGCCGTCTTGAGCCCGCCATCGTTGAAACCGACGCCGTCCTCATAGACGGTTATGGTGCCGGTGCCCGAGCTGGCATCGCCCACGACGGTCGAGGCAAAGCCATAGACCTCGCCATAGATGGTCAGGATGCCCGCCTTGGCGGTGGTGGCGTCGCGACAGGCCCAGTTGCCCACGAAATTCTGGGCCATGGCCGGGGTAGCGGACAAGACGGTGAGGGCGGCTGTGAGGGCGATTCGGCGCATGGGGCAGAGAGTGCCGGTGCGCGGAAATGCTTTCAAGAGGCGCGCTTGAGCAAGGGGCCGATCAGCGGCACTCTGGTGAGTGCGAGCAACAGTCTGAGCTTGAGCGGCATGGTGTAGTCGCGGAGCTTCGAGAACCCGACCAGCTCGGCGCGATAGACCAGCTCGCCGTGCTGGTTGGTGGCAGTCAGCCGGTTGAACAGCAGGCCCCAGCCAGGAATGGAGTTGGATGCGCGCTTGTCGGTCACTACCAATTCATAGTTCACCGTGTCGCCGGGGCGGACAGGCGCCTTGAACACCATGGAATTGACGCCGGGGGAGGGGCCGGAAACGCCCGGCTCCTTGCCCAGGCCCAGCAGGCGCTCTTCCTCGGCAAACAGGGCGTCCACCATCTTGCGGTGACCGACGCAGACCGTATGCCAGCCACTGGCGACCACCCCGCCAAACTGGCTGTGCTGGGCGGCCGCGGCGTCGACGTGAAAATATTGCGGGTCATAGAGCGCGGCGAAGCGGACGATCTCGTCGGCCGAAAAGGTATGGCTGCCGAGCGGGAACACCTCGTCGATAACGATATCTTCGAACCAGCGGGTCATGTGGGCGCTCCCGGCTCGCGCGTATCGATCAGGTTGGCCAGCCGCATGCTGAGGACGGGTGCGTTCTTCTGGTTCCGCACGTCGAAGTCGAGGGTCATGATGCCCCATTGCGGATGGCTGCCGGAGCGGCGCAGTTCGGCAATGGTCACCGTGCCGCCGATGGTGTCGCCCACCATGACCGGGTTCTTCCACTTGAGATCGGAAAAGCCGAGCCCGCCGGCCGAGGCGAGCTTGCCGAGGAAGCTGTCGACCAGCATGCGCAGGCTCAGCGCCCCGGTCTGCCAGCCGCTCGAGGCCAGCCCGCCCAGCAGGCTCGCCTTGGCCGCCGCTTCGTCGAGATGGAATGGAAAGGGGTCGAATTCGCGCGCGAAGGTGATGATCATCTCCTTGCTCACGGTGATGTGGCCCAGATCGGTGACTTCGCCGACCGCAAGGTCCTCGAAATGGCGGCGATCTTTGGTGACAGGATTGGTCATGGCGTTGCCCTATACGTCAACCGTCGTTTTGCCCCTTTTGGTCGAAGATGGCAACCCGGTTTTGCCTCACGTCCCCGCCGCCAGGCGCGCGCTTGCGCGAAATTCCAACGGCGCCACGCCCCGCTTGCGCCGGAACGCCTTGGCCAGGTAGTTGGCGTCGGCAAAGCCGGTGGCTCGGGCGATGGCGACGACGCTCATGTCGGTGGCCAGCAGCAAGCGCTCGATGCGCTCAATGCGTCGTTCCAGCACGAAATCGGAGGGAGGCGTGCCAACCGCGGCGCTGAACTGGCGTACGAAGTGACCCCGGCTCATCTCGGCAAGGCGGGCCAGCCGTTCCACCTGCAGGGGCTGGCCCAGATTGGTCTCGACATGGGTCATGACGCGGGCAATGGCGGCCGGCAGGCGCTGTTCGGGCGCGGCGCTGGTGCCGAACACGCCATCATGCAAAGCCGCCATGGCGGCATAGGCCGCGGTCGAGACTTCCCCTGGAGTGATGTCGGCCTGCTCGATCAGCGTCAGGCAGGCATTGGCGATGCGGTCGAGCACGTCCGCAGGCAAGCGCATCACCGGCCCCGTAGCATCGATGAGTTCCCGCGCCAGTCGGAGCGCCTCTCGGCCGTTCAGCACCATCCAGAAATATTCCCAGTGTCCGCCGCGCTCCAGCCAGTAGCGATGGGCATGGGGCATGGAGAGCACCATGGTCTGGCCCGGTACCAGCCGATGCTGCACCCCGGCAAAGTCGAGCCGACCCTCGCCGACAATGGTGTGCTGGATGACCAGAAAGGGCGCCGTGCCGCGTTGCAGTCCATCCCACGAATAGACTTCGTTCATCCGCTGTTCATATCCGGCACTGATCGCCATGCAATGGAGCGGCGTCGCGCTCTTGGGTAGCGTCAGAACGCGAACGTCGTGGCCGTGGTTGAGCAGGTCGGAGAGCACAAGATTACCCTGATTGGCACAACCTTTCTCTAGCACTTTGTGGCAGCAAAAGGCTAGCAAAGTGCAAGCATGCTGGCAGAAGGTGCTGGTTGGAGGATCGATATGTCATTCAAAGTCACAGTCATCGGCGCTGGTTCGATCGGCTTCACCAAGACGCTGATTTCGGACCTGCTCAAGGTTCCGGAATTCGTCGGTTGCGAGTTCGCGCTCACCGACATCAACCCGCATAACCTGGACATGGTGAAGCAGGTCATCGAGACCATCGTCTCGGTCAACAAGCTGCCCGCCAGGGTCACCGCCACTACCGACCGCCGCGCCGCCATCACCGGCGCGCGCTACATCATGAGCTGCGTTCGCGTCGGGGGCCTCGAGGCCTTTTCGACCGATATCTCGATCCCGCTGCGCTATGGCGTTGACCAGTGCGTGGGCGACACCATCTGCGCCGGCGGCATTCTTTATGGTCAGCGCAACATCCCGGTCATCCTCGATTTCTGCAAGGATATCAGGGAAGTAGCCGAGCCCGGCGCGCTGTTCCTCAACTATGCCAACCCCATGGCGATGAACACCTGGGCTGCCGAAATGTATGGCGGCGTCAATGTCGTCGGCCTCTGTCATGGCGTGCAGCACGGCGCGCACCAGATCGCCAATGTGCTGGGCGTGACCGATGACGAACTCGACTATGTCTGCGCCGGGATCAACCACCAGACCTGGTATATCGACATCCGCGCCAAGGGCCGGAAGATCGAAGCCGACGAACTGATCGCGGGCTTCGAGGCGCATCCGACCTATTCCAAGCAGGAGAAGGTGCGCATCGACGTGTTGAAGCGCTTCGGGGTCTATTCCACCGAGTCCAACGGCCACCTTTCGGAATACCTGCCCTGGTATCGCAAGCGCCCCGAAGAGATCGGCCGCTGGATCGACATGAGCGACTGGATTCACGGCGAAACCGGCGGCTATCTGCGGTACTCGACCGAGCGCCGCAACTGGTTCGAGACCGATTTTCCGATGTTCAAGGAGCAGGCCAACAAGCCGCTCAGCGAACACAAGCGGACCAGCGAGCACGCCAGCCACATCATCGAGGCGATGGAAACCGGCCGGGTCTATCGGGGCCATTTCAACCGCCGCAACAATGGCATCATCACCAATTTGCCCGATGATGCGATCATTGAGAGCCCCGGCTATGTCGACCGCTTCGGCATCAACATGATCGAGGGCATCACCCTGCCGACCGCCTGCGCGGCCACCTGTTCGGTGTCGGTCTCGGTGCAACGCCTGTCGGTAGAGGCCGCGATGACGGGCAATATCGACACCCTCAAACTTGCCGTGCTGCACGATCCGTTGGTCGGCGCCATCTGCACCCCCGACGAAGTCTGGGCCATGGTGGACGAGATGGTGGTGGCGCAGGCCCAATGGCTGCCACAATATGCCGACGCCGTGCCGGCAGCGCGGGAACGCGTCGCCAAATCGACGGTCAAGACCAGCGATTGGGATGGCGCGGCGCGCAAGAAGGTTCGTTCGGTGGAAGAGCTGCGCGAAGTGGTTGGCGGCCACCACTAAGTCTCCGCAGCTACGACATGATTTCGGGCGGGCAGTAGTATGCCTGCCCATTTTCTTGCTAGTACGACCCCATGAGTGAGCTGCTGCCCTTCGTCCTCGCCGTGCTGGCTTTGCTGGCCACGCCGGGCCCCACCAATACGCTGATGGCAGCCTCGGGCGCGCAGCGTGGCGTCATTCGCTCGTTGTCGCTCCTTGCGGGGGAACTGGGCGGCTATTTCATCGCCATAACGGTCTGGACCGAGTTGGTGGGCGCCGCGCCGGCCGGACAGCCCCTGGTGCCGGCAATTGCCAAGCTGGTGGCGGCAGCCTTTCTGCTTTGGTCGGCGTGGAAGCTCTGGGCCAATGCCGGCCATGCCGACTTGGTGCGGCGGGGGATTACGCTGGGCCGGGTCTTTACGACGACGCTGGTCAATCCCAAGGCGCTGGTCTTCGCCTTCGCCATCTTTCCCCACCTGGGCTTTCTGGCGCGATTGCCCTATCTGGGCCTGTTCGCTCTGCTGGCAATTGGCACTGCCGTCGGCTGGATGGCGTTGGGCACGGCCGCGGCGCGGTCGTCCGGGGGGCTACTGACATCGTCGCGGGTGGAGCGGATTACTGCCATTGCGCTGGCGGTCTTTGCCACATTGCTGGTGGTGCAGACTGCGCAGAGCTGGAGCTAAGGCGGAGGGGTAGGCCCGCCATGATGGCAGGCCTCAAGCCACGTCGTGTGGCAAGTTGGCGGGTATCGCCACGCCATTCTCGGCATATTCCCGCAGCTTGTTGCGCATGGTCCTGATCGAAATGCCCAGGATATTGGCCGCATGGGTGCGGTTTCCTTCGGTATGCCGCAGGGTTGCCAGGATCAGATCACGCTCAACCTCTGCCACTGGCAATCCGACGAGTGCTTCGGTCGCGTGCGGGTCGGGCTCAAAAAAATATTGGTCAAGATCATACATTATGGTCGCTTTCTGAGCCCCCAAAGGCTTCTTTCAGCGCCAGGTCAGCGTGGCCTCGTATGGTTAACGCATGGTTAAACTCCGGGCGGGCAGCCAATCACATTTGCAAGGGCTGGCCCGCCCGGAGGCAGGGAGAACTGTGCGCGGAACTATGCCACGCGCTGCTTCCGGGAGCCGCGGGCCCATTCAGGCAGCATGCTGCCATGGGCCTCGGTCAGATCGTCGACGAGGTTCCATATCTGCTCCAGATCCAGCTCCGCGGCGGTGTGGGGGTCCAGCATCGCGGCGTGGTAGATGTGCTCGCGGTTTTCTTCCACCAGCGCGCGCACGGTCAGTTCTTGCACGTTGATATTGGTGCGGATCAGCGCGGTGAGCTGAACTGGTAGTTCGCCGATAAAGGTCGGCTGCAACCCGTTATCGTCGACCAGACATGGCACTTCGACCGCCGCGTTGTAGGGCAGGCTGGTGATGACGCCATTGTTGCGCAGATTGCCGTAGATCACCGAAGGCTCGCCGGTCCAGACCGAGTTGACGATGGAGCTGGCATATTCCTTGGATTGCTTGACCTCGATGCGATCGGCCTTGCGGTAATCCTCGGAAGTCTTCTTCCAGTTGGCGATCTGCTCGACGCAGCGCTTGGGATATTCATCGAGCGGAATACCGAACTTCTCGATGATGTCCTCGCGGCCTTCCTTGATGAAGTAGGGCGTGTATTCGGCGAAGTGTTCCGAGCTCTCGGTGACGAAATAGCCGAGCCGCGTCAGCATCTCGTAACGCACCTTGTTGGGGCAGCGCGGGTTCCAGGTCGGCTTGGGCGCACGGCCTTCGAGATAGGCGCGGACGAGGTCCGGATAGAGATCCTTGTAACTGCCGTCGGGCTGGCGATGCTCGAACTTGAGGTAGAAGGCCATGTGGTTGATGCCGGCCGAGCGGTAGCGGATTTCCTCGTAGGGAATGTCGAGGTCATGGGCCAGTTCCATGGCCGTGCCCTGCACCGAATGGCAGAGGCCGACCTGCTTGATGGTCGGGTATTTTTCGGAGATGGCCCAGGTGTTGATGGCCATTGGATTGACGTATTGCAGCATGATCGCGTCGGGCGCGACCTGCAGCATGTCTTCGCAGATGCTCCACAGATGCGGCACCGTACGGAGGCCGCGCATGATGCCGCCAACGCCCAGCGTGTCGGCAATGGTCTGGCGCAGATTGTACTTCTTGGGCACGTCGAAATCGATGACCGTCGAGGGCTCGAAGCCGCCGATCTGGAAGCAGACGACGACGAAATTGGTGCCGTCTAGCGCCTGGCGCTGGTTGGAAAAGGTCTCAACCGTGGCCGGAGCGCCGAGCGTGGCGATCAGCTTTTTGGCGATGATTTCGCTCTCTTCCAGCCGTGTGGGGTTGATGTCCATCAGGCGGATGGTGGCGCCGGCCAGTGCGGGGCGCTGCAGAATGTCGCCGACGATGTTCTTCATGAACACCGCCGAGCCGGCGCCGATAAAGGTGATTTTGGGATTTGCCATAAATGAATGCTCCAGCTAGGCGGCTATTTCGAATGCGGCGCGGACGAGCCGGGCCGTATATTCGGTTTGAGGATTGGTGAGGACTTCGGCCACGGGCCCCTGTTCGACGATCTTGCCATACTGCATCACCATGACGCGATGGCAGAGGGCGCGAACGACTTTGAGGTCGTGGCTGATGAAGAGGTAGGAGAGGCCCTTCTCGTCCTGCAGCTTGCGCAGCAGGTCAATGATCTGGGCCTGCACCGACAGGTCGAGAGCCGAGGTCGGCTCGTCGAGCAGGATGAATTCGGGCTCCAGCGCAATGGCGCGGGCAATGGCGATGCGCTGGCGCTGGCCGCCCGAGAATTCATGCGGGAAGCGGTTGAGGATGGTGTCGGGCATGCCGGCGTCGCGCAGCGCCTGGCGTACGCGGTCGCCGCGCTCGGTTCGGTTGGCGCCGATCTGGTTGACGATCAGCCCTTCCTCGATGATCTGGCGGATCGACATGCGTGGATTGAGGCTGGCAAACGGGTCCTGGAACACGATCTGCATGCGGCTGCGGAGCGGGCGCATGGCGGCGCGGTCCTTGTCGTGGATCGGCTCGCCATCGAAGAAGATCTGCCCGCCCTGATTGCCGATCAGGCGGATCAGCGCCTGACCGAACGTGGTCTTGCCCGAGCCCGATTCCCCCACGATGCCGAGGGTTTCGTGCCGCATCAGCTTGATGTCGAGATTGTCGACCGCCTTGAGCTCGAAGAAGTCCGGCTTGAAGAAGCCGCCCCGCTTGAGGGTGAAGCTGACCTTGACCTCCTTGCCCTCGAGCACCGTCTCATGCGCGCCCTCGGTCAGCGGCAGCGCTGTGCCCTTGGGTTCGGAGGCAAGCAGGTGCTTGGTATAGGCATGCTGCGGATTGGCAAACAGGGCCTCGGTGGCGTTGTGCTCCTGCACCCGCCCATTCTGCATCACATAGACATATTCGCTGAACTGGCGGACCACGGTCAGGTCATGGGTGATCAGGATCACCGCCATGCCGTACTTGTCCTTGAGATCCTTGATCAGGTTGAGGATCTGCGCCTGCACCGTTACGTCGAGGGCAGTGGTCGGCTCGTCGGCGATCAGCACGTCGGGCCGGTTGGCGAGCGCCATGGCGATCATCACGCGCTGGCGCTGCCCGCCCGATAGCTGATGCGGATAGTTGTTCAGTCGCGCCCGGGGTTCGGGAATCTGCACTTCTTCGAGCAGCGCCTCGGCCTTGGTCATGGCCTCCTTGCGGCTCATGCGGTTGTGCAGATGCAGCACCTCGCAGATCTGCTGGCCGATCGTATAGACCGGGTTCAGCGAGCTCATCGGCTCCTGGAAGATCATGGCGATGTCGTTGCCGCGGAGCTTGCGCATATCGCGGTCGCCCATGGTCACGATGTTCTGGCCCGAAAGCGTGATCTGCGTCTCCGGCAGAATAGTAGCCCGCTTGGTCAGCAGCTTCATCAACGTCCGGGCAGTCACGGATTTACCCGATCCGCTTTCTCCGACCAGCGCAATGGTCTCGCCCCTGTGCAACTGGAAGGAGACGTCGCGCACGGCATTGACCGTGCCGCCCTCGACCTTGAAGTCGACGCCGATATTGCGGGCATCAAGGATCAGTTCGCGGCCGTGGCTGCCAAGGTCGTGACGTATATCGGAAACAGGCGTGTAGCTGGGTTCGGTCATGGCCTGTTCCTCAATAGGGGTCGATGGCGTCGCGCAGACCGTCGCCCAGCGCGTTGAAGGCGAAGACGGTGATCAGCACGAAGATGACTGGGCTGAGAATCCAGGGATAGGAGCCGATCACCGAGAAGGTGCCGGTATCCTGCAGCATCAGGCCCCAGGAGATCAGCGGTGGTTTCACGGCAAAGCCGAGGAAGCCGAGAAAGCTCTCAAGCAGCACCACGCTGGGAATAGCCAGGGTGATCGCCACGATAATGTGGCTGAGCACATTGGGCAGGATGTGCCGGGTGATGATGCGGCTGTCGGTTGCCCCGACCGCGATGGCGGCGCGCACATATTCGATGCGGGCCAGTGACAGGGTCTTGGAGCGCACTTCACGGCTCAGCTGCGCCCAGCCCAGCACCGCCATGACGACGATGACGAAGGTGAGGAAGACGTTGGAGGGCGCGGTGACCGGGATTAGCGAGGTGAGGGCCAGATAGAGCGGCAATTGCGGGAAGGCGAGGACGAAGTCGACGAAACGCTGCACCCAACTATCCAGCCGCCCGCCGATATAGCCGGAGGTGATGCCCACCAGCGTGCCGACGATGGTGGTTATGGTGACGACTGCCAGCGCAATCATCAGGGAGATGCGCGAACCGATGATACCGCGCGAGAGGATGTCGCGTCCGAACTTGTCGGTGCCCAGCAACTGGATCGGGCGGCCATCGGTCGAGCCGAAGAAGTGGATATTGGTCGGGATGAACCAGAGCAGCTGATAGGAATGGCCGGTGACGAAGAAGCCGGTCGGGGTGGGGTTGTCCTTGATCAGCCCGGTCAGCGGCTGGAAGGTGACGAGATCGAACTCACCCGTATCGCCGACGGGATAGACATAGGGGATGAGGCTGAAATTGCCGTCCGGGTCCTCGAAGGCGATGACGTCGGGTGGCGCGAAGGGCAGGTTGGCCTGCTTGGGGTCCATCGGCGCAAAGAAATCGGCGAAGACGGAAATCACCAGCATCATCGCGACCAGGATGAGGCCGATCATGCCCATGGGGGAGCGCTTGAAGCGGCGCCAGACCAGGGTGGCATAGCCCTCGTTGCCGCTGCCGAAGCGGGTCAGCACAGGCGACGGCGCAACATCGGCCTCTTGGGCCGGTGTCGGCATTGGGCCGCCGCTGACGTCGGTGGGCAGGGGGATGGAGGCGTGGGTATCGATCTTGCTCATTCGTTGCCTCCCCCGAGCCGCACGCGGGGATCAAGTGCCACCAGCAGCATGTCGGAAATGATGTTGCCGATGATCAGCGTGGCGGCCAGCACCAGCATGAAGGTGGCGGTGACATAGACGTCGCCAACGCCCATCGAGCCAACGATGGCCGGGCCAACCGTGGCCAGGCCGAAGACGATGGCCACTTCGATTTCGCCCGTCAGCATGTAGGGCAGCACGACGCCCTGATAGGCGACCAGGGGATGCAGCGCATTGGGCACCGCATGTTTCATGATCACGGCGCTTTCGGGCAGGCCCTTGGCCCGCGCGGTCTCGACATATTGACTGTTGAGCACGTCGAGCAGGTTCGCTCGCATCACGCGCATGTTGTAGGCGAGGCCGCCGAAGGTGGCGATGAAGATGACCGGCCAGATGTGGGTCATCAGGTTGACGAACTTGTCCCAGCTCCAGGGCGCGCCGCCATAACGGGCGGAGAAGAACATGCCCACCTCGCTGACATTCATGCGGAAGACGAGCACGTAGAGGATGATGATCGCGAGCAGGAACCGCGGGATGGTCATGCCGAGGAAAGAGATGATGCCAAGGCCGGTATCGACCCAGGAATACTGCCGCGTCGCTGCGATGATGCCTAAGCCGATGCCGAGCAGAGATGCAAGGATGTGGCACACCAGCGCCAAGGCGATGGTGGCGGGGAGGCGCTCGGCGACGACCTGGCCGACTTCCTTGTTGTAATAAAACGAGTGACCGAAGTCGAACCGGGTGACGATACCGGTGAGCCAGCGGAAATATTGCACGATCATCGGATCGTTCAGCCCGTGAGCCTCACGGTAGAGGTTGGCCTGGATGTCGGCTTGCTCGAAGGTCGCGCCGCCCTGATTGACCGCCATCGCCCGGATGTAGTCGCCGTAGTCTCCTGGCGGGGCCTGGATGATGGCGAAGGTCACGATGCTGAGCAGGATCAGCAGGGGGATCGCGCCAAGGACGCGCATGGTCAAAAATCGGAGCATGGCCGCAAGCCTTTCAGTTGAGGGCAGG
Organism: Devosia sp.; assembly: GCF_036676215.1. GTDB lineage: Bacteria > Pseudomonadota > Alphaproteobacteria > Rhizobiales > Devosiaceae > Devosia. Next base: position 39,537 of record NZ_JAKFDJ010000075.1, on the reverse strand, counting down.
GGGACGGATCCCCCTGCCGGAGTTCGTTACGCTAGATTGCGATCACACCGGGCCGGCCGAGCCGGGTGCGCCCGGCAGGGTCTCGGGATGCAGTTCGTAATCGCCCTGAGCATCGGCAGGCACGAAGACACGCTCGCGGATGATGTTGTCTTCTGCCCAGTTGAACATGAAGATCGGGGCGCCGGCCGGGATATTGGCAAAGCGCTTGTTGATGATCAGCGCGCCGGGATACTGGGTCAAGCCGACCGAATACACGTTCTCGGTGAAGATGCGCTGATACTGCTTCATCAGTTCAGTACGTTCCGCATTGTCGCTGGTAGCGATGAATGCGTTGACGGTGTCGACGAGTTCCTGTTCGAAGGGCAGCAAATCGACTGTGCCATCTGTTCCCGCCTTATGGAAAGGATGAGTCCGCGGACCGGTGGGAGCCAGTGCGGTCGTGCCCTGGACCACGGAGACCATTTCGGCGCCCTGGCGCTCCACATGCCAGTCGAACTGGCCGGACTGGGCCATGTCGTCGCGGGCCGTACCCGTCTGGAAGTTGGCGATCACGCGGATGCCAAGCGGCTCCATCTGGGCAATGACACCTTCGGCAAGGTTGGTATCGGTGCCGTAGTCGGTATTGGCCAAGAGGGTTATTTCGACGTCCGCGCCACCGGCCTGGTCGGCCGGGAAGTTGCGGATGCCGTTGCCATCGGTATCGGTCAGGCCGAGACCATCGAGCAGGGCATTGGCGGCTTCGATATTGTACGGATAGTACACCGTCGAAGCCTTGTCGTAATACGTCGTGCCGGCATAGAGGCCGCCCGGGTAGATGGCAGTAAACGGACCGCGGACCAGTGATTCACCCAGGCGCTGCCGATCGGTGGCGATCGAGATTGCCTTGCGGAAATCGAGATCACGGTTGAGTTCGCGCACAGCCTGGGCGCGTTCATCGGGTTCACCCCAGCCATTGGCCGAAAGGTTCATGCGCAGGGCATAGCCGATGGTACGGGCACCGAACTGCAGACGGGCGGGTGCGCTTTCGTCGGCCGAGCGACGCAGTGCCTCGACATAGCTTTCGGCCTGTTCGAGGTTGGAGAAGTCGCCCGAGCCGGCTACGGCCTGAACGTCACGATCGGCCCAGGTGCTGAGGCGATAGTGCAGTTCATTGAGGTAGGGAAGCTGGTTGCCGTTCTCGTCGACCTTCCAGTAATAGGCGTTGCGGCGCATGACGATAATATCGTCGGCACGGTATTCGACCGGCACCCAGGCACCCATCACCGGGATGTTCATGTATTCCGGCGGGAAGGCGTTCTTGTATTCTTCGTAGGAATTGTCGGCGTTGTATTTGGGGTGCTCCGGCTTAAGGATATGGCTCGGGCCGGGGCAGAAAGAATCGTATGCCATCGCATAGAGGTACTGGGTCGGGCGGACTTCCTCGAAGGTCCACTTGATGGTGTAGGGATCAAGCGCTTCGAGCGTGGTGCCGACACCAAACCGTTCCGGCGTACCAGTGCCCGATGGGACCGCGCTGACATTGGAATCCTGGACGTTGTCTTCCCAATAGAACATGACGTCTTCGGCGTCGAAGGGGTCGCCGTCAGACCACTTGGCGCCTTCGATCAGGTGCATGGTTAGCTCGTGACCGTCTTCCGACCATTCCCAGCTTTTGGCCAGGTTGGGGAGTGGTTCGAGTTCGTCGGCCTTGACCTGAAACAGCGGGCCAGTGCGCGTCAGGCACTCGGAAAGGCCGATATCGATGCCGCCCCAGCCCTGGGACTGGCCGCCGATATAGTTCCAGCCTTCCGGACGTCCGCCAATCACATGACGCAGGGTGTCGCCGTAGACGCCGATTCCGTCGGGCATGTCCCCGCTCTTGTAGACCATGGGCTCCGCGGGGAGACGCTCGGCGACGGGCGGCAGGGTGCCGGCCTCGACATATTTGGAGGTGACCCAATCGGGTTCGTGGTATTCCGGCAGCGCCTTGAATTCGAGGATGTCGGTAACGCTGACGAAATTGGGTTCGCTCTGGGCGGCGAATTCCGGCGGATCCGGAAGCTCGCCCGTCAGTTCCTGGGCCTGCACCGCAAGCAGCGACACACCCAGCATCAGTCCTGCCCCGCCAAGGGCAATCGCTTGTCTTCTCATAAAACCTCCCATAGCAACGGAACGGCATTGCTTGCCGCCGACCGGACACTCCCTTCCGGTTTCATTCCGTGCTCAGGCCAAAATCCTACGCCTTGCCATTGTTGAAACAATCCGGGATGATAGAGACTTATTCCGGTTTTCTAAGAAATCGGCGGGATAGGTATGATTGTTGATAGCGCAGTCCAACCGCGCCGCGCGCGCGACAAGGCTCCCCGGCCGACACCCCGGCCGGATCGGAGCTTTTATTCCTCGGGCAAGGCCTTTGGTCGGTTCGGCATCCGCTCCTTCGCGCCCCAGATCATGCCGCAGCCACATGTTCACGGCCATATCGAGTTCAACTGGCTGACGCGCGGCAGCATGGACTATGTCTTCGACGGCGGGCCGGTGCTGGTGGGGTCAGACCGGCTGGTGGCCTTCTGGGCCGGCATACCGCACCAGACGGTCGGCCTCAGCGAGATCGGGGATGGGCGCCAGCTCAACATCTACCTGCCGATGGACGCCTTCCTTGAGATGCCGCAACTCGGCCGCCTCACCGAGACATTGATGGGCGGTGGCGTCATCCAGCTCAATCCCGACTGCATCGGGCTCGAGACGCTGGACCGCTGGCACCAGGACTATCGCAGCGGCAATGCCCTGCGCACCGATATCGTGCGCTCGGAGATCGGCACCATGTTCCGCCGCGCCGCCATCACCGGCTGGGACACGCTGCTGCCGGCCTGGGTGGAAACGACAGGCACGCGCACCCGCACCGGCTCGCCGGTGCGCTACGTGGTGCGCATGGTGCGCCATATCGTGGAGAACATCACCGATCCGCTCAGCGCCGAGGACATTGCCAAAGTGGTGGGCCTGCACCCCAATTATGCCACCAACCTTTTCACCAAGGTGATGCATATCTCGGTGCAGAAATTCGTCACGCGCATGCGCCTGATCCGCGCTCGCTCGCTGCTGTTCGACGGCAGCCTGTCGGTCGCCAATGTGGCGTTCCAGGCGGGGTTCGTCAGCCAGACCCAGTTCTACGAGCACTTTCGCAAGGCATACGGTATGACGCCGAGCCAGATGCGGAAGGATACGATCGAGGGGTAGGGTGATGGGCTGGGAGGCATTGCGGCAGTGGGGCGAGGACGCGGTGCGGCTGGAAAAGCTAACCGGCGGCGTGGCCAACGATGTGTGGAGCGTGTGGGTCAACGGCGAGATCGCCGTCGGGCGGCTGGGGACGCGGAGCGATGCGGACCTCGCATGGGAAGCAGAACTGCTGCAGCATCTCGACCGGCATGGCCTCTATGTGCCGGTGCCGATCCCGACCACGGATGGCCGGCTGTTCGTTGATGGTCTGGTGGTGATGAAATTCTTACCGGGCGGCCCGCCCGAAACCGCAGCCGACTGGGTGCTCGTGGCCGAGACGCTGCGCGAGGTGCACCGATTGACGGCGGATTGGCCGCAAAGGCCCGGCTGGCGCTGTTCCATCGATCTGCTCGAAGCCGATGCCGGGACGCGGGTCAACCTCCTGGCCATGCCGCAAGACGGCGTGGCGCGCTGCCGGGCGGCCTGGGCGCGGCTCGCCGGACGGCCAATGGCCGTGATCCATGGCGATGCCAATCCGCGCAATATTCGGATGACCGCCGATCGCGTGGCCCTGATCGACTGGGACGAAGCACATGTCGATGTGGCTGATCTCGATCTCGACCTGCCACACAACGCCGCCGGGCTGGAGGGCGAGGCGCTGGACATCGCCGCGCAGGCGTCGGCGGCTTGGGAGGCCGCGGTGTGCTGGGACGATGATTATTCGAAGCGGCGGTTGGCCGAGGTCCGGGCGGTGGAAGGGCTGGACGAGGTACTGGCGGGTATTGCCGCTTCAGAGCGGGGCGTTTTTGCCAGCGAGGAAGAGATTGGAGAGGTACTGAACAGGTACCGCCCGGACTAATCTCTGTTGGTCATGCCCAACTCGATGTCATCCCGGCCTTGAGCCGGATCCATCCTGAGGTCGTGGACCGTGGCGCAGAAATCGCGTGCGTTAAACCGCCGGGCCATTCGACCATAGGTCTCATGGCCTTAGCGTCTAAAAACGCTCCACTGGAGCGTTTTTCCGGCCGAAGGCCGGCGACGCTAGGTATTGAATTTAAACAGCATCACGTCGCCGTCCTTGACGACATATTCCTTGCCTTCGTCGCGCGCCTTGCCGGCTTCCTTGGCAGCCACTTCGCCGCCGAGTGTCACGAAGTCCTCGAAGCCGATGGTCTGGGCGCGGATGAAGCCGCGCTCGAAGTCGGAGTGGATGACGCCGGCAGCCGCGGGGGCCTTGTCGCCCTTGTGGATGGTCCAGGCGCGGGTTTCCTTGGGGCCGACCGTGAAATAGGTCTGCAGGCCAAGCAGTCCGTAGGCCTCGCGGATCAGCCGGTTGAGGCCGGCTTCGTGCAGGCCCAAGCTCTCGAGGTATTCGGCCTGTTCGGCATCGGGGAGCTGGGCCAGCTGGCTTTCGATCTCGGCTGAGATGATGACCACACCAGCGCCATTGGCGTGGGCATAGGCCTCCACGGCCTTGCTCATGGCATTGCCGTGCTCGGCCGAACCCTCGTCCACATTGCAGACATAGAGCACCGGCTTACTGGTCAGCAACTGCAGTTCCTGGAAGGCCTTCTCCTCTTCGGCGGAGCGCTCGACGAAGCGGGCCGACTTGCCCTCACGCAGCAGCACCAGCGAGCGGTCGATCAGGTCGAGGGTGACCTTGGCGTCCTTGTCGTTGCCCTTGGCTTTCTTCTCGACGCCGGTGCGGCGCTTTTCGAGGCTTTCGAGGTCCGCCAGCATCAGCTCGGTCTCGACCACCTCGGCATCGGCGAGCGGATCGACCTTGTTGGCGACATGGATGATGTTGCCGTCCTCAAAGCAGCGCAGCACATAGGCGATGGCGTCGCATTCGCGGATGTTGGCGAGGAACTGGTTGCCCAGGCCTTCGCCTTTGGAGGCGCCCTTCACCAGGCCCGCAATGTCCACAAAGCTCATGCGCGCCGGCAGCACGTTGATCGACTTGCCGATCGTGGCGAGCTTTTGCAGGCGCGCATCGGGCACCGGCACGTCGCCCACATTGGGCTCGATGGTGCAAAAAGGAAAATTCGCCGCGGCGGCGGCCGCGGTGCGTGTCAGCGCATTGAAAAGGGTCGACTTGCCGACATTCGGCAGGCCGACAATGCCCATCTTGAAACCCATGGGGAAGCTCCGGAAACTGTTGGCCTCCACTTGGTTCGGATCGCGCCAGATGTCAATGCGCGTGCAGGCGGGCTAATGGTCGCTTCCGAACAGCTTCTTGAGCATGTTGGCCATCGGACCGGCCTCGGGCAGCTTGACCTGGGGCTTGGCAGGACGGGCCTGCCTGATGTGGCTCTGTGCCTTGGGGGCCGATTTTTCGGCAGGCTCGTCAGTGGCCCTGGTCGTCAGCGCCAGCTTGTTCATAAAGCCGCTATCGTCGCCCTTGATCAGCATGTCGGCATGTTTGCCGATACTGTCGAGCAGCGGCGCCAGCCAGTCCTGGTCGGCCTTGGCGAAGTCGCCTAGCACATGATGGGTGACATATTCCTTGCCGGGGTGGCCGATGCCGAGGCGGACGCGCTTGTAGTCGAGCCCGATCTGCGGATCGATGGAGCGCAGGCCATTATGGCCGCCATTGCCGCCGCCGATTTTCACCCGCACCTTGCCCGGCGCCAGATCGAGTTCGTCATAGAAGACGATGATGTCGGCCGGTTCGATCTTGTAGAATTTGGCGACCTGCTGGACGCTGTCGCCCGAGCGGTTCATGAAGGTCTGCGGCTTGAGCAGGATCACCTTCTCGCCAGCGATGGTCCCCTCGGCAAGACTTCCGGCATGCTTGGAGCGGAACTGGGTAATGTTATGCGCGCGCGCAATGGCGTCGAGCGCCATGAAGCCGATATTGTGGCGGTTGCCTTCATATTGGTTGCCGGGATTGCCCAGGCCGACAAGCAGCTTCATCTCGTACTCCAGAAACGAAAGAGGCGACCCGAAGGCCGCCTCGAACTCTTAGCAGAAAGACGGCGAAAGGACGATTACTCGGCCTTGGGCTCGGCTTCGGCTGCTTCGGAAGCCTCATCTTCTTCGCCGGCCGACTTGAGAGCCGACGGCGCGATGATGGTGGCAATGGTCACGTCGTCTTCGTGGCTGTGATCGACGGCGCCGGAGGGCAGCTTGATCGAAGAGATGTGGATGGTGTCGCCGATGTCGAGGCCGGTCAGATCGACGGTCACTTCCTCGGGGATGTTGTCCGCATCGACAGTCAGGTCGAGCGTGTGGTGCACGATGTTCAGGGTGCCGCCGCGCTTGAGGCCCGGGCTGGCTTCTTCATTGATGAAGTTCACATGCACCTGGACATTGAGCTTGGAGCCTTTACCGATGCGGAGGAAATCCACATGGAGCGGGAAGTCCTTGACCGGATCAAGCTGGTAGTCGCGCGGAATCACGCGATGCTTGGTGCCGTCCACATCGAGTTCGATAATGTGGCTCAGGAAACCGCCAGCGTAGATGTACTTGTGTGCATCCTTGTAGGCGAGGGAGATGGTGACGGGGGCTTTCTTGTCACCGTAGATAACAGCAGGAACGAGTCCCTGACGACGCAGTTCACGAGCGGCCCCCTTGCCCACTCCCTCACGCGCCTGTGCCTTGAGCACCTTAGTCGTCGCAGCCATGGAAATATCCATTCTGGTTGGTGTATGCGTCACTACAACAGCATACGCGCCCGTCCTCCAGGGGTGACGAGCGCTTCATGGGCGGGGCTATAGCCGAAAGGGGCGGAAGGGGCAAGCGGGAAGGGCCTAGCCGTCCTGCAGCTTGCTGCGCTGGCCGCTCAGATACTGGCGTACGGCCTCGTCGGTGGCCAGACCGATGGCAAGGGTTAGCGCCTCATGCGCCTCCGCCTTGCGGCCGGCGCGCGCCGCCAGATGGCCGCGGGCAGCCCAATACGGCTGGTAATCGGCCATGCGCCTGTCGTCGGCGATGGTGTCGAGGCTGGCCAGGGCGGCCTCAGGGCCTTGGACTTCCATCAGGGCGGCGGCGCGGTTGAGCACGACCACCGGCGACTGTGTCAACCGCAGCAGCACGTCGTAGAGCGCCACCACCGCGTCCCAATTGGCACGCCCGCTGACCCGGCGGGCGATGTGGGCCGACTGAATGGCGGCCTCGATCTGGTAGCGGCCGGTCGGGCCGGCTGCGTTGGCATCATGCAGCAGCGCTTCTGCGGTGACGATTTGCGGCTCATCCCACAGCGTGATGTCCTGCTCCTCCAGGGACACATAGGCGCCGCCTGCGTCGCGCCGGGCTTGCCTCCGTGCCTCGGCGTAGAGCATCAGCGCCAGCATTCCCTTGGCTTCCGGCTCGTCGGGCAGCAGCGACACCACGAGGTGACCGAGCCAGATGGCTTCGTCGGTCAGCCGTTCGGCGGCTGTATCGCCGATTTCGGTCCAGCCCTTGGCATAGGCGGCATAGATGGCCTCCAGAACGGCATCGAGCCGCTCGGCCAGGTCTTCTCGCTCGGGAATGGCAAAGGGGACGCCCGCCTCCTTGATGCGCGCTTTGGCGCGCACCAGGCGCTGGCCCATGGTGGCCGGCGGGATGAGGAAGGCTGCAGCGATGTCGATGGCGGTGAGGCCGAGAATGGTCTGCAGGATCAGCGGCGCCCGCATGCCGGCTTCGATATCGGGATGGGCGCATGCGAACATCAGCAAGAGGCGTCGGTCGGGGATGATTTCGGGATTGGCCGCAGCTTCTTCGAGTTCTTCGGTCATGAGCTGGATATGTACCTCCCCGGCGGTGCGGGTCTGCCGCCGTCGCGCCGCGTCGGTCTGGCGGCGGCGAGCGACCGTCAGCAACCACGCATCGGGATTGGCCGGAACACCGTCGTCCGGCCAGGATTTGAGGGCGCTTGCGAAAGCCTCCGCCAGCGCATCTTCGGCCCCCGCAACGTCGCGGGTGCGGGCGGCGAGAAAGGCGACGAGGCGGCCATAGCTGTCGCGGGCGACCCGCTCGGCTGCCTGGCGCGCCTCGTCGGCGATCATCTACTGCTCCCGTGTCGGCCAGATCGGCCGCACCTCGATGGTGCCATATTGCGCGCTGGGGCAGCGCGCCGCCCATTCGACGGCGGCATCGATATCGGGCAGATCGAGCATGAAATAGCCGGCAAACTGTTCCTTGGTGTCGGCATAGGGGCCGTCGAGCAGTTCGGGCTTGCCGTTGCGCAGCGTCACCGAGCGACCCTTGCTGGAGTGGTCGAGCCGCAGGCCCGGCGTACCGCCGGCCTTGACCAGCGCTTCGTTGAAGGCCGCATACTCCCCCCAGAGCGAGGGCGGCGCCTTTGCGAGGGCTTCGTCGTCGTGATGGATCAGCATCATGTATTGCATGGTCGTTCTCCTCAGCCCTGAATCACGGGACGCACTTCGATGGTGCCGAAATTGGCGGCGGGGCATTTCTGCGCCCAGCCCATCGCGGTGTCGAAATCGGCAGCTTCGATGATGTAATAGCCGCCGAACTGCTCCTTGGTTTCGGCATAGGGGCCATCCAGTACCTCGGTCTTGCCGTTGCGAACGCGGACGCTGGCGGCCGTGGTGGTCGGCCGCAGGCGTTCGCCCGCGAGCATGGCGCCGGCCTTGATCAGTGCCTCGTTGTAGGCGGCGTATTCCGGACTCATCCCGGTCGCATTCACCTTGGTGGCGTTGTTCATGGCTTCTTCGTTGCCATGGATCAGCAGCATGAATTTCATTGGCTTTCTCCACTGTTGCACCGGAACTGATCGGTCCCGATGATTCAATGTCGGGGAGGCGGTCCGGCTTTCGACTCACGGCAACAAAAAACCTCGATCTATTGTCTGGATGGTGTCCCCGGCATTGGCAGGCACTCCATGACCTCGACGGAATCGCCAGGCATCAAGGTAAAATGCGGATGGTCCCTGAACATCTCGGCCGCCGCCTGATGGGTCTCGGCTTGCATGATCACATAGGCAGTGCAGGCATTGTGGATCGGCGTTATGCCCTCAGGCGATACCCGCAGGGTGGCGCCGAGCGGCGCGCCATGGTCGACAATGGCATCACCAAGCCTGCCCGCCCATTCGCCCCAGGCCTGCCTTGCAGCCCCCATGCGTTTTTCGCGCGCCGCACCGTCGTCGGCATCCCAGTTGGCTTTTTCGGCGGTGGTAGCGGAACCGATGTAGATACCCATGAACGTCTTCATGCCGCTCTCCTAGGCCAAGGCGCGGATTTCGATGGAACCCCAGGTGGCGGCGGGACACAGGGCCGCCAGTTCGATCGCCTTGTCCATGTCGGGCGCCTCGATCATGAAATAGCCGCCGAACTGCTCGCGCGTCTCGGCATATGGACCGTCATGGACCTTGAGCTCGCCCTGGTCGAGCTTGATGGTCTTGGCATCCCAAGTGGGTGTCAGTCCGGCGGTCGATATGAAGGCGCCGGCTTTTTCCAAGGTTTCCTGATAGGCCCGCATCTGGCCCATGAAACCGGTCATCTGTTCGGGCGGGATCGTCGATCCAACCTTCTCGTCGGCAAAAAGCATCAGCAGAAACTTCATCGCGCATCTCCTCGTTGCGGGCACCATAGCCCTTCAGGGCAATGCTTCGAACCGGCCGCAGGCAAACCGCTCCAGTGGAGCGATTTTAGGTGAGGAGGCCATGAGGGCTTCGCCCGAATGGCCGCGGCCGAGAACTGCATTGCAGCCGACGCCACTTCATCTCTCGACCAGCGGGGAAGCATAGCCCGTCATGGCAATGTCGCGCGAGATGAGCGGATTTCGACAGCTTGCGAATTTTGTCTGGTGCGGGGTGTGCGGCACCGTCGTGCCATTCGAGCGTAGCTCTCATGGCCTAGCCAGCTAAAATCGCTCCACTGGAGCGATTTTGCCTTCGGCAGCAGTCTAGTCGAACAGGCTCGACACGCTCTGTTCGCTCGCCGTGCGGGCGATGGCCTCGCCGATCAGCGGGGCGATGGCGAGGCGGCGGATATTGCCGGCCTTGCGCTGGGCTTCGGTCTCCTCGATGGAGTCCGTCACCACCAGTTCCTTGAGCTTGGAAGCCGCGATCCGCTCCGATGCGCCGTCGGAGAGCACGCCATGGGTGATATAGGCGGAGACCTGCTTGGCACCGGCCTTCAGCAGGGCTTCGGCGGCGTTGACCAGCGTCCCGCCGCTGTCGACGATATCGTCGATGAGAATGCAGGACTGTCCGGATACATCGCCGATGATGTTCATCACTTCCGAGACACCAGCCTTGGGGCGACGCTTATCGACGATCGCCAAATCGGTCCCGAGCCGTTGGGCGACGGCGCGGGCGCGGGCCACGCCGCCGACGTCGGGCGAGATGATCATGGTGTGGTCGAGCTTGTAGTTGTCCAGGATATCGCGCGTGATGATCGGAGCGGCGTAGAGATTATCGGTCGGGATATCGAAAAAGCCCTGGATCTGGGCGGCGTGCAGATCAAGCGTGATGACGCGATTGACGCCAGCCTCGGTTATCAGGTTGGCGACGAGCTTGGCCGAGATCGGCGTGCGTCCGGTGGCGCGACGGTCCTGCCGGGCATAGCCGAAATAGGGCAGGACAGCGGTGATGCGGCGTGCCGAGGATCGGCGCAGCGCGTCGGTCAGGATCAGCAGTTCCATCAGGTTGTCGTTGGCCGGGAAGCTGGTCGATTGCAGGATGAACACGTCCTCGCCGCGGACGTTTTCATGAACCTCGACGAAGACTTCCTTGTCCGCGAAGCGCTTGACCGTACAATCTGTAAGTGGAAGCTCGAGATAGCTGGCGATAGACTGGGCAAGGGCTCGGTTGGAATTGCCGGTCACCAGCTTCATGGGCGCGATCCTGTCTCAACTACGCCCCGGCGGCGGGGGTATCCAGTTTCGCGGGCAGCTTTAGCGAGTCCCCATCGGCCGCGCAACGCAACAAATGGATGATGGGTAAAGAATTACGTCATGCCGATGATGGCGACCTGGCGTCCAGTCGTTGTTCCCTGATGGGTGGCGTAGCGGTGGGAGAAATAGCGGTCGGGATGGGCATAGGTGCAACCGCCGACACGGTCCACGTCCTCGATGCCGGCAGTGCGCAGTTGGGCCTCTGCAAAACCAGGCAAATCGAAATGTGCGCGCTTGCCGGGCGGCACATGGAAATGCCGCCAGCCATCGGGTTGCAGCGCCACAAATTCGGTCATGAATTGCGGCCCGACTTCGTAGTTTTCGCCGCTGATGGTCGGGCCGATAGCGGCGACGATCCGGGCCGTGGCGGCGCCCAGTTCGATCATCGCGGCGATGGTATTGCCGATGATGCCATCGACCGCGCCGCGCCAGCCGGCATGAATGGCGCCGATGACTCCGGCCTGTTCGTCCGCAAGCAGGATTGGTGTGCAATCGGCGGTCAATATGCCCAGCGCCAGGGTCGGCAGCCGGGTCACCATGGCGTCAGCCTCAACCGGCACGTCATTGTCCGGATAGTCTGTCAGGACCCGCACGGTTGGCGAATGCACCTGCTTGAGCAGATAGAGGTTTTGGCGCAGATAGCCCAGTGCCTGCGCCGCGCCGGCGCGATTGGCCTCGGCCAGATGCGGCTTGTCGCCCAGGGCGATGGACATGTTGTTGGAGGCGAACTCGCCTTCGGAGTGCCCGCCCTGGCGGCCGAAAAAGCCGTGACGCAGCGAAGGCATCGCCACCATCGTCTGGCTCTGTTCGAAGGGCACGTTCATGGCGCAAATCCCGGTGGCAGCAGGCCCGGGCTGGCAGCGCAGAAGGCCTTGAACAAGTCGCCCATCTGCTCGGGCGAAGCCAGCCGCTCCCTGGCGGCCGCGATATCGCGTGCCGAACCGGGATTGTTCGCGCTCAGCGCCTTGGTGCGTTCGTCGAGGCCCAGTCGGGTCAGGAACTGCCCCTGCGTCGCCAGCGGCTGCACTGCCAGGCCCGCCTTTGCGGCCACATTCCCCAGCGCTTCGAAATCGACATGGGCGGACAGATCGGTCTCGCCCGGCGCGTCGAGCACGTCGGCATATTGATGCCGGCGCACGCCTTGCAGGGTTTCCCCGGTCTGGGTGCGGGCATAGCCATAGTCCACGGCCAGGATCGCTCCCCCCTGGGTCGAGATGATGTCCGCCAGGCGCTTCATCACCTCGCCATTGGCCAGGCCCACTTCGAACACACTGTTGGGCGCGGCGTCCGCAACGGCCTCTGGCATGGCTCCGGGCGGAATCGGGGTCGGGTTGAGTCCGAAGCTGCGCCGGCCTTCGCTCAGGCCCACCATGCGCTCATGCCAGCCATCGTCCATGCGAACGAACTGGCGGATGGGAAGGGCGTCAAAGAACTCGTTGGCCACCACCAGCAACGGGCCGTCGCCGACCTTTTCGAAGGCGTCGATCCATTTGGGATCGTATGGCTCCAGCCTCGCATTCTGCTCGGCGATCAGCGCCGGATTGGTCTCGAACAGGCGAAGATCCAGCGCGTCGCGAAACCCCTCGGCACGGCAGGCGACGCGCAGCATGTCGGCCATCAGCGTGCCGCGTCCCGGTCCGAGTTCGAGCAGGGTGAAAGCCTTGGGACTGCCCATCTGTTGCCAGAGATTGACGAAGAAGAAGCCCAGCAGTTCGCCGAACATCTGGCTGACTTCCGGCGCGGTGATGAAATCGCCCTTGGCGCCCAGAGGGTCGGCATTCTTGTAATAGCCCTTGGACGGATGGGTGAGGCAGAGCCCCATATAGTTGGCTACCGACATGGGTCCGCTGGTGCGGATCTGCATGTCGATCAGTTCGGGCAGGGTAGGGGCGTCGGTCATGCCGGGGTCCGCAGCGTGCTCTGTTTGCGGGTGGCCGCATAGGCCATCAGGCCCAGGCCGGCCAGCACCAGCGGAATGCTCAGCACCATGCCCATGGTTAGCCAGCCCCCATAGAGATAGCCGATCTGGCTGTCGGGCAGGCGCACGAACTCCACCGCGATGCGCGACAGGCCATAGCCCACCCCGAATATTCCGGCGACCATGCCGGGCCGGCGCAGGGCATAGAAGACATGGGTTGCCAGGCGAATGAGCAGGAACAGCAGCAGGCCCTCGAGCGCCGCTTCATAGAGCTGGCTGGGGTGGCGCGGCAATTGTTCGGGATCGGTCGGGAAAATCACGCCCCAGGGCAGGGTGGTCGGCGCGCCATAGAGCTCTGCATTGATGAAGTTGGCGATGCGGACGAGGAAGATGCCGATGGTGGAGACCGAGGCGATGAGATCGAGCCCGCTCAGCCAGTTGCCGTTGCCCTTGAAGCGGGTGAACAGCGCGACCGCCAGCATCAGCCCGAGCATGCCGCCGTGATAGGACATGCCGCCATCGAGCGTGTTGATGATCTGGCTCGGGTTGGCGAGATAATAGGGCAGGTTGTAGAACAGCACATAGCCGACGCGGCCGCCGAGCACGATCGCCAGCATGGTCCAGAAGGCAAAGTCCCAGATCTCCTTGGCCGCAAAAGGCGGTTCGCCCTTGTGCCAGAGACGGCTGTTGGCCAGCAGCAAATAGCCATAGGCGGCGCCGAGGCCGACGCCGAACAGATAGCCCAGCGCATACCAGCGCACCGCAAAGGGGCCGATGGCAAAGGCGATGGGATCAATATTGGGAAAGGGCAAGTTCATTCCTTTTTGCCGGCATGGCCAGTTTGGCGATGCTACCGACGTAGCGTCAGGGGATGTGACGAGCAAGGGGGGGCACGGAAAGCTGGTCCGAGGTGTGGCTTGCCCACTGCCACTTGCAAATTGACGGATCATGCTGCTGATATCGCTGCATGACCAAAGACGGCCGGCCATCACTGATCACAAATATCAGGCTTTTTGCCGGGGCGCGCCGGGACCACAAGTATATAAAGGGGCAGGAAGGGGCAGTCGCATACGGGCGCCGATTGGCGTGGTATTTGCGCAGCCTGCAGTTCAGCCTTGGCGCCTATCCCGAACTTTATGTTCTTTTTAACCCGTCTGTTGCGGCGGGCGACATTGAGTTGCTTGATGAGCCTCGGGGCGAGTCGTGGTGGCATCGGTATGTTCAAGTTGGGGTGCCTCCTGACTTTCTCGACGGGCGGGAGACGCTCGAGTTGATCACGCAGGGGATTGTCGAAGTCCTCGTTGCAGTACGGCCCGATCAGGCCGAAATGATCCGAAACGCCGGTGCTGTGGTCAGCGAGCATGGTTCTCGCCTGCGGTTCATGATCAAACGGCGCGAAACCAAAAAGCTGGTCGTTGAAATCTCGTCCAACATCGAGGTGTGGCCAAAGCCTTCACAGCTTTTCATATCGCATACAGACAAAGCCACAGGGATTTACCGAGAGGCCGACCCGATTGATCTGGGCTTCTACCTGGAGAGCCTGGCTCTCGCCAGCGGCATCCGGCTTCAGGATGCGGTCAATCTCAAAGGGTTTCAGACAGGGCAACTACTACCGAACGGCCGGTAGGGCTGCGTAGCGTTGTCTGACGACGTCGCGCTCGAGCACGATGCTCTGACCCGCCGCCATTCGCCGCACTGGCCAAGTCGGCGGGTGTGTCCTAAGTAAGGTCGCAAGGGGCCAAACCAAGTGGGTGTGCGATGAGCCAGAACAACAGAATCTTCGATGATCTGGGCCGATTAATGAACGAGGCAGCCGGCGTTGCCGACGGCGTCCGTCGTGAAGTCGAGACCGCGGTGAAATCGCAGGCCCAGCGACTGGTCGCCGACATGGACCTGGTCAAGCGCGAAGACTTCGACGCGCTGCGCGAACTGGTGCAAGTGCAGGGCGAGGAGATCGATGCGCTGCGCAAGGAACTGGCGGCGCTCAAGGGCGGCAAGGGCAAAGCCAGCTAATTGCGTGTCGCCGTCATCTCCGACGTCCATGGCAATGCACTGGCGCTCGACGCCGTGCTGGCCGACATCACGCGCCATGGCGTGGATGCCGTTCTGAGCCTGGGTGACAATGTCAGCGGACCGGTCGATCCGGCGGGTACAGCCGAACGGCTGATGGCGCTTGGCGGCCTGTCCGTCCGGGGCAATCATGACCGTTGGACGGTCGATCCGTCTCTGCGCGGCTCGGGCGATATTGATGCCTTTGCGCGGGCTCAGCTGAACAGCACCCAACTTGACTGGCTGGCAAGCCTGCCGGCGACCGCAGTCCACGCCGATGTGGTCTTTTTGTGCCATGGTACGCCGCATGACGATGAGGTGCCCTGGCTGGACAATTTCTACGCCGGTCGGACGACCACCGTTCCCGGCGAGGCGCAGGTGGCGGCGCAGGCGCGCGGCATCGACTACCCGGTACTGCTGTGTGGCCATACCCATATCCCCCGCTCGCTGCGGCTGCTGGATGGGCGGCTGATCGTCAATCCGGGCGCGGTGGGGATGCAACTGGTGCACGGCTCGCCCGATGCGCGTTACGCCATCGTCGAGCGCCGGGCTTCGGGGTGGCACACCAGCCTGCTGGCTGTGCCCTACGATCATGACGAGGCAGCGCGGCAGGCGGCGGCAAATGGTTTCCCGCAGTGGGCGCAGTCCCTCAACAATGGCTGGGTCGGCCCCGAAAGCCTGTTCTGACCGGGCAAAGGTGCCCTGTTTTGGGCCAGTTTTGCTGGTGGCAAAGCCATTTCCGTTAACGCTCCGTTAACCCTGCCGGTCCGATCATCCACAAGAGAATGCCGTCCTTGGTCAGCGTCGCGTCCCCTGAATCAATGGGGCGGTGTAGGGTCAAATCATCAGGACGATTCGTAAGCCCTTGTGCGTGCGGCCAGTTCCTTGAGTACCCAACATTGTCGGCCCTTTGGGTCGCATGACTCGAATTCACGCGTTGCCAGGACGGAACCCGTCGATGTCACTTCTGCAAGTCGAGCCCGATCGCAATGTCCATCCGGTGGACATTATCGAGCACATCGCTTCGATCAACGACTGGACGTTCGAGCGACAGGATGCCGACGAGATTTCCATCTCGGTGCGCGGTGGCTGGAGCGATTACCACGTCTCCTTCAACTGGATGGAAGACCTCGAAAGCCTCCATATCGCCTGCGCCTTCGACCTGAAGGTGCCGGAAGGCCGGCGCAGTGAAATCAAGCAGCTGATCTCGCTCATCAATGAGCAGCTCTGGATCGGCCATTTCGACATCTGGAACAAGGAAGGCGTCGTGCTGTTCCGCAATTCGCACTTGCTGACCGGTGGCGCCGATGTATCCCCCCAGCAATGCGAGGCGCTGCTGCGTTCGGCTACCGATAGCTGCGACCTCTATTACCAGGCGTTCCAGTTCGTTGTCTGGGCCGGCAAGACGGCGGCCGACGCGCTCAGCCACGTCATGTTCGAAACGGTTGGCGAGGCATGAGCGCAGGGCTGCGCAATATCGGTCCGGTCATGCTGGTCGGCGCGGGCAAGATGGGGCTGGCGCTAGCGCGTGGCTGGCTCGATGCAGGCTTGCCGCCATCCAATCTGCTGCTGGTCGACCCCAATCCCGGCGATGCGGCCCGTGAGCTGGCCGAGGATTACGGGCTGACGCTGAATGGCGAGGCGGTCGGCCTTCAACCAAATGTCCTGGTACTGGCCGTGAAGCCGCAGGTCGCCGATGCGGTCATGGCCGCGCTGGCCCCGGTCGTGGGGCCACAGACGCTAGCCATCTCCATCGCTGCCGGTATCGACATCGCGCGGCTGTCGCGCGGCTTTGGCATGGGGCGGGTGGTGCGCACCATGCCCAATACCCCCGCGCAGATCGGCAAGGGCATTACCGGCGCCGTGGCCGGACCAGAAGTGAGTGCGCAGGATCGTGAGAATGCCGAGGCGCTGCTGCGTGCGGCGGGTCCCGTGGTCTGGTTTGACGACGAAAGCCAGCTTGACGCCGTGACGGCCGTTTCCGGCTCCGGTCCGGCCTATGTCTTCCATCTGGTCGAAGCGCTGGCCGCCGCGGCCAAGGCTCAGGGCCTGCCTGATGCTATCGCGGAGCAGTTGGCGCGGCAGACCGTCATCGGCTCGGCCGCGCTGCTGGAGGCAGACCCCGCGTCGCCCGCGGTGCTGCGGCAGAATGTGACGTCGCCCAATGGCACGACGGCCGCCGGGCTTGCCGTGCTGATGGGCGAAAATGGGCTGACCGAGCTTATTGATCGCACCGTCGCGGCCGCCCGGCGGCGCAGCGAAGAACTGGGACGCGGCTGAGCGCCTAGCGGCGGCGCGCCCGGCGGTCGCGCAGATCCAGCAGATGGTCTCGGATCGCCGCGACCCAGTCCAGCAGTTCGCCTTCCCCGGCGCGGTCCAGGGCGTCCTCGGTACCATCCAGCGCCAGATGGGCCGACAGGACATCATTTTCGTTCCGCGTCACCTCATAGCGGGCCATATGGACCAGGGCGAGATTGGCGCGGCTTGCCGCCCATTCGCGTGGCGCTGTTGTCCGTCGGCGATGCCTTAGCGCCGCGTTCAACAGCTCCCGTGCCCGGTCAAGTTGACCAAGCGCGGTGTTTTTCGGCGCATGGGGGCCTTGTGCGAGCGTGCAAAGCGCTGCTGCCAGATTCGTCTCGACCTCGCTGCGCAGGTCGGATGGCAGATGGGCTTCCAGCAGAGCGGTGTAGAGCTGTATTGCGGAATCGAAATTCTGCTTTTCGATCAAGACCCTGGCGCGAGCCAGCGTTGCCGCGATGCTCTCGTCCGCAGACCGGGATTCGCTCACCGCATTCACAGATATGACGCCATTGCTTAGTCGGCCCGCCGCAAAATTGACACGAGTCTTAATAGACATTGAACCAGTGTGCGGCAACAATTTGGCTACTCAGTCAACGCATAGGCAGCCTGAAAAACAAAAGGGGCGCGTCCCCTCCAAGTTGGACGCGCCCCTTTGGGTATATTCGGCCGGAGCCTAGGCCGCGGTCAGATTATCGGCTGCGGACTTGCCAGTCCGCTTGTCCTTGACGATCTCGTAGTTGACCTTCTGGCCCTCATCGAGACCATTCAACCCCGAACGCTGAACGGCGGAGATGTGGACAAATACGTCCGCCCCGCCTTCGTCGGGCTGAATGAAGCCATAACCCTTTTGACCGTTGAACCACTTTACGGTGCCAGTTGCCATGATGCGCGTTCCCTCGTGCAGTCGCTGCTGTAGGCAGTCCGGGCCACTATTGGCCCTGGACTAGAGTGATATCGAAATATCGGAAAGTGACGTCAGCAGGCGCGAATGGAATTCGCAGGATCAGATCGGTCGGCCGCAATATTCGATCAGCCGAAGGTAGCCCGAAAAAATGGCGTGTTCAATATCTGTTTAGACATGACAAACCGCTCGGCGAGAACACAGGTTCTGCCAAGGGAAAACATAGCTTCGTCAAGTATTTGCACCGAGCCGTGATAGCTCGGCGCCGACGCGCGACCGGCAGACGGAACAGTAGTCGTCCGTCTTGCGCCGCGGGCGCCTTGTCGAAGCCAGGCACCGAGGTGCCAAACCTGACATCAGTACAATACCGCAAATCGGTGTGGTGGAAAGCGGCACTATCGTCGCATCCGCGCTTTTCTCGCCCCACGAGCCTGCTTGCTTTCCGCCCGGATTTGCTGCAAACCCCGCCCGCCAGGCGAGCCGCCTGGTGACCTCCAGAGATCACTTCGTCTTGACCAAGGCGTTTCATTCTTCCGGCGACGTGATCGCCGACCGTCGCGCGGGTTATGCCAGAATGCTGGCGGAGGGCGGCGACCATGCGGCCGCGGCCGACCTGATGACGCAGGCCCTTGAAATCACGCCTGACTGGGCGGCGGGCTGGGACCTGCTTGGTCTTTATTGCGAGAAGGCCGGTGACGTTTCCGGCGCGATTTCGGCCTGGCGGCACCTCGAGGCGCTGGACGACAACGGGGTATTCGGCGCCGGGTTGAAACTGGCCGCGCATGGCGCCGGCATTGCCTCCGATGGCACAGCCGTCAGCTATGTCGAGGCCCTGTTCGACCAGTATGCGCCGCAGTTCGAGCGCGCTCTTGTCGACCGACTTGGCTACCGCGTCCCCGAAATGCTGGATGATCTGGTGCAGGCCGAAATGACGCGGCTCGGGATCGAGAGTTTTGCGCGCGCGCTGGATCTGGGATGCGGCACCGGGCTGATGGGCGAAAAGCTGCGGGCCAAGGCCGCCTATCTCGAGGGCATCGACATATCGGCGGCCATGATCGCCGAAACGGCCCGCAAGGGCATCTACGACAGTCTGCAAAAGGCCGAGCTGGTGGCGACCCTCAACGGGCGTCGTGCCGATGCCGATCTGGTGACGGCCGCCGACGTGTTCATCTATTGCGGCGCCTTGCAGCCAGTGCTGGCCGCGCTGGTGCCGGCCCTGCAGCCGGGTGGGCTGGTAGCCTTCTCGCTGGAGGCGCATGACGGTCCCGAGCCGCTATTCCTGCGCCCGTCGCTGCGCTACGCACACGGCATTGACGCAACGCGCGATGCCCTGGTGCTGGCGGGGCTGGAGATCCTGCGGTTTGAGACGGCCGTCCTGCGTTTCGATCGCGGCGCCCCGATCACCGGCATGCTCATTGTCGTCCGCAAGCCGCCGCTGGAGCTGAACGCCGCCAATGACGGCCAGAGCGATGGCGGGGACGTGGCAGCCTAAAAGCCTAGGCAAAGCCGTGCGGGCTTGGCACAAGTGGCCTTCAGTCCAAGAGTGCTGCCCGTGAATAGCATCCGCTACGATTTCCGCTCCGATACCGTCACGCGCCCCTCCGCCGGCATGCGCGCCGCGATGGCCGAGGCCGAGGTGGGTGACGACGTTTTCGGCGATGATCCCACCGTCAACCGGCTGGAGCAGCGCATGGCCGCGATGCTCGGCAAGGATGCAGCGATCTTCGTCTCCTCGGGAACGCAGTCCAACCTGCTGGCCCTGATGAGCCATTGCGGGCGTGGCGACGAATTCATCGCCGGCCAGAAGGCCCATCTCTATGTCAACGAGGCCGGCGGGGCGGCGGTGCTGGGCTCGATCCAGCCGCAGCCCATCGCGCATCAGAGCGATGGTACGATGGACCCGGGCGATATCGAAGCCGCCATCAAGCCGGTCGGCGACAGTCATTTTGCGACCACGCGCCTCATAGCGGTCGAGAACACATTCGGCGGCAAGGTGCTGCCGATGGACTATATGGCGCAGGTTGCCGATATCGCGCAGCGGCATGGGCTGGGCCTGCATCTCGACGGCGCCCGTGCCTTCAATGCCTGTGTCGCGCTCGGCGTGGACATGGACATCAGGGCCTTCACGGCGCCCTTTGATAGCGTCTCGATCTGCCTTTCCAAGGGGCTCGGCGCTCCGGTCGGGTCAGTGCTGATCGGCCGGCAGGATCTCATTGATACCGCCCGGCGGCACCGCAAGATGCTTGGCGGCGGCATGCGCCAGTCCGGCATCCTGGCTGCAGCCGGCCTTTATGCGCTTGATCACAACATCGAGCGCCTGGCCGACGACCATCGCCGCGCGAAGCGCCTGGCCGAGGGTCTTGCCGCCCATCCGGCGCTCAGCGTCACCATGCCCGATACCAACATTATCTTCGTCGACACGGAAAAGCAGGTCGGTGACCGCCTGACCGAATTCCTGCAGTCGCGCGGCGTCGGCCTAACCGGCCGCTATGGCCAGCAGCGCTGGGTCACCCATCTCGACGTGGACGACGAAATGGTCGACGGCGCGCTGGCCGAAGTAGCGGCGTTCTTCCGAGCCGGCTGAGGTCGCCTCCTGCTCGTTCCTTGGTCTATTGGCTGTCCAGCGCCACGCGGATGGCCAGCTCTACCGGCAAATATTCTCCATCGGCACGGTCGATCTCCAGCGGTCCATTGGGCAGCAATGGCGGCTGGGCCATGAACTTGACCTGCTTGCCGCGGTGCTTCTGGGCTGCGTGAACCAGAAACGGGTGGCAGAGATAGACTGTGCCGGCCGGTCCGGTGGCCAGCGCTTCGAGTCCGGTGTCGAACCAGTCGGGCCGGTCGGTGATCATGTCGCGGAGCGACCGCCCTGCTTCGCCCGCCGGAGCCAGGTAGCGCGCGACTTCGAGATGCGAGCCCACCCGGATGCGCGTCGGCGCGTCGTCCTCCCCGACATCGGAGAACAGAAACAGCATCAGCAGCGCGCGGCCTCGCGAGTAGACATTCGCCCGCCAGTCGAGGAAGTCCGGTGCCTCGTGGCCAAAGCTGACATCGATATGCCAGCCGGTGTCCCCGGCATCAGTGGGTGAGGGGAACCGCACCGGGAAGGTCCCCAGGCTGCCGCGCGGCAGCCAGCGACCGATGCCAACCAGCTGGTCATAGGCGGCGTGGAGAGCTGGCGTATTGACCGCCTCGCGGAACGGCGGCTGGGGAAAATCCCCGAGCCGCACCACGGGCTGGGTCCAGGTGGCGGGATCATGCGGATTGCAGCCGGTGGCCGCCCACAGGATGGCGCACCCCTGGTCGGCCAGTTCGCGGGGAAAGGCATTGTCGATGCGGACAAAGCCGTCGGTGATGAAGGCGTCGATCTGCGCTGCAGAGAGCGCGGGCAGGGTGCCAGGCATTGGAAAATCCATAAGTTCGCATGGCCGCGATCGCGCGGCCGGATCGAGCGGTGAACCGCTCAACGAGTGCCCATCAGGGGCGCCATCAGGCGCCGAGGAACACTGCGAACTTGGTGGACTGGATCTTCATCATGGCCGAAATCATAGTCGGAGAGGGCGGGCTGTCAACCGGGCCATCGCATATGGAAACTCAATGATCGCGATGTTCCAGTCGACACCCTCCCCCTTGTGGGGAGGGATCAAGGGTGGGGTATGGTTGGCCCCGGTATCGGGGCTCTCGCACCCCCTCCCAGCCTCCCCCATCAAGGGGGAGGTGCCGTTCGGCGTAAGGGCGAGATCGTGCCAAAGTCCATTTGCGGTAGTCTCCCAGAGGGAGAAGTATTACGCCGCGAAGTAGCTCTGTAGCGGGCGCACCGTCAGGTTGCCATGCTGCAGGGCGACGATGCCCTCCACCGCGGCCAGGGCGCCGTCGATAGTGGTGTAATATGGGATGCGGCTGAGCAAAGCGGTGCGGCGGATGTCGCGGCTGTCGCTGATCGATTTCATGCCGTCGGTGGTGTTGATCACCAGCTGCACGCCGCCATTCTTCATTGAATCCACGATATGCGGGCGGCCTTCGAGCACCTTGTTGATCTTGGTGGCGGGGATGCCATTCTCGACCAGGTATTTCTGCGTGCCGCCGGTGGCGAGGATGGTGAAGCCGCCCTCGACGAGGTGGCGGGCCATATCGACGATATATTGCTTGTCCTCGTCGCGTACCGAGATGAAGGCCACGCCCGACTGCGGCACCTTGGAGCCGGCGCCCATCTGCGACTTGGCGAAGGCCATGGCAAAATCGGTGTCGAGACCGATGACTTCGCCGGTCGACTTCATTTCAGGCCCCAGCACGGTGTCGACGCCGGGGAAGCGGTTGAACGGGAACACGGCTTCCTTGACGGCGATATGCTTGAACTTGCGTTCGACCAGGTTGAAGCTGGCCAGGCTCTCACCTGCCATGATGCGGCTGGCGATCTTGGCGATGGGCTGGCCGATCACCTTGGCGACGAAGGGCACCGTGCGGGACGCGCGCGGATTGACTTCGAGCAGGTAGATCACGCCGTCCTTGAGCGCATATTGCACATTCATCAGCCCGCCGACCTTGAGGGCGAAGGCCAGCTCGGTGGTCTGGCGCTTGAGCTCGGCCATGATCTCGGGGCTGAGATTCTGCGGCGGCAGCGAGCAGGCGCTATCGCCGGAGTGAATGCCGGCCTCCTCGATATGCTCCATGATGCCGGCGACGAACACGTCCTTGCCATCGCATAGCGCATCGACGTCGATTTCGATAGCGCCCGACAGGTAGCCGTCGAACAGCAGCGGGTTGTCGCTGAGCACCGAGTTGATCTGGCCGGTCTTGTCGTTGGGATAACGCTGCAGGATTTCGGGTGGCACGAGGCCGGTCAGCGTGTCCTGCACATAGCGCTCGAACTCGTTGGCCGAATGCACGATGGCCATGGCGCGGCCGCCCAGCACGTAGGATGGGCGGATGACCAGCGGATAGCCCAGGCGCTCGGCGACGAGGCGGGCCTGTTCCAGGCTATAGGCAATGCCGTTCTTGGGCTGGGTCAGTTCGAGCTTGTTGAGGAGCTTGGAAAACAGGTCGCGGTCTTCGGCCAGGTCGATGGCGTCGGGCTGCGTCCCCAGGATCGGCACGCCGGCCTTGAGCACAGCCTCGGCCAGGTTCAGCGGCGTCTGCCCGCCGAACTGCACGATCACGCCATGCAGCGTGCCGTTCTGCTTTTCGGTCTCGAGGATTTCGATGACGTCTTCCTCGGTCAGCGGCTCGAAATAGAGGCGATCGGAGGTGTCGTAGTCGGTCGAAACCGTCTCGGGGTTGCAGTTGATCATGATGGTTTCGTAGCCCGCTTCCGACAGCGCGAAGGCGGCATGGCAGCAGCAATAGTCGAATTCGATGCCCTGGCCGATGCGGTTGGGACCGCCGCCCAGGATCACCACCTTCTTGCGGTCGCTCGGGCGGGCCTCGTCGGCCACGGCGCCACCGGCAAAGGGCGCCTCATAGGTCGAATACATATAGGCGGTGGGCGAGGCGAATTCGGCGGCGCTGGTGTCGATGCGCTTGAACACGGGCCGGACGTTGAGGCTGTGGCGGAGCTTGCGCACATCGCTCGGCTTGAGGTTGGCCAGCTGGGCCAGCCGCTTGTCGGAAAAGCCCATGGCTTTGAGCGAGCGCAGCGTTTCGGCTTCCTGCGGCAGGCCGAACTGCTTGACCTTGGCTTCGGTCTCCACGATCCCCAGCATCTGCTCGAGGAACCAGGGGTCGATCTTGCAGGCGTCGTGGATGTCTTCGACGCTCATGCCCAGCCGCATGGCCTCGGCGACGTGCAGCAGACGGTCGGGGGTCGGGGTGCCAAGCGCGGCCCGGATGGCGTTCTTGTCCTCGCCTTCGCCCAGGCCCGGAATGCCGATCTCGTTGAGGCCGGTCAGACCCGTTTCCAGCGAACGCAGGGCTTTCTGCAGGCTCTCCTGGAAGGTGCGGCCGATGGCCATGGCCTCGCCCACCGATTTCATCGAGGTGGTGAGGCGATTGTCGGCGCCGGGGAACTTCTCGAAGGCAAAGCGCGGGATCTTGACCACGACATAGTCGATGGTCGGCTCGAAGCTGGCCGGGGTCATGCCGCCGGTAATGTCATTGTCCAGCTCGTCGAGCGTATAGCCCACGGCCAGCCTCGCGGCGACCTTGGCGATGGGGAAGCCGGTAGCCTTGGACGCCAGCGCCGAGGAGCGCGACACGCGCGGGTTCATCTCGATGACGACCATGCGCCCGTCGGCCGGGTTGATGCCGAACTGTACGTTGGAGCCACCGGTCTCGACGCCGATCTCGCGCAGTACCGCGAGGCTGGCGTCACGCATGATCTGGTATTCCTTGTCGGTCAGCGTCAGCGCCGGCGCGACGGTGATGGAATCGCCGGTATGGACGCCCATCGGGTCGATATTCTCGATCGAGCAGACGATGATGCAGTTGTCCTTCTTGTCGCGGACAACTTCCATTTCGTACTCTTTCCAGCCGAGCACGCTTTCCTCGACCAGCACTTCATTGGTCGGCGAAGCATCGACGCCGCTCTCGACGATGGCGAGATATTCCTCGCGATTATAGGCAATGCCGCCGCCGGTACCGCCCAGGGTGAACGACGGGCGGATGATGGCCGGCAGGCCGATCACCTCGAGCGCCTGCAGCGCCTCGATGGTGTTGTGCGCCAGCATGGAGCGGGGCGTTTCCAGCCCGATCTTCTTCATGGCGTCGCGGAACAGTTCGCGATCTTCCGCCTTGTCGATGGCTTCGGCCGTGGCGCCGATCATTTCGACGCCGAACTTTTCGAGAATGCCCATCTTGCGCAGGCTGAGCGCGCAGTTCAGCGCCGTCTGCCCGCCCATGGTGGGCAGCAGCGCATCGGGGCGTTCCTTCTCGATGATCTTGGCCACCACTTCGGGGGTGATCGGCTCCATGTATGTCGCATCGGCCAGGTCCGGATCGGTCATGATCGTCGCCGGGTTCGAATTCACCAGGATGATGCGGTAGCCCTCTTCCTTGAGCGCCTTGCAGGCCTGGGTGCCCGAATAATCAAACTCGCACGCCTGCCCGATGATGATCGGACCCGCACCGATGATGAGGATCGATTTGATGTCGGTACGTTTTGGCATGGTGCTCGCTCAACTGTGTCTATCACTGTCACGCCCCCGAACCGGAAAAGTGGTTGCCACTTTTCCTGGGAACGCTCCGAGTCGCAGGCGAGGGAGAGAATCGCCCGGACAGCACCTGTCTCGCAGCGAACCGCACAGCAACTGAGCGCTGCGGCGCGGTGGAAGATCCAGACATGGTGGTTAGGTGGGCTGTCTAGCGGAAGAGTCGGCGGAAGGGAAGGGTGGATGCGCGTCCAAATATCTTGACGCTGCTCGCCATGGGGTCTGTGGCTAGGTCAGCATCGGCAGCACAAAGTCCATAATGGACGCGGCGGGTATTGCTGCGTTCGCGACACTCTTGCCGCCTTGGTGCTCCGTTTCAAAGGAGTTGACCACCATACCAACGCATAATCCCGCCTCATCGAGTACTGGGCCGCCGCTGTTCCCCGGCGCGACTAGGTTCGAGATGATTAGTTTGCGCTCACCGTGATAGCTGTTCACCACGGCGTTGATTTCCCCGCTATGGGCCAGAAGGTATGGTCCGTCGGTTGTCGCGATACGAGGATATCCCAGAGTGACGGTTCTTGCGAGTACGGTGGGCTGACCGAGGGGCCAAATTGGCACGCAGGACTCCGGGGCCTCAACTGGTATCGCCGCTATATCCAGGGAAGGATGGATGGACCAGTTCTCTGATTTGGGGTGAAAAGCGGTGTCGCCAGCAACACCGATACTGATGACTTCGATTCCGTCTCGCGGGTCTACATTGTGTGCGGCCGTCACAATCGCCAGCCTTTGCCTGCTGCCGGGATTCCCAACCAAAAAACCTGTGCCAGTCAGAATGTCCCCGCGCTTCTGGACGATGATGGGAGGCGTACTACGCCTATACTTTTCGGCGATGTACCCTTGTCCGAGCAGAACGTTGTCGACCAACCCAAGAGACAGATAGAGCCTAATGCGGTTTTCTTCCCATCGGAATGGGGTCGCCATATTGCTTCCTAGGAGTCCATTGTCGGACACCATAAGCCAGTCGCAAAGCCTGCGCAGCAAGTGAGACAAGAGTTGGACATTTGTTCCCCCGATTTTGCCAGCCTCCATGACCAACATTGTAAAATCCAATCCTGAAAACATACCAATGCTTAGGATGGATTTTCTTCTTTCGTACTCGGAGATATTTGAGGAATTTTCGCCCAGAAATTTTTCGTATGTAGTTTTGTTGGATACTATGTTCAATAAATCCAAGAGGGCAGCGATTTCCTTTGGTTGTTCGGCGATAATAATACTTTGTATGTTGCCCAGCATTTTTTCCCCGATCTTCTCTTTTGTATTTCGCTAATGCCTAAAATTTTTATGCATCAGGCGCCGTCGTGCCGAGCCTGCACAGACTAGCGGTGAAGACGGCTCCCGTGCCGCATCCTCTCATAAAACGGCTGCGCCTGTTCGGCTATCGTTTGCAGGTGCCCCGGCAGTGTCGGCGCTGTTTCCTCCGGCGGAGCAAATCCCGTCGTGGCGAAGATGGCGCCATACCAGTGTGGCGCCCAGACTCCATCGTCAGGGTGCTGGCCTGCAGCCAGCTCAGCATGGCCTCGGCAAAGGGCAGGTCGATGGCGGCGCAGAGGGAAGTGAGCGCCTCGCGCGGATCGCGGCGCACATCCTCGGCCTCAATCACCGGCGGGGGGTGGCCCAGCCGGTCGGCGACGCGGTCGAGCAGGTCGGCCTGCTCGGCAAAGCCGATATCGCGCAGCGTCACGTCTTCGCTCTTCTGGGCATAGGAGGCGAGCACGCGTTCGGGGCGGCGCAGCAGGAGGACATTAGTGACGCCATCCGCACAGCCAGGCGAAGCGTACCGGCAGGCGCCCGCAGGCTGCGTTCTTGCTTGGCTCGCAGCCGGCGCATGGAGGAGCTATGCTCAAGGTATGAACCAGCAGGGGATTTGAACGTTGAGGGTCGCAGTGCCTGCAATGGTTGCCATGGTCGCGTTTGCGGCCAATTCGGTGCTCGCGCGGCTGGCGCTTGGCGCGGACGATATGAGCGCCATGGGCTATACGGGCGTGCGTCTTCTGTCGGGAGCCCTGGTGCTCGCCGCGATTCTCTACGTGCGTGAGCGCAAGGCCGATCGCTCCTGGATGAAGCTCAACGGCAGCTGGCGGGGCGCCGCAGCCCTGCTTGGCTATGCCCTGGCCTTTTCGATCGCCTATGTCATGCTCGGCACCGCAACCGGCGCCCTCATCCTCTTCGCGAGTGTACAAATCGGCATGCTGGCCTGGGCCATCCTGCGGGGCGACAGGCCAGGCCTGGCGGAATGGCTTGGATTTGGCATTGCCTTTGCAGCGCTGGTGTTCCTCGTAGCGCCCGGACTGGTGGCGCCGCCGCTGCTCGGTACGGCGCTGATGGCTGGCGCGGGACTGTGCTGGGCGGCCTATTCGCTGATGGGCCAGGGCTCGCGAGCTCCCCTGGCCGATACGGCCGGGAACTTCATGCGGTGCTTGCCGATTGCCGTAGTGCTGGTGGTCGCGGGCGAGGTGACACACGCGAGTACTGCGACCGGACTGGTCTATGCCATCGTTTCGGGGGCTGTAGCGTCCGGCGTGGGTTATGCCATCTGGTACGCCGTGTTGCCGGGCCTGAGCCGGACCGGCGCCGCCTTTATCCAGCTGACCGTGCCGGCAATCGCCGCTGCCGGTGGCGTATTGTTCATCGGCGAACAACTCACTGGCCGGCTGCTGTTTTCCTCGGCGGGCATACTCGGCGGTGTCGCGCTGGCCCTGCTCGCTGGCAGCCGGCGCAAGGCCACGGCCAGGAGAGCCGGCTCAAACTGATATTTCGCCCGGATCAGGTATGCAGCACTGGGGCACCGGCCCCAGGCGAAGCCAGGCGTCCCTTTCGCCACGCCCCCGGCGGCAATCCGACGACCTTCTTGAAGGCGCGGTTGAACGCAGCTTCGGATTCATAACCAACTTCGGCGCCTGCCTGCGCAATGCTGACCGATGGATTCTCCAGCCGCCGGGCCGCCAGTTGCATGCGCCAGCGCGCCACATACTGCATGGGCGAGTCGCAGGTGTAGTGGGTGAAACGGTCGGTAAATACCGACCGCGACAGGCCGACGGCACGTGCCAGGCTTTCGAGCGTCCAGGTCTCCGCCGGCTGTCCGTGGATCAGGCGGAGGGCATGGCCAACCTGGGGGTCACGCAGGCCTGCCAGCCAGCCACGCGACTCAGCCGGCAGGGCATCGACATATTCGCGCAGGACCTCGACGAAGAGCAGTTCGGCGAGCTTGGCCAGCACGATTTCTCCGCCCGGGCGAAGGCTCTGCGTCTCGGAGACGGCATGGCGTACCAATTGGGCCAGCCAACCCTGACCGGCCGTGCCGCGCCCATGCAGCACCCGCGGCAACGACTTGATGAACGGATTGTAGGGGTGGATGTCGCAGCCGAGATAGCCACAGATGAAGCGGCAAGTGCCGGCGCCAGAGCCGTCATTGACGATATAGGGAAGCTGCCTGTCGACCGGGTTGTGATAGACCGCAAGGTCCGGCTTGGCGCGCATCCCCACCGTCGAGCAGAACACGTGCGCGTCGTCCATGGGGAACGCGACCATATCGCCAGCATGAAGGCGGAGCGGTTCGTCCGAACTCTCCGTCAGCTCGGCCCAGCACGATCCTTCGATGAGGGTATGGAAAAAGAAGACATATTGCGATGTTGGCATGACCGCCGCGGCAATCGCCGACGCCTTGGGTGCCTCGGCCACCCAGGGTTCGCGAAAGGTATTGTCGAAAAAGATCGCGCCAGTCAGCCGCACCGCCGCGAGCACGTCGGAGAGAACATCCATCTCTCGTCTCCGGTGGGAAAGGCGCCTCCTCCAGAGCGGCCCTTTCCAGCCGTTCAGATTACGCTCCAATGCGCCATGGGACAAGCTGCACGCCACTTCGAGGTGCAGGACGCCTGAGCAACAAAACCGGACGATCGATCATTTTCCGCTGCCTGGCACCGGCCTAGCATCCGCGCCAAGCAAACTGGCGGA
Organism: Devosia sp.; assembly: GCF_036676215.1. Classification (GTDB taxonomy): domain Bacteria; phylum Pseudomonadota; class Alphaproteobacteria; order Rhizobiales; family Devosiaceae; genus Devosia. Next base: position 10,235 of record NZ_JAKFDJ010000075.1, on the reverse strand, counting down.
GGAGGAAAAAGGCCATGAACACGGAAACGATAAACAGCTTTGCGGCGGGCCATCGCGGCGCGGTGCTCGCCGGAGGCGATCCCGAATATGAGGAAGCCCGCGGGCTCTACAATGGCATGATCGACAAGCACCCGCTGATGATTGCTCGGTGCTCCGATGTCGGCGATGTCATCGACGCGGTCAATTTTGGCCGCGAGAACAAACTCGCCATTGCGATCCGCGGCGGCGGTCACAACGGCCCCGGCTTCGGCAGCGTCGATGATGGTTTGGTGATCGACATGTCGACGATGACCGGCGTGCGCGTGAACCCGGCCAACAACACGGTCCGCGTCGGCCCGGGCTGCACCACCGGCGATGTCGACCACGCCACCCATGCCTTCGGCCGTGCCGTGCCCTTCGGCATCATTTCCACCACGGGTGTGGCCGGCCTGACGCTGAGCGGTGGCCATGGCTATCTCAGCCGGCAATACGGGCTGGCCATAGACAGCCTCATCGAGGCCGATGTCGTGCTGGCGGATGGCAGCTTCGTGACGGCCAGCGAAACGGAAAACGCCGACCTGCTCTGGGCGCTTCGGGGTGGTGGCGGCAATTTCGGGGTGGTGACCAGTTTCCTGTTCCGCACCCATCCAGCCAAGGACGTCTATGGCGGGCCGATCGTCTTCGACGTCTCCGACGCCGAAACTGTGATGCGCTGGTATCGCCAGTTCCAGGCCACTGCGCCCAACGATTTCTGCATCTGGCTGGGCCTGCAGACGGTCCCCAGCGGTGAGCCCTTCCCGCGGGAACACTGGGGCAAGCGGATGTGCATCCTGCTGGTCGCGCACAATGGCGAGGGCGCCAAGGCCGCTGTCGACGCCATTCGCAAGGACTTGCCGACCCCGCTCTTCGATTGGGCCGGACCGATGCCCTATCCTTCGCTGCAGAGCATGTTTGACGCGCTCTACCCCAAGGGGCTGCAATGGTACTGGAAGGGGGACTTCGTCAAATCCCTCCCGGACGCCGCCATCAAGGCCCACCTTGAACATGCGGCAAAGTTGCCGAGCGAGATTTCGGCGATGCACCTCTACCCGATTGACGGGGCGGTGCACGACAAGGCCAAGAGCGACACCGCGTGGAACTGCCGCGACGCCACATGGTCGATGGTGATCGTCGGCGTCGATACCGATCCGGCCAAGGCGCCGAGGCTGAAGCAGTGGGCGCGGGACTACTGGGCGGCGGTGCACCCGCATAATCTCGACGGTGCCTATCCGAACTTCATGATGGATGACGAGGGTGAAGGGCGGCTCCGTGCGACCTATGGCGACAATTATACAAAACTCGCTGCCCTCAAGGAAAAGTTCGACCCCCACAATCTATTCCGGGTGAATCAGAACGTTCGACCGGCCCACTAGTCCCACCGTCGCTGCTGGCCTGCGCCAACAGCGACCTATCGCCCAGCTGCCCTGGGGGCAACGGGGTCCAATGCACCACCGACGCCTGTCCGTACCGGGGCGCGAGATCGGTCAGGTTCAGACAGGCAGGTCTTCCAGGGTGGCAAGTGGAGGAACTTGACCATGACACTCTATCTGACGCGCTTCAGCTACACGCCTGAAACCTGGGCTCGACTGACACAGAACCCAGAAGATCGCCGCGACGCGGCGCGCAAGTACATCGAATCCGTTGGCGGGAAACTGCACGGCTTCTGGTACGCGTTCGGCGCGCATGACGGGTATACCCTGTGGGAAGCACCCGACAATGTCTCCATGGCCGCGGTCGCTATTGCGATTGGGGCCGGTGGTGCGTTGTCGAAATTGGAGACAACGCTGCTGCTCACAGTGGAGGAAACTCTGGACGCTTTGAGCCGGGCAAAAACAGTCGGCTACCGACCGCCGGGGGCGTAACCACCAAACGCCTCAGCTTTTATGCGCCGCCATCCGCTCGTAGAACGGGCGCGCCTGGTCGGCTATGGCCTGCAGATGGTCCGGCAGGGTCGTGGTCGTTTTCTCGGGTGGCGCGAAGCCGGTGCTGGCGAAGATCGCGCCATACCAGTGCGGCGCCCAGACGCCATCGTCAGGGTGCTGGCCCTGCCGCCAGCTCAGCATGGCATCGGTGAAGGGCAGGTCGATGGCGGCGCAGAGGGCCGTCAGCGCCCTGCGCGGATCGCGGCGCACATCCTCGGCCTCGATTACCGGCGGGGCGTGGCCGAGCCGGTCGGCAACGCGGTCGAACAGGTCTGCCTGCTCGGCAAAGCCGATATCGCGCAGCGTCACGTCCTCGCGCTTCTGGGCATAGGAGGCGAGCACGCGTTCGGGGCGGCGCAGCAGGAAGACATTGGTGACGCCATCCATCCAGTCGAGCGGAAAGCCCTCGATCATGTGGTGGGCCATGTGCTTCTGGTACCAGACCGCCTTGCCGCCCGGCACCGGGCCAAGCATGTCGGCGGCCACGCGCTGCGGGTCCTGCGGCTGGCTCGCCAATACCGCGTCATTCATCGGGTGGATGATGCCGGTCGCAGCCAGGTAGGCGGCGTAGAAGGGCTCGTCGCTGACGGCGCAATCGGGGCGCGAGGAGAATGCGCGCATCATGGCGGTCGAGAGATTGCGTGGCCCGGACCACATGGCGATGCGGTGGATGGGATCGGTCATGGGCGATAGGTCTCTCGTTCGATCAGCGCGCGATAGAGGTCCTGCAGAAGCAGCGTCATCTCGCCGGGGATCGGCCCCGGCCCGGTCAGCGGGTGGCCCATGCGGCGGCCGTCGACCTCGCGCACGGATGTCAGCCCAGCAAAGGTGCCGGTGACGAAGGCCTCGTCGGCGCCATAGACGTCGGTCAGCGAGAAGTTCTTCTGCCGCACGGTGATCCCCGCCGCCTCGGCGACCCGGATGATATTGCCGCGGGTGATGCCGCCCAGGCAGTAGTCGCCGGTCGAGGTCCAGAGTTCATCGCGCCGCACGATGAAGAAATGGGTGGAGTTGCAGGTGGCAACGAACCCTTGCGGATCGAGCATCAGCGCCTCGTCGGCGCCCGCCTTGGCTGCCTGGATGCAGGCCTGGATGCAGTTGAGCTTGGAATGGGAGTTGAGCTTCTGGTCCTGCATGTCCGGCGCGGTACGGCGGATGGTCGAGGTGAAGAGGCTGATGCCGTCGGGTTTGGGCGAGGGGGCCTTGTATTCGGGGATGATGACGATGGTGGCGTCCCCAATGGTGACGCGTGGGTCCTGATACGGGGTGGCCTTGATTCCCCGGGTCACCATCAGCCTGATGTGAACACCATCGGTCATGCCATTGGCGGCGAGGCAATCGAAGATGCGCTTGACCAGCGCCTCTGGGGTCAGCCCCACCGAGAAATCCAGCGCCTTGGCGCCTTCATACAACCGCTCCAGATGCGCCCAGAGGAAGGGTATTCCGCCTTGGTGCAGCCGCAACCCCTCCCACACCCCGTCGCCCAGCACGAAGCCGGAGTCGAACACCGAAACCACCGCCTGGGCGCGCGGCGCCAGCGTGTCGTTGACCGCGATCAGGATCTCCGCATTGCGCGGGTCATCCACATAGGCATGCACGCCGTAAGCCATTCCAGCACCATCACAAGTTCGCAGCCCAGTGTCGGCGTTCGCGGCGGCGCGGGCAAGTCGTCCGGCGCATTTGCGCGATGATGTCCAAAAAATTCTGCGCATCATGTCGATCTGACGGTCGCGCTGCCGACTAGCTGCATCATCTGGAGGATCATCGCATGAAATATCTCTGCATCGTTTATGCCGGCAGCGGCCCCAACACGCTCAGCGCGACCGAGCAGACCGCCATCAAGGATGGCTGCATCGAGCAGGATCACGCCCTGTTCCAGGCCGGCAAACTGGTGCTGGCGAGCCCGCTGCAGGGGCCAGAGGCGGCGGTCAGCCTGCACTATCGCAATGGCGTGGCCTCGCGCACCGACGGCCCTTATGCCGAAACCAAGGAATGGATTGCCGGCTTCATGGTGATCGAGGCAGCCGATATCGAGGAGGCCCTGGCCTTTGCCAGCGAGGGGCCGCTCGAAGGCCTGGTCGATCTTGAAATCCGACCGCTGCTCGAAGAGCAGCACAGCCGCACCGGCATGGACCGGTCCATCTTCTTCGAGCGGGGCCGCAAATGACCGGGCTGCAGCTCTACTATACGCACAACATCAATCCGCGCGTCGCCGTGGCGGTGGCGAGGCATCTCAGTTCGCCGGTCGAGTTCGCCCGCTACCAGCCCATGGGGGCCGACCGGGACGCGTTCCTGCCGCTCAATCCCAATTCACTGGCGCCGCTGTTGGTCGAGGACGGAACGCCACTCTGGGAGGCCGACGCCATTGCGCTCCGCCTCTCCCGCCTGGCCGGCGGCGATTTCTGGCCGGACGAACACGCTGTCGAGATGATGAAATGGGTAAGCTGGAGCGCCCACCACTTCACCGTCGCGGGCGCAGGCCTGGTCTGGCACAACTTCACTGCGGTGTCGTGGATGGGTCCTCCGGACCCGGCTGTGGTCGCCGGCGTTGCCGAAGACTTCCATCGCTTTGCCGCCATTCTCGACGCCACGCTGGGCGGGCGCGAATGGCTGGTGGGCAACTGCCTGACCTATGCAGACTTCCGCGTGGCCTCGGCGCTGCCCTTTGCCGAGCGGGGGCGGATACCGGTGGACGACTATCGCAATATCCTGGCCTGGCACGACCGGCTCAATGAGATCGACGCCTGGCGCGAGCCCTTTGCGGGGCTCGATTGATCGGGAGGTGGCGGGAAACCGGCATGCTGGTGTAGCGTTTCCTTACGAAAGAGGAGTCGAGCCATGTGCCGCAACATCAAGCCATTGTTCAATTTCGAGCCGCCCGCCACGCGCAACGAGATGCATGACGCGGCCCTGCAGTTTGTGCGCAAGATTTCCGGCTACAGCGCGCCGTCCAAGGCCAACGAGGCCGCGTTCCACGAAGCGGTGGAAGACATCGAAAAGGTCGTACGCAAGCTGCTCAAGTCAATGGAGACCAACGCGCCGCCCAAGGATCGCGAAGTCGAGGCGGCCAAGGCCAAGGAACGCTCCAGGCTCCGCTTCGGCACCTGAGCTATTCTTCCGGCTCGGTGCTGAACAGCAGCGGGTAGCCATGGTCGCGGGCGAAGTCGGTCGCCCGCTTCGCCTTCTCCTCGGCAATTTCCTTGGTGAAGACGGCCACCACGCAGGCACCCTTGGTGTGCGCGGTCAGCATGATGGCATTGGCCTGCGCCTCGGGCACGCGAAACTCGGCCTTGAGCAGGCGCACCACGAATTCGCGCGGGGTGAAATCGTCGTTGAGCAGGATGACCTTGTGCAGCGGCGGGCGTGCCGGCTTTAATACGGTCTCGGTGCGGCGCTTGGTATTGGTATCGGCCATGCTTGCCCCCAATTCCACTGTGGCATTGCGCTGGCGGAACGGGCCTCCCCGCCATGCGTTAGGCAAGCAAACCCTCCCAATCCAGGTCAAGTCATGCTGCAATTACTCATCATACTCGTGATCGTCGCCGTTGTCGCCGGGGCGCTCGGCTTTACCGGTCTTGCGGCGGGAGCCGCCACGCTGGCCAAGATCATCTTTGCGATCATGCTCATCGGCATCGCACTGCTGCTGATCCTCGCCTTCATGGGCATTGCCATACTGATCTAGCGCCGCCGCCGTTAGCCACCTATCGGAGATCGAAATGGCCAATATTCCAGGCATTCCCCTCAATGATGGCAAGACCATTCCCCAGCTCGGCTTCGGTGTCTGGGACGTGCCGAATGACACCGTGGCCAGGACGGTCGTTACAGCCGTTGAAGCCGGCTATCGCTTGATCGACACGGCACAGGGGTATGGCAATGAGGATGGTGTCGGGCGGGGTATGGTCGATTGTGGTCTGCCGCGCGAGGAGCTGTTCATCACGTCCAAGTTGCGCACCAGGGACCAGGGCTATGACGCAACGCTCCAGTCCTTCATGGGCTCACTGGACCGGATGGGGCTCGATTATCTCGATCTCTTCCTCATTCACTGGCCGGTGCCCAGGCATGACCGGTATTCCGATACCTGGAAGGCTTTCGTCCAGTTGCAACGCGATGGCCGTATCCGCTCCATCGGCGTATCCAATTTCCTGGAGGCGCATCTGGAGCGGATCATCGGCGACAGCGGGGTGGTCCCGGCGGTCAACCAGATCGAGCTCCATCCCGAATTCCAGCAACGCGACGTGCGCAACTTCCACAAGCAGCACAATATCGCCATCGAGTGCTACAGCCCCTTGGGGCGCGGCCAGGTGCTGGGCAATGACATCATCGAAAAGATCGCGGCCAGGCATGACACGACACCCGCCCAGGTCATTATCCGCTGGCATGTGCAGCAGGGGCTGATCGCCATCCCCAAGTCGGTGCGTGCCGAACGGATCAAGGCCAATATCGACGTGTTCGGTTTTGCCTTGGATGAGGACGACATGTCCGGCATCGCCACGCTCGACAAGCCTGATGGCAAGATGGTTGGCGATCCCGCGACCAATAACAGCCTCTGGTAGCTAGAGCCGAAGCTTGAAGCCTTCGTGGGTCTTGGCGAAACCGAGCTTTTCATAGAAGCGGTGTGCATCTACGCGGAGCTTGTTGGAGGTCAGCTGCACCAGCCCGCAGCCGGCCTCCCGGCACTGCTCGACCGCCCACAACACCATCTGGCTGCCTAAGCCGCTACCGCGCTGGTCGGCGCGAATGTGCACATTTTCCAGCAGGCCACGCTTCATGCCGAAATTGGGCATGCCGGGAATGAAGCTGATCTGCAGCGTCCCGACCACCTCGTCGCCCTTTTCGGCAACGACCAGACGGTGCTTGGCGTCGGCGGTGATCTCGTCGAAGGCGGCGCGATAGCGCGGGTCGTCCAGCGATGCCGGATCGAGCGGCGGCGTATCCTTGCCACGGGCATCGCCGGCATGGCTCAACCGGAGCATGGTGGGAATGTCAGCCGGCGTGGCGTCGCGGAAGGTCAATTCGGCCATTTCAATCTCGCAAAGGATTGGTGATATGGATTTCGTGCAATTGCCCAGGCCTGGTGTCAACGTTTAGGGCTGATCAGCTTTGCCAGCCCGACGACAAACAGCGCCATGACCGCCGGCGCCAGGGCAAGCCAGGATTCGGCCGCCAGCAGGGCGCCGGTGCCGGCCCACATGATCGAGGCAAAGGCCTCGCACAGCGTGGCGGCACGGGAGGCGACCTGGCGACGGCGGAACATCGATCGCTTGGCGACCACGCGGAACCACAACTGTATTGCCGTGGCCGACCCGGCCGAAAGCGCGGCGCAGCCGGCTGTAATCAATGCCATGCGGGGCGAGGAGAGCGCCATCAGCGCCAGCAGTGGCGCCAGCACGATGGTGATGACGATCAGCACGGCCTCGATCTTGGCGACGAGCACCGTGCGGGGCGAAACCGGGGCGGTGACCACCAGGTCATGAGCGTCCTCGCCCGATATGGCGAGCCAGGCGAGGCCTCCCGCCAGTTGCCCCGCGGCCATCACCAATACCGGCACGACCACGACGAAGGCGCCGCCACTGTCGCCGAAATTCATCCACAGCAGCAAAGCCGGGGGCACGAGATAGAGGATCTGCATCAGCGTCTGCGACAGCAGCCAAGGATCGCGCTGCAGCAGCCGCCATTCCTTGACCCGCAACACGTGCCGCTGCGAACCCGGACGGAATGCGCGCGTCGAGGGCCGGCGCTGGCTGCGGATGTGGTTCAGACCTGCGGCGGAAATGGCATGGTGGCCATAGCTGGAGGCGGTCACCGCAATGGTGATGGCGAGCGCACCGAGGCCAATGCTCAGCACGATGGCCGAGGCGCCGAGGTCACCCATGGCGGCGCGAGCGGGCAGCCATAGCAGGCTCCGCAGGTCCGGCGCTGCCGCGACGAGGTCGGCGGACTGGAACAGCGCAAAGCGGGACATGTTGCCGTAGTAGAGGATAGCCGCCGCCTGGATGCCGATGACGAAGCCGGCGCCGACGATGCCGGCGACAATCTGCGCGACCAGCCTGGTCTGCCTGGGCCCGACGACGCGGAACAGCGCCATGGTGATGGCCACGGCAATGGCCGTCGACAGCGCGCCCAGGGCGATCACCACGCCATAGGCCGCCAGCCAGTGCGGCCCATCGAGCATGGCCAGCATGTTGATCAGCGGGCTGGCAAGCAGGCCCGTCAACACGATGGTGGACAGTGCCACCGACGCGGTGCGTACGGCAAACAGCCGTTGCGACGAGGCTGGTGAAGACAGGATCAGGTCGAGGTCGGCGCGGGCATAGTAGACGCGGGTCACCGATTCCAGCGCCTGTGACAGCATCACGGTCCAGAACAGCAGGCCGCTGCCGCTCAGCAGCACCAGCGTCGGCTTGTCGGGCACGATGCCACGCGCCACCCAGGGCACGACCAGGCCATAGGCCATCAGGTGCAGCAGCAGCACCACCACGCCGAGAAAGATCGAAACGCCAATGCCGCGCGCCCGCCGACCACCGGTCATCATGGCGACCCATTCGCGCCAGGCGAGGTTGAGCTCGTGGCGGGCGAACCAGGTCAGCGAGCCGGGCGCTGCGCTCATGCGGCTTCCGCCACCAGGTCGAGAAAGATGTCTTCGAGGCTCGATTCCCGCCCGATGCGGGTACGCAGCTCCGCCAGTGTGCCCTCGGCGATCAGCCGGCCCTGGCTGATGACGCCGATGCGTTCGGCCATGCGTTCGGCGACTTCGAGGATATGGGTGGTCATGATGACGGTAACGCCGTCGCGCACCTTGCCGAGCAGCACGTCTTTGACCTGGCGGGCCGAGCCGGCGTCAAGCCCGGTCAGCGGTTCGTCGAGGATGATGAGCCTGGGCTCATGCACCAGCGCGCCTGCGAGAGCCACCTTCTGCAACATGCCCTTGGAGAAGCTGCCGCAGAGCTCGTTGGCATGCGGCCGCAGGCCCAGCCAGTCGATGAGTTCATTGGCCTTGGCCTCGGCGGCATGGGCATCGATCTGCCAGAGCCCGGCGACAAATTCGAGATATTCAAGTGGCGTCAGCCGGTCATAGACCATGGGCTCGTCCGACACCCAGGCGACAATGCGCTTGGCGGCGACCGGGTCGCGCCTGGCGTCGATGCCGAAGATTGAAATGTCGCCGCCGTCGGGCTGCAGCAGCCCGGCCACCATGCGCAATATGGTCGTCTTGCCGGCCCCATTTGGGCCAAGCAAGGCATAGAACTCGCCCGCGCGGATGGTGAGGTCGAGATCGGCGATCACCGGGCGATCAAAGCTCTTGCTCAGGTGGGAGATGGAGAGGGCAGGGACGGTCATGGCGGCGCTCCGGCAGGATAGCGGCGCGAGCCTAAGCCGGATGCCTTTCCCGGGCATGAATCTGCAGCGTTAAGATTTTGGCGAGTGTGGCAACGGGCGCCGCTGGGGCGCCCGTTTGCCGGATCAGGCGACGATCAGCTTGACGTCGACATTGCCGCGCGTGGCGTTGGAATAGGGGCAGATCTGATGGGCCTTTTCGACCAGCGCTTCGGCGGCGGCACGGGCCATGCCCGGAATGGTCACCTTCAGTTCGGCGGCGATGTTGTAGCCGGTACCTCTGGCGTTCTCGCCGAAGGAGACGGCGGCGTCGATGGTGGTCTCGTCGGGAACCTTGATCTTGTCGCCGCGGGCGACGGCCTTGATGGCGCCGAGGAAGCAGGCCGAGTAGCCAGCCGCAAAGAGCTGTTCCGGATTGGTGCCGGCGCCGCCATTGCCGCCCATTTCCTTGGGCGTGTCGAGCGTTACCGACAGGCGCCCGTCATCGGTCGCGCTGGTGCCGGTGCGGCCGCCGGTGGTGCGGGCATTGGTGGTGTAGACGGCGGACTTGATCGACATTGCAGGCTCCTCGGATTTCGTTGATGGCGATTGAATAGTGGACAATTAAATTGTGCGCAATGGAAAAATGCATGCTAGATTGCGAGAAATGTTTCCGGAGGTGTCATGGCGACCAAGGCTGATCCGCTCAGGCTCGATTCGATGCTGTGCTTTGCCGTTTATGCGGCCGGGCATGCCTTCACGCGGTTCTACAAACCCCGGCTCGACGCGCTTGGCATCACCTATCCCCAATATCTGGTCTTCATGGTGCTCTGGGAGGCCGACGGCATTACCGTCAAGACGCTGGGAGACCGGCTATTTCTCGATTCCGGCACGATCACCCCGCTGATCAAGCGGCTCGAGGCGCGGGGCCTGCTGCGCCGGCAGCGCGATGATGAGGACGAGCGGCAGGTCCGCATCTTT
>NZ_JAKFDJ010000074.1:0-51281 GCF_036676215.1 Devosia sp. | reverse complement strand
CATGTGCATTTGCATCATCGGCGTGGTGACTCCCCCGCCCTGCTGCATCATGCCCATCGCGTCCGGGCATTGGGTCATCGCCTTGCCTGCAGGTGGAGTTGGAAGCTGAGCGGTCTCGTCTGCCGGTGCCTCGGTTACTGTCGAGGGGGTATCGGCGCCTTCGGGGTGATGCGGGTCGATCTGGGCGATCGCAGGATTGGCGAGGCCCAGGAACAGCGCCGCGACGAATAAGGACTTGGTAGCGCGCATAGGTCTTCTCCCTTGCGTTGTGCTGAATTGAATATGGTGGTGACGAGACGCCGGCAGCAGGGCCGCTTGAGCGCAGGTGAGGGCGAAAACGTCAGCGACCGCCAAGGTCGCTTTGTCAGCCGAGGTCGCGGGGCGGATGGCGGTTGACGAGAGGATCGATCCCGTGGAGGCATTGCGCCCGTGTAAAAGCCCAGGTCCGGCGCACGGAATCTGCGAAGCCGGGGGCAGCGGCCGGTGCGACGAGGGCAGTACAACCGGCGCTGCCGCAATGCGCCGCACTTGAGCGACAATCGGCGATCCGGTCGCTGCACGAATCTTGCATGCAGGCGTCGTGCGGGCTCGATGCGTGATCGACACTGGCCATGCCGTGCAGCCCGACAGTGGTGTCGGGCAATGCCGCGACCGCCGCTGAGCCGAAGCCGAGCGACAATGCCAGGCTGAAGATCAGCGCTGTCACCAGGACTCGAAGTTCACCGCGCAATCGAACCATTCTCATACCGTAAGGCTATCCCAAGAGGCGTCATTGATCGAAATCAAAGTCGCGTCACGTGTCGGTGCTGCACTTCCAAGTGTGCCCGTTTTATCGCGGCTGGCGCTACAGCGGTCGAAGAGCAGCCAGCGTCACCGAGACTAACCGCTCCACCGCCTGCTTCGATTGCAGGTCGGCCGCGCCCGCCACCGCGCTGAGGCAATAAACGGCAAGCTCGCCGGCCGGCACGTCCACTCGTATCTCCCCGGCAGCGCCCGCTTCGGTGATGATGTCCGAAAGAAATGCCGTCAGGTGTTCGCGGGCATGCACAACGTGTCCACCCCGATGCAGGGCATTGGCGAGTTCGCCGCCTTCGTGGTTATGGCCCATCAGCCCATAGGCATCGAGCACCTTGCGCAGGCGCTGAAGAGGCGAACCGTCGCTCGCCGCGATCGCGGTGAAGGACGCCAAGTGCCGATGAACTTGTCGTTCATGCCAGGCAAGCAGCACCGCCTCCACGTCCGGGAAATATTTGTAGAGCGTAGCCCGGCCTATACCGGTCTCCTGCGCTATTTCCGACATGGTCACCGCGGCAAGGCCCTTTCGCGTGACGAGATCGGCTGTCGCGTCGAGGGTGGAATCCCTGACGTTGCGCTTGTGTGCGTCGATCGTGTCGTTCCAGAGCTTGGGCATGGCAGCCGTCATAGCCGACAAACTGACTACAGTCCATACAGATTGAATTGACCGAGACACACTGTATTGATAAATTGAGTCAGTGGAGGCCTTCATGACCGACCGAAAGCGCAGACCCGCCCCCGGCGGCTATTCGACACCCGGATGGGTGAAGGGGCTCGGCATTGCCGCCGCAGTCGTCGTGGTGCTTCTGATCATTGCGTTGGCGGGAGGGCTTGGCGGCAATCACGGTCCTGGACGCCACATGACGCAGGCCCAGACAGCGCAATGAGGGCGGGACCGGCACTTCGCAGACTGCTGCTGACGCTTCATATAGTCACGTCGATGGGGCTGGTGGGTGCGGTCGCGGCTTTCCTGGCTTTGGCTATTGTCGGCCTCACCACCGGTGCCGGCGGACCGCCGGTCTATCCCGCGATGGATTTGCTCACAGGGTACCTCATCGTACCGATGGCGCTGATGAGTCTGGCAATCGGTACGTTTCAGTCATTGGTCACGCCCTGGGGGCTGATCAGGCACTATTGGGTGGTGGCGAAGCTGATCCTCACCATTGCCGTGGTGGTGGTGCTGTGGATGCAAACCGGGAACATCCGGATGCTGGCAATGCAGCCAGTTGGTGCCGACGGGCCGGAACTAGCCGCCGCGCGTGCGTCCATGGTTCTGCACGCGGGTGGCGGGCTGCTGGTTCTTCTCGGTGCAGTGATCCTATCGGTCTACAAGCCCCGGGGGCTGACGCGATATGGCTGGAACAGGCGTGCGTCAGCGGGCGCCGAAGAGGCGTGAGCAACAGCCCTGAACCATGATCATCTCAATTCGCGGCGGGCAATCTTGCGAAACGACGTACTTCTTCATAGCGTCGATGGTGCGCGCGAAAGGTTCCATCCAGTCGGGCAGCGTTGCGGTCCGCGTCGCCAGCCGCCACGCTCCTTCCATCGTCTGGTAGGTGACGCGACCCAAAAGCAGCGTATCGGCCCGGCCCATGCTCTCGGTGGCGTGGAGATGGGTAGCGCGCAGCATCGTCTGCTGCAGCGCCTCATCCGACGGTATGTCGCGCTGTGGTCGACGCACCCATCGAGCGTCACGTTGATGGAGTAGAGTCCACAATCGATACCGGCGAGGCGCGCATTTTTGTACGTTCCGGTGGAAGTGGTCCACCACTGGCTGAGGACCCCGCACGACGATAGCCGCTGACGGGGGCGCCGGGCATGTGAGGGGAACCGGCGCCGCCCATTGAGGTCAGACCTCCTGCCGCAATCAGGCTTTGAGAAGCGCCGCGAACTGGCGGATGTCGGCGACAAAGAAGCCAGGGTCTTCCCACGCCGCGAAGTGGCCGGCGCTTTCCATATCGTGGAACTGAACCACGTTGCCGGCGGTCTGGCGGTCCGCCCATTCACGTGGCAGGCGGACGCCACCCGGGATGGGCGCTTCGGTGGCGACCGCAACCGGAACGCCGGTGTTCTTGCCCTTGATGGTCGGCGGCTGCATTGCATTCTGGTTGTAGACCCGGAAGGACGATGCCGCGGTCTCGGTCAGCCAGTGGATCATGATGTTGGTGATCAGCTCATCGCGGCCGAAGCGGGCATCCGCCTCGTCGCCGACGCCCATTCCGGCCATGAAGCTCATGATCCAGCCAGCCAGGCCCACCGGTGAGTCGTTCATGGCGAACGCCAGGCTTTGTGGCTTGGTCGCGTGGATCAGATTGAAGGCGCCGTGGGCGAAGAACCACTGCTGGATGGCACCGGCATAAGCCTGTTCGGGCCCGCTCAGGGCAGCGAAATCCGTAGTCTGGTCGGGATAGCCCACATCGGTCACGTGATAGCCGAGGAGCACTTCCGGATGGTGCTGGCTCAGCGACATCGAAATGATGGAGCCCCCGTCGCCACCCGCAGCGATGAATTTGCCGTAGCCGAGCGTCTCGGTCATCAGCCGGGCGAAGAGATCGGCGACCTTGTCCATCTGCAGGGCCGTCCTGCCGGAAAAGCCGGTCCCGGGAATGGACGGGACAACGACGTGGAAATCCTCCGACAGCGGCGCGATGACGCGATGGTAGCGATAAAAGGAGTCCGGCCAGCCATGCAGCAGCAAAAGCGGAACAGCATCCGGATTGCTCGACGGCTGATGGACGAAATGCAGATCGATGCCGTCCATGTTGACCTTGTAGTTGGCAAAGGCATTCAAGCCCGCCTCGGCCTGCCGCCAATTGTAGCCGTCGATCCAATAGTCGGTCAGCCTCTTCATGTAGTCGAGATTGGTTCCCATGGCCCAACCGGCGTCCGCCGGTTCATCCGGCCAGCGCGTGTGTTCGAGCCGGTATTTGAGGTCGGCGAGCTGTGCCTCGGGGATGGCGATCTCGAAAGCGGTCGGGTTGGTCATCGCAGAGGTCTCCTGTGAGAAGGTGGTTTTGCTGGCGTAGCCAGCGAGCAGGGCCGAGGCGGCGAGGGTCTTGCTGAATTGACGACGGTTCATAGTCTTCTCGTTCCTTTCGCTACGGGTGGACGTGGAAGCGGGTTCGGAGCAGGGCGCGCGAGCTCACGTTGACGCGGGGACGAATGTCGCCACGCCTGCCGTTCGGTTTGGGCGATGGGTTAGATGGAGAGCTTGCCGCGCATCACGACGATGCCGGCGCCGGATATCTCCGGCTCAGGTGCGAGGCTGACCCGGAGAATGCTCCGCCGCCCCATCTTGGTGCCCTGCTCGATCTCGATGGTTCCTTCAATCAAACCTTCGCTCTCGAGATAGGCGCCGAGCGGTCCGGCCGCGGTGCCCGTCGCTGCATCTTCCCACAACCCGACGGTCGGGTTGAAGAATCGCGCATAGGCGCTATGGGGTGCAGATTCCTCGAAAGCATAGACGTAGCAGCCCTCGGCACCAGCTTCGCTCAGCAGCTTGAGCAGTGCCTTGGCGGCCGGTTCGGCACGATCGACCGCGGCAGCGTCGCTGAGGCGCACAAGCAGGTGGGGCACGCCTGTGTCTGCGACGCGCGGCGCGGGTTTGGAACGAAGATCCTCCGGCGCCAGCCCCAGCGCCGCCGCCAGACGCGGGATATAGGTCAGCGGTGGGCCCAGCGTGAGCGCAGACTGCTTCACATGGCCGAAGATCCGTCCTTCAATGAGACGGAGCCCGACCGGCAGGACCGCGTCTCCAATCTCCTGGCTGAACATATGGTGCCCCTCGATGGGACCGAGCTTGCCTTCCCCCGCCAGCCAGAGCCAGGCGCCCAGTGCATTGTGGCCGGCACCCACGACCTCCGCCCCCGCTGCGGTAAAGGACCGGAGCTTCAGGTCAGCCCTGCCGCTCCGCATCACGAAGGTCGTTTCAGCCTGGTTGAACTCGCTGGCGATCCGCCGCATCTGCGTATCGGAAAGCCCGTCCGCGTCTTCGACAACAGCGAGCGGGTTGCCGCTCAGGGAGGTATCCGCGAAGACGTCGATCAGCCCGGCTGTGAGAACAGTGGTGTTCGGTTGCAGCGACACGGCGCAGCTCCTATCCTTCGAATGGAAGGACAGTGCACCAGGGCAGCGCAGCGGTAAAACGCGCATTCCTTGCCCACATGACAAGGGAAACTAATCATTCGGCCTTCAGTGGAGTCCCTCCGGATCTTCGAAATGTGCGTCAGCATCGGCAGCTTCGCCGGTGCTGCCGATCGTCTTGCACTCACGCCGGCAGCAGTCAGCCTCCGCATCCGCAGCCTCGAAGCCGAGCTTGGGCAGGCTCTGTTCACCCGCGTCGGCCGGCGTGTGGTCCCGACCCCCGCCGCCGTGACGCTGGCGCGCGAAGTTCGGCGCGCGCTGGACGATATCAACGTAGCGCTCGAGGCGTTCCAGACGCGAACCGCACCACTTCGGGTAACCGTGCCGCCGACATTTGCATCCCGCTGGCTTGCCCCCCGGCTGTCGAGCTATCGAGCGGCAGGCGGCGCCGCTGTCGAGCTCGACATTTCCTCGGACGTGCGTGACCCAACCGCCTTCGACATTGCTATACGGACGGGGCGAGGGGGTTGGGACGGCCTTGCCGAGTACCCGCTCATGCCTGTCGACGTTACTCCCATGCTGGCCCCGAGCCTGCTTGCAGCCCGTACGCTCGGTGCGCCGGAGGATCTATTGGACTTCGACCTTCTGCCGCATCCCGATTGGGCAAAGTGGTTCGCGCGAGCCGAGCGGCCTATGCCGGCCGGGTTGCGCTTCTCCTCTGTCGACTATTCCATCTTCGAGCTCATCGCCAATGCGGCGGTGGGCGGCCTTGGGGTCGCGCTGTTGTCGCCAACACTCTTTCGTCCGCTTCTCGACGACGGGTCGCTCGTCGCGCCCCTGGAACCAGTGTTGAAGGGCCCGGATTGGTACTTCGTCCTGATCCGTGAAGGCGACCAACGCCCCGCGCCACGCACGTTTTGTGATTGGCTCTGCGAGCAAACTCGAGCGTCGCTGGATTCAGTGCCAAGCGAATGATTGCGCCAACAAGTCGGCCCCCACGCACGCGGGTAGGTGTCCGCTTGGGGCCAATTCCGCACACTAAGGCCAAACGCCGGAGCGTCCGCTATTCTCGACGAGCGTCTGGTCAGCGGACAGTCCGCTCACGGCCCCTACCCTGCCAGTCCGTTTTGCGCCCCATGTCCGTTATTGGGGCCAGCTTTCGCACTGCCCGACGCCTCGGCTGGGGCGGCGGCTTCGGCAGCTCTCCTTGTTCGCAGCAAGGCATCAAAGCAATACCGCCCCGCGCGAGGCGGGGCGGTATCAGGGAGGAAAGGGAGACTTCCGCGGATCAGGAAGGCTGCACGAGCCCGGCTTCGACCAGCGGCCGGATGGCTTCGATTTCGCGTGCCACGGTTTCGCGCATTTCCTCGGGTGTATTGAGGACTGGCGCGACGCCGAGCGCCACCAGTTGCGCCTTCGACTCAGGCAGCGCAGCCCAGGCCCTGAGCGTGTCGTTGATCTTGCTGACGACTTCTGCGGGCATGCCTTTGGGGCCGACGATGCCGAACCACAGGGTCTGCTCATAGCCAGCAAAGCCCTGCTCGGCCACTGTCGGTAAGTCCGGCAATTCGCTCATGCGCTCGGCGGAAGTGACGGCGATGGCTTGCAGCTTGCCTGCCTTGATATGCGGCAGGTAGTTGGCGGGCGCATCGGCCGAGAAGTCGATATGGCCACCGAGCAGGTCGGCCGCGAGCGGCGGCGAGCCCTTATAGGGCACATGGTTGATTTCGATGCCGGCTTCCTGGCCGATGATGGCGGCGCAGATGTGACCCTTGGTGCCGGCGCCAGGATTGCCGATATTGACCTGGCCCGGATTGGCCTTGGCATAAGCGACCAGTTCCTGCAGCGTCTTGGCCGGCGCATTCATGCTGGCAGTGATCAGCGCCGGGCTATCGGCGAAAACGGTGATCATCTCGAAGTCGGCTTCAGGATCATAGGCCAGGTTGGTCTGCACCACCTTGTTGGCTGCGAGGGGGGCGCTGCCCGAGACCAAGATCGTGTAGCCATCGGGAGCGGAACGGGCCAGTTGGCCACCAGCCAGAGCGCCGGCCGCACCGGCAACGTTTTCCAGCACGAACTGCTGGCCATATTCCTTGGTCAGGATATCGGCGACGAGGCGCGCCAGGATGTCGCTGGTGCCGCCGGGTGGATAGGCCGAGATAACCGTGACCGGCTTGGAGGGCCAGCTATCCTGGGCAAACGAAATGCCCGTCGAGGCCAAAAGTCCTGCGGTACCACCAAGGACGATGAATTCGCGTCTTTTCATATATTCCTCCTGCTCGCCCTTTTTGAACGACTTGGGCTTGGCTGAGGCAATATCTAGCGCATCGGTGCAGCAGCTGGAATTTGTCAGGCGGCGCGTTTCATCTCACGAAACGGGCCCCTCGCCCGCCAGCCAGCGGTCTTCACCCGCGTGGAATTCGGCGAGCTGGTCGGGGCGGTCGTCGCCTAACAGGTCCTGGTTCACCCTGATGCCGCGGCTGCGCTGGATATAGGTGAGGAACTTGTAGGACGGCCGCATGGTATCGAGCAGCTGACGATCAATCGGCAGCGGGTCGGAGGCCAGGGTGGGCCCCATCACGTCGCGTTCAAAGAGGACGTGGAAGCTCGCCAGCTTCCAGTCGCCGTCCTCACGCACGGCGCGGGAGAAGAACCGGCAGAATACCTGGAAATCGATCTCGATGTCTTCGAGCCGCGCGCGGTTGAAGATCATGGCCGGGCTCTCGATGGTGGCGCGATGGCCCTGCACCTGGGCGAAGGCAGGGAACACCCAATGCTTGGAATTGCCGGTGTTGCTCATCCACTTGCGTGTGGCCGCGACATAGGCATCGCCGCCGGTGCCATCATACCAGCTGGTGCGGACATAGGCATCGCGATGAAAGCACGCAGCCATTACGCCGAACCTTTGCTGGTCGCGAGCGAAACGCTCGCGGCGCACGAGGTCGAACAGCTCGGTGCGGTCGAATTGGTTCTGCAGACGCGCCTCGCGACTGGTTTGCATATGTGTTTCCTCGTCTTGGTAAGTCGGCTCAGTCGATTTCCTGAAGACCCTCCTGTCGCACCTTGCGGAAGGCGGGAAGGAGGATGGAGACGAGCAGCACCAGGGCGATCAGCAGGGTGCTCATACTGACCGGACTCGTGAAGAACACGCTCGCATTGCCATGCGAGATCAGCAGGGCGCGGCGCAGGTATTCTTCGGCCATCGGGCCCAGGATCAAGGCCAGGATCAGCGGCGCCGGCTCGGCCCCGGCCTTGCGGAAGACGTAGCCGAGCACGCCGAACAGGGCCATCAGATAGACGTCGAAGGCGCTGTTGCGGATACTGTAAACGCCGATGGCGGTAAAGACGCAGATCAGCGGGAACAGAAACTTGTAGGGCACCGAAATCAGCTTGGCCCACATGCCGACCAGCGGCAGGTTGAGGATCAGCAGCAAGAGGTTGCCGATCCACATGGAGACGACGAGGCCCCAGAACAGTGCCGGCTGTTCGGTGAGGATATTGGGGCCGGGCTGCACGCCCTGAACGACGAGCGCACCGATCATCAACGCCATGGTGGCGGTGCCAGGCAGGCCCAGGGTTAGCATGGGAATGAAGGCGGTCTGGGCGGCGGCATTGTTGGCCGCTTCGGGCGCGGCCACGCCCTCGATGGCGCCCTTGCCGAATTGCTCGGGGTGCCTGGAGAGCTTTTTTTCCAGCGCGTAGGCGGAGAACGAGGACAGCAGCAGGCCGGCGCCGGGCAGGACGCCGAGCAGCACGCCGACACCGGTGCCGCGGATGATGGGCGCGGTCATGCGCTTCCAGTCTTCGCGTGTGGGGAACAGTGAGCTCACCTTGGCGATGGTGGCGGCGCGGGAATGCTCGTTCTCGAGATTGGCGAGCACATCGCCCAACCCGAAGATGCCGGTTGCAATGACGACGAAGTTGAGCCCGTCCAGCAGATCCACCGAACCGAAGGTGTAGCGCGCGGCACCAGAATTGACGTCAGTGCCGATCATGCCGAGCAGCATGCCCAGCAGCACCATGCCGAAGCCGGTGAGCAGCGAGCCCGAGGTCAGCACCATAGAGGTAACGAGACCCAGCACGATCAGCGAGAAATATTCGGTCGGGCCGAAGCTGAGCGCCATGCCGGCCAGGATCGGCGCAGCGATGACGATGAACATCGTGCCCACCGTGCCGGCAAAGAAGCTGCCGATGGCGGCGGCGGCGAGGGCCCTGCCTGCCTTGCCCTGCTTGGCCATTTCGTGGCCGTCGAGCGTGGTCACCACCGAGGAGGCTTCCCCAGGCAGGTTCATCAGGATCGCCGTGGTCGAGCCGCCATATTGCGAGCCGTAGAAGATGCCAGCCAGCATGATAAGCGCGGTGTCGACCGGCAGCCCGAAGGTGAAGGGCAGCAGCATCGAGATGGTGGCGATGGGACCAAGACCCGGCAGGACGCCGACGGCGGTGCCGAGCAGCACGCCGGCAAAGCAATAGGCGAAATTGGTCAATGTGCTGGCAGTCTGTAGGCCGAGCAGGAGCCCGCTGAAGATGTCCATTTCGACCTCTTGGAAACTAGGGTGCGCCGAGAGCCTGCAGCCAGCTCCCGACAAGGGGGATGGGCAGGCCGAGCAGGGTCACGAAAAGCACGCCGCAGACGAGCGCGAAGGACACCGCGCCGACGATGGCTTTCCAGTTTAGCTCGAAGCTGATGCTGGCGGTGCCGGCCCAGACGCACAGCAGCAGTACCGCGAGGGGCAGGCCAAGCTTGTCGAGCAGGAAGCCGAAGACGACGATGGCAATGGTCACGGTGGCAATAGGCAACCAGCGCGCCATGCGGATCACCTCGGACCGGCCCAAACGTGAGCGTGCCAGGATGGCAATTCCGGTCAGCGTCAGCAGAGCCGAGATGGCGACCGGGAAGAAGCCGGGACCCATGCGGCCGGGTGTGCCCAGAGGGTATTGCAGCGCCATCAGCAAGGCAACGAGGCCGATGGCGGCGAAGAGCCCGCCCTGCACCACATCCTGCGTTACTTTCATCTGCACTCTCCCTCTCGCTTCTGCCGGTTGTGAGGCTAGCCCGGATAGCCCAGCACGGCCTTGACTTCGAGATATTCGCGGAAGCCGTAGATGCCGAATTCGCGGCCATTGCCGGATTGCTTGTAGCCGCCGAAGGGCAGGCTGCGGTCGAAGGCTGCGCCATTGAGATAGACGCGCCCTGCCCTGATGCGCTTGGCGAGTCTCAGCGCGCGCTGGGGGTCGCTGGACTGCACGAAGCCGGCAAGGCCGAAGGGCGTGTCATTGGCGATCTCGACAGCCTCGTCCTCGGTTTCGTAGTTGAGGATGGAAAGGACGGGTCCAAAAATCTCCTCGCGGGCGATGGTCATCTGCGGAGTGACGTCGCCAAAGACGGTGGGGTGGACGTAGTAGCCGCGGTTCATTTCGGCGGGACGGCCCAGCCCGCCGGCGAGCAGGGTCGCACCCTCGTCGATACCGGTCTGGATGAGCTTTTGCACCTTGTCGAACTGGCCTTGGCTGACCAATGGCCCCAGCGTCGTCTCGGGCCGCAGGGGGTCGCCGAGCCGGATGCTGGCGACGGCAGTGCGAGCCGCGTCGAAGGCGACATCGCGCTGGGACACATGCACCAGCATGCGCGTCGGGGACTGGCAGTTCTGCCCGGCATTGGTGTAGCAGGCATGGACGCCGGCGATCACGGCGGCGCGGATATCGGCGTCCGGGAGGATGATATTGGCGGACTTGCCGCCCAGTTCCTGCGCCACGCGCTTGACCGTCGGGGCCGCGAGCATGGCAACGCGAATGCCCGCACTTGTTGAGCCCGTGAAGGAGACGAGGTCGACCTCGGGATGGGAGGCGATGGCCTCGCCCACGGTCGGGCCATCGCCATTGACCAGATTGAAGACGCCGGCCGGGAGGCCCGAATCATGAATGATCTCGGCCAAGATCATGGCGCTGAGCGGCGCAATTTCGCTGGGCTTCAACACCACTGTGCAACCGGTTGCAATGGCTGGCGCAACCTTGGAAGCGACCTGGTTGAGCGGCCAGTTCCAAGGCGTGATCAGCCCGCAAACGCCGATGGGCTCGTGGCGCACGATGCCGGCGCCCATGCGCTCCTCGAAGGCGAAATCGGCCAGCACACGGGCGGCTTCCTCGAAGTGAAAGAGCGCCACGGTGGCCTGGCGTTCGGTGGCGAAGGTGATGGGCGAGCCCATTTCGAGCGTCATGGTCCGCGCCAGTTCAGGCAACCGGGCGCGGAAGCCATCGATGATGCCACCCAGCCAGAACAGGCGCTGTTCGACACTGGTCTCGCAATAGGTGGCGAAGGCGCGACGGGCTGCGGCCGCGGCGCGGTCGACGTCGGCGGACGAGCCCAGGCTGATCCGGCCGATGGCCTCTTCGGTCGCCGGATTGATCACGCCGATCGTCGAAGCGCGCATCGGGTCCACCCACGCGCCATCGATGTAGAACATCAACCTGTCCATGCCTGCCCGTCCATGCGCCCAACAAGGGCAATCGTTGTTGCAACACTATTTCATAAGCCCATGGCCGCAATGCACGACCCGGAGCGTTCCGTCAGGCGAATATGCGCCCTGGTTTCAAAGGTGGCGTCCCTCGTCCACCGGCACGACAATGCCGGTGGAGCTGGTCAGATTGACAATGCAGGCCACCACGGCCCGAGCGACATCGTCGGCCGTGGTGACATGCCCGAGCGGCAGGCGCTCGGCGGTCTTTTCCAGTTGCTCGCGGGTGCGGCCCGGCACGA
This sequence comes from Devosia sp., assembly GCF_036676215.1. GTDB lineage: Bacteria > Pseudomonadota > Alphaproteobacteria > Rhizobiales > Devosiaceae > Devosia. Next base: position 39,646 of record NZ_JAKFDJ010000074.1, on the reverse strand, counting down.
AGCCGGTATCGACGCCGGCCGGCGAGACTGAAAAAACACGCACCTTGGGCGCCAGCACCTTGGCGAGGGCGATGGTCAGGGCATCCACCCCGGCCTTGGCCGCCACATAGGCGAGGCTGCTGCCGATTCCCGTGCGCGCGGCAATGGAAGAGACATTGACGATAGCCGCACCGGCGCCGCGTTCGAGCAGCGGACGGAAGGTGCGCATCACCGCAAACGGCCCGCGCAGGTTGATCATGACAGTGCGGTCGAAAATCTCGTCGCTCAGGGCCGCGAGATCGGTAGCCGGGACAGGCGTAGTCGAGCCGCCGGAATTGACCAGGGCGTCGAGACTGCCGAAGCGTTGCTCGACCGCAGCGGCCGCTGCGGTGATGCTCTGGGCATCCTCCATGGAGATGCGCATGGCGAGGTGTCCACTGCCTTGGAGGCCAGCGACGACTTCATCGGCGATTTCCGGGCGGCTGTTGTAGCCGACGATGACGGTGGAGCCGAGGGCCGCGAGGCGGGCGGCCGTGGCCCGGCCGATGCCACTGCTGCCCCCGGTCACCAGGACGGTGCGCGGCACGGCAAGTGAGGGGATATCAATCATTGCCATGCTAAATCTCCCAGCCGAATTACGACCTGAAGTCCTTGAGCGCCGCGGTGGCGGCATTGCGGATGAAGCCGTGGTCACTCGATATGACGATGGCCGTGGCGCCTAGCCCGGTGACGAATTCCATATCAGGCTTGGTGGTGGGCAGCATCATCAGCGGCGTATCGGCGTCCTTGGCCGCCGCGGCGACGCACCGGGCGAGCTCGGCAACCTTGCCTGCTGCCTCCGGATCATCGCGGAACGATGCCGTCAGGTCGCCCCGCCCGACGAACAGCGCGTCGATGCCCTCGACCCGGGCAATATTGCCGGCCAGGTCGATGGCATGGTGATCTTCGATCATCGGGATCACGGCGACCTGGCTATCCTGCAACCGCATATGCTCGACCGGACCGACACTGCCCCAGTTGCTGGCGCGCGACAGCCCGACAAAGCCGCGCGTGCCATCGGCATAGCGGGCGGCGCGAGCGATAGCGGTGGCTTTTTCGACCGAGGCGACATGGGGGACCATGATGCCCATGGCACCCGAATCGAGAACTGAGAGCACGTTGGCTTCGGTGAATTCTGGGATGCGGACGATGGGCGCCATATTGGAGGCGCGGGCGGCGAAGATCATCAGGTCGGTGATGCTCCGGTCGAGAGGGGCATGCTCCTGGTCGATGATGATGAAGTCGTAGCCCATCTGGCCCAGCATCTCGATGACCTGCGTGGTCGGCAGCTTGACGAAGGTTCCAAACAGGCGCTGACGGCCCAGTAGGCGGCTGCGGAAGGTGGAAAAATGCGGGCGCTGCTCGGACATCGGTGGTCTCCTTGTCCGCACCTTCTACACGCAGATGGAGGACGCATGAGCCATTGAACCAAGCTCGTTTCCCTGTGCGAAATGGTCCGCTGGGCCGTTTCTGCGAGCGAAACGGACGGCGAATCCCGTTGCGGCCAGGCGACGGCAAGTGGGATTTACTCACTCCGAAAACCGCATGTGCGGCCGTTCGAAGGACCAAACCGTGGCCGATCCGACTATCCTCACCTGCGCGGTGACGGGCAATATCACGACGCTGGCGCAGACGCCCTATTTGCCAGTCACCCCCGAGCAGATCGCCAATGCCGGGCTCGAAGCCCTCCGGGCAGGCGCCGCCATCATCCATGTGCATGTGCGCCATGACGACGGCCGCCCCAGCATGGAACTTAGGCACTATCGCGAAGTGGTCGAGCGGCTGCGGGCGGCCGACGAGGACGTGGTCATCAACCTGACCACCGGGCCGGGACAGCGGTTCATTCCCAGCGAGGACAACCCGGCCGTTGCGGCGCCCGGCACGACGCTGATGCGGCCCGAACCGCGCGTGTCGCATGTGGAAGTGCTCCGCCCCGAGCTCTGCAGCCTCGATTTCAACACGATGTATTCGGGCACCTCGGTGGTCATCAACACGCCGACCAACCTCTCCATCATGGCCGAGCGCATCCAGGCCGCTGGCGTGCGCCCCGAAGTCGAGGTGTTCGACAGCGGGGATATCCAGTTGCTCAACGACATGGTGCGCCAGAACAAGCTGGAGGCGCCGGTGTTCTGCCAGATCGTGCTGGGGGTGCGCTATGGCGCCATCGCCACGCCTGAAACGATGGCCTATCTCATAAGCCTCTTGCCATCCGGAACGAACTGGGGCGGCTGCGGCATCGGGCGCTTCGAATATCCGATGCTGGCCCAAGCTTGGCTACTCGGCGGTCACATCCGCGTTGGCCTCGAGGACAACACCTTCATCGAAAAAGGCGTGCTGGCCGAAAGCAACACCCAGCTGGTGAAGAAAGCCGCACGCATCGTGCGCGAACTGGGCGGCCGGCTGGCGACACCCGGCGAAGCACGCGAAATCCTGGGGCTGAAGAAGCAAGCGCCGCTCCCCGAATAGGGGCGGCGCGGTATATTGGTAGGAGCCACCGAAATGTATAGTGCGAGCGATCCGCGATCCACCCTGGCGGGTGACAAGCCCAAGTCCGAGCCAGGCTGGGTGCATACCTCCTTTTTCGGCTCGCAGCTGGCGCTGTTTTACGGCACCGCGCCGCAGATCAGTGACGCCAGCGGCGAGACCTGGATCAGCCGCGGGCAGAACGTCGTCATCGCCTACAGCAAGGCCTTGGCGGGAGGCGTATTCGAACGCGTCGCGCAGGCCGACGAGTATGCAGTCATTATCCCCGATGCGGCAACCCAGGTGGAAGTCACCACCGCGGCGGGCGCCGAGGTCGTGCCCGGATATTCGGTGGTATTCGTGCCGCCGGGCAACAGCACCATCCGCATGCTGACTGCGGGTGCGATCGTGCGGCTGCTGACACCGAAATCGGCGGACATGGCCGATGCCGCGTCGAACGCGGCGGCGTTTGAAGAGCCCCATCCCAATGTGCCGCCATTCCAGCCGTGGCCGGAACCGCCAGGCGGATTGAAGCTGCGGTGGTACACGCTCGACGTGCCCGACGATCCGTCGCGCTTTGGCCGCATCTATCGCTGCACCACCTTCATGGTGAACTTCCTCGCCCCACGCGTCGGCCCGCGGGCGCGCAACAACGTTTCGCCGCATCACCACGATACCTTCGAACAGTGCTCCCTGGCCCTCACCGGCGCTTTCACCCACCACTTGCGCTGGCCGTGGACCACCAACATGAGTGTGTGGCGCGAGGACGAGCACCTTTATTGCGAGTCGCCCTCGGTCTGCGTGATCCCACCACCCGCGATCCATACCACGACTGCCGAAGGGCCGGGCATGAACCAGCTGGTCGACATCTTCGCCCCGCCGCGTATGGACTTTTCAGCCAAGCCGGGCTGGGTGCTGAACGCCGACGACTATCCGATGCCCAACGCATAGCCGACACCGTGCGTTGAGGACAAAAAGGCCGGGGTGGTGGGCACCCCGGCCTTTCTATTGCTTACGTTTGCGATCGATCAGGGCGTCAGGCCGACCAGGCGACATGGGTTGGTGGTCACCATGGTGCGGACATCGGCCTCGCTGTAACCCAGCGCCAGGCAGAGCTTGATCGCCTGGCGCATGCCTTCGACAGGGGTGGGATTGTCCACCTGGCCCAGGTCGGAGCCGATCGAGGAATTGGCCACGCCCGCCGCATCGATATGATCCTTGAGCTCCTGGGGCGAATAGACGTTGAAGCGCGAGTCGACATACATGGCGGCGGATTGTTCAACGATGACGCCGAGTTTGGCGAAGTCGCTCACGTCTTCCGGAGTGAAATGGAGGCCGTACATCGGATGATTGATCAGCAGCCGCTTTACGCCGCGGCTACGCGCCTCGTCGAACAGCTTCCAGATTTCCCAGACATGCAGGTGCCCGGACGAGAGGATAACGTCGAACTCGGCGATCTGGTCGAGGATCTGCTTGACGACGTCGAGGACGTTGCCGAGTTCGTCGAGCACGGTCAAAGCCGGCGAATTCACCAGTTGCACGTTGGAGACCAGTCGCGCCTTGCGATGCGCGCTGCGGATGTGGTTGGCAGACTGCGCGGTAGGCATCCAGATCAGCTTGGCGCCCATCTTGAGCTGGGCATCGACCACGTAGGGGTTAAGCCCGCCGGTGGAATTGTTCAGCACGAGGCCACTGAACATGGAGAAATCGGGCTTTTCAATCAGCCGCTCCATCAGCGGGATGAACGGCGCAGCGGAATAGTGATGGTCCTTGAACAGCACGGCGCGCATGCCGGCCGCGATGGCCTCTTCGGCGGCCTGCATATGGTCGAGCTGCCGGGGCATGGTGGAGGGTCCCGAATGCACATGCAGATCGAGTGCGCCATGCAGCAGACCGGCTGCAACGCCCTCATCCACGCCGGCCATAAGCTGCCGCGCCTCTTCCCGATTTTGCTGACTGGTGCCCATGAAACTCTCCCGCTGATACCCAGCCGGCATAGAGGTTGACGCCGGCGCCGCTCAACCTATAGTCCCCCCTGTTTCGTAGCGCGGAACGCGCATCGCGGGAGGACGGAGCCAGTGGGCATCAGATCGATCGAACGCTGTCTCAACGTGTTGTTGGAGCTCAACCAGCAGCCCATCAACACCATTGCGCAGCTGCATGCCCGCACCGGACTGCCCAAGCCGACGCTCGTGCGCATCCTCAAGACTCTTGAGGAAGCGGGCTATGTCGAGAACGACACGCGCCAGGGTGGCTACCAGGTCAGCGCGATGGTGACCTCGCTGAGCTCCGGCTACCACAAGAGCCCGCTGGTGGTGGAAGCCGGCCGGGCCTGGGCACTGGCCATAACGCGCAAGTACAAATGGCCCGTGGCCATCGCCCTGCCCGACTATACCAGCATGATCGTGCGCTTCAGTACCGTGCCCGACAGCCCGGTGTCGCCGTTTCACAGCACGGTCAACCGGCGCCTGCAGATGCTGACGCGCGGGATGGGGCTGGCTTATGTCGCCTTTGTCGAAAGCGAGGAATTCGCGCTGATCCTCGATGCCCTGACCAAGTCGGACGACCCCGAGGATGGGCTGAGCCACCATCCCGATGAGCTGAACCACCTGCTGACGCGGGTGCGCAAGGCGGGTTACGCGACGCGGGCATCGTTTGTCGAACCGCGCAACTCCAATACCATCGCGGTGCCGATCATCAGCCAGGAGGGCCGCGTGCTGGCGAGCCTGGGCCTCACCTATTTCAAGTCGGCCTTTGCTACGGAACAGGAGGCGTGCGAGCGCTTCGTGCCGATTTTGCGGTCGGCGGCCGTTGCCATTTCGGATGACCTTGGCCGCCTGTCCAAGAACATGTCGGTGGATGTATCGGAGTTCGGCGCGATCTAGGGCCGCTCGCCGGCCCGGGCTTCATCCATCGCCAGCACGACCTTGCCGAGCTGTTCGTTGGCGTCCAGCAGAGCGTGGGCTTCCCTGACCTCGGTCAGCGGGAACACGGCGTGGATGCGGGTGATCATCCTGCCCGATTCAAGCAGGGGCCACACAGCCTCTACCAACGCCGTTGCTAAGCTGCCTTTGTAATCCGTGCTGCGCGGCCGCAAGGTCGATCCGGTCAGCGTCAGGCGGCGGCGGACGAGGTCGCGGATATTGACCTCGGCCATCTTGCCCTGGTGGCTGGCGATGAAGACCAGGCGTCCATCATACGCCATGAGATCGAGCTGCTGCTGCACATACGGCCCGGCCTGCGCATCGAGGACGACGTCGAGGCAGTGCTCGCCGGCGTGCTCGCGGATGGCGCCGGCCCAATCCTCGCGATGATCGAAGACCGCGTCGGCCCCCAGTTCGGTGCAGGCTGCGCGTTTTTGGGCGCCGCTCGCCGTGGCGAAGACGCGGGCATTGCGCAGCAGCTTGGCCATCTGGATACCGGCCATACCGACACCGCTGGAGCCGCCCTGGATCAGCAGTGTTTCACCCTCGCCCAGCCGACCCAGCCAGATGATGTTGTTCCAGGCTGTGAACAGCGCCTCGGGCAGCGACGCGGCCTCGACGAAGCTGAAGCCAGCGGGGACCGGCATACATTGCGCAGCCGGCACCACAAGGTAATCGGCATAGGCGCCGCCATTGGCCAGAGCACAGACTGCGTCGCCGATCTTGAGCCTATCGACGCCCTCGCCTACCGCCGCAACCCGCCCTGCCGCATCAAGCCCAGGAATGTCGGTGACGCCAGGCGGTGGCGGATAAAGCCCGCGCCGCTGCTGGATGTCGGGGCGGTTGACGCTGGCGGCGAGCACTTCGAGCAGCACCTCGCCGGGACCCGGCGCGGGCGTCTCCCGGCTGACGATGTCCAGCACCTCAGGCCCGCCGGGCTCGGTAATTTCAACGACGCGCATACGCTCATCCTCTTTTCAATGAGGCCTGTCCGGTAGCAGCTTGTGGCGGCGCTACAAATCGGCTCTCACTTGATTTCGGTGCGTGGAACGCTGTTCCTGCTCCAGCAGCGCGTTCCGTCAGGCGGAACTTGTGGCCAAGCGGCATTGTTCTGCCGGCCGATGGCCGCAAGGGTCAAACGTGGCGTCGACTGCCATTTTACCAGAAGTTGCCTTGCTTCCAAACCGGACCACCGCTTCATGACGATACATTCCGACCTGCTTGCCGCACTGATCTTTCTTGGTTTCGGCATTGTCGCCATCGTCATCGGATGGGGCTATGGCTTTGGATCGCCGGCGGCGCTCGGTTCGGGGGCGATGCCGATGCTGGTCGGGGCGGGTCTCTGCGCCATGGGGGTGGTGCAATTGGTGCAGAATGCGGCGGCGCGGCGGGCCGGGCAGCAATTCGTCTCGGCCTTCCCGCGGCGCGAACTGCGCCCGCTGCTGCTGATCCTGGCCGCCGTTCTCGCCTTTGGCCTCCTGATTGACCGCCTGGGCCTTCTGCCTGCCCTCGCTGCACTGGTCGGCATCAGCTGGTTTGCCGATAGTGGGGGGCGAAAACGCGAAATGCTGGCCGTCATGGTCTGCGTCGGGGTTCTCCTCGTGGCCATCTTCTATTTCGGACTGGGCATTCCGTTCCGCCTCGTCAGCTGGAGGTTCTGAGCCATGGATCTGGTTTCCTCGCTCGTCATGGGCCTGCAGGTGGCAGTTACGCCGATCAACCTGCTCTATTGCCTGCTGGGCGTGACGCTCGGCACCGCCATCGGCGTGCTGCCCGGCGTCGGTCCCATCATCACCATCTCCCTGCTGTTGCCGCTGACCTTCGGGCTGACACCCGAGGCCTCCATCATCATGCTGGCCGGCATTTTCTATGGCGCGGCCTATGGTGGCTCGACCACGTCCATCCTGGTCAACCTGCCCGGCGAAGCGGCATCGGCCGTGACCTGCATCGACGGCCACCAGATGGCGCGGCAGGGGCGCGCCGGCTCGGCGCTGGCGGTTGCAGCGCTGGGCTCCTTCTTTGCCGGCACGGTGGGCACGCTGATCATCGCCCTCGCGGGTCCGCCGCTGGCGGGCATCGCCATGCGGTTCGGCGCCGCCGAATACGCGGCCCTGGTCTTTGTCGCCTTGCTCAGCACGGCGGCGATGACGCGAGGTGGCGTGGTCAAGGGCATTGGCGTGGCCTTGCTCGGCATGGTGTTCGGCACGGCTGGGTCCGATGTCTCGACCGGCCTGTTCCGCTTCACCTTCGGCATTCCCGAACTGCGCGATGGCGTGGAATTCGCGGTGCTGGCCGTGGGGCTGTTTGCCGTGGCCGAAATCATCGGCAATATCGGTGAGCCGCAGGGCGATGCCGTATCGTCGCGCAATATCGGCCGGCTGTGGCCATCGCGCGAGGACTTCCAGCGATCCTGGCCCGCAGTATTGCGCGGTACCGGGCTGGGCTCTCTGCTCGGTGTGCTGCCGGGCGCCGGTCTCGCGATGAGTTCCTTCACCGCCTACATGATGGAAAAGACGGTATCCAAGGACCCGTCGCGGTTTGGACAGGGGGCGGTTGAAGGTGTGGCAGCACCAGAATCGGCGAACAATGCGGCATCGCAAACCGCGTTCATCCCGACGCTGCTGCTGGGCGTTCCGGGCAGCCCCACGATGGCGCTGATGCTGGGTGCCTTCATGATCCATGGTGTCCAGCCCGGGCCGCGCATGATGGGTGATCACCCGCAGCTATTTTGGGGCCTCATCGTCTCGATGTGGGTCGGCAACCTGTTGCTGGTGGTCCTCAACCTGCCGCTGATCGGTCTGTGGGTGCGGCTGCTGCGTGTGCCCTACCACTGGCTCTATGTGTTCGTGCTGGCCTTTGCCTGTGTCGGCGTGTTCACGCTCAGCTCGTCGCAATTCGACATCTATTCGCTCGTGTTCTTCGGTGCGCTTGGCTATCTGCTCAAGGCAGCGGGCTGCAATCCGGCCCTGTTCATCCTCGGCTTCATCCTCGGGCCGATGTTCGAGGAGAACTTCCGCCGTGCCATGACGCTGTCGCGCGGCGATCCGATGATCTTCCTTGAGCGCCCGATCAGCCTGGCGCTGGTGCTGATTGGCGTCGCCGTGCTGCTGGCTACGACGACCTCCTTTGTGCGGCGTGGCCGCGCCGAGGCGACGGACTGAGGCGCCCCCGTCGCAGCAGCCGTCGGCACGACAAGAAACCTACGCCGGGCGTCCCCGCGTAGGTTTTCATTATCGGGCAGCGGCAGGCTAGTTGCGCAGCGGCGCCAGGATAGAGTCGATATCGCCTGCACCATCAAGGCCCAGCAGGCCCCCGATCAGCCGATCGGCGACATCGGCAGGGAGGACGCCGTCGACATTGCCGCGGAACTTGTCGAGATAGACCGCTTCGCTGGCCGGGTTGCGGCTGGTGCCCAGCATGTCTTCGACGGTGTGACTGATCACCCGTCCGTCGGCCAGACCGATGGTCACGACGCCGCGCGAGCGGCTGGTGTCGGCGTCGGCGAGAGGGTCGGCGATGTGGACGACCTTGTCGGCCAGCGCATTGATCACCGGGTCGGTGAGGCTGGACTGGCTATAGGAGGATTTGTCGAAGCGCCCCAGCGCCAGGGCTTCGGCGACAGTATGCTGCAGGCTGATGCGGCCATGCCACGAGCTGCGCGGTCGGCGCTTTTCTTCCACCGGTTCGCACACCGTGCGGAAGGAGCGCTGCATGATTTCGCAGCGGATTTCGACGATGTCCTCAAGCCCGAACGTGTGGTTGGCACGCAGCTCGAGGGCGGCCGCGATGAAGGGCATCAGCGTATAGGCGCAGGGATAAAGCTTGGGCGCGATGTTGAGCACTTCCCAGCGCGTGCCCAGCTGATCCGTGAGGGCGCCGAAGCGGAAATCCACGTCGGACTGGATGTAACTGCGGTACCAGCCGAACTTGCCCTCGAACACTTCCGCGGGCCCGGAAATTCCCTGTGCGGCCAGCGCCGTGGCGCGAATGCCGGCTGCAGCCGCGAAGCCGACATGGAGAATCTTGGTGTCGGCGCCGTCCTGGAAGGCGCTGATGGAACCGGCCGATAGACTGGCGGCGGTGCCGACCGCATCGGCCATGACCTTGGACGACAGTCCGCGCAGCCGTGCCGCCGTATAGGCGGCGGCGAAGACGCCATAGACGGCGGTGGGATGAAAGCCCAATTCGTGCATGCGCACCGGCGACACCTGACCCAGACGGCAGAAGATTTCCGAGCCGATCAGGACGGCTTCAAGAAATTGTCGCCCCCTGGTCGGAGCCTGCTGCGCCTGCGCCAAGGCGGCCGCCAGCACGACGCCGGTGGTGTGGATATTGGAGGCGATATGGGTATCGTCGAATTCGAGGAGCGAGGCGGCCACGCCGTTGAGGAAGGCGGCGCCGGCAATGGAGGTCTCGCCGCGATCCCAAAGGGCATGGACGCCAGTGCCGCCGTCGGTCTCCCGCTGCGCGCGCGCTGCGGCTTGGACGCTGCGCAGGCCGCTCGATGCAAGCATGACGCCGACATGGTCGAGAATACGCAGCTTGGTGTTGTGGATGACCTCGGCCGGGGCATCGTCAAGCGAGAAGCCGACGGCCCAGTCGGCAAGTTTGGAACTCAGATATGGCATCGGCAACCCCCGGTCGGGATTGGCCCCGGGGGCCGTTGATAGATGCCGATGGCGGAGCCGCCATCGGCTTGAGAATGGCTACTGCGCCAGGTCCAGCATTTCGCCCAGTTCGCCGACATAGGTGTATTCGTCAGCCAGATGCGCGGCTAGGTCGGCATTTCGAACTGCGAAACAGCGCTGCACGGATCACGATGAAAACGGCCGCCGGCGCAATGCTATGCGCCGGCGACGGCTGGTGTCAGTCAGATTACTGCGAGAGGCCGAGGCCGGTCAGCAATTCCTCGAAGCGGTCGTAGTCGGCGCGCAGGGCGGCATCGAGCTCGGCGCTGGCCATGAAGCGCGGCGTGACGTTGGCCTTGCCCAGCTTGTCGGCGAAGGCCGGATCGGCGATGGCTTCCTCAAGCGCCGTTTCCACCATGGCGACGACCTCTTCGGGCATGCCGCCGGGGCCCATCACCATCTGCCAGCCCGTGCCGCTGATGCTGTCATAGCCGATCGAGGCCAGGGCCGGCACGTCGGGAAATTCCGCCATCGGCTCGTCGCCGGGAACCGCGAGCGCCATCACTGCGTCCTGGCGTGCCTGCGGCACGGCGGCGGCGTCCATCATGAACTGGATGTCGCCCGAGAGCACGGCCTGCACGACTTCGGCAGCGCCCTTATAGGGAATGTGCGTCGCCTCGATGCCCATGACGTTGAGCATGTCCACCGTCGAGACGTGCCCGGTGGAGCCGACGCCGACCGAGCCGTAGTTCATCTCGCCGGGATGTTCCTTGCCATAGGCGACGAACTCTTGGATCGTCGTCACCGGCAGCGACTTGGACGAAACCAGCAGGCGCTTGGCTTCGCTGACATTGGCGATGGCGGTGAAGTCCTGGAAGGGCTCGAAGCCGACGTCGGCCAGATGCGGCGCGGTGGTGAAGATGGCATTGCCGGCCAGCAGGAGCGTCGAGCCGTCGGCGGGGGAGCGCGCGACCTGCTCGGCGCCGATGGCACCGCTGGCACCGCCGACATTTTCCACGACAAAGTTGACGCCGAGCCGGCGGCCGAGTTCATCGGCCACGAGACGCCCGACCGTGTCGCCGGCGCCGCCTGCCGCATAGGGCACGACCATGGTCACGGTGTCGACAGGATAGGCGCTCTGCGCCAGGGCCGGCGCCCCAACCGAAAGCGTCAGCATCCCGGCCAGAATTGCAGCTTTTTGTTGTTTCATAGTGTTCCTCTCCCTGTTGTCCAGCACACGTGACAGTTCTTGGCGGGCGTTCGCCAGCCTTGGCCGCTGCTCATTTCGCCAAACGAAACGACGTCACGCCCGGTGTGTAATGCATCAGACAGAGCAAGATTCAAAAAATGTGGCAGCACGGCCCCATTCCAGAGGTTCCACCCATGTCGTGGTCTTGGCCATGCCGGGTGTGGCGACATCCAGGCGGCGCTGGGCGCACAGACTTCGACGCGAGCGGACACGGGCATTCATCGGCAACTGGGTTGCCATGATTGCCGATCTGGCCCGGCCGCTTTGTTACCGTTGCATCCACGCCACAAATCTCGCTCACAACATTGCGAGTGATTGCTCCCGTTAAGGTTTGCAGAGTATTGATTTTTCGCGCGGAATGGCCCGCTGAGTCCGTGCGGGGCGAGGTGGAGCGGCCGTTAGGCGCTGTTGCCGTGCATGGAGCTTCGATGAACAAGATCCTGGTCTGCCTGATCGCCGCTCTGGTCGGTGCTGGTGGTGTTTTGCCCGTTTCCGGCCAGGAACTGGCCGGCTTGGCCGCCAGCCCGGTGATCATTGCGCCACCCCAGACGGCCCTGGGCCGGACCATAAAGGCCGGGCTTTCCACCGCCTATTATGGTTCCGCCAAGGATGGCGCCGCCTATTCCGAGGCGCAAAAGCTCTATTTCTTCTATGGCAGCCGCCATTTTGAGCCAATCTGGCTCGACGCCGCCCCCAATGGCGACGTGACGTTCTCCGAACCGGCCCGGAAAATCCTCAAGCTCTTTGAAGCCGCCGAGAGCGAGGGCCTGCGTCCCCAGGACTATCTGACACCCGACCTCAACCCCGTCGGAGCCAAGGGCGATCCGCTCAGGCTCGCCGCGCTCGAGACGGCCTTCTCCGCCGCTGCCCTGCGCTATGCCACTCATATCTATTCCGGCCGCATCCTGCCGCAGTCGGTCAGCGCTGCGCTCGACATCGCGCCCAAGAAACTCGACGAGGCCTCACTGCTGGTGCAACTGGCCACCAGTCCAGATCCGGTTTCCATCCTGAGCGCGCTTGAGCCGGACCATCCCGAATTCCTCGCCCTCAAGGCCGCTTTGGCGACTTTCGAGGAGACCGATCTCGATCGCCCGACACCCGTCGCTGAAGGCCCAACCCTGAAACCCGGCATGAGCGATCCGCGCGTGCCGGCGCTGCGGGCCCGTCTTGCCCTGCCGCCGGTCGACGGCCTCGTCTATGACGATGCGCTGGTCGAAGCCATGAAGGCCTTCCAGGGCAGCCTCGATCTCGAAGTCGATGGCGTCATGGGTCCGGCGACGCTGGCCGCGCTCAATGGCGGCGTGCCGGTGACCCGGGCCGACATTCTCGCCAATATGGAACGCTGGCGCTGGATGCCGCGCGATCTGGGCGCCTTCAACGTGTTGGTGAACGTTCCCGAATTCCGTCTCGCCATCAATCGCGACGGTCAGGAGGCCTATACCACCCGCGTCGTCGTCGGCACGCCCAGGAACCAGACGCCGATCTTCTCGGACAATATCCGCCACATCGTGGTGAACCCCTATTGGAACGTACCCAGCTCGATCCTCCGTGGCGAGGTGGCGCCCGCCGTGCTGAACAATCCGGGCTATATCGACAACCAGAACATGGACCTGCTCTACAACGGCAGCGCCGTCAGCCCCTGGCAGGTGGATTGGACCCAGGTCAGCACCACCAATTTCCCCTTCCGGGTGCGCCAGCGCCCGGGCCCCGGCAATGCCCTGGGCCAGATCAAGTTCCTCTTCCCCAACAAGCATGACGTCTATCTGCACGATACGCCGTCCAAGTCGCTGTTCGCCCGCTCGTTCCGCGCCTTCAGCCATGGCTGTGTCCGCGTGCAGAACCCGATGGAGTTCGCCGATGCCCTGATGGCCAACGAGGCCAATATCAGCCGCGCCTCGCTCGAAGCCATGTTCGGCTCGTCCGAGCGCTGGGTGAATCCGGACAAGCAGATCCCGGTGCACATCGCCTATTTCACCCTGCGCGTGGATGCCGATGGATCGCTCAAATCCTTCGGCGACGTCTATGGCCACAATGCCAAGCTGATCGCAGCCATGGGCCTCGATAAGCCCGCCTTTGCCCCCGAGATCATCGCCGAGGCAACGCCGGTGGCTGAGCTCTCCCCCTGATCTTCTTCACTCTCCCCGCAGGGGAGCGTGAGCATTGCCCGGCCCTTCCGGTTAACCTCCGCTTTACAATTTCGCCTTGGTTGCGCCCGGTTTTGCCCTTATTGAATTGTGGGTGAGGGTCCGGGATTGGCTGTCTGCAATCTCGTTAGCGTTAATCAAATCGATGATTTTTTACGCTAACGTGCGACGACAACTGGAAATAACCGGGCAGAGTTTGGCGTGGCGGGGACTTCTTTTTTGCAAAGGCACCATATCGCGCGGCTAGTGTTTGCCGCCCTTATGAGCATCACCGTCATCCTTCCCCAGGCCGTTCTGCCTGCGGCGGCCGCGTCCGAGCGCGCCCTCTATCTCTATTACACCCACACCAAGGAGACGGCCCGCATCGTCTTCAAGCGCAACGGGCAATATGTCCAATCGGGGCTCAGCGAGCTCAACCGGTTCCTGCGCGACTGGCGCCGCAACGAGCCCACCAAGATGGACCCGCGCCTGTTCGATCTGGTCTGGGAAGTCTATCAGGAGGTCGGCGGCAGCCAGCCGGTGAACATCGTCTCGGCCTATCGCTCGCCTGCTACCAACGCCATGCTGGCCAATAAGTCCTCCGGCGTTGCCGACAATTCCCAGCATATGCGCGGCACCGCCATGGATTTCTTCATCCCAGGCGTGTCGCTGGCCAAGCTGCGCGCTGCCGCCATGCGCAAGCAGGTGGGCGGCGTCGGCTACTACCCCACTTCAGGCAGCCCCTTTGTGCACCTCGACACTGGCTCGGTCCGCGCCTGGCCGCGCATGACCCGTGCCCAGCTCAAGGACATCTTCCCCGACGGCCGGACTATGCACGTGCCCACCGACGGCAAGCCGCTCTCCCAGGAGGGCTACCAGGTCGCCATGGCCGAGTGGAAGCGCTGCCACGCCTATCCGTGCAATGGCGGCAGCTCCTCGGGCACCCAGGTTGCCGAAGGCGGCAGCGGTCGCACGCTGATGGACCTGTTCTTTGGCGGCAATGATCAGCCCGCTGGCGTGAACGCCGCCGTCTCCGCTCCGGTTCAGGTCGCCGCCCTCGCGCCCCAATCCTCCACGCCACGGGCCGCACCAATTCCGGCGCCCCGTCCGGCAGCGCTCGGCGCCATCGTCCCGGTTGCAGCAGCGGCAGTGGAAACAACCGTGCCGCTCCCCTTCTCGACCACGGGCAGTGCTCCTCTCGACCCGACCGAACTGGCTGATGCCGCCTTGGCTCCCGTGCCGGCCGTCAAGTCCCATTCCCTCCAGGTGGCAACGGCCAGCGCGCTGCCATCCGGCGACGCGGTCACCGCACTTGCCGCACTGACGGCGCCCTTCCCGCAGCCGCGCCTCATCATGACCGAGCAGGACAAGCCCGATGTCATGACGGCCTATCTCGCGCCCATGCCGCAGGCACCCGAGGCCCAGCGCGCGCTCGAAATGATCATTGCGCGCGAGACCACGGCCGCTATTCCGCCGGCTCCGGTTGCACGCCTGCCCATTCTGCCGCCCTTGACCGCGGCCACCGGCCTGCGCACCGCCTCGCTTGGCGGCCAGCCGGTCGTTGGCACCCTCAGCAACCTCTTCAGCGGCACATTCGGCGCTGCCCGGCAGAACCAGCCGGTCGCTGCGGCACTGGCCGCGCACATCGCCAAGCGTCCCGTGGCGGGCGCCATGCGCAGCCCCGACATGATCGCCCCCGATCTCGAACACATTGCCGAGGTCTTCATCGCGCCGGCACCCATCACTTCGGATCACTTCGCCATGATCTGGGATCATGACGAAGCCGACTTTGACCCCACCGCCGAAATGGGCCGCTACGTAACGGTCATGGGCGTGGGCGACTTCCCCACGGGCCTGCCCCACACGCGCTTTGTCGCTGCGAGGCCCTTGGCGTTGGCGTCGAACTGACGCTGCCCTAATTCAGGCAAGTTCCGGCCCTAGCAGTCCCCCGCCGCGGGGGCCGCTCTTGTTGCAAAGCCATCGCTCCAAGCCTAAAGAATTGGAACGAGGCGCTTCCAGGAAAAGTGCCCTGCGGTTTTCCGGTTTGGAAGCGCGATAATCAAGGATGGAGCGGGTCTCCCGCTCCGATGCCGTTTTGGCAAAGGACCTTCCGCTTGGCCGACAAGCCCTCCACGCCCCTGCTCGATACCGTCCAGTCGCCCGCTGATCTGCGCGCCATGCCGCGCGAAGACCTGCGCCAATTGGCCGACGAATTGCGCGCCGAGATGATCGATGCCGTCTCGGTCACCGGCGGCCATCTGGGCGCCGGGCTGGGCGTGGTCGAACTGACCGTGGCACTGCACGCCGTGTTCGACACCCCGCATGATCGCATCATCTGGGATGTCGGCCACCAGGCCTATCCCCACAAGATTCTGACCGGCCGCCGCGACCGCATCCGCACCCTGCGCCAGAAGGATGGCCTGTCCGGCTTCACCCGTCGCGCCGAGAGCCAATACGACCCCTTCGGCGCCGGCCATTCCTCCACCTCGATCTCGGCTGGTCTCGGCATGGCCGTGGCCAGCGATTTGATGGCGACGCCCCGCAATGTCATCGCGGTCATCGGCGATGGCGCCATGTCGGCCGGCATGGCCTATGAGGCGATGAACAATGCCGGCGCCATGGATGCGCGGCTGATCGTCGTGCTCAACGACAATGACATGTCGATCGCCCCGCCGACGGGCGCACTGCGCACCTATCTGGCGCGCCTCGTCTCTGGCCCCGTCTATCGCGGCACCCGCGAGGCGGCCAAGAATGTCGTCAGCAAGCTACCCAAGATCCTGCACGAGCCCGCCCGCAAGACCGAGGAATTCGCCCGTTCCTTCTTCACCGGCGGCACGCTGTTCGAGGAGCTCGGCTTCTACTATGTCGGCCCCATCGACGGGCACGATCTCGAAAGCCTTCTACCCATCTTCGAAAATGTCCGCGACGCGGCCGAGGGTCCCATCCTCGTCCATCTGGTGACCCAGAAGGGCAAGGGCTATGCCCCCGCCGAGCATTCCGCAGACAAGTATCACGGCGTTTCCAAGTTCAACGTCATCACCGGCGCCCAGGCCAAGGCGGCGTCCAATGCGCCGTCCTATACATCCGTCTTCGCCGAGAGCCTGATCCAGGAAGCCAATGACGATCCACGCATCGTCGCCATCACCGCCGCCATGCCTTCGGGCACCGGGCTCGACAAGTTCGCCGAAATTCACCCGACCCGCATCTTCGATGTCGGCATTGCCGAACAGCATGCGGTGACCTTCGCGGCGGGCCTCGCCAGCGAGGGCATGCGCCCCTTCTGCGCCATCTATTCCACCTTCCTGCAGCGCGCCTACGATCAGGTCGTGCATGACGTGGCCATCCAGCATCTGCCGGTGCGCTTCGCCATCGATCGCGCCGGCTATGTCGGCGCCGACGGTCCCACTCATGCCGGCAACTATGACGCCGCCTATCTCGGCGCCATTCCCGGCATCGTGCAGATGGCCGCCGCCGACGAGGCCGAGCTGCGCCATATGGTGGCGACGGCCGCTGCCTATGACGATGGCCCCATTGCCTTCCGCTATCCGCGCGGCGAGGGCCTGGGCGTCGACATGCCCGCCCGTGGGCAGAAACTCGCAATCGGCAAGGGCCGCATCGTCCGCCAGGGCGCCACCATCGCCATTCTCAGCTACGGCACGCGCCTGGGCGAGGTGCTCGCCGCTGCCGATCGGCTCGCCGCCCTCGGCCTCAATCCGACCGTCGCCGATGCGCGCTTCCTCAAGCCCCTCGACGAGGAACTGATCGCCAGGCTCGCTACCAGCCATGACGTGCTGCTGACCACCGAAGAAAGCTCCATCGGCGGCTTCGGCAGCCATGTCGCCACCTTCCTCGCGTCCAACGGCCTGCTCGATGGCAAGCTGCGCTTCCGCCCGCTGATGATCCCGGATCGCTTCGTCGAACATGCCAGCCAGGCCGACATGTATGCCGAGGCCGGCCTCGACCGTGCTGGCATCGTCGCCACCGCGCTCACCACCCTGGGCTATGACGAAGCCGCCATGGTCGCCGCGCTGGGCAAGAGCAGCTAGGCCCTTACACGTAGTTGGTCGGCAGGCCGGTCGAGAGCTTGACCGTTTCCATCGAGATATAGGCCGACATATCGAACAGTTCGACCCGTCCAACCAGCTGGCGGTAGATCACGTCGTAATGCTCCACATTGGGCAGTACGAGCTTCAGGATATAATCGAAATTGCCGGTCAGCCGGTGCACTTCCACGATCTCGGGAATGGTGCTCACCGCCGTGTGGAACTGCTCAAGCCAGCCGGCCTCGTGCCGGCCCGTCCGCACGATGACGAACACCGTCGTCGGCAGGCCCAGCTTCTGGCGGTCGAGCATCGCCACGCTGCGGCTGACGTAGCCCTCCTCGCGCAGCCGCGTGATGCGCCGCGAACAGGCCGACGCCGACAGCGACACCGCATCGGCGATCTCGCTCACCGCCATTTCTGCATTGGCCTGCAGCAGTTCGAGAATACGACGATCACGGTCATCCAGCATGACTTGATCGTGCACGATTCAGACCAATCATGCAATCCAGACGCTCCAGCGGCGCAATCTGCGCCGTGGCCATGCGCACGACCTTGCCTTGGCCGGCCACATTGCATCCCGCTTGCAGCAATCCTCAAGCATGCTGGCAGCAAAGAGGGAGCAAGCTGCATGAAAACCATCGGCCTGATTGGCGGCATGAGTTGGGAATCCACTGCGGTCTATTACCGCCTTATCAACGAGGCAGTCCGCCGACAGCGCGGGGGTCTGCACTCCGCCGAAATCGCTTTGCGCTCCCTCGACTTCACCCGCGTCGTCGACCTGCAAAAGGCCGGCCGCTGGGACGATGCCGGGACACTGCTCGGTGAAGCCGGTGCCGGCCTCGCCCGCTCCGGTGCCGCCTGCGTGCTGATCTGCACCAATACCATGCATCTGGTCGCCGCACCCGTCGCCGCCATGAGTGGCGTTCCGCTCATTGATATCATTGACGAAACCGCCCTCGCCTTGCGCGCCGATGGCCGCCGCCGCCCCTTGCTGCTGGCCACCCGCTACACCATGGAGCACGGCTTTTATGCCCAGCGCATGGCCCGCCACGGCATCGAAATGGTCGTCCCTGCCGCCCAGGATCGTGGCGCCGTGCACGACATCATCTTCGACGAACTCTGCCAGGGCCAGGTCCGCGACGCCTCCCGCGCCCGCTATCTCGGCATCATCGAGGCCGCGCGATCCCAAGGCATCGACTCGGTCATCCTGGGCTGCACCGAAATATCGCTCCTCATCGACCCGGCGACCCTCCCCCTACCCGGCTACGACTCTACCGCCATTCACGCCGACGCCGCGGTGCGCTTCGCCCTCGCCGATGTCATGGAGCAAGCAGCCTGATATGTGCCGCTTCCTGGCCTATACGGGAGAGCCGGTCTTCCTCGATACGCTGCTGATCCAACCGCCTTCATCGCTGGTCAGCCAGTCCTTTGCGGCCCGCGAGGCCAAGACCGTGGTCAATGGCGACGGTTGTGGCGTCGGCTGGTATGGCGCCCGGCCCGAACCCGGCTGCTATCGCGGCACCCTGCCCGCCTGGTCGGATGCCAATCTCGCCTCGCTCTGCCATCAGGTCAGCGCCCCGATGTTCCTGGCCCATGTGCGCTCGGCCACGTCGGGCGAGGTCTCGGTGGCCAATTGCCATCCCTTCGCCGCCGGCCGGCACCTCTTCATGCACAATGGTCAGATCGGCGGTTATGACCGTGTCCGCCGCTCCATTGAAGCGATGATCCCCGACGACCTCTATGCCCGCCGCCGCGGCAATGGCGATAGCGAAGCCATTTTCCTGGCCGCGCTCGGCCATGGCTTGGACACCGACCCGGTCGCCGCCCTCGCTCGCACCCTGGCCAGTTGCCTGCGCGTCATGCAGTCCAGCGGCATTGATCAGGCGCTACGTTTTACCGCGGTCCTGGCCGATGGCGAAACCCTGCGCGCCTTTCGCTGGGCCAGCGACGAGCGGCCGCCCTCGCTCTATTGGCGTCGCCTGCAGTCGGGCATCGCCATTGCCTCCGAACCTTTTGGTGACACCGGCGATACCTGGCAAACAATTCCGCCCGGCAGCGTGATGACGGCCGGGCGGGACAATATGGCATTCAGCGATTTCGTTGTGGGCTGACCGGCCTAGTCTTCCGGCGGCGCCGCAACCATGCCCAGGGCCGCCATGTAGAGCTCGAGGATAGCTTCCTGCTCCATGCGCTCATTGGCGTCCTGCTTGCGGATGGCCACGATCTTGCGCAGAATCTTGGTGTCGAAGCCATTGCCCTTGGCCTCGGCATAGATTTCCTTGATGTCGGCGGCGATCGCGGCCTTCTCTTCTTCCATCCGCTCGATGCGCTCGATGAACGCCCGCAACTGATCCTGGGCAACGCTGTCTTCGACGGCCATGGGCAGATTCCTTTCGTTTCGTGGCCTCGTTCAACCCCACAAGGACGCGCGGTTCAACCCCTTTGTGATCCAATCCACATGACCGCGAAGTCGCATACCCGCAATTCCGTCAAATCGCGCCATTAGCCATTGACCAACGCTTCCCCATGGGCTCAAAGAAGGCACGTTTCTCCGATGTTTGCTGGCACCAGATTGCACAACACCCGTCTCGGTATGACCCTGATCGGCGCGATGTTCGCTAGCCTCGCCTTTTTCGCTACGCCAGCGCATGCCGACCTGCGCATCTGCAACGAAACGACCAATCTGGTTTCCGTGGCCTTGGGCTATCGCGCCGAGCGCGGCTGGATGAGCGAAGGCTGGTGGCAGACCCCTCCCGGCGATTGCCGCGTACTCTATCAGGGCGACCTGGAACGGCGCTTCTATTACATCTTCGCGGTGGACGATATCGGCGGCGGTGCCTGGGACGGTTCGGTGTTCATGTGCACGCGTGACGAAACCTTCACAATATTCGGGGTTGAGGATTGCCTCGCGCGGGGCTATGAGCGCACCGGTTTCTTTGAAATCGATACCCAGAACCGTACCGACTGGACGCTGCAGCTGACCGAGAATACCGCCGGCCCCGCAATAGTGGGTCCGGAAGGCGGCGAAGACCTCGAAGACCCCGCATTCCTTGTCGATCCCGACGACGTCACCATAGACGCACCGCAGGACGACATAACGACGCAAGAAACGGACACTCAATGAGACGCATGAGACGCGCGAAGATCATCGCCACCCTCGGGCCTGCCAGCCATGAGGAAAAGATGATCGAGGAACTGGCAAAGGCCGGCGCGGACGTGTTCCGCATCAATATGAGCCATGCCAGCCACGAAGTGCTCCGGCAGACCGTGGAGCGCATCCGCAATGTTGAGAAGCGCCTCAACCATCCGCTCGGCATTCTGGTCGATCTGCAGGGTCCCAAGCTGCGCGTCTGGAAATTCGCCAGTGGCGCCGTCAATCTGGTCGCCGGGCAGAAATTCACGCTCGACAGCAACAATGACGACAACGGCAATGCCGAGCGCGTTTACCTGCCCCATCCCGAGATTATCGAAAGCGTGTCGGTCGGCGATCGCCTGCTGCTTGACGACGGCAAGATCGCGCTCAAGGCCACCAAGGTTGGCAACGGCGCCATCGAGACCGAGGTGATCTACGGCGGCAAGCTTTCCGACAAGAAGGGCGTCTCCCTCCCCGATACGCTGCTGCCCACCGGCGCGCTGACCGAAAAGGATCATGCCGATCTGCTCGCCGGTCTCGCTGCCGATGCCGACTGGATCGCCCTGAGCTTCGTGCAGCGCCCCGAAGACATCATCGACGTCCGCAAGATCGTGCAGGGCCGTGCCGGCGTCATGGCCAAGATCGAAAAGCCCCAAGCCATCGATCGCCTCGAGGAAATCATCAAGCTCTGCGACGCCATCATGGTGGCGCGCGGCGATCTTGGCGTCGAACTCCCCCTCGAGACCGTGCCCGGCCTGCAGAAGCGCATGATCCGCATGGCCCGCCGCTACGGCAAGCCGGTGGTCGTCGCCACCCAGATGCTCGAATCCATGATCACCGCCCCGGTGCCGACCCGCGCCGAAGTCTCGGACGTTTCGATCGCAGTCTTCGAAGGCGCCGACGCCATCATGCTTTCGGCTGAGTCCGCCTCCGGCCAGTACCCGGTCGAAGCCGTGGCGACCATGAACAAGGTTGCCGTGGCCGTCGAAGGCGACTCCAACTATCGCAGCATCATCCGCGCCGCCCAGACCGAGCCGGAGGCCACCGCCGCCGACGCCATCTCCGCCGCGACCCGTCAGGTCGCCGAGACCCTCGATCTGGCCGCCATCGTCACCTATACCGCCTCCGGCTCCACCGGCATCCGCGCCGCCCGCGAGCGGCCGAGCAAGCCCATCATCGTGCTCTCGCCCAATATGCGCACCATCCGCCGCATGTCGGTGGTCTGGGGCGTCCATTGCGTGCAGACCGAGGATGCGGTGAGCCTCGAAGACATGGTCGACCGCGCCTGCGTCATCGCCTACCAGGAGGGCTTCGCCCGCCCCGGTGACCGCATCGCCATCACCGCCGGCATTCCCCTGGGCACGCCCGGCGCCACCAACATGCTCCGTATCGCTTTCGTGAGGCAGGACGGCGCTGGGTCTAGCTAACTTCGAGCCGGCCGCAACGCGGCAAAATCGCTCCAGTGGAGCGATTTTAGGCGAGAAGGCCTTGAGAGCTACGCTCGAAAGGCAGAAAAAACGCAAAAGGCCCGGCATCGCTGCCGGGCCTTTTTTGTTTTCGCCTCGATCTCAGAAGTGGAGGTTCACGCCCACTTTGACGGCATGCACGATAGGCGACACGGTAGTGCTGCCCGTAGCGAGCGTGCCCGCCGGCGCCGTGCGGCTGCCGAGATTGACATAGCTATATTCGGCCTTGACCGACATCGTGTCGGACACTGCCACTTCCACGCCCGCGCCGGCCGTCCAGCCGATGAAGGTATCGCTGAACAGGTTCGTGATTCCGGGGAATGCCGGGGTGATGGTGCCGCGCCCGCCGGCAATGGCAAGGCCGCCGGTGGCGAAGACCAACACACTGTCCATGGCATATCCGACCCGACCGCGAACGGTGCCCAGCCATTCCATATTGGCATTGCAGTCAAAGGCTGGCACTGAAACGCACGTTGCGGTGCCGCTCATGCCCGACCACAATATGTCGCCCTCGACGCCCAGCACAAAGGCGTCATACTGCACGTTGCCGCCCAGCGTGACGCCAAGCAGGCCGCCATTGAGCGGCACATCCGTCGCCACACCGGTAGCGTCGCTGGTCGAGCGGGCCGTCCCGCTGCCATATCCACCCGCCAGACCGGCATAGAAGCCGCTCCAGTCGAAGGCGGCGTCGGTATGGGCGATCGGCTCATCGATAATGAGATCGGCAGCAGCCACGGGCGCTGCGAGGGCGGCAAACGCCGCGGTCATCAGGACAAATTTACTCAACTGAACCCCCAAAGTACTGATGGGGCATTAGTGCCTTGTTATCCTTAAGGCACAGTTACTTTGCTTCCATTAGTGTCTTGAGCACCAATAAGTCCGCCATAACCCATTCTGCTTCCGAGGCAAACTGTGCGTTCGAAACCTCCGGCTGCTGCACCGCGGTATGTGTCAGCACCGTGCCGTCCCCGGCGGGGATGAGCCGGGCATAACCCGCATGCGTTATCAGGTCATTCTGTGACAGCTTGTAGTCCAGCACGAAAAACGGGTTGGGCCGCGTGAAGTGCAACAGCACCCGCCCCTCGGGCCCCGCGAATGACCATACCAGCAGCCCGGCCGCCGGTTCGTGCCGGCCATCCCTGGCGAAGGTCCAGCGACCTAGATTGGCAGGATTAACGAGAAACTCGTAAACTTCGGCAATCGGCCGCGCAATATGGACGGTCAGCGTTTGCGCCTTGAGCACCAATGCACCTTTCATGTCAGCGGCCGCTAGTTGGCGCACACCAGGGCGCTAATCAAGCGCCTAGCCGAGGCATCTGGGGCCTCGGTTAACGCACCCATTCCCGTTAGGCGCAAACTGTTGTCGACGATGAAAGTAACTGGAAACCGGTTATTGCGACGGACGCGCACCGATAGCGAAAAAAACGAGGCCCGCTTGCGCGGGCCTCGTCATTCAGAACATCAGTGAGCGTTGGCTCAGCCCTGGCGGGCCTTGTAGCGCTTGTCCACCTTGTTGATGATGTAAACCCGGCCGCGACGGCGGACGAGCTTGTTCGCGCGGTGGCGAGTCATCAGCGCCTTCAGCGAGTTACGGACTTTCATCGGTCAATCCTTGAGTCAAACAAAAGAGGCGCCTAGGCGCCCGGAAACTTGGGGGCATACATAGGGAAAACGGCTTGGCCTGTCAACGCGCAACACCCAGGGAATTTACCCCCTCCACCGCGCTTTTCCGCAACGCCACTGCGGACCGCCAATTAACGCCCTGTATTGAAAGCCAAGCTATTGTCTGCGTTCGTGAACAGCATACACGGCGGGGTCCGATGGCCAACGAGGAAATCACCAAACACGGCGTCCTGGTCGCCGATCACTCCCCGCATATGGCTGCCTTGGTCTCGGTGATGCTGCGCAGCCTGGGCCGCAGGGACATCCGCGAGGCCTATGACGCCAGCAAGGCCATGACCGAACTCAGGCGCCGCGTTTTCGATGTGCTCATCATCGATGACAATCTGGACGGCATGGATGGCGTGGCCTTCACCAGGAAGCTGCGCGCCAGCGTCGACTGCCGCAACCGCTACATTCCCGTCGTCATGATCAGCGCCGCTCCCGATGCCAGGCGCATCGCCGAGGCCCGCGACGCCGGCATCACCGAATTCCTGCGCAAGCCCTTCGCCGCCAACCATTTGCAGGCTCGCCTGACAAGCATCGAAGCCCATCCACGCGGCTTCATCGAGGCGGTCGAATACAAGGGCCCTGATCGCCGGCGCAAGATCGTGGATGTGGGCGACAAAGAACGGCGCGACCCTGTCGAGATACCGAAGGCGAGTTGATCGGTCACTGCTGCTCAGCCGTTCTTCTGAACAAAAGGCCCGCCAAAGCGGGCCTTCCATTTTGCGGCGGGCCTAAACTCCCAGCACCGCCTCGACCGGCACCTCGATCTCCCGCCAGCGATGACACGCCACCAGCCGGTTGTCTTCGATCCGCTCCAGCGGCGGCCGCTTTTCCGCGCAATAAGGCTTGGCAAAGCGGCAGCGCGTGCGGAAGGTGCAGCCCGATGGTGGATTGATCGGCGAGGGAATCTCCCCCTTGAGCGCATCGATATTGCGCATGCGCGCCAGCTTGGGGTCGGGTATCGGCACCGCCGTCAGCAGCGCCCGCGTATAGGGATGCTTGGGGTCCTCATAGATCTCGTCGCCCGTCGCCAGCTCGACGATCCGCCCCAGATAGAGCACCAGGATACGGTCCGACACATGCCGCACCACGCTGAGATTGTGCGAAATGAAGATCAGCGTCAGCCCGAACTCCTCCTTGAGTTCGGCGAGCAGGTTCAGGATCTGCGCCTGGATCGACACGTCGAGCGCCGACACGGGTTCGTCGCAGACAATCAGCTTGGGCTCGGTGATCAGCGCCCGGGCAATGCCGATGCGCTGCGCCTGCCCGCCCGAGAATTCGTGCGGATAGCGGTTGATCATTTCCGGCAGCAGGCCGACCGCTTCCATCGTCTTGAGCACGCGCGCCCGGCGCTCGTCCTTGTTCAGCTCCGGCCGCAGCGCGCGCAACGGGTCGGCGATGATCTCACCCACCGTCATGCGCGGATTGAGCGAAGCCAGCGGGTCCTGGAAGATGATCTGCAAGTCCTGCCGGCGCATGCGCATCTCTTCGGCCGGCAATCGCGTCAGATCCTGCCCCAGCCACAACACCTGCCCCTCGTCGGGCGCCAGCAATTGCAGGATGCAGCGGCCCAGCGTGGATTTGCCGCAGCCGCTCTCGCCCACAATGCCGAGCGTCTCGCCCTTGCGGATGGTGAAATTGATATCCTCCAGTGCCGTCAGCGTTAGGCGGCGGCTGAACAGCCCCCCCGAGATCGAGAAGGTCTTCTTGAGGTCCTTGATTTCCAGCAGGTTGATCGGGGTCTGGTCCATCAGGCGACCTTTCCATAGGCCATCGGGCCTTCGTAGAAACAGGCTTTCTCGCGGCCATTGCCGGTATCGGTCAGCGGCGGCCGCTCGACCAGGCACCGATCGAACGCAAAGGCGCAGCGCGGATTGAACGAACAGCCCTTCGGCAGGTGTTCCAGGCTCGGCGGCAGGCCCTGGATCGGGTTGAGCCTGGCCTCGCGCTTGGCGATATGCGGCGTCGAATGCAGCAGCCCCAGCGTATAGGGATGGCGCGGATCGTAGAACAGGTCATCGACCGTCCCCTTCTCCACCGCCCGCCCGCCATACATCACCATCATGCGGTCGGCGACGCCGGCCACCACGCCCAGATCGTGGGTGATGAGCACGAGCGACGTGCCGAAGTCCTCGGTCAGCGTCTTGAACAGGTCGAGCATCTGCGCCTGCACCGTCACGTCGAGCGCCGTGGTCGGCTCGTCGGCGATCAGTATCTTGGGCTGGCACAACAGCGCCATGGCGATCATCACGCGCTGCCGCATGCCGCCCGACAGTTCGTGCGGATAGGCATTGGCGCGCTTGACCGGTTCGGGAATGCCCACCCGCTCCAGCATCTCTATGGCCGCCACCGTAGCCTTCTGCTGATCGTAGTCGCGATGCTTGACCAGCACTTCGGCCAGTTGCGTGCGCACCTTGAGCGTGGGGTTGAGGCTGGTCATCGGATCCTGGAAGATCATCGCGATATCCTTGCCGCGATGCGTATCCAGTTGCTTGGGCGCCATGCCGATGAGGTTGATGTCCCCCATCATGGCCCGCCCGCCGGCCCGGCCATTCTTGGCCAACAGGCCCATGATGGCCAGGAACGCCTGGCTCTTGCCCGAGCCCGATTCCCCCACCACCGCCAGCGTTTCGCCTTCCGAGAGGGTGAAGTTCATCTCACGCACCGCATGCACCTCGCTCTGGTGCAAATCGAACGTGACCGACATGTCTTCGACTTTGAGGACTTGCTTCATTTCATCGATCCTTGGGGTCGAGGGCATCGCGCAGCCCGTCCCCGATATAGGTCAGGCAGAGCAGCAGGCTCACCAGCACGACGGCCGGTCCGATCAGCATCCAGGGCAGCGTCTCGGCCACCGGCGCGCCGAACGAAATCAGTGTACCCAGCGAGGTTTGCGGCTCTTGCACGCCAAGCCCCAGATAGGAGAGGAAGCTCTCCGTCAGGATGATCTCCGGCACCGTCAGCGTCGCGTAGATCACCACCGGCCCGGTAAGATTGGGAACAATGTGCCGGATGATAATGGTCCAGGGCTTCGCCCCGCCCGCCTTGGCCGCCTCAACGAACTCACGTTCCTTGATCGACAGCGTCTGCCCGCGCACGATACGCGCCATGGTCAGCCATTCCAGGCACCCGATGCCCACGAACAGCAGCACCGGATTGCGCCCGAAGATCACCACCAGGATGATGACGAAGAGGATGTAGGGCAGCGCATACATGATGTCGACGAAGCGCATCATCATCGCATCGATTTTGCCGCCGAAATAGCCGGCAACGGCGCCATAGATCACTCCGATGAACACCGAAACCATCGTGGCGACGCCGGCCACGATCAGGCTCATTTGTGTACCCTGCATGATGCGCGCCAGCATGTCGCGACCATTCTGGTCGGTGCCGGCAAAGTGCCCGGCCTCGAAATTGGGTGGCTTGCGAATGCCGCTCCAGTCGATCTTGTCGTAGGTCCAGGGCAGGAAATACGGCCCCGCGAATGCAAACAACACGATGAAGCCGACCACGAACACCGACAGCACCGCCGCCTTGTTGCGCATCAGGCGCCTTATGGCGTCCTGGGTCAGCGAGCGGCCCTTGGGCGCGTCGAGCGTTTCGAGTCTGCGCGCATACTCGGTGAGTACCGCGTCCTTGCCAGTAATACCGGCCATTAGTGGTACCTCACCTTCGGGTCGAGCCAGGCATAGAGCACGTCGACCAAGAGGTTCACCGCCAGGATGATGAACATGTACAAAATGGTCGTTCCCAGCACGAGGCCATAGTCACGATTGAGCGCCGCGCTGATGAAGTACTTGCCGATCCCCGGCAGCGCGAACACCTGTTCCACCACCAGCGAGCCGGTGAGCAGATAGGACAGGCCCGGCCCGAGATACGACACGACCGGCAGCAGTGCCGGCTTGATGGCGTGACGCGTCAGGATTAGCCGCTGGCCGAGCCCCTTGGATCGGGCCGTGCGCACATAATTGGTCCCCAGCACTTCGATCATCGAGCCGCGCATCAGCCGCGCCGTGCGCCCGGCATGGGGCAGCACCAGCACGGTGATCGGCAGGACCAGGTGCGGAATGGACCCCGCCTGCCAGCCGCCGGCCGGGAACCAGTCGAGATAGACGCCGAACAGGAGCTGCAGCACGGCGGCCATCAGGAAATTGGGGATGACGAGCCCCACCATCACCAGCATCACCAGCACATAGTCCGGCAACTTGTTCTGGTTGACCGCCGACAGCGCTCCGGCCACCAGCCCGACGACGGTGCCGATGATGAAGGCCGAAAAGCCCAGCATCAGGGTGAACGGCAGGCCGATCCACAGCATCTCGGCAACCGTGAAGTCATTGTAGACCATCGACGGGCCGAAATCGCCCTGCAGCAGGCGGCCGACATAGATGAAGTATTGCTGGATCAGCGGCAGGTCGAGATTGTAATGCGCGCGCAGATTGGCCAGCGTCGTCGGTGGCAGCGCGCGTTCCCCATCAAAGGGACCGCCGGGCGCCAGCCGCAGAATGAAGAAACAGGCTGTAACGGCAATCAGCGCTATCGGGATGGCCGACAGCACGCGCCGCGTCACATATCCAAACATGGATTCGGACCTTTCACATCCGCCGGCCACTCAGAAGGGCTCTTTCGTGCGGATAAAATAACGGCGCCGCCCCTCCCAAGGGGCGACGCCGCAGGGTTTTACGAGATTACTCGGACTTCGAGAGCCAACGCGTACGGTGGATATCCGAAGCGTTGCTGACGAACCCGGTGACCTTTGGCGACACAACGTTCTGGGCGATGTACCAGTAGATGGGCATGGCGCCAGTTTCATCCATGGCGATCTTCTCGGCATCGCCAAGCATCTTGGCGCGAACGGCCAGATCCTGCTCGGTGGTTGCCTGGTCCATCAGGGCCTCAAACTCGTCGTTCGAGTAGCGGCCATAGTTGTTGCCCCAGTTGGTGGTGCCGTCCTGCTCAATGCCCTGGCGCAGCAGGTCGAGCGTGTTGGACGGATCCGAGTAGTCGAGCAGCCAGCCGGCGCGGCCGATCTCGAAGTCACCGGCACGCAGGCTGTCGTAGTGCACGGCGGTTTCCGAGTTGAACAGCTCGGCCTTGACGCCGATCTGCTCCCACATCGACGAGATCGCCACGGCGATACGCTGGTGGTTGTCATTGGTATTGTACTTGAGCTGGACGGGCAGCGGCGTCTCGGCCGTATAGCCCAGGCCTTCCATAATCGCCTTGGCTTCTGCAACGCGCTCTTCATAGGAGAGGCCGATCCACTCCGGCTGGTAGGGCTCGACGCCTTCATAGTTGGCAGTGCCCGGCGGGACCCAGCCATAGGCCGGCACTTCGCCGGTGCCCAGCACGTCCGGACCGATCACGTCGCGGTTGATGGCCATGGACAGCGCCTTGCGCACGTCAGCATTGTCGAACGGCGGCTTTTCCTGGTTGATGACGTAGTAGTACACGCCCAGGAACGGAGCGAAGTAGTCCTGGCCGGGCAGGTTGGTCTTGATCCACTCGGCCTGGTCCGACGGAATGTCGGTCAGGATGTCATATTCGCCGGCGCGGTAGCGCGACAGGGCGGCAGCCAGGTCGTCCTGCACGAAGTAGTTCACTTCGTCGATCTGGACATTGGCGGCGTCCCAGTAGGTCTCGGACTTGACCGACTTGATGTAGCTGCCCGGCACCCACTCCTTGGGAGTGTAGGGGCCGTTCGAGACGATGTTCTCGACCTTGGTCCAGTCAGTGCCGACTTCGTCGATCACATGCTTTGGCACGGGATAGGCGGTGTAGTGGGTCAGGGCCTGCAGGAAGAACGGGGTCGGGCCTTCGAGGGTGATTTCGACGGTCTTGTCGTCGATCGCCTTGACGCCCAGTTCGGCGAAATCGGTCACGGTGCCTTCGGCGATTTCCGAACCGTTCTTGATCGGGAACTGCAGATAAGCGTAGTCCGAGGCCGTTGCGGGATCGAACAGGCGCTGGAAGGCGAAGACGAAGTCGCCAGCCGTCACCGGGGTGCCGTCCGACCACTGGACGCCGTCACGCAGGGTGAAGGTATAGACCAGGCCATCGTCCGAAACGGTGTAGCTCTCGGCCTGGCCAGGAATAGCCTGGGCGTCGGCGTCTTCGGCCATCAGGCCTTCGATATAGTCGCCGATGATGCGGTTTTCCCAGTCGCCCGACGCCTGATGCGGGTCGATCGAGCCGGGCTCGGAACCGTTCATCATGTTGAGCGTCACGGCCGATGCCGCGGTGCTCATCAACAGCGCAATCGCGCTAGCGGTCGTTACCGCCTTGAGGGTTTGAGTGAATTTCATGCTCGTCCCATCTCCTTGTGGAATTCCTGAAATCGTCTTTTTCCCGCAGTCGTAGCGCCGCGGAGTTCAATAGTCTTGCGGCCGCCGGATTTGACCCGGCGGTCAAGATTGCTGGACGGTATTACGCAATTCCGTCCACTGACAAGCAAAAGATTGACCTAAACGTCAAGGCAGGCGCAATTATCAACATACTGCGCACGCGCCCAAACCCGGAACCGCTTTGCGCCGGGTTCACAATCTGGGGAACGGCATGCTAGCCGCCCAGCAGACCCGACTGTTGCACCACATAGATCGCCACCGCCGCGGCAACCAGTGCCGCAAACGGCACCCAGCCGGGCAGCGGACCGCGTGGCTTCTTCACCGGCGGCTCGGGCTTCTTTTCCGGGCGGCGGAACTTGACCACATTCTCATTCATGCTGCGCTCTCGACGATTGCTGCGACGCCCTGCCCGCCCGCCGTGCAGACGCTGATCAGCGCCCGCTTGCCCGGTTCGGTCGATAGCAGTTTGGCGGTCACCCCCAGGATGCGGGCACCAGTGGCCGCAAAGGGATGCCCATAGGCAAGACTCGAGCCTTTGACGTTGATCTTGGCCGGATCGACCGGGCCCAGCACCGTGTCGCGTCCCAGCACGGTCCTGCAATATTCTGCATCGTTCCACGCCTTGAGCGTGCACAGCACCTGCGCCGCAAAGGCCTCGTGCAGCTCGAAATAGTCGATATCGTCGAACCCCAGATTGGCCCGTGCCAGCATCTCGCTCACCGCAATGGTGGGCGCCAACAGCAATCCCTCGCCATGGGCAAAGTCATTGCCCGCCACCCGCCCGGTGGTGAGATAGGCCAGCACAGGCAGCCCGCGCGCTTTGGCCCATTCCTCACTCGCCAGCAACACCGAGGAAGCGCCATCGGTCAGCGGCGTCGAATTGCCCGCCGTCAAAGTCCCCTGTCCGCTCGATTTATCGAAAGCCGGCTTCAGCGTCGCCATCTTGTCGAGGTTGGCATCCGCGCGAACATTGTTGTCCCGCACCAGTCCCGCGCAGGGGACCAGCAGGTCATCGTGGAATCCCTCGTCATAGGCCTGGGCCGCATTACGATGGCTCGCCACCGCGAGCGCGTCCTGCGCCTCGCGGGTAATGCCCCATTCGCGCGCCATCAGCTCGCAATGCTGGCCCATCGAGAGGCCCGTACGCGGCTCGTTGACCGAGGGCGCCACCGGCGTCAGCTCACCGAACGAAAAGCCCTTGAACGCCTTGAATTTCTCCCCGGTCGAGCGCGCCTTGTTCACATCGAGCAACCGGTGCTGGAACTTGTTGCCGAAGACGATCGGACTGTCGCTCACCGTATCGGACCCGGCCGCAATACCGCTGTCGATCTCACCGCTGGCGATCTTGGCCGCCAGCATCAGCGCGGCCTGCAGGCTCGTGCCGCAGGCAATCTGCATCGTCGTGCCCGGCGTGCGCGGCGAATAGCCGGCATCCAGCGTCGCCTCGCGCGCCAGGTTGAAATCGCGCGAATGCCCGATCACCGCCCCCGCCACGACCTCGTCGATCTTCTCGCCCTTGAGACCATATTTGTCCGCCAGCCCGGCCAGCACCGTGCCGAGCATGGAGAGGTTGGTTTCCTCCACATAGGCAGTGTTGCCACGGGCAAACGGGATACGCGCCGAACCGACGATTGCGACTTTGCGAAGTTCAGTCATGTCACTTCCCTGAAATTGGTTCTGGAATGCGTCAGGCCGAGGCGAGACAGGTGTTCGTTGAGCACCGGAGCGGAGCGTAGATTACTACGTGAGCACCGGAGCGCAGGCGAACGCCTGTCGCAGGCCGGCATCACGCATTGCGGGACCAATTTCACGCTTTCCCGTCTTTGCGTGCCTTCATCGGGCCGCCGAGGAACGGCGCGAAGCCCGTTCCCATGATCACACCAATATCCGCCAGCCCGTCATTGGCGACGACGCCCTCGGCCACCACCACCTCGGTCATATCGACCAGCGGCTTCACCAGTTCGCGCCCCAGCCCCGCCAGGTCGGCATGCGCGGGCACCTCGCCCTTCTGCGCCTTGCCATCGACCCAGCTATAGAACCCCTCGCCCGTCTTGCGGCCGAGTTTTCCGGCCTTGACCAGCGTGTCGAAATTGGACCCCTCGGGCACCCCATGCCCGAGCTCGGTCGCCACCGACTTGCCGACGTCGAGGCCCACCGTATCCATCAACTCGATCGGTCCCATCGGCATGCCGAAGGCCACCGCAGCTGCATCGAGCAATTCCTTGCTCTCGCCGCGCTCCACCCGCTCCACCGCGCCCAGCATGTAGGGCATCAGCACGCGGTTGACGAGGAAACCAGGCGCCGACTTCACCACCACCGGGCTCTTGCCGATGGCCAGCGCAAAGGCCGCGCCCTTGCCGATCTCGGCATCGGTATTGAACGTCGAGCGGATCACCTCCACCAGCGGCAGCTGCGCCACCGGGTTGAAGAAATGCAGCCCGATCAGCCGCTCCGGCGCTTTCAGCTTTTCGGCAATGCGCTCGAGTTCGATCGACGAGGTATTGGTCGCCAGGATCGCCCCCGGCTTGAGCTTGTCTTCCAACCCGCCAAAGATGGCCTGTTTGACCTCGAGCTTTTCCACCACCGCCTCGATGATCACATCGGCCCGGCTCACCCCCTTGCCCGTGGGATCGGCCTCGAGCCGCATCACCGCCGCGTCGATCTCGTGCTTCTTCCTGAGCCGCTTCTTGAACAGCTTCTTGCCCCGCTCCAGCGCTGGCGTGATGCGCTCCATGTCGAGGTCCTGCAGTGTCACGCTCATGCCGCGCAGCGCACACCAGGCGGCAATATCGCCGCCCATCACACCGGCACCGATCACATGCACCCGCGCGAACTTGGCGCCCTTCGTACCCTGCTTCTTCAACGCCTCGGAGGCGAAGAACACGCGCCGCAGATTGGTCGCCGTATCCGATCCCATCAGCGGCACGAAGCTGTCGATCTCGCCACGGATCATCGCCCGCCAGTCATCGCCATGCTTCTCGAACAGGTCGATCAGCGCGAACGGCGCTGGGTAATGTTCCACCCGCGCCTTCTTGCCGGCCTGCTCGCGCATCTTGCCGGCGACATAGCCGCGCAGCGGCCCCATCGCCATGACCTTTTTGACAAATCCGGCCGCTGTGGACTTTCGCTTCTGCAGCACCGCCTTGCGCGCTTCCCATGCCAGCATGTCGCGGTGGCGCACCAGCTTGTCGACCAGGTTCATGCCCCGCGCCGCGCCGGCCTTGAGCATGCGCCCGGTCAGCATGATCTGCATGGCATCGACCGGCCCAGCCTGGCGGATCGACCGCCCCGTGCCGCCAAAGCCCGGAAAGATACCCAGATTCACTTCCGGGAAGCCAATGCGCGTCTTGTCGTCATTGACCGCGATCCGGTAGTGGCAGGCCAGCGCCAGTTCCAGCCCGCCGCCCAGCGCAAAGCCATGAATGCCGGCCACCATCGGGATCTTGAGCTTTTCGATCCGCGCGAACAGCGCATGTGTGCGCTTGAGCGCCTCTGGCAGCACCGAAAAATCGCTCATCGCATCGAATTCGCTGACATCCGCCCCAGCGATGAAGCCGCTATCCTTGCCGCTTAGCAGGATGACGCCGACCAGCTCCTCGGTCTGTGCTAGTTCCTCGAAGCGGGTGACCAGCGTCTCCAGCTCCATGATGGCTTCGCGGCTCAGCGTATTGACCGGCGAGCCGGGCGTATTGATCGTGAGCCAGCCCAGATTCTCCACGTCGCGGTGGAAGCTCCAGTTCTTCGTCTCGGGCATCTGCGGCTGGATCATCGTGTCTCCTCAAATGGGGTCTTCTGGATGTATGGCGATCCATAGCCCTTCAAACCCGCAGCTCGCGTCCACTCGGATTCCAACGCTGTAGGTCAGTCTGCTTGTGTCGAAATAATTGTTCATGCTCCAGGTGATGGCTCGGTCATGCCCGGTGCTTGCCGACGCACAATCCCCGGCCAGGTACTCTTCAATCGACACCCCACTATTCTTGTTCGGTGTAAAACCATCTTGGCGGAGCTGCTCAAGCATCGTGTTTATCGAGATTGGCCACTCATCTTTGACGTCGTGTTGGTCCAACTCAACGGAGCCGACAAAGCTCTCCCTCTGCATTTCATCGAGCATCACGGTCAAAAAGGATGCCCTTGGATTTCCATCATTGAGCTTCTGAGCACATGCACTGATCCCCAGCAGGGGAAGCAGCACGAGCAGGCGCCCCGGACGCAGCATTACTCCGCCGCCACCCGATGCCTGCTCTCCGCCGCCAGCTCCTCCGGCGCAAAGTCATCCACCTTCACCACCCGGTCGGTGGCCTCATCCGCCGCCCGCATGATGCCCGCTTCATTGCTGTTCAGCACACCCGCGGCCACCGCATCATCGATCGCATCGCGATCCAGTCGCCGTTCGATCACGCCCTTGCGCGCTGCCTTGACGAATTTGGTCTCGATCTCCTCGGCCTCGGTCACCTTGATCAGCGCGTCCTCCAGAACGCCCGTCACGTCATTGGGGTCCATCGACACATAGGTGCCCGTGGTCAACCGGTCACGGAACGCGCCCGGCCGCAGCACGGCCCGCACGAAGCGGTAGTTCACCCGGTCACCCGCCGGCTGTGCATGCCGCCCCAGCGGGAAGCACAGAATGCGCATCGCCCAGGCGAACAGCGGATTGGGGAAATTGGCGAACACCTCGCCGAAGGTCTTTTCCATCGCGGCGACCCGGTCGGCCATGATGGCCTCCACCAGCTCCCGGTCCTCGCCGATCCGCCCCTCGTCCTCGAACCGCCGCAGCGTCGCCGACATCAGATAGAGATCGGAGAGGATGTCAGCCATGCGGCCGGAAATCTTCTGCTTGCGCTTGAGCGCCCCGCCCAGGAACACCGTGGTCCAGTCAGCAGTCAGCGCAAAGGCCTGCGAATAGCGGTGCAGCCGGCGATACCAATGCGCCATCGGCCCCTGATTGGGCGTCGAAGCAAAGGCACCATTGCTCAGGCCATGCAAGAAGCTCGCGACGATATTGCGCAGCATGAACTTGGTATGGCCGCCAAAGGCGACATCGAACTGGTCGAGCCCGGCCTTGCGGTCCTTGTTCTGCACCGCCTCGATTTCCTTGTAGAGGAAGGGATGCGCCCGCAGCACGCCTTGGGCAAAGGTCATCAGCGTGCGCGTCAGGATATTGGCGCCTTCCACCGTGATCGCCACTGGCGTCGCCATATAGCCGCCGAACAGATAATTGCCCGGCCCGTCCTGGATGGCGCGCCCGCCATGGATATCGAAGCTGTCGTCGACACTGTCGCGCATGGCTTCGGTGGTGCGATATTTGAGCAGCGCCGAAATCACCGCCGGCCGCTGGCCCTCATCCACCATTGATGCCGTCAGTCGCCGGCTCGCCTCAAAGGTATAGGCACGCTTGACCATTTCGCCGAGCGGCTCGGCTACGCCTTCCATGATGCCGACCGGAATGCCGAACTGCCGCCGCACCCGTGCATAAGCCGAGGTGACGCGCAGCGCCTGCTTGATCGAGGTCGTGCCGATCGCCGGCAGCGAAATCGCCCGCCCGGTGGAGAGGCATTCCATCAACATGCGCCAGCCCTGCCCGGCATAATCGGTGCCGCCGATCAGGAAATCCATGGGGATGAACACGTCCTTGCCGCGCACCGGCCCGTTCATGAAGGCCTGCCGCGCCGGGAAATGCCGGCGGCCGATCTCGACGCCCGGATGGTCATGCGGCACCAGCGCCAGCGTGATGCCGATCTCGGCGCCACGACCCAACAGGTTATCCGGGTCCTTGAGGATGAAGGCCAGGCCCACCAGCGTCGCGATTGGCGCCAGCGTGATGTAGCGCTTGTCAAAGCTCAGCTTCACGCCAAGCACGTCCTTACCCTGATACTTGCCCTTGGTGACAATGCCGATATCGCGCATGCCGCCGGCATCCGACCCCGAATGCACGCCTGTCAGCGCAAAGCACGGCACCTCCAGCCCCTTGGCGAGGCGCCCGAGATATTTCTCCTTCTGCGCATGCGTGCCGTATTTTTCCAGCAGCTCGCCTGGCCCGAGCGAATTGGGGACCATGACCGTGATCCCCGCCGCGACCGAGCGGCTGGAGATCTTGGACACGATCATCGACTGCGCCTGCGCGCCGAAGCCGTGGCCCCCATATTCCTTGGCGATCAGCATGCCGAGGAACCCGTTATCCTTGAGGAACTGCCAGACTTCCGGGCTGAGATCGGCGCGATTATTGCGCGTATCCCAGTCGTCGATCATCGAGCAGACCACATTGGTCGGGCCATCGATAAAGGCCTGTTCTTCCGCCGTCAGCGTCAGCGGGCGGATGGCATTGAGCTTGGTCCAATCCGGACGGCCGGAAAACAATTCGGCGTCCCAGCCGACCGTGCCGGCATCGAGCGCTTCCTGCTCGGTGCGGCTCACCCGCGGCAGGATGGATTTGACCGCGCCATAAATGGGGGCGGTCAGCAGCGGCTTGCGGAAGGTCTCGATGCTGAGCAGCAGCAGAACCGCGCCGATCACCAGCAGCAGCCAGCTTCCGGCGCCCAGGCCATAGCTGATCCCGTTGCCAGGGAAATCGAAGCCCGATAGCAGCCCGATCACCAGCGCCGCGACGCCCCATTGCCACAGCGGGCTTTCCCGCATGGCCAGAACGGCGAAGACGACGAGGCTGATCGCAATAAGCGCAAAGGTCACGGCATGCCCTCCATGGCGTCACTCACGCCAGCACGGGCGGAGCAACTCAATCCCAGAACGTCAGACCGGTTCGCCGAATCGTTCGGCAGATCATTGGGTCAGCCGCGCCGGGATCATAGCGCGGTGGACCCTTGTTGTTGAGGCTAGTTTAGCAAGCTTTACGTATACGTCAACCTAACGCCCATTACGTCGACAACGGCGGTGACTTTGCCTGCCCCAACCGTCAACGCCTTTCCCGCTCGAAAATTCGGACATCTGTTTGACGCTAACGTAAAGCCGTGGAATATTCCTTCCCTAAGGGCGCAAAGCCCAACCGCCGTAATCGGCACTGGAGGAATTCATGGCTGCTCCCATCGATACCCTTGCTCCGCTCCGCCCCTGGATTGCCCACTATCCCGAGGGGATTGCCTGGGATACGCCGATCGACACGCGGCCGGTGCACGAACAGGTGCTGGCCGCTTGCGCCAGAAATCCCTCCGCTGTGGCGCTCGATTTCCTGGGCGGCACCACGACCTTCGGCGATCTGGCGAAAAAGATCATCGCCTTCGCCGGCGCCCTCCAGCACCAGTTCGGCATCGGCAAGGGCTCGCGCATCGCCCTGATGCTGCCCAACACGCCCTTCTACCCGATTGCCTATTATGGCGTGCTCCGCGCCGGCGGTATCGTGGTCAACTGCAACCCGCTCTATACCGTGCACGAACTCAGCCACATCACGTCCAATGCCGGCGCCGATGTGATGATCACGCTCGATCTGCAGCTGATCTACGAAAAAGCCGAAAAGCTGGCCCAGGCCGGCCACGTCAAATCGCTCATCGTCTGTCACTTCCCCGACGCGCTGCCACTGGTCAAGAAAGTCCTGTTCTCGGTCGTCAAGCGCAAGGATCTCGCCAGGCTCGGCGCCTCCCCCATCCGCGACCGCATCACCCTGTTCCATGACATGATCGCGCGCAACGAGACGCCCGATGCCGTGGTCATCGATCCGCTCAAGGATATCGCCGTCCAGCAATATACCGGCGGCACCACCGGCATCCCCAAGGGCGCCCTGCTCACCCACGCCAATATCGCGGCCAATATGAGCCAGATCGACAAATGGGGCTGCGACCTGTTCTACCCGCCCAGCAAGGTCATCGCCGTCCTGCCCTTCTTTCACATCTTCGCTATGACGGTCTGCATGAACGTACCGCTGTGCAACGGCACGCAGGTGGTCATGCTCCCCCGCTTCGAGCTCAAGGCCCTGCTCAACGTCTTTGCCCGCACCAGGGCCAATGTCCTGCCCGCTGTGCCCACCCTGCTGAACGCCATCGCCCGCGCCGACAGCGTCACCACCGAGCACTTGGCGAGCCTCGAGGTCGCCGTCTCCGGCGGCGCCGCGCTGCCCGATGAAGTGCGCGCCGCCTTTGCCAAAAAGTCCAAGGCGCTGCTGGCCGAAGGATATGGCCTCACCGAAGCCTCCCCCGTGGTCTGCTGCGCCGCCCTGCGCGTGCCCAGCAAGCCCATGTCCATCGGCCTGCCTTTGCCCGGCACCGACATCCGCTTTGTCGCTCTCGACAGCGGCAAACCGGTCGGCATCGGCGAAAATGGCGAACTCCAGGTCAAGGGCCCGCAGGTCATGGCGGGCTATTTCAACAATCCCGAGGCCACCCGCGACGCCTTCATGGACGGCTGGCTGCGCACCGGCGATGTCGGCCACATGGACGAGGACGGCTATGTCTTCCTCGTCGATCGCATCAAGGACCTGATCATCTGCTCGGGCTTCAACGTCTATCCGCGCACCATTGAGGAAGCGCTGATGACCCATGCGGCGGTGGAGGAGACCAACGTCATTGGCGTATCCGACGAATATCGCGGCGAGGCCCCCATCGCCTATGTCAAGCTCAGAGCCGGCCAGTCCATTACCGAAGAAGCGCTCAAGCTGTTCCTCGCCGAGCGCCTCAACAAGATCGAGATGCCCCGGCAGATCATCTTCAAGGACGCCCTGCCCAAGACCCTGATCGGCAAGCTCAGCAAGAAAGAGCTGCGCGAGGAATATGCCGGGATGAAAGGCCAGAAGTGACCCGCTCCGCCTCCGAAACCCGCGACCTGTTCGCCATCGCCGATCTCGCCAAGGAATTCGGCATCTCGACGCGCGCCATCCGCTTCTACGAGGCCAAGGGCCTGCTCTCGCCCGAGCGCGTCGGCGCCACCCGCGTCTTCCGCCGCCGCGACCGCGCCCGGCTGATCCTCATCCTGCGCGGCAAGCGCCTCGGCTTCTCGCTGCGCGACATTTCCGACTATCTCAGCCTCTACGATGCCAACCGCAGCCAGCAGGTCCACCTGCTGACCGCCAAGGTCGATGAACGCCTGGCCTCGCTGGAAGCCCAACTGCAAGACCTGCAGACCACCATCTCCGAACTGCGCGAAATCAAGAAACTGGCGGACGAGCGGCTGGACAAGGCGGGCTGAAGGGCTACCGCCCGCCCCTTGGCTTCACATTCTTCGTCATCAGATCCGGCTTCTTGGGCTTCACCCACCCCTTGGGCGGTTGCCGCACCGGCACCTGCGTCCCCAGCCCCATCGCCCCCGGCGGCGGCTGGCTGACGGTCACCGTATCGGCATCGCCCTCCTGCACCGGCGCCTCGCCCCTGATCCGTGCAATTTCGTTGCGCAAGGCGGTGGCCCTTTCGAAGTCCATCGCCTCCGCCGCCGCCTGCATCTGCTTTTCCAGCGCCACCAGGCGCTCATGAATGGATCGCGATGACATCGAACCCTCCTAGCTGGCCGCCACGAAAATCGCCATATCCTCCAGCGTCGCCGCTTCACTGGCCGGCTTGTCCCACCGTATCCGGTTGATCCACGGAAACCTTAGCGCCACGCCCGACTTGTGCCGCGTACTCTCCTGCGCCGAGTCGAACGCCACCTCGAACACC
>NZ_JAKFDJ010000073.1:0-6925 GCF_036676215.1 Devosia sp. | reverse complement strand
CCCGATAATATTGGAAATCTTGGCCGAAGACTGGGTGATCCGCTCCATGGCGTCATTGGCCTGCGCCATCACCGTGCCGCTCTCGGCGGCGGAATGGGACACGGCCGAGGCCTTGCCCGCGGCGTCGCGGGCCATCTTGGCATTGACCGCGACCGTATCGGCCAGCGTATCCATGGCAGCGGCGGTTTCCTCGATGGTCGCCGCCTGACGGGTGGTGCGGTCGCTGAGGTCATTGGCGCCCGACAAGATTTCGCTGGTGGCGGCCTTGAGCGAGCGCGACGTGGCGCGCAACTGCCCGACCACTTCGGCGAAGCGCGTCACCGTGCCGTTGAGCGCATGCCGCAAATCTTCGAATTCGGGTTGGAACGCGGTGCCGATCGTGCCAGTCAGGTTGCCCTCGGCCAGCTGCTGCAGACCCGCGCCCACGGCAGCGACGGCCTGACGGCGCGCCGTGACCTCGGTGGCGAACTGCACCACCTTGTAGGGCACGCCGTCGAGCCCCAGAATGGGCGAGAAGGTGCTCTGGATCCAGACTTCCTTTCCGTCGTGGGCGCGGCGGCGATATTCGCCGCTCTTGAACTGGCCGGCGGCCAGATCCAGCCAGAATTGCCGATAGGCCATGTCTGCCGGATCGACATCGAACAGGAACTGCGCATTGGGGCGCCCCTGCACGTCGGCGAGGCGATAGCCCAGCAGGTTGAGGAAATTGTCATTTGCCGTCAGCACCTCGCCGGTCATGCTGAACTCGGCCACCATCTGCGACATGGAGATGGCATTGAGCTGGCCGGTATGGTCGGCGGCCACCACCAGGTGGCGCTGGGTTTCTTCACCCAGTTCCGCCACGCGCTCGGCATTGGCCCGGAACACTTCCACCGCGCGCGCCATGGCGCCG
This sequence comes from Devosia sp., assembly GCF_036676215.1. Classification (GTDB taxonomy): domain Bacteria; phylum Pseudomonadota; class Alphaproteobacteria; order Rhizobiales; family Devosiaceae; genus Devosia. Next base: position 6,033 of record NZ_JAKFDJ010000073.1, on the reverse strand, counting down.
ATTTCATTGCGCCGCTCGGTATAGGGCACTTCGGTGGCGAGATCGCCCTCGGCAATGGCGCTCATCACGCCAGAGAGGCGCGGTATGGGCCGGGTGAGCAGCCGCGACAGCAGCAGTGCCATGATACCGATCAGCAGCAGCGCAGCCCCGCCTACGGCGATCAGCATGGTGAGGTTCTTTCCGACCACCGCCTCGATCGGGCCGCGATCCACCGCGACCAGCAGCGCCCCGATGACGGTGCCGTCAGCCATGGCGATGGGCTGGTAGAGCGTGAAATATTCGACGCCATTGATCACCTCTTCGGCGCGCGTCTGGCTGTTGGCCATCATGGAATCGAACAGCGGCGTGCCGGCCAGGATCGGGGTATCGAGCAGGCGCTCGCCATCGGCTTTGAGCAGGCTTGACGTGCCGACATTGAAATCGGGGCCGACCTCGCTGTCATAGACATAGATCGCCGCCTGCTGGCCGGCGACCCGGGCAATGGCGTCGATCACGTCATGGCTGCGGAAGCGCGGCATGGACCGCATGGTGAGTGCTGCGATATTGCCGGCCTCGTCCGGAACAATTTCGAGGCTGGGCAGGTTGACCCGCAGGATTTCCGCGGTGATGCGGGTGGCACTGGCCACCTCATGTTCCGCATCGCTGCTGGCGGTGCCCGAGAGGCTGATGAACAGGCCCAGCAACACTGCGCCGATGGCAATGGCGATGGAACAGATGGCCATGGCGGCGATGGCGAAGGTGAGGCGGATATTGCCCAGCAAGGAACCCATTCTGCGTCTCCAATGGCACGCGCGCCCTTCTGGACGCGATCTGTCGGGGTGCAGAGTGGGGCCTTTTTCTTAAGCGAGTGTTTATGCGGGGTAATTGATTAATCAGTTCAAATACTTGCCCAAGATTTGGGCATATCGCACAAGGGGCGTACGAAAGCGCCGCCTGCAACGCGGTTTTCATTGCGCCATTCGGGCATAGCCCTCATGGCCTGCCCACCTAAAATCGATCCACCGGATCGATTTTGCCCACGGCACGTGGGCAGACCCGTGGTCGCTCGCCACGCGCGGCTAGGCCGCCCATGCGGAGTGATGGGGAGGAGCGTGCCACAGGTTTTGGGGAGGGGGGGATAAGTTGGGGATGATCTTCTTTCTCCCCTTGAAGGAGAAGGTGCCCCGAAGGGGCGGATGAGGGGTCCTCCTGCCATCCACACACATGTAAGCATGGGCGGACGCAGAACCCCTCACCCAGCCCCTCCGCTGAACGCGTCGGGGCGTCCCTCTCCCTCAAGGGGAGAGGGGGGAGCCGCGGTGAATGGGTTGGCACTAGGCTTCAACACCCACTATGTCATCCCGGCCTTGGGCCGGAATCCATCCTGAAATGCCGCGGTGCTCACTTGATCCACCTCTCGGCCGCGGCACGTGTCCGGGATGGGCCCCGGCTCAAGGCCGGGGTGACACCGTGGATGTGAGAGGAGGGAACGCTACGTCGAGGCGGTCGCCTCAATACAAAAAGGCCCGCGACAAGTCGCGGGCCCTGAAATCTCTGAACCGACGCCGATCCTAATGGATGTGGCCCTGGTTGAGCTGACCGGCTTCGATGGCCAGGTTCAGCAGGGCGCTGACGACTTCCTGGGCATAGGAACGGTCTTCCGGCGTCGGCGCGGCGGCCAGTTCGGCCTCGGCCGCCTTGATCTGGGCGGCGAGGTCGGCATGATCGAATTCGGCATAGGGCACGGACTGTTCGGCCAGGATGGTCAGGCCCTCGGGCGAGACGTCGGCAAAGCCGCCCTTGACGAAGAAGATCTCGTCGCGGCCGCCCAGGCCATTGACGGTGATGAAACCGGGCCGCAACGTCGTCATGAACGGCGCATGGTCGCTCATCACGGTGAAATAGCCTTCCGTGCCCGGCACCGTGACCGAGGTCACGACTTCCGACAGCACCAGCCGCTCGGGCGACACGATCTCGATCTTGAGGCCTTCAGCCATAGTTTTGGTCCCTTAGCGGAGAGCGCCCGAGAATTCCGGGCTTATGCGCTGGGCTCGCCGCGAACGACGAGCCCAAATGGCAAATCAAGCGGCCTGGGCAGCCAGCTTCTGGGCCTTCTTGACGGCATCTTCGATGGTGCCGACCATGTAGAAGGCCGCTTCCGGCAGGTGATCATACTCGCCGTTCACCAGGCCCTTGAAGCCCTTGATGGTGTCTTCGAGCTGCACGAACACGCCCGGCGCGCCGGTGAACACTTCGGCCACGTCGAAGGGCTGGCTCATGAAGCGCTCGATCTTGCGGGCGCGCGCTACGGTGAGCTTGTCCTCTTCGGAAAGCTCGTCCATGCCCAGGATGGCGATGATGTCCTGCAGCGCCTTGTACTTCTGCAGCACTTCCTGGACGCGGCGGGCGGTGTCGTAGTGCTCCTGGCCAACAACGCTGGCATCGAGGATGCGCGAGTTGGAGGCCAGCGGATCCACGGCCGGGTAGATGCCCTTTTCCGAGATCGCGCGGTTCAGCACGGTCGTCGCGTCAAGGTGAGCGAACGAGGTGGCAGGCGCCGGGTCGGTCAGATCGTCGGCGGGCACGTAAACGGCCTGCACCGAGGTGATCGAGCCCTTGTTGGTGGTGGTGATGCGTTCCTGCATCTGGCCCATGTCGGTGGCCAGCGTCGGCTGGTAACCCACGGCCGAAGGAATACGACCCAAGAGAGCCGACATTTCGGCGCCGGCCTGGGTGAAGCGGAAGATATTGTCCACGAAGAACAGCACGTCCTGGCCCTGGTCGCGGAAGTTCTCGGCAACGGTCAGACCGGTCAGCGCGACGCGGGCACGGGCGCCCGGCGGCTCGTTCATCTGGCCGAACACCAGGGCGCACTTCGAGCCAGCGGCCGAGCCACCATGCTCTGCGGGGTCCTTGTTCACACCCGATTCGATCATTTCGTGATAGAGGTCGTTGCCTTCGCGGGTACGTTCACCCACGCCTGCGAACACCGAATAACCACCATGGGCCTTGGCGACGTTGTTGATCAGTTCCTGGATCAGCACGGTCTTGCCCACGCCGGCGCCGCCGAACAGGCCAATCTTGCCGCCACGCGCATAGGGAGCGATCAAGTCCACCACCTTGATGCCGGTCACGAGGACCTGGCTCTCGGGCGACTGGTCGACAAATGCCGGGGCTTCCTGGTGGATTTCGCGCTTGGCGGTCTCGCCGATCGGGCCGGCTTCGTCGATCGGCTCGCCGATGACGTTCATGATACGGCCCAGGGTCTCGATACCCACCGGCACCGAGATGGCGCCGCCGGTGTCCGAAACTTCGGCACCGCGAACCAGGCCTTCGGTGGTGTCCATGGCGATGGTGCGCACGGTGTTTTCACCAAGGTGCTGCGCCACTTCCAGAACCAGGCGCTGGCCATTATTGGTGGTTTCGAGTGCGTTCAGGATCGCTGGCAGGTGGCCGTCGAACACGACGTCCACGACGGCACCGATGACCTGCGATACGCGACCGGCCTTTTTCTCTGCCATTTTTTCGTCCTTCGCTTCGATTGCTTAGAGCGCTTCCGCGCCCGAAATGATTTCGATGAGTTCTTTGGTGATCTGGGCCTGGCGCTGGCGATTGTAGCTCAGCTGCAGCTTGCCGATCATTTCGCCGGCGTTCCGCGTCGCATTGTCCATGGCGGACATCTGCGCGCCGTAGAACGAAGCGGAGTTTTCGAGCAGGGCCTTGAGGATCTGCACCGAGATGTTGCGCGGCAAGAGGTCCTCGACGATGGCCTCTTCGCTCGGCTCGTATTCATAGGGCACAGCCGAAGCTTCGGCAGCGCCTTCGCCGGCCGGCTTTTCGAGCTTGGCCGGGATCAGCTGCTGGGCCGTCGGCACCTGGCTGATCACGCTGCCGAACTTGGCGAAGTAGAGCGTCGCCACGTCGAATTCGCCGGCATTGAACATGGCCAGCACCTTGTCCGCGACCTGCTGGGCCTGCACGAAGCCGACCTGCTTGATCTCGCGGAAATTGAAGGTGTCGACGATATTGTCGGGATACTGACGCTTGAGGATGTCATTGCCCTTGCGGCCAACGGTCAGGATCTTGACGGTCTTGCCCTCGCTGATGAGCTTGGCCGCATGCTCGCGGGCAAGACGGGCGATCGACGAATTGAATCCGCCGGCCAGACCACGCTCGCCGGTGGCGACCACCAGCAGATGGGTCTGATCCTTGCCCGTGCCGCCGAGCAGCACCGGGGCATTTTCCTGGCCGTCATAGACGGCACCAAGCGCAGCCAGCACCTTGCCCATGCGCTCTGCATAGGGGCGCGCCGCCTCGGCCGCTTCCTGGGCACGGCGGAGCTTGGCCGCCGCGACCATCTGCATGGCCTTGGTGATCTTCTGCGTCGACTTGACCGAGTCGATGCGGTTCTTGAGGTCCTTTAGCGACGGCATGACGTCGTCTCCTTCAAGCCCTTAGGCCGCGTAGGTCTTCTTGATCTCGTCGAGGGCGGCCTTGAGCTGGGCCCGCGAGTCATCGGAAAGGGCCTTCTCGGTCGCGATGGTCTTGAGCAGTTCGGCATACTTGCCGCGCATGGCCGACAGCACCGACTTCTCGAAATCGCCGACCTTGTTGACCGGGACCGAGTCGAGATAGCCATTGGCGCCGGCAAAGATCACCACAACCTGCTCTTCCATCTTGAGCGGGCTGAACTGGGGCTGCTTGAGCAGCTCGGTCAGGCGCGCACCACGGTTCAGCAGGCGCTGGGTGGCGGCATCGAGATCCGAACCGAACTGGGCGAAGGCCGCCATTTCGCGATACTGGCTGAGCTCACCCTTGAGCGAGCCGGCAACCTGCTTCATCGCCTTGACCTGAGCCGAGGAGCCCACGCGGCTCACCGACAGACCGACGTTCACGGCCGGGCGGATACCCTGGAAGAACAGGTTGGTCTCGAGGAATATCTGGCCATCGGTGATCGAGATCACATTGGTCGGGATATAGGCCGACACGTCATTGGCCTGGGTCTCGATCACGGGCAGCGCGGTCAGCGAACCCAGACCGTGGTCTTCGTTCAGCTTGGCGGCGCGCTCGAGCAGGCGGGAATGCAGGTAGAACACGTCGCCCGGATAGGCTTCGCGGCCCGGCGGACGACGCAGCAGCAGGCTCATCTGGCGGTAGGCGACGGCCTGCTTGGTCAGATCGTCATAGGCGATCACGGCATGCATGCCATTGTCGCGGAAGAACTCGCCGATGGCGCAGCCGGTGAAGGGGGCAATATACTGAAGCGGCGCCGGATCGGAGGCGGTTGCCGCGATCACCACCGAATACTGGAGAGCCCCGGCTTCTTCGAGCTGGCGCACGAACTGGGCAACCGTCGAGCGCTTCTGGCCGATGGCCACATAGATGCAATAGAGCTTGTCGGTTTCCGACGCATTGGCGTCGTGGGCCGGCTTCTGGTTGAGGAAGGTGTCGAGAATGATCGCCGACTTGCCGGTCTGGCGGTCACCGATGATCAGCTCGCGCTGGCCACGGCCGATCGGGATCAGCGCGTCGATGGCCTTGAGGCCGGTCGACATCGGCTCATGCACGGACTTGCGCGGCAGGATGCCCGGCGCCTTGACGTCGACGCGGCGGCGTTCGGTATGCTCGATCGGGCCCTTGCCGTCGATCGGATTGCCCAGACCATCGACCACGCGGCCGAGCAGGCCCTTGCCGACCGGGGTATCCACGATCGAGCCGGTGCGCTTGACGACATCGCCTTCCTTGATGGAACGGTCATTGCCGAAGATCACGACGCCGACATTGTCGGCTTCCAGGTTAAGGGCCATGCCCTTGACGCCGCCGGGGAACTCGACGAGCTCACCGGCCTGCACATTGTCGAGGCCATAGACACGGGCGATACCGTCACCGACGCTCAGCACCTGGCCAACTTCGGAAACCTGGGCTTCCTGGCCGAAATTCTTGATCTGGTCCTTGAGGATCGCAGAAATTTCCGCGGCTTTGATGTCCATTATCCGACCTCTTTCATGGCGATCTTCATCGCAGCGAGTTTTGTCTTGAGGGAGCTGTCGATCA
>NZ_JAKFDJ010000072.1:0-2367 GCF_036676215.1 Devosia sp. | reverse complement strand
GGAGAGCTTGACTGCCACGCCCTCGCGCCGGTAGCTAGCCGGCATGATCGAACGCCGCTCCGCCAACCTGGCCAGCTATTACCGCCTGCCCTAAAGCAGGCGCGGTTCGATCCCTTGCGCCTACCTCACCAGGTCGGCGCCCATCTCACCCAAGAGAAAAGACGGTCTCCGGCCCTCCGCCGACCAGGAGCCTGTCAGATGTCCCTCGAAATGCTTGCAGACCGCGTGTTAGAGCGCCCTGCGTCTTCGTCAGAGTTATCGCCCATGTCCGCCGACCAGCCCTTCAAGTCCCAGTTCCTGCGCGTGATGCAGGAGCGTGGCTACATCCATCAGATCACCCATCCGGTGGAGCTGGATGAGGCCGCGGCCAAGGGGGCGATCACCGCCTACATCGGCTTCGACGCGACGGCGTCCAGCCTGCATGTCGGCCACCTGATCCAGATCATGATGCTGCGCCGCCTCCAGCAGGCCGGCCACAAGCCCATCGTGCTGATGGGCGGCGGCACCACCAAGGTGGGCGACCCGACCGACAAGGACGGCCAGCGCCCCCTGCTGACCCACGACCAGATCCAGGGCAACATCGCCACCATCAAGGGCACATTCGAGCGCTTCCTGACCTTCGGCGACGGCCCGACCGACGCGGTCATGGTCGACAATGACGAATGGCTGTCCAAGTTCGGCTATGTCGAGTTCCTGCGCGACTACGGCGTCCATTTCACGATCAACCGGATGCTGGCCTTCGACAGCGTCAAGGCGCGGCTGGATCGCGAACAGCCGATGACCTTCCTCGAGTTCAACTACATGCTGATGCAGTCGGTCGACTTCCTGGAGCTGGAACGCAAGCACGGCTGCCTGCTGCAGATGGGCGGCTCCGACCAGTGGGGCAACATCGTCAACGGGGTGGAGTTGATCCGCCGCGTGGACCAGAAGCCCTCCTTCGGCCTGACCACCCCCCTGCTCTCCACGGCCTCTGGCCAGAAGATGGGCAAGACCGTGGGCGGGGCCGTCTGGCTCAACGCCGACATGCGCAGCCCCTACGACTACTGGCAGTTCTGGCGCAACACCGAGGACGCCGACGTGGGCCGCTTCATGAAGCTGTTCACCGACCTGCCGGTGGCGGAGATCGCCCGCTACGAGGCCATGCAGGGCGCGGAGATCAATGAGGCCAAGAAGGTGCTGGCCAACGCGGCCACCACCCTGCTGCACGGCGCCGAAGCGGCCCAGGCCGCGGCCGAGGCCGCGCGCGTGGCCTTTGAGGTCGGCAGCGTGTCGGAGGACATGCCGACCCACGAGGTTCCCGCCGCCGAGTTGGAGGCCGGGATCGTACTCGCGGCCCTGGCCGCCGATGCCGGCCTCGCGTCCTCGCGCGGCGAGGCTCGGCGCCTGGCCCAGGGCGGCGGCCTGCGGGTCAATGACAAGGCCGAGACCGACGCCAACCGCGCCGTCACCTCGGCCGACCTGGTCGACGGCGTGGTCAAGCTGGCGGCCGGCAAGAAGAAGATCGTCCTGGTGAAGCCCGTCTAGGCCTGGAGAGACGCGATGTCCGAACTGACCGAAGGCGCCGAGGCGCCCGACTTCGAACTGGCTGGGGCAAACGGCCCGATCACGCTCGCCAGCTTCAAGGGCAAGCCGCTGGTGGTCTATTTCTACCCGAAGGACGACACCCCCGGCTGCACGAAGGAATCGCAGCAGTTCAGCGCCTTGGCGGCCGATTTCGCCAAGGCGGGCGCTTCGGTTCTGGGCGTTTCGAAGGACAGCCTGGCTCGTCACGCGAAATTTACAGCCAAATACGACCTCACCGTGCCCCTCGGTTCCGACCCGGAAGCAACCATGATTGAGCGCTACGGGTCCTGGGTTGAGAAGAGCCTCTATGGACGCCAGTACATGGGCATCGATCGCTCGACCTTCCTGATCGGGGCCGATGGCAAACTGGTCCGAATCTGGCGCAAGGTCCGAGTCGATGGCCATGCCGAGGCGGTCCTCGAAGCCGTGAAATCCCTTAGAGCTTAAGCGTATCGCGGTGCGGCCGACAGCCGCACCGTCGCGCTTGGGCCTACCTGGGAGACGCTCCGGCCGCCACCTACAATTGTTGTAGATATGTCGCGGCGGCCGGTGATCTGAGCCTTGACGGGCAAGGCGGCGCGAACGGCGCTAGCTTGGCTGTTCAGCCCTCGTTAACCAACACCGTTAATAGTCGTCAGACTCGGGGCCCTTGCCGTCGCGGCGCGAAGGGTCTTGCGCGTCTTCCAATTCTCACTGCATATCCGCGGGACCAAAAAGTTCCGTAGCCGACGCGGTGGAAATGACACGCTTTGCGCGCCTTCGCCGATCGCTTGATGAGCTATTTCCCGAAAGACATCTCTATGT
>NZ_JAKFDJ010000071.1:0-20680 GCF_036676215.1 Devosia sp. | reverse complement strand
CGGCATGTACCACTTGACCAGACCCTCGTCGCCCTTGGACAGGATCTTGGTGCCGCGGTTGGTGCGGATGTACTTGGCGTTGTGGTTGATCAGGCGGTGGCGCTTGCCGGCGACGCCTGCCTTTACACGACCGGTCGCTGTGAAGCTGAAGCGCTTTTTGGCGCCAGACTTCGTCTTCATCTTGGGCATTTTGCGGGTCCTTAGAGTAAGTGGATGGATTTGGGCCCATCGCATTCAGAGACCGCCACGGCATGCCTTTTGGCCGGGCGATCCGGAGAAGTGGGCTCTATAGGGGGAAAGCGGGGCTAAGGCAAGTGCCGGAGTTCATGGGCAGCAGGAAGGCCCCCTCACCCGGCGCTGCGCGCCGACCTCTCCCCCGGAGGGAGAGGTGAAGAGGCGGCCAGCATGGGCTGGAGGTGATCTTCGAAGAGCAGGCCCGGATGCGCTGCCAGGGCCGCCTCGTAGCGCGCCTCGGCCGCGAGCGAAATGGTGAGGAAGGCGGCCAGACCCTCAACATCCTGGGCGGGGAGGCCATAGTGGCCGGTTTGCAGGCGGCGCAGGATTTCGGTCTTACTGGCGATCATGCCGGCGGCGACATTGCTGCCATTGCTCATGGAGCTGGAGCGCTTGATGTAGTCATGCAGCGGGGTGCCGAGGTGGAACGAGGCCGGCGCCGTACGGTAGAGCTGCAACAGGAATTCGAGATCGGTCATGTTGCTCATGGTGGGATCGTAGCGGCCATCGGCGCGGCGCCGGTCCCAGACGAGCATGGAATCCATCGAGAGGCTGACCCATTTATGGGCGCCGGGCGTCAGCACGCGGTCTGGCCCGTCGCCGACATTGCGGAGATGGGTGAAGGTATCGGTCATCACGTCGAGCGCGGTGGTGACGATGGCGTGTTCGGCCAGAGCGGCGACGGCGCGTTCGAGCTTGCGGGGTTTCAGCCGGTCATCGGCATCGAGGATGGCGGCAAAGGGCGCGGTGATCTGGTCCAGCGCCACATTGCGGGTATTGGAGGCGCCGCGGCCCGTGCCGCCGCTGGAGAGAAAGCGGATGCGGGGATCGCCGATACCGGCCTGGGCCAGGAAAGCCTCGTAATCGGCGCCGTCATCGGCGATGAGCCAGAGTTCCCAATGGGGCCAGGTCTGGGCGAGGACGCTTTGCACCGTGGTCACAATGGTGGCCTCAGCCTTCCAGGCGGGCGTGATGACAGCGACGGTCTGGTCCATGGGGCTTGCCGATGCACTTGAATGAGACAATGGCTTGTCCCATATCTTCTGCAAGCGCGTGATGCCAAGAGTTGATGGGTCCGCGCTGATACGTTGCTTGATAATCAAGGACGGCGTGGATGTCGCGTATTTCGGTGTTTTCCGCACCCTTTCTCCTCGGCTTCGAGCGTTTCGAGGAGCGTGTTGATCGGCTGGCCAAGTCCGCCGACGGCTACCCGCCCTATAATATCGAGCGTGCGACCGATGCCGATGGCACCGAGCGCTTCCTGATCTCCATTGCCGTGGCCGGCTTTGGCGTCAGCGAGCTCGACGTGCTGGCCGAGGACAACCAGATTGTGGTCCGCGGCAAGCAGAAGGACGAGCCTGGACGAGACTTCCTGCACCGCGGCATTGCCGCAAGGCAGTTCCAGCGTGCTTTTCTTCTGGCCGACGGGATGATCGTCAATGACGCAACTTTGGGGCATGGTATGCTCGTTATTGTTGTTGAGCGTCCACTGACGCCCAAGATCGCCCGACGTATCGACATTCGCTCAGTATGAGGAAAGGGCCGACACATGTACGAGAAACGCAATAACGAAGCTGCGGCCGAAGCGCTGATCCACCCGCTGAAGTCGCTGACCGAGGCTCAGTTCGCTGCGCTGGGCGGAGATGCCGTGGCCTATGTGCGGCCGGTGAGCGGCGCCATGCTGTCGACCATGATCCACGACACCCCGTTCGAGGATGAGGCCGAATACCAACTGGTCATGTCCGCCGACGGCACGCCGCTGCTGGTCACCGATACGGAAGATGCCGTGCTGGACTGGCTCGGCGACAAGAATCTGGGGCTGGCGACGCTGCACTAGCGGCGGAGCAATATCCCCCATCAAATGCAAAGCCCCCGGATTTATCGTCCGGGGGCTTTGTCATAAGCGGGTCAAATCAGGCCGCGTAATAGGTCTCGAAGGGGGCGGTCAGCACCGCCCGCAGGCGCTCGGGATCGTCGAGCCGGCGCAATTCATCCACGACTGCTTCGGTGCGCAGCAGTCGCGCCACGCGCGACAGCGCCTTGAGATGATCGGCACCAGCGCCAGCGGGCGCCAGCAGCATCACCACGAGATCGACCGGCTGGTCATCGACCGAATCATACTCGATCGGCTGGTCCAGCCGGGCGAAGAGGGCGATGACCTGCTTGAGGCCGGCGATCTTGCCGTGGGGAATGGCGATGCCATTGCCCAGCCCCGTCGACCCCAGTTCTTCGCGGCTGGTGATCGAATTGAGGATGTCGGCGGCAGGGTGCCCGCTGATCTCTGCCGCACGCTCGGCAAGTTCTTCAAATAACTGGCGTTTTGTTTTTACGTCCGTGCAGCAAAGCACAGCGCGGTCAGCCAGGATATCGGCCAATTCCATAAAATCTGCCTTGGATCAACTTCGCTTGATGTGGCGTCGGGAGGGTTCAATTGGTCCCGAGGGCTGGGTCAATCCAGCCAATATTGCCGTCGGAGCGGCGGTAAACCACATTCAGCCCGCCATGTCCAGCATGGCGGAACATGACCACCTGCCCCCCAGAGAGATCGAGCTCCATCACGGCCTCCTCGACACTGAGCTGGCGCAGGTTCTTGGTGGTCTCGGCGATCACGGGGGGCGCATAGTCTTCGTCGAGCTCGTCGAACTCGCTGCCGGCGCCCAGCACGGTGTATTGCGCGGTCGTGCCATCGTCGGCGCCATTGCCGCGCGGGCGCTGCCGGAGCTTGCGGTTGTAACGGCGCAGGCGCTTCTCGATATTGACCGCCATTACCTCATAGGCGCTGCTGGCATCGCCGCCCTGGGCGCTGGCCTGCAGGGTAGCGCCGGTATCGAGATGCACGACGCAATCGGCGCGAAAGCCGATGCCATCGGGGGTGAGGGTGAGATGACCGTCATAGCCGCCGTCAAAATACTTGCCGACCACCGCGGCGAAATGATCCTGCGCCTTGCCGCGCAGAGCATCGCCCACGTCCATGTTCTTTCCCGAAACGCGTAAAGTCATGGCTTCCTCTTCCTTCTGTCGTTCTGGTTCGACGCGAGGTTCTCGAAAAGCCGGGTTCCCGGATTTTCGGGATCACGTCTGCCGTCTACCTGACTTGGGTATCTGGCGCCGCCGATGCTAGACCCGCCTGCGCCGGTGACGCAATGCGCAACTGCCCCCGCAGGTTCGTTTATCGCTTGGACTTCGCCACACAATGGCCTTAGCCTTCGCGGGCGGATGCGGAAGAGGGCAACTTGCTCGGCGGGGTTCCGGCCCTGTCTTAGCCCACCTGCCCGCCATTCGGGCATAGCCCTCATGGCCTTCTCGACTAAATTCGCTCCACTGGAGCGAATTTGCCTCCGGCCGTCTCGAAGTTCTTCTTCTGCCGCCGGCGGATGACGGAGGAGGGGATGTTCATGCCCTCACGATACTTGGCTACGGTGCGCCGGGCGACGTCGATCCCCTGCTCCTTCTTGAGCATATCAGCGATGGTGTCGTCGGACAAAATGTCGCTCAGAGCTTCGGCATCGATGAGCTGGCGGATGCGGTGGCGCACCGCCTCGGCCGAATGGTCGCTGCCGCCGTCGCTGGAGGCGATGGCGGTGGTGAAGAAGTATTTCATCTCGTAGAGCCCGCGCGGCGTCGCCATATATTTGTTGGAGGTGACGCGGCTGACGGTGGATTCGTGCATGTCGATGGTTTCGGCCACCATCTTGAGCGTCATCGGCTTGAGATGGGCGATGCCGTGGGTGAGGAAGCCATCCTGCTGGCGCACGATCTCGGCGGCGACCTTGAGAATGGTCTGCGCCCGCTGGTCGAGGCTCTTGGTGAGCCAGTTGGCGGTGGCCAGGCAATCGGAAAGGAAGCTCTTTTCGCCAGCGTCGCGGGCCTTCTTGGTCACCGTGGCGTAGTAGACGCGGTTGACCAGCACGCGCGGCAGCACCTCGGTATTGAGTTCGATCTGCCAGGCGCCGTCGGGACCCTTGCGCACAAAGACATCGGGCACCACCGATTCGACTGGTCCGGAATCGAAGGCCAGGCCGGGCTTGGGATCGAGCTGGCGGATTTCTCCCAGCATGTCGGCCAGATCCTCGCGGTCACAGCCCACCGCCCGCATCAGGCCGGCCATATTGTGCTCGGCGAGCATGCCGATATTGTCGAGCAGTGCCATCATCATGGGGTCGAGCCGGTCGCGCTCGCGCAGCTGGATGGCGAGACATTCAGGCACCGAGCGGGCAAAGACCCCGACCGGATCGCAGCCCTGCAGGGCTTCGAGCACCGCTTCAACATCGGCCAGTTCGGCGCCCAGCTGTTCGGCAAGTGCGGAGAGATCGGTGGTCAGGTAGCCAGCCTCGTTGAGTCCGTCGATCAGGTGGCGGGCGATCAGGCGGTCAGCAACCGTCCGCAGGATCATGTTGGACTGGTTTTCCAAATGCTCGCTGAGCAGAGGCCGGTTGGCGATGAACTGGTCGATATCGGGCGCTTCGCCCGCTTCGCTGGAGCCGTTGCGATCCAGCCGGCTGGATGGATTGAGCTGATCCTGCGCGCCCTGGTCGGGGAAGACGTTCTCGACCGCCGTGTCGTAGCCGTCGGCGATCGAATTGGCGTCCTGGATGCGGTCACCGCGATCCACCGTATCCTCGTAGGCGCTGATTTCCTGGGAGCGCTCGGGCACTTCCGCCGGCTCGGCATCGCCGGGCTCGGCGCCATCCTCGCGCTCCAGCAGTGGATTGCGCAGGAGTTCGGCATCGACGAAATCGTTGAGTTCAAGGTGGCTAAGCTGAAGCAGGCGTATCGACTGCATCAGTTGCGGCGTCAGCGTCAGACTCTGAGCCTGGCGGAATTCAAGACGCGGCGAAAGTGCCATTAAGCTAGAGACCCTTGGCGCAGATACATTGCCGTTTCCGGCGGCTTCCCGGGCGGACCATGACTCATTTTCGGGCAGCGGGCAAGCGCAAGGGCAAGTTCCGTGCCAAGTGATACCAGTGGGGGCAAGAGCCTCCGCCATTCGGCCATAGGCCTCATGGCCTTCTCGCCTCAAATCACGCCACCGGCGTGATTTGCCCTGCGGGATGGCTCAAAGCTCAAATCCCTCGCCGAGATAGACCCGCCGCGCGTCGGGGTCGGCGCTGATGGTTTCGGGCTTGCCCTGAATCATCACCTTGCCGCCGTGAATGACATAGGCGCGGTCGACCAGCCCCAGCGTTTCGCGCACCGCATGGTCGGTGACCAGCACGCCGATGCCGCGGCGGGTGAGCTGGTGGACAAGGCCCTTGACCTCGCTGACGGCGATGGGATCGACGCCGGCAAAGGGTTCATCAAGCAGCATGAAGACCGGATCGGCGGCCAGGGCCCGAGCGATTTCGACGCGGCGCCGCTCGCCGCCCGACAAAGCCAGCGCATTGGCCTTGGCCAGGTGCTGGATGGAAAATTCCTCCAGCAAGGCTTCAAGCCGGGCCTGGCGTTCGCCACGGCCCTTCACGTGGTTTTCGAGGACCGCCATGATATTGCCGCGCACCGTCAAGCCACGGAAGATCGAGGGCTCCTGGGGCAGATAGCCGATGCCCAGCTGGCCGCGCTGGAACAAAGGCAGGCGGGTGATGTCGCGGCCATCGAGGCTGATCAGGCCAGCATCGGGCTTGAGCAGGCCCATGATCATGGTGAAAACGGTGGTCTTGCCGGCGCCATTGGGGCCGAGCAGGCCAACGGCCTCGCCGCGCCGCACGGCGATCGAAACGTCGCGCACCACGGCGCGCTTGCCAAAGCTCTTGGCCAGCCCGTGGGCCACCAGCCAGCCGGTCTGGTCAATGCGGGGCTTGTCGGTTGCAGGGGTCATTGCGAGGTGAATACGCCGGTGACGCGGCCGCCGCCACTGCTGGTGAAGGTAGAGACATTGGTGGCCAGATTGACCACCAGTTCGGCGGCATCGATGGTGCCGCCGGAATTGATGACCTGCACATTGCCGGTGAGCCGCAACAGCTGGTCGCCGGGGGTGAAGACGGCCTTGTCGCCGGTGGCATTCTGTTCGGGGGTTTGCAGCCGCACCGCGCCGGTGGCCTCGAAGCTCTCGATATCGGTGGTGCCACCCTCGCCATAGATGGCGACGACCTTTGCGGCCCAGACTTCGACGCTGGGGTGGATGACCACGACATTGCCGGTGAACACCGCTTCCTGGGTGTTTTCATCGACGGTGAAGAGGTCGGCGGTGATCTCGACCGGCTGCTGGGCCAGGGCCGGATGGGCCACGAGCGCCAGTACGAGAATCAGCAGGAGGCGCTTGATCATGGGGTCTGCATCTCGGTTTTCTCGGCTCAGGGCGTGTCGGGCAGGGTGACGGTGGCGCGGGTGAATGTCCAGACCAGGTTGACAGCGTCATAGGTCATGCCCTCGGCCACCAGATGAGTGCCATCGGCATAATCGATGGTCACCGCACCATTGCCCACCAGCGACTGGGTGGCATAGTCGAACACCGAATCGCTGATGATCCCTTTGGTTCCCAGCGAATTGCCGATATCGGCCTCCTCCTTGACCACCACGAGCTGGCGCGTCGTATCCAGCATGGCGGCGGCGGCATCGACGGTCATGACGACGCCGTCGGGCCGGGTCATGGTGAGCGCGGCATCGCTGAGCCCGACCTGGTCGACCGCCTCGGTTGCGGCCTGGGCGGCGCTGGCCGAGATGCGATAGGCGGTGCCGTCATCGAGCAGGCCGGTATATTCGGGGGCTTCGACCATGATGTTGTCGGGCGTCACCGCGATCTGGCCGACGCCGAAGCGGCTGCCAAGGCTCGAGACATAAATCTGGCCGATCAGCGAGACCAGGGCCAGCAGGCCCAAAGCCGGCACGCCGATGCGCAGGATTGCCACGATGCGGTTGCGCGCTTCGAGGCGCCGATAGGTTTCGAGGCGCTGGGCGGGGTCGCCATGCAGGGTCATGCGCTTGTTTGCCTCACCTGTCAGCTATGGGCAAAAATGTCGGTTTCTTCCCAGCCCAGGAGATCGAGTTCGCAGCGGGTCTTGAGGAAATCAAAGCAGGCCTCAGCCAGTTCCATGCGGCCTTCGCGCTTGAGCATGCGATCGAGATGGCGCTTGAGATCATGCAGATAGAGCACGTCTGATGCCGCATAGTCGAGCTGGGCATCGCTGATCTTTTCGGCGCCCCAGTCCGAGCTCTGCTGCTGCTTGCTGAGATCGACATTGAGCAATTCGCGCACCAGATCCTTGAGGCCATGCCGGTCGGTATAGGTGCGCACCAGCTTGGAGGCGATCTTGGTGCAATAGACCGGTCCGGTCACCACGCCGAAGCGGTTCTGGAGCGCGGCGACGTCGAAACGGGCATAGTGGAAAATCTTGGTGACGGCCGGGTCCGTGAGCAGCTTGACCAGATTGGGCGCCTCGTTGGCGTCCTGGGGGATCTGCACCACATCGGCGCTGCCATCGCCGGGCGACAGCTGCACCACGCAGAGCCGGTCACGGTGCGGATGCAGGCCCATGGTTTCGGTGTCGATCGCCACTTCGCGGCCATAACGGGACAGGTCCGGCAGGTCGCCGCGGTGCAATCGAATGGCCATGGATGTTCTCGACTATTGCGTTTGAACCGTGATGACACAGCATCGGGGCATTGGGAAGGCGGCGGCGCGGGATAGGCGCCGCCCGGGAGCGGCCGAGGTCTCCAAAAGCCAAAAACCCCGGCCGCGACTTTCGTCGGGACCGGGGTTTGAAACTTGGTGCCCAGAAGAGGACTCGAACCTCCACACCTTGCGGTACACGGACCTGAACCGTGCGCGTCTACCAATTCCGCCATCTGGGCAAGCGGTGGTGTAACTAGGGGGCGCGCCGACCGATGTCAATCACCTATTCGCGACGCTTACCAGTTGGCGCCGTCCCAATGCTTGATCGCGGCGCGCTCCACCGGCGGCGCATCCTCAAGGCAGTTGACATTGATCATCACCAGCTCGTTGCCCTTGCCGTCCGAGCCACGGGCGAAGGACTCAATGCCGCAGGTCCTGCAGAACAGATGATCGATGGTTTCGGTGCTGAAATGAAAGACCGAGAGATTGTCCTCGCCGCTCTCCAGCGTGAAATCGGCAGCGGGCAGCGACTGCATGACCCAGCCCAGGCGCCGGCAGCGCGAGCAGTTGCAATCGCCCATCGTGGACAGATCGGTGGTGGCGGTATAGCGCACGGCGCCGCAATGGCACTGGCCGTGATAGGTTGTGGTTTCGGGCATCGGGCATAACTCCTGTGTTGGCTGTGAACAAAACAAGAACAAACTACCACCAGAGTCAAGCCGATTCCCCGCCCGGGCCCTCGACAGCGGCGGCGGCCTTGGGATAGAAGCGGGAACGTTTCATGCCTGTTGCCGGAGCCCAAGATGGATCGCCTCGAACCCAAACTCGTCACCATTTTCGGCGGTGCGGGCTTTGTCGGCACCCAGATCGTGCAGTTGCTGGCGCGGCGCGGCCATCGCATCCGCGTGGCCATGCGCCGGCCGGACCTGGCCGGGCATGTGAAAATGTATGGCAGCGTCGGGCAGGTCCAGCCGATCCAGGCCAATCTGCGTGATGCCGCCTCGGTGCGCCATGCCGTCCAGGGCGCCGATATCGTCATCAACCTGGTCGGCATCGGCTACGCGTCCGGCAAGCAGAGCTTCGAGGCCGTGCATGTCGACGGCGCCCGCCATGTGGCCGAGGCCGCCAAGGCGGCTGGCGCCTCGACGATGGTGCATATGTCGGCACTGGGCGTCGACAAGGCCGCCGCAGTCAGCCGCTATGCCGCCAGTAAGCTGGACGGCGAGGCGGCCGTGCTCAAGGCGTTTGCCAATGCCGTCATCATCCGCCCCTCGATCATCTTCGGGCAGGGCGACGGCTTCTTCAACCTGATGGGGGCGCTGGCCCGCTTCTTCCCGGTCTTGCCGCTGATCGGCGGGGATACGCGGTTCCAGCCGGTCTATGTCGGCGACGTCGCCCAGGCTTTCGTGCTGGCCGCCGAGGGCAAGGTCAAGGGCGGGCGCATCTATGAATTGGGCGGGCCGCAGGTCGAGACCTATCGCGACCTGATGGCGCGGGTGCAGCGCGAAGCGGCGCGCAATCGGCCGATGCTGCCGCTGTCTCCCGGTATTGCCAAGCTGCTGGCCATGCCGCTCGCCATCCTGCCGGGCAAGCCGCTGCTCACCGCCGACCAGGTGGAACTGCTCGGGGTGGACAATGTCGTCTCCGACGCCGCCAGCAAGGACAAGCGGACCTTTTCGGCTTTCGGCATCACGCCGACGGCAATGGACGCCATCCTGCCCAGCTATATGTATCGCTTCCGCAAATACGGCCAGTTCGACCGCGACAACGCGCCGGCGCCGGTCCTCTAGGGCCACGACGCCTAGTTTTCACCTGTGCGCGCATGACATCACCTCCGGGGCAACCCGGGGGTTTTTTGTTGCCGCTCGCACCCTGATCACTATCTCAAGATATATCTTGAAAATGCCGCGAGGCGCGCCGATCTTCTGACGCAATGCAGTTCAAGATATATCGGAGACCCATCATGGGAAATTACTGGAGAGACGGCGAGCCCAATTGGCGCCGCATGGAAGCCATGGCCCGGCGCGGCTGGGGCCGGTTTGCCGCCGGCATCGAGAGCGGCGAAGGCTGGGGCAATATGGGCGGTAATTTCCGCATCGGCCGCATGCTGGCCTCGGGCGACCTGCGACTCGTAGCGCTCTTCCTGATCGAACAGCAGCCGCGGCACGGCTATGACCTGATCAAGGCCATCGAGGAAAAGTCGGCAGGGTTCTATACGCCCAGCCCCGGCATCGTCTATCCGGCGCTGACCTTTCTCGAGGAGGCGGGCTATGTCACTTCGCAGGCCGATGGCAACAAGAAGCTCTATACGATCACCGAGGAAGGGCGGGCGCATCTGAACGACAATCGCGAAGCGATCGAATCCACCCTGGCCTTCCTGGCCAAGGCGGGCGAGCAGATGAACCGCTTCCGCGAATTCGCCAAGGCCGACTGGCCGTTCGGCCGCGAGGGCGAGGCCGGCGAACATCCGCCGCATCGCGGGCATGGCCCCGGCTGGGGCCCCGGCGCAGCGCCGGAGACGGATCGCGACCTCAAGGACGTGGTGCCCGAGCTCAACGCGGCGCGGCGCGACCTCAAGGCGGCGATCAAGAAGGCCCGGCGCACCTCGGAGGACCAGCAGCGCCACGCCGCCGAAATCCTCAAGCGCGCGGCGGCCGAAATCGACGCGTTAAGCGAGGACGACGTGGATATCTGATCGGTAGTCCGGTCGGAGCAAGCGAAGAATACCCCCACCTAACCTCCCCCTGAAGGGGGAGGAATCCGGCCGGTGGGCGTGGCTGGGCACTGCCGCCCCACCCGATCTGCTCCTCCGGATGGGGGTCTCCTGTTTCATCCATATACAAGACCCTTCGCAGCTTTCAACTAACATGTTAGTGCTTGCGCATGCAGCAAGCCAGTATCGCCCCCTCCCCCGTCCATCACGTCACGCCCGACCGGCAGGAGGCCGGTGAGCGGCTGGTTGCCCGGCTTAAAGGCAAGGTGCAAGGTCGGATGTATACCGACCCGCTGATGACCTATGCCTGGAGTGGCGACGCCAGTTCCTACCGGCTGATCCCGGCGGCGGTGGTGTTCATCAATTCCGAGGACGAGGTGCGCGCGGTGATGGCGGCGGCGCGGGCCGAAGGCCTGCCCATCACCTTCCGGGCGGCAGGCACGTCGCTCTCGGGGCAGGCGGTGACCGACGGCGTGCTGGCCGTGCTTGGCGATGGCTGGCGCAAGCTCGAAATCCATCCCGGGGCCGAGCAGATCACGCTGGGACCGGCGATCATCGTTGCCCATGCCAATACGGCGCTGAAGAAATTCAACAAGAAGATCGGGCCCGATCCGGCCAGCCAGGCCAACTGCAAGATCGGCGGCGTGGTCAACAACAATTCGAGCGGCATGTGCTGCGGGGTGACGCAGAATACCTATCACACCATGGCGCGCTTAAGGATCGTGCTGACCGACGGGACCATGCTCGACAGCGGCGACACGGCCAGCCGCGACGCGTTCCGCGCCAGCCATCGGGCGATGCTGGACGGGTTGCACCTTCTGCATCACGAGGTCATGGCCGACCCCGAGCTGGTGGCGCTGATCCGCCGGAAATACGCGATCAAGAACACGGTCGGCTATTCGCTCAATGCCCTGGTCGATTTTCACGACCCGCTCGACGTGCTGATCCACCTGATGGTGGGTTCGGAAGGCACGCTCGGCTTCGTTTCCGAGGTGACCTACAATACGGTACCCGAGCATCCGTTCAAATCGACCGCTTTGGTGCCCTTCCGCGATCCGCAATCGGCGGGGCGGGCGATCATCAAGCTGGCCAATGGCGGCGTGCAGGTAACGACGGGCGTCACGGCGGCCGAATATATCGAGCGGCGGGCGCTGGCGACGGTGGAGCATCTGCCACCGATGGCGCCGCTGCTACCCTGGCTGACCGACACTTCCCCGGCGGTTCTGATCGACGTCACCGCGCCCGATGCGGCGACGCTGGAGGCCGAAGTGGCCAAGGCGGTGGCGATCCTCGCCAGCGAAGACGCCACCCATATCGACTTTTCCACCGACGCGGCGCGCAGCCATGCGCTGTGGGACATTCGCAAGGGGTTCTTTGCCTCGGGCGGGGCGGCGCGGCCCAAGGGCACCGCGATGTTGACCGAGGATGTGGCGGCGCCGATCGAGAGACTGGCCGAATTCGTCACCGATATGCGCAAGCTTCTCGACGCACATGGCTATGAGGACGCCATCATCTTCGGGCACGCGCTGGCGGGAAACCTGCATTTCCAGATGAGCGACGATTTTGCCAAGCCCGGTTCGGCGGAGAAATTCGATCGCTTCTCGCACGATCTGTCCCAACTGATCTCGGTGCAATATGGCGGCTCGCTCAAGGCCGAACACGGCACCGGAAGGGCCATTGCACCCTTTGTCGAGGCCGAATGGGGCGCCAAGGCCTATGGGCTGATGCACCGGATCAAAGACCTGTTCGACCCCGAAGGGCTGCTCAATCCGGGCGTGCTGCTCAACGCCGATGACAAGGTGCATATCAAGCATCTCAAGGTCATGCCGCTGGCCGACGAGCTGGTGGATATGTGCATCGAATGCGGCTTCTGCGAGCCAGCCTGCCCCAGCCACCAGATGACCCTGTCGCCGCGCCAGCGCATTGCGGTGACGCGCGAACGGGCACGGCTGCGCGCCAGTGGGGAAGACCCGGAACGGCTCAAGCGGCTGGACGAGGATTTCCAGTATCCGGGGCTCGATACCTGCGCGGCGTGTAACCTCTGTTCGATTCGCTGCCCGGTGGGCATCGAGACGGGGACCATGATCATCGGCCAGCGGGCGCAAAGGCGCGGCAGCACGGCGCGGGCTGTGGCGGGCTTTGTGGCCGACCATCGCGGCGCGGTCGAGAGCATGATGCGCGGCGGGGTAGCCCTGGCGGATGCGGCGCGCAGGATCATTCCGGCGCCGGCCATCGAGGCGATTACCGACGGTGCGCGGCGGCTGACGGGCGAGCGGGTACCGCGCGTCTCCCGGGCGCTGCATCACGAGCCGGGCTCGCCCAAACCGGCCGAGACGCGGCAGGACCCGCGCAAGACGGGGTTTCCCGTGCCCATCGCGCAGACCGGGCGGCAGTCGGTGGTCTATTTCCCCAGTTGCGCCACGCGCATGTTCGGGGCGCCAGAGACCGAGCACGACCTCAAGGCGGTGCCGGACGCCATGCTGGCGCTGCTGGAGCGGGCCGGATTTGATGTAATCGTGCCCGAGCATCTCAACGGGCAATGCTGCGGCCAGCCATTCCAGTCCAAGGGCTTTCCGGAACAGGCGGCGCAGGTGGGCGGCGAATTGAAGCGCGAGCTCTCGGCGCTGTCGGATGCCGGGCGGCTGAGCTTGGTCACCGATGCCTCGACCTGTGCCAAGCATTTGCGGGAATTTCCCGGCGATGCGCCGGTGCTGGATTCGAGCCAGTTCCTGCTGAGCCAGGTGCTGGCGCGGCTGACCATCACCCGCAAACTGCCGGTGGTGGCGGTGCATCACAATTGCTCGGCGCAGCGGCTCGCCGAACAGCCCATGACCGAGGCCATCGCGCAGGCCTGTGCGGACGAGATCGCCGTGCTGAGCTCGGTGACCTGCTGCGGCTATGCCGGGGACAAGGGATTGTTTTTCCCCGAACTCAACGCCCATGCAACGCGGTTCGTGAAGTCGGATATCCCGACGGGCTGCACGCTGGGCGTCTCGACAGTAAGCACCTGTGCGTCGGGGCTGAGCGAACATGCCGGGGTGCCGTTTGTGGGGCTGGCGAGTTTGTTGGAGTGGGCGAGCAGGCCGGCTGAGTAAGGCCCCCTCACCCGCCTTCGGGCGACCTCTCCCCCCAAGGGAGAGGTGGGAGTCTGCGGCTCGATCACCGCTTCACCTCTCCCTTGGGGGGAGAGGTCGGCGCGCAGCGCCGGGTGAGGGGGCCTTTCCAATTGCTCTCGGGACCTTTGGCCGCTACTGAACGCCTTCAGCAAGCTCCGGACCTTCATGACCATCACCACCACCATTTCCAGCCTCGGCCACAAGGGCGAGGGTGTTGCCGAGATCGAGGGCCACAAGGTCTTCGTGCCTTTGGCGTTGCCCGGCGAGACGGTGGAAATCACGACCGATGGCGAGAGAGGGACGCTGCTGGGGGTGGTCACGCCCGCCGGTAATCGCATCGAGCCGTTCTGCCCGCATTTCGGTGCCTGCGGCGGCTGCCAGCTGCAGCATATGGACCGGGCGAGCTATGAGGCATTCAAGACAGGGCTGGTGGAGACACCGCTGCGCTTTGCCGGGATCGACGCCACGGTCACTCGCTTCATCGATGCGGGGGGCGACGGACGGCGGCGGGCGACATTGCATGCGCGGGCCGAAGGCGCCGGCTATATGCGGCTGCGCAGCCACCAGGTGCATGACCTCGACCACTGTCCCATCGTGGTGCCGGGACTGGCGAGAGCGCCCGATATTGCCCGCGCGGTGATGCAGGCGGTAGGCGAGTCCGATGTGAGTTTCACCGCGACGCTGAGCGGGCTCGACGTGGCCATCCGCACCGAAAGGAAACAGGCGCGGCTGGATCGGGTGTCGCCGCTGGTGGCGCGGTTCAAGCTGGCGCGGCTGTCGCTCAATGGCGAAATGGTGCTGCAGGCGCAGCCGCCGGTGGTGGAGATGGGCCGGGCGCGGGTGGAACTGCCGTTCGGCAGTTTCCTCCAGGCCACGGCGGCGGCCGAGACGGTGCTGGCGGACTATGTTGTCAATGCCGTGGGCAAAGCCAAGAGTGTGGCGGACCTGTTCTGCGGCGTCGGGCCGTTTGCGCTGCGGCTGGCCGAGCAGCGGCCGGTGTTCGCGGTGGACAGCGACAAGGCGGGCATTGCGGCGCTCGACAAGGCGCGGCGCTTCACCAAGGGGCTGCGCGAGGTGACCGCCAAGGCACGCGACCTGTTCCGCGATCCGCTGACCCAGTTCGAGCTGCCCTATGAGGCCGTGGTGCTGGATCCGCCACGCGCGGGGGCCGAGGCGCAGGTGCGCGAGCTGGCAAAATCCAAGATCAAGACCGTGGTCATGGTGGCCTGCGATACGCGGACCTTTGCGCGCGATGCGGCGATCCTGATCGCGGGGGGCTATGCCATGAGTGACCTCGTGGCGGTCGACCAGTTCGTCTATTCGACCCATATCGAGATTGCGGCGACGTTCCGACGCTGAGGCGGTTTTGTCGGGGCGGCGCAACCGTTGCGAACGGACATGCGTTGGGACTCCATCAATCAATGAGCGACTGCGTGGGGCGGGCGCTGTCGCATGGAGAACTACC
This sequence comes from Devosia sp., assembly GCF_036676215.1. Lineage (GTDB taxonomy): Bacteria > Pseudomonadota > Alphaproteobacteria > Rhizobiales > Devosiaceae > Devosia. The sequence continues at coordinate 5,603 of NZ_JAKFDJ010000071.1, read as the reverse complement.
CATGCATATCTTGAAGACCACTTTCACTATCGGCCTGCTCTGTGCCGCCGTCGCCATGCCTACACTGGCGCAGGATGCGGCTGCTCCGGTCGAGGCTCCTATCGAGGTTCCTGTTGAGGCTCCGGCCGAAGCTGGCGCTGAAGCGACCACCGAGCCGGTTGCCGAGGCGACAGACCCGAGCGGCACCTTTGTCGATGAATTTGGTACCTCGTTCACCTTCTCGCTGTGCGGCGAGGCCGGTACCGATCTTTGCGGCGTGCTGAACACTCTCGAGGGCGAATCGGCCACTGAAGAGAACCTGGCCTTTGTCGGCAAGCTGGTTATGCAGGCAGTGCAGACCGCTCCCAACCAGTGGAAGGGCTCCCTTGCGGCGGGCGGCATGAGCGCGGAAGCGACCGTGACCCAGACCAGCCCTGACACGATCGACATCGAGGGTTGCCGCGCGGCTATCCTCTGCCAGACGCTGACCTATAGCCGCGGCTGACCTTCACAACGACTAGCGCGGCGCACGCTTGGCGAGAATTCGCTGCAGCGTGCGCCGATGCATGTTGAGCCGCCGCGCGGTCTCAGACACGTTGCGGTCGCATAGTTCATAGACGCGCTGGATATGTTCCCAGCGAACGCGATCGGCCGACATCGGATTTTCCGGCGGCTCGGGCTTGTCCTCGCCGGTGGCGAGCAGGGCATTGATCACATCGTCGGCATCGGCCGGCTTGCTCAGATAATCCACAGCACCAAGCTTTACCGCGGTGACGGCAGTGGCGATATTGCCATAGCCGGTCAGCACCACGGCGCGCGCGTCGGGGCGCTTCTGGTGCAGGGCCGACACCACTTCGAGCCCATTGCCATCCTCGAGGCGCAGATCGACCACTGCATAGGCCGGGGGCCGCTCGGCCACGGCGGCGAGCCCGTCGGCTACCGAGCCGGCAATGCGGACATCGAAGCCGCGACGCGCCATGGCGCGTTCAAGGCGCTGCAGGAAGGCCGCATCGTCGTCGACAAGCAGCAGGCTGGGGTCAGTGGCAAGGAGATCTTCGATCGTGCTCATAGCCCTCACATAAGCGTTTGCACTTGATCCGTCAAAACCGCGTCAGTGGATCTGCGCCTCTACCGCGCCGCGCGGCCAGACGATGCGCACCCTGGCATGGCCGTCGGCGGCGATATTCTCGAAGGCGAGGCGCGCGCCGGTGCGTTCGAGCAGGGTCTTGGCGATGAAGACACCCAGCCCCAACCCGCCGGGCTTGTTGGCATCGGGGCCATGGGGATCGCGCGGGCGGCTGGTGAGATAGGGCTCGCCCAGCCGGGCAATGAGCTCGGGCGCGAAGCCGGGACCATCGTCGGTGATGGAGACCGAAACGGCGTCCTGGTCCCAGGCTGCCTCGACCCGTACCGAGCTGCGGGCGAAGTCGGCGGCATTCTCGATGAGATTGCCCAGACCATAGAGCAGGCCGACGCTGCGCTGGAATACCGGGGGCGGACCGGCGGCCTTTTCATAATAGAACAGGATGGCCTTGCCGCGCCCCTCATGCGGGCGGGTGACTTCGGCCAGGAGGTCGGTGAGCGGCACGGCGGCGAAGGGGTCGCCGCCATCGCTGCCCAGATTGCGCAACTTGGCGAGGATGGCGCGGCAGCGGGCGGCCTGGGCGATGATGAGTTCGACATCGTCGGCCAGATCGCTGCCCGGCTCGGCCTCGGCGCGCATTTCCTTGGCGGCCAGGGCAATGGTGGAGAGCGGCGTGCCCAATTCATGCGCCGCAGCGGCGGCCAGGCCATCGAGCGCCGAGAGGCGCTCCTTGCGGGCCAAAGCCAGCTCGGTCGCGGCCAACGCGTCGGCGATCTGGCGGGCATCATGGGCGACGCGGTTGGTATAGGCGGAGATGAAGACCACGCCGCAGATAATCGAGACCCAGATGCCGATGACATAGATGCGATTGAAGACCAGGCGCTCGACGGGGTCCCAGGGCAGCGGCAGGTGCCAGACCGCGAGCAGCGAGGCGATCACCGCGGCCAGCAGCGCAATGAGAAATGCAGCGCGCTGGGGCAGCGTGGTCGCCGAAACCGAGACCGGCGCCAGCAGCAGCAGCGAGAAGGGGTTCTGCAGACCTCCGGTCAGCGCCAAGAGGCCCCCGAGCTGGCAGAGATCGAAGGCGATCTGGCTGGCGGTGGAGAGCGAACTGGGGCGATGGGAGGTGCCCAGGCGCAGCACAAGCCAGAGATTGACCGCCGCCGACAGGCCGATCAGCGCAAAACATTCGAGCAGCGGCAGCGGAAAGCCCAGCCCGAAGGCCACGAAGAGCACGCCGATAGCCTGTCCGCCCACCGCCAGCCAGCGCAGCAGCACCAGGGTCTGCAGGCGCAATGGCCGCCAGGTGGAGGGTAAAGGCAGGCCATCGGCCTGGGTCATGGTCATTATTTGGCCCTTTCGGGGCAAAATCCGCCCCCGCCATGGGGAAGCAAAAGTTTCATTTCAAGAGCCAAAAAGCCCAGGCACAGCATTGATCCTACCCCAGAGCGGGCCACGTATTGCACATCGTGACTGGGAGAATGAAACCGAAATGACCACAGCAATCATCAAACCTCAATGGTCCCCGCTGACCATCGCCCTCATGGTATTGGGCTTTATCGTCTTCTGGCCGCTCGGCCTTGCCGTCCTGGGCTACATCCTCTGGGGCGAAAAGTTCGGCGGCTCGCCGGAAAAGGCGCAAGCCTATTTCAACAAGGGCAAAGCCTGGTGCAGCTCCAACAAGCATGCGCATCGCGGCTGGCACAACAACCATCGGAGCTACGGCATGAATTCGAGCGGCAATGCAGCCTTTGACGACTATCGCGCCGAACAGCTCAAGCGCCTCGAAGAAGAGCGCGCCCGCCTCGACGCCGAGATCGACGCCTTCCACGAATATATGGCCAATCTCAACAAGGCCAAGGATCGGGAAGAATTCGATCGCTTCATGAACGAGCGCCGCGGTTCGCGCCAGGGCTATACCGAACCCAAGCCGGATCAGAACAACGGCGACCAGAACAACAATGGCTGGGGCAATAACGGCTAAGCCCGCCTGCCCGTCTCTTCTACCCTCCTGAAGCCGGTCGTTCCCAACGACTGAACTGGCGCCCCCGCAGGGGGCGTTTTTTTGTGGTTTGGCGGTGCTCCGATGTTTCACTTCCCCCTCTCCCCTCGTGGGAGAGGGGGAAGTGCGGTGGGTGGGGAAGTCATCGCGGCAAATTCTCGCTATAATCACCCGACTCAAATCCAGAGCCCCATGAACCTCTTCTTCCGCGCCAAGCCCAAGATTCCGACCAGCACCGTCATCGAGGTCGATGGTGCGCCAGTCAGTGTCACCGTGCGCATCAATGCGCGGGCGCGCAGTTACCGGCTGTCCATTCCCCATAGCGGCGGACCCGTGCTGACGCTGCCGCCGCATGGGAAATGGACCGAGGCGGAGGCCTTTCTCAACCGGCACCACAACTGGCTGGCCGCCCGCCTCAAGCGGGCGCCGGAGGCGAGCAGCTTCGGAGACGGTGGCGTGGTGCCGCTGCGGGGGGTCGAACATCGCATCGTCGGGACCGGGCGGGTTCGCGGTCGCGTCGAAATCGGCGAAATGGACGGCGAAGCCGTGCTGCTGGTGCCGGGCGATCCGGCGCATCAGGCGCGGCGACTGACCGACTGGCTCAAGGACGAGGCGCAGGCCGATCTGGTCGGGCGCAGTGCCGTGCATGCGGCGCGGCTGGGCGTCACCGTCAAGTCGGTCAGGATGCGCAGCCAGGCCAGCCGCTGGGGCTCCTGCTCGTCATCGGGCAATATCAACTACAACTGGCGGCTGGTGCTGGCGCCACCCTTCGTACTCGACTATGTGGCCGCCCATGAAGTGGCCCATCTGGTCGAGATGAACCATTCGGCCGCCTTCTGGGCCACGGTCAAGCGCACCTTGCCCGACATGGAAAAGGGTCGCGCCTGGCTCAAGGCGCATGGCCGGCAATTGATGGCGCATGGCGGCTAAGGCCCCTCTTACCTCTCCCTCTGGGGAGAGGTAAGAAAGCTAGTTCTGCTGGCCGCCGAAGATCAGGTCCATCAGCGTGCGCTGGCTGCGTTCGTTTTCGATGGGCACCGGCTGGCCAAGCGGCGCGGGCGGCTGCGGCTGGGCCGCGGCGCTGGGCACCCAGACCTGCTGGCCGGTTGCCGGATCGACCACCAGGGTCATCGGCAGGCCGGTATTGGCATCGATCGGTGCCGGGCCGACGCCATTGGTCTGGCCCTGCAGCGGATAGCCGGTGACCGGATCGATGGCCTGGCCAGCACCGACGACCTGGCCGACCGGCATGCCGGTGGCGGGATCGATCTGAACACCATTGGCATCGACCAGCATGCCGCCGGTATTGCCGATGGGCATACCAGTGGCTGGGTCGATCTGCTGGCCCACCGGCATGCCGGTGTTGGGATCGACCATCTCGCCGGTCTGGATCGGCTGGTTGGCCGCGGCGGTGGCCGTGGCGGGCACATATTGGCCGGTGGCCGGATCGAGGCGGAGCAGTTGCCCGGTTGCGGGATCGGTGGTGGTCTGGACCGGCTGACCGGTGCCGGCGTCGATATATTGCGTCATCGGCTGGCCGGTGGCGGGATCGATGGCGACCTGGCCCGTCGCAGGGTCCAGCATCTGCTGGGCCACCAGCTGGCCCTCATAGCTGCCGCCCGGAATGGCGGCGATCTGCTTGCCGGCGTGCGCCTTGGTCATGAATTCGGACCAGATAGCGGCCGGCACATTACCGCCCGAAAGCGTGGTCTTGGTGGCATCGTCATTGCCCAGCCAGACGCCGGTGACCATGGCCGACGTGTAGCCGACAAACAGCGCGTCCTTGGCATCCTGAGTGGTGCCGGTCTTGCCGGCAAAATCCCAGCCGCCCAGATTGGCGCCCTTGCCCGTGCCCACTTCCACGGCGGTCTTGAGCATGTCGTTCATCTCGGCCAGGATATTGGGCGCGATGACGCGGCCCGGGCCGGCGTCGGAGGACTGGTAGAGTTCGGTGCCATCCTTGGCCTCAATGCGGGTGATGACATTGGGGATGACGCCGAAGCCGCCATTGGCGAAGGGCGCATAGGCGCTGGTCAGCTCGAGCAGGTTCACTTCCTGCGTGCCCAGGGCGATCGAGGGTACGGCGGTGAGCGCGGAGGAAATGCCCATGCGGGTCGCCACGTCGATCACCGCCTGTGGGGTGACGTCGATGGCCAAGCGCGCCGTGATGGTATTGAGCGAATAGGCCAGGCCCTGACGCAAGGTCACCGTACCGGCATATTTGCCCGAAGCATTGCGCGGGCTCCAGCCGTTATATTCGAACTGGGCATCCTCGGCCAAGGTGTCGGGTGTATAGCCCTTTTCCATGGCGGCCAGATAGACGAAGGGCTTGAAGGTCGAGCCCGGCTGGCGCTTGGCGGTGACTGCGCGGTTATACTGGCTGGCCTGATAGTCCACCCCGCCCACCATGGCGCGCACGGTGCCGTCGACATCCATGGCGACGAGCGCGCCCTGGTTAAAGCCGCGCTTAGGACCTTCGGATGCCACCATCTCCTTGACGATGAATTCGGCGTCCTTCTGCATCTTGAAGTCGATGGT
>NZ_JAKFDJ010000070.1:0-22302 GCF_036676215.1 Devosia sp. | reverse complement strand
GGGCATTTCTCTTAATTTTGACAGATTTCGACCCCATCGCCTGATGCTTGAGGGTCGGGTGCGTGAACCGGGCCGAAAAGGATCACTACATGGAAGCCATGGATGCTGTAGGGGCGGCCGCCCCGCATGCCGACTTGTCCATCTGGGGCCTGTTCTGGGCGGCGGACTGGATCGTCAAGTCGGTCATGCTCGGGCTGCTCGGCGCCTCGATCTGGTGCTGGGCGATCATTATCGACAAGACCATCACCTATCGGCGTACCGACGCGGAGATGAACCGCTTCGAGCGGACATTCTGGTCGGGACAGTCGCTGGAAGAGCTCTATCAGCAGCAGGCCGAGAAGCCGTCAGGCGGGCTCGGCGCGGTGTTTGTCGCGGCCATGAAGGAATGGAAGCGCAGCCACGAGCAGAATGCGGCGAGCTTTGTGGGCATGCAGCAGCGCCTCGACAAGGTGCTGGACGTTGCCATTGCGCGCGAGAGCGAGCATTTGGAAAAGCGCCTGGGGTTCCTGGCCACCATCGGTTCGGCTGGTCCGTTCATCGGCCTGTTCGGCACGGTCTGGGGCATCATGAATGCCTTTACCGCCATCGCGGCCTCGTCCAATACCAGCCTTGCCGTGGTTGCCGGCCCGATCGCCGAGGCGCTGTTCGCGACGGCCATCGGTCTGGTGGCCGCCATTCCTGCGGTTATCGCCTACAATAAGCTCAGCTCCGACTCCGCCAAGATGATTGGCCGGCTGGAAGGCTTTGCCGACGAGTTTTCGACCATTCTCAGCCGCCAGCTCGAAGCGCGGAGCCGCTGACATGGCCATGGGTGTTTCGAACGGGGGCGGGGGCGGCGGACGTCGCCGCCGCAGCCGCAAGAAAGCGATCATGAGCGAAATCAACATCACGCCCATGGTGGACGTGATGCTGGTGCTGCTGATCATCTTCATGGTCGCGGCACCGATGATGACGGCCGGCGTGCCGATCGACCTGCCCAATTCGGCCGCTGCCGCCATGCCCAATCAGGCTGACCCGGTGACGGTGGGCGTGACCCCCGAAGGGGCCGTGTTCATCGATGAAACACCGGTGGCGGAAACGGACCTGATTCCTCAACTGACAGCGCTTGGCGTCAATGGTGCCGAAGACCGCATCTTCCTGCGCGGCGACACCAGTGCCAATTATGGCGCCGTCATGCGGGTCATGGGCCTGCTATCGGCTGGTGGCTTTTCGAAAATCGGCCTCATCACGCAGCCGGATCCGTAGTCCAGCCCCATGCGTACCGGCGTAACCGTCTCGATCATTGCCCATATCGCGGTGTTAGCCATCGGCCTCATCAATCTGGGGTTTGCGGAGCCGTTGACGCCAGCGGTCGAGTCGATCTCGGTCGATCTGGTGCCGATCGAGGAATATTCCAATATTCGCGCCGGGCAACTCGATAGCGAAATCGTCGAAACCGATACGCCCTCCATCGTCGAGGATGACCAGGTTGCCGTGCTGGCGCAGCCGACCGGCAATACCGAAGAAGACCAGGTGACTCCGTCGCCGGCCGATATCCCCACCCCGGCTCCCGTCACCAATACGGCGCCCGCCCCCGAAGCGGTGCCAGAGCCTGAACCCGAGCCGGAGCCTGAACCCGAGCCCATCCCGGAACCCACGCCAGCGCCCGAGCCTGAGCCAACCCCTGAGCCGGTTCCCGCGCCCGTTCCTGCGCCGCGTCCGGAACCCGTTCCGGCCCCAGAGCCAGAGCCCACGCCCGAGCCGGAACCTGCGCCCGAGCCAGAGCCCGCCCCGGAACCCACGCCCGCACCGACGCCCGAACCGACACCGGAGCCGGTGACTCCGGCCGTTGCCGCGCCGGTGCCGGCGTCGCGGCCGAGCAATCTGACACAATTGCGCGAGCGGTTCGCTGCGGCCGAAGCCGAACGCAAGAAGCGCGAGGAAGAGCAACGCCAGCGCCAGGCCGCTGCGGCCGCCGAGGCGGCGGTGCAACCGGCGCCGCCGCAGCTCGATGCGTCGCTGGCCGACGATATTTCTGCCATCATCAACACCGATACAACCACCGGCGGTACCACCGGGCAGGGCGGAGCGCCCACGCTGGGCGATACCGACGGCACGTCGGCGCGGCTCAGCCAGTCGGCGATCGACGGACTGGTGGCGCGGATCAAGACCTGCTGGAACCTGCTGCCCAGCGACATCAACAGTGGGTTGAATGTGACGCTGCAGGTGGCCATGAATGCCGATCGCACCGTGGCCAATACCCAGGTCATCTTGGCCGATCCGTCGCCTGCGGGCGGCGCGGTGGCGAGGGCGGCGCAACGTGCGGTAGCGGCCTGCGGACCCTACGAGATGCTTTCCGCCGATGCCTATGACGAGTGGCGGCAGATCGAAGTGGAACTGCGGCCATGATGGCTATGGCATTGATCTTCGCCGCCGTCGCTGCCCAGGCGCCCGCGCCGAACCAACGTGTCAGTCAAGCCGAGATCGAACGGTTTGTGTGGCAGGTCAAAAGCTGTTGGAACATCCTGCCGGACGATATCAACAGCGGCCTCAGCGTAACGCTGCTGATTGATCTGAACCGTGACGGGTCGGTCACCGGCAACGAGATCGGCGAAGCCGTTGAATCCGCAGCGGGGCTGCGGATTGCCCGGGCGGCGGTGCGCGCGGTGGAACAATGCGCGCCCTATACGTTTTCTGCAGAGACGTACCATGAGTGGAAACACCTCGAGTTGGAACTGCGACCCTGACCTTGAATTGGCTTGTTTGGTGAGCAGAATGCTACCAGCGGCGAGAATGGAGACTGATATGACCCTCATCACCCGGCGCAATGCGCTCAAGCTCGGCCTGGCAGGCGGCGCTCTGCTCGCCGGCTCTTCGCTGGCGATGGCGCAATTGCGGATCGTCGTCGAAGGCGCCAATTTCCAGCCGCTGCCGATCGCCATTCCCGACTTCGCCTCGTCCGATCCGACGTTCGGCAAGGAGATCGCCGATATCGTGCGCGCCAATCTGCGCCGTTCGGGCCTGTTCCTGCCGCTCGATCCGGCCTCGCTGCCGGTGCAGGTGGGCGACGTCAACAACGAGCCCGATTTCGCCACCTGGCGCACCGCCAATGTCGATGCGCTGGTGATGGGCGGCGTCGAACGCGGCGGCACGATCTCCTCGTCGGTGCGCGTCTGGGATACCCAGCAGGCGGCCCAGGTGGTGGGCAAGAGCTACAACACCGACCCCAATTCCAGCCGCCGCGTCGCCCATATCATTTCGGACGCCATCTATGAATCGCTGGCTGGCGGCACGGGCTATTTCGATACGCGCGTCATCTACACTGCCGAAAGCGGCCCCAAGGCCAATCGCGTGCGGCGCCTGGCCATCATGGATCAGGATGGCGCCAATGTGCAGTATCTGACCGACGGCAACACCATGGCGATGACGCCGCGCTTCGCTCCCAATGGCGACATGGTCACCTATATGAACTTTGCCGAGGGCAATCCGCAGGTCTACCTGCTGCAGCTCTCCACCGGCCAGCAGCAGAAGCTGGCCAATGTCGGCGCCATGACCTTCGCCCCGCGCTTCTCGCCCGATGGCGGCACCGTGGTCTTCTCGGTCGAGCAGGCCGGCGCCACCAATATCTATTCGGTGGGCACCGGTGGCGGCACACCGATGCAGCTCACCTCCGGCGCGGCCATCGATACCGGCCCGTCATTCTCGCCCGATGGCAGCCGCATCGTCTTCGAAAGCGACCGAGGCGGCGCGCCGCAGATCTACATGATGGGCGCTTCGGGCGGCAATGCGCAGCGCATCAGCTTCGGCCAGGGCAGCTATTCCACCCCGGTCTGGTCACCCAAGGGCGATCTGATCGCCTTTACGCGCCAGTCGGGCGGGCAGTTCAATATCGGCATCATGAACCCCGACGGCTCGGGCGAGCGCATGCTCTATTCGAGCTTCCACGCCGAGGGCCCGACCTGGGCACCCAATGGCCGCGTCATCATGTTCTTCCAGGATCCGGGCGGCAATGACGGCCCCAAGCTGATGAGCGTCGACATCTGGGGCCGCAACCTGATCACCATCCCCACCGAAAGCTATGCGAGCGATCCGGCCTGGTCGGGGCTAAGGGCTTAGCGCCTCTTACCTCGCCCCTCCGGGGAGAGGTCGGCGGCAAAGCCGACGGGTGAGGGGCCTCCCCCGCACTGAAACAGCAAAGCTAAAGGGGCGTCATTCCACGCGGAATGACGCCCCTGTCATGCGCGCACCCGTCCCATCGCCAGAGAGTCGACATAGGCTCCATCACGATAGGCATAGTTCACAAAAACACCTTCGCGCTTGAAGCCGAACTTCTCGTAGAGGCGGATGGCCACGCTGTTGTCGGTATAGACGTTGAGCTCCAGCCGCTTGAGGTTGAGCCAATTGTCGGCCACCTCGACCAGTTCGCCGATCAGCGCCGTGCCGATGCCCTGACCGACAAAGTCGTCGTGAATGCCGATGCCCAAGCCAGCGGCATGGGCGCGCCGTCCGCTACGCCGGTCGAGCCCTGCATTGCCGACGATCCGCCCGTCCAGCACGGCCATGAGGTTGACCGTGTCGCTGGACTGACTTTCCAGCCAGCTCCGCGTCTGTTCCTGCCTTGGATAGGGCAGGCGCAGCGTGCCGGCGCGAAAGCCGGGCAGGGCGATCATCTCACCCATTGCTTCGGCATCGTCCGGGCGCGAAGCGCGAATGATGAGGCCGGCAGGCCAGTTCTTCGATTGTGGCGACATGTGCTCTCCTCTTTGCGAACGAGGGAGCGGGGCGCCTTGGAACCCTGCTCGCCTCGCAGGGTTCGTGTGGCGATCGGTCGTGTGCTAGCGCATGACCCATCCCGCACGCCCTGAGGGGCGTACGATATTGAGCATGGTAAGGGCGCGCGATCCGATCATGGGCGCATGCTAACACGCCGCGCGGCATTGGCAACTGCCGCTGGAAGGAGCGGCAGCCCGGACGCCCACTTAACCTTAACGTGATCCCGCACCACCCTGTGACGGATATGCATCATCACGAAAAAGCCAGGATTTCCGCCACATTCGCGCCGCGATAGGCAAAGATTAACCACGTCGGCAAACCCGGCCTTAAGACTAAGCGCGGTAAATGCCGTGCTTAAGATTTTCGCCTTTCAGGAGCTTTCCGTGGTCATCACCGCACCCCTCAACACCGCATTGCGTGCCGCCGCAATGCTGCTTTTCGTCGTGGTCATCGCGGCCTGTTCGCGCACGCCCAACACCATGCCGACCGGTGTCGGCAATCTGGGGCCGGGCGGCGGCGCGCCGGGCAGCCAACAGGAATTCCTGGTTTCGGTCGGCGATCGCGTCTTCTTCGAGACCGATTCCAGCTCGCTGACCACCGAGGCCTCGGCCACGCTGGACAAGCAGTCGGCCTGGCTCAACCAGTACCAGAATTATCGCATCATGGTCGAAGGCCATGCCGACGAGCGCGGCACCCGCGAATACAATATCGCCCTGGGCGCCCGCCGTGCCTCGGTCGTTGTGAACTATCTCGTGTCGCGCGGCGTCAACCAACAGCGCATCACCAGCCAGTCCTTCGGCAAGGAACGCCCGGTGGCGATCTGTAACGACATTTCCTGCTGGAGCCAGAACCGCCGCGCGGTCACGGTCGTCCAGTAATCAAAAGGCGGCCTTTCCCAAGCGGAGAGGCCCAACAAATCCAGTGCAAACTGGAGGCAAGAGCGCCCGGAGCCGCGTATTTGGCCCGGGCGCTTTCTTTTGACCAAATTTGCCCTTTATCGGCATCGCCACAGGCACCATGTTGGTGCCACTTGGGTCCAGCACTTTGGAGGCGTCGTTTGAAGTTATCGGCAATTGCAAAAGGGGGACGGGTGGCACTGTGCACGGTCGCGGTCGCGCTCGGTTTCACCGGTGCGGGCCTCTCAGCCCAGTCGACGACCCTGCCACCGGCTGAGCTGGGTGGGCTGACATTCACCAATAGTCCTCAGCCCGCACGCATCCATGTCGCCCAGGCGCAGGATACAGCGCAGCTCATGGTGCGCATCCAGCAGCTCGAAGAGCAGAACCGCCTGCTCAACGGCCAGATCGAGGGCCTGACCTTCCAGCTCACGCAGATGCAGGAAATCGTCAACCGCATGGCCGAGGACAATGAATTCCGCTTCCAGGCGCTCGAAGGCGGTGCGCCGGGAAAAACTGATGCGGCAACCCAACCGGGCGGCGTGACGCAGCCCGAGGCGTTGCCGCAGGACCCCAATGCCGTGCCTGAAGTGGCGCCCGAAGCCGTACCGATGACCGATATTCCCGAGCAGGGCGTGCAGCCGCTGCCGGGAGAGGTCGAGTTCGACCCGACCTTTGACGATGGCAGTACCGCGCCAACAGATACGCTCGGCGAATCCGCCGATCCGCTGGTGGGCACCGGCGCCATTGGCGGGGTCGATCTGGCCACTGGCCAGCCGCTGAACCTGAGCTATGACCCGGCTGCCGCCAATACCGGCAAAGCCGACGCCGATGCCCAGTTCGCAGCGGGCTACGATGCCCTGGTCAAGGGCGACTACGCTTTTGCCGAAGAGCAGTTCAGCCAGTTCATCGCGCTCTATCCGGACAATGCACAGGCCACCGATGCGGCCAACCTGCTGGGTGACGCCCTGCTGCATCGTTCTGCCTATGACGAGGCCGCCGAAGTGCTGCTGGCTGCCTTCCAGAGGGCCCCGGAAAACCCGCGGGCGCCAGACCTGCTGCTCAAGCTGGGCATGTCGTTGTCGGGCGCCGGCGAGCGCGAAACGGCCTGCCGCACCTTCGCGGAAATCGACAAGCGCTACACCACGCTGACGCCAGCCTTCCTGACCCGGCTGGGCGAGGAAAAGACCCGGGCCGAATGCCCGCCGGTATGACTCCGGGTCTCGAGACGCCGGCAGAGCTGCAGGCGCTGTTCGCCGCGGTGGCGGATCAACCCGCCATCGCGCTGGCCGTCTCGGGCGGCGCCGATAGCCTGGCGCTGATGCTGCTGGCGCAGCGCTGGGCGACCACCCTGTCCAACCCGCCGGCAATTCACGTCTATTCCGTCGATCACGGCCTGCGGCCCGAGGCATCCGGCGAGGTCGCCATGGTGTTGCAGGCAGCGCAGGCGCTGGGCCTGCCGGCGCGCGGCCTGGTCTGGACCGGCGCCAAGCCCTCCAGCGGCCTGCAGGAAGCCGCCCGCATTGCCCGTTATCGCCTGCTGGGTGCCGCCATGGCCGAAGACGGCGCCACGGTGCTGCTCACGGCCCATCATCGGCATGATCAGGCTGAGACCGTGCTGATGCGCATGGCCCATGGCAGCGGCATCGAGGGGCTCAAAGGCATGACAACCATGGCCGAGATCGAGGGCGTGCTTGTGCATCGCCCGCTGCTCGGGGTTGATCCTGAAGCTCTGCGCGCCGTGGTCGACGCGGCCGGACTGGTGCCGGCCGAGGACCCATCCAATATCGATCCGCATTACGAGCGCGTCCGCTGGCGCCAGGCGCTGCCGCAGCTGGCGGCGCTCGGTCTCGACAGCGCCGCCCTCGCGACCTTTGCGGAACGCATGGCCGAGGCTGACGCGGCGATCGCCCAGATCGCCGATGGCTGCTTCACCGAAATCGTGCGCCTCGACGGGTTCGGCGCGGCCAGGATCGAACTGGCGCCCTTTGTCGGGCTCAGCCCCGCCATTTCGACGCGCCTCCTGGGTCGCACGCTCAACATTGTCGGCGGAAGGCAGAAGCCGCGGGCATTGGGGCAGGTCGAGCGCCTGCGCCATGCCATTGCCACGGGGGCGCTGGCCAAGGCGACCACAGTGCTCGGCTGTGTCGTCCGCCTCAAGGATGGCGCCATTGCCGTGGCCCGCGAGCCCGGCCGCTCGCTGCCGCCCGATGCACTGCTTGCCCCGCATGGCGAGCTAGTCTGGGACGAGCGCTTCCGCATCGTCAATGCCTCGGGCGAGGGCGATCTCACCGCCAGCGTCGCCGACTACCTGCCGCGCCACCGCCTCGAGGAATTCCTCGGCTTCAAGGTCACCGCCCCCGCCGAAGCCATCCGCACCGCCCCCATCGTCCGCGACGCAGCCGGCGGCGTGCTGTCACTGGGCGGCTGGTCCTTCGATGAACGCATCAAGGTGCAGTTGCTGATCGATTGAGTATTGTTGCCTGAAACTCCATCGTTCACCTGAGTGGAGCGGTGGGGGGACGAAGTCCTGCCCCAACCTCTGGGCTCTCCGGCGGCTATCCCCCACTTATCCCCGCCCCTCCGGTCTGCCCTATACTTCCCCCATTGCTGCGCGGAGACGGCGTGCACGGCCACTGGCGCAGCGACAGTCGGGGGTAGGAGGTCGTGCTCCTGCTCGGGCAAGCGGAAGTGTCGGGCGAGGCCCGGCCAGAGTCGCGCGCGCCATAAATCCCGGCACCCCCAGGCGACTGTCGTCTCATTTCTAAATTACCAGAGGCGAAAGCCGCCTCGGGGTCCGTCCATCTATGAAAACCGCGTTGCAGGCGGCGCCTTCGCACGCCCATGGAACCTCCCGATCCCCACCGCGTATTAACCCAATCGCGACAATATGACTGGACGGGGCGCCCAAAGGGCCGCAGGTCTGGCCCTTGTAACGCCCCATTGCCGGACATACATTCGGCTCACGCGCCGTGCCTGCTTGGCGCCGCTTCTCCGGGACAGGATTGATGAACGGAAATTTCCGCAACTTCGCCATTTGGCTGGTCATTCTCTTTATGCTGATGGGCCTGTTCCAGGTCTTTCAGTCCTCGACCCGCTCGATTTCCGTGGCCGACAAGAGCTACAGCCAGTTCGTGACCGATATGGAAGCCGGCAGCGTGACCAGCGTCACCATCACCGACGATGTCGTTTCTGGCACGTTGCGCGACGGTACGCGGTTCGAGACTGTGTTGCCCGCTGGCGCCGACGTAATTTCGCGGCTTGAAGACAAGGGCGTGTCGATTACGGCCCAAGCGCCCGAATCGAGCCCGTTCTGGTCGATCCTGCTCTCCTCCTGGCTGCCCTTCATCGTCATCATCGGCGTGTGGTTCTTCTTCATACGCCAGATGCAGGGCGGCGGTCGTGGCGGCGCCATGGGCTTTGGCAAGTCGCGCGCCAAGCTGTTGACCGAGTCGCATGGCAAAGTGACGTTCGAGGACGTCGCCGGCGTGGACGAAGCCAAGCAGGACCTTGAGGAAATCGTCGAATTCCTGCGCGATCCGGGCAAGTTCCAGCGCCTGGGTGGCCGCATTCCGCGCGGCGTGCTGCTGGTTGGCCCTCCGGGCACCGGTAAGACGCTGCTGGCCCGTTCGGTTGCCGGCGAAGCCAATGTGCCCTTCTTCACCATTTCGGGTTCCGACTTTGTTGAAATGTTCGTCGGTGTCGGCGCGTCCCGCGTCCGCGACATGTTCGAGCAGGCCAAGAAGAACGCACCCTGCATCATCTTCATCGACGAAATCGACGCCGTCGGTCGCCAGCGTGGCGCCGGTCTCGGTGGCGGTAACGACGAACGCGAACAGACGCTCAACCAGTTGCTGGTCGAGATGGATGGCTTCGAGGCCAATGAAGGCATCATCCTGATTGCCGCCACCAACCGTCCCGACGTGCTGGATCCGGCTTTGCTGCGTCCCGGCCGCTTCGACCGTCAGGTCGTCGTGCCGAACCCCGATGTTGCCGGCCGCGAGAAGGTGCTCAAGGTTCACGTGCGCAAGGTGCCGCTGGCTCCCGATGTGGACCTCAAGGTGCTGGCCCGCGGTACGCCCGGTTTTTCGGGCGCGGACCTCATGAACCTCGTCAACGAGGCGGCGCTGATGGCGGCGCGGCGCAACAAGCGCTTCGTCACCCATGCCGAGTTCGAAGACGCCAAGGACAAGATCATGATGGGCGCCGAGCGCCGCACCATGGCCATGTCCCAGGATGAAAAGAAGCTCACCGCCTATCACGAGGCCGGCCACGCCATCATCGCGCTCAAGGTTGCGGGCATCGACCCCATCCACAAGGCGACGATCATTCCGCGCGGCCGCGCGCTGGGCATGGTGATGACGCTTCCGGAAAGCGATAGCTATTCCTTCTCGAGGGAAAAGGCGCTCGCCCGGCTGACCATGCTGTTCGGTGGCCGCGAGGCCGAGATCATCAAGTTCGGCCCCGAGAAGGTGACCAGCGGCGCGTCTGGCGACATCCAGATGGCAACCAACCTAGCCCGCTCGATGGTCATGGAATGGGGCATGAGCGAGAAGCTCGGTCGCGTGCGCTACAAGTCCAACGACCAGGAAGTGTTCCTCGGCCATTCGGTGACCCAGTCGCAGCATATGTCTGACGACACCGCCCGGATCATCGACCAGGAAGTGCGCAAGCTGATCGAGGATGGCGAGGCCTCGGCCCGCGAAATTCTCACCACCCACCACGACCAGTGGGAGGCGGTTGCCCAGGCGCTGCTCGAATACGAGACGCTGACTGGCGACGAGTTGCGCGCCCTGATGGACGGACAACAGCCCGTGCGCCCGGACGATAGTGGTCCCCCGACCCCCAAGGCCAGCGGTGTGCCGTCGGCCGGCAAGGCAGGCAAGAAGCGTCCCGATGCGCCGCCCGAGGGCGGGCTCGAGCCGCAGCCCGGCAGCTAGCCAGGCACAGAATTGATGGGGCCGCCGCAAGGCGGCCCTTTTTCCTGCGCGCGATTTCCGCTATTCCGCCCGAAAGTGGTATTATCCGAAGCGACCGGCAAAGCCGGCCGGGCGAGGGGACAGACAGATGGTACGCAAGTATTTCGGCACGGACGGGATCCGCGGGCTTGCCAATGGCGACAAGCTGACCCCTGAACTGGCGCTGCGCGTCGGCATGGCCGCCGGGCAGAAATTCGTGCGTGGCGAACATCGCAACCGGGTCGTCATCGGCAAGGATACCAGGCGCTCGGGCTATATGCTGGAGCAGGCCCTCACGGCTGGTTTCACCGCAGTGGGCATGGATGTCTACCTGCTCGGCCCGATGCCCACCCCTGCCGTGGCCATGCTGACGCGTTCGCTCCGCGCCGATCTCGGCGTCATGATCTCGGCATCGCACAATCCCTATGACGACAATGGCATCAAGCTGTTCCGTCCCGACGGCTACAAGCTCAGCGACGATGTCGAAAAAGAGATTGAGCGGCTGATGGACAGCGATATGACGGGCCTGTTGGCGCATGGCCGCGATATCGGCCGCGCCTATCGCGACGAGGAAGCCCGCACCCGCTATATCGAATATGCCAAGCGCACGCTGCCACGCGGCGCGGACCTGGCGGGCCTGCGCGTGGTGCTCGATTGCGCCAATGGCGCTGCCTACAAGGTTGCCCCGATTGCCCTATGGGAACTCGGGGCAGAGGTCTTCACCATCGGCGACAAGCCCGATGGCTTCAACATCAACGACAAGGTGGGCTCCACCGCTCCCGAGGCCGTGTCGGCCAAGGTCAAGGAAGTGCGCGCCGATATCGGCATTGCGCTGGATGGTGACGCCGACCGCGTCATCATCATCGACGAAAGGGGCGACGTGGTCGATGGCGACCAGTTCATGGCGGTGATCGCCCAGAGCTGGCTGGAGCGCCAGATGCTGGTGGGCGGCGGCATTGTCGCCACCGTCATGTCCAATCTGGGCCTTGAGCGCTATCTCACCTCGCTCGGCCTCACCCTCGAACGCACCCAGGTCGGCGACCGTTATGTGCTCGAGGCCATGCGCGCCAAGGGCTTCAATGTGGGCGGCGAGCAGTCGGGCCACATCATCCTCTCCGATTTCACCACAACGGGCGATGGCCTGGTAGCAGCGCTCCAGCTCCTGGCCGTGCTCAAGCAGCAGGAGCGCAGCGTCTCCGATATCTGTGCGCGCTTCACCAAGGTGCCCCAACTGCTGCGCAGCGTGAAGTTCAAGTCCGGCAAGCCGCTGGAGCACAAGCTTGTCATCCAGGCCATTGCCGATGGCCAGGCCATGCTGGGCGCTGGCGGTCGGCTGGTGGTGCGCGCCTCGGGCACCGAGCCGGTTATTCGCGTCATGGGCGAGGCAGACGACGCGTCGCTGGTCACCACCGTTGTGTCGCAGATCGAGGCGGCAATCCGCGATATCGCCTGATCTTCATTTACTTGGTGTTAACTATGACTGATCGATTCCAATATTGTTAGGGTTAAGTCTTTAGGTTAAGCGGCTTTTAAGAAAATTGTCCGATATTGGGCGCAATCGACTGGTGTCGTGCAACCCAAGGACGTTTCACATGCGTAAGCTCATTGCAGCGATCATGGTGGCAGGAGCCGCCCTCGTCGCCGGCCCGGCACTGGCCGCTGACTTTCCCGACTATCCTCCGATCATCGAAATTCCCGATGTCGACTACGGTGTCCAGGGCTCGTTCTACCTGCGCGGCAGTGCCGCGGGCAATGCGCTGTGGAGCAAGGAAGCCTTCGCCTACGAATGCGCCGGCTGCGGCGGTCCGTCGGTCGTCACCGCATTCCCCTTCCTGGCCATGGGCTATGGCTATAGCGTGGGTGCAGGTTTCGGCTATGAAACGGGTACTGGCCTGCGCGTCGACGCCACGCTCGACTATGTCGACAACAATGGCCTCAAGGTCACCAAGGGCGCAATATACGCCCCGCGCGACGGCGACTATACGGCCCGGCTTCGGTCGACCCTGGCGTTGGCCAACGTCTACTACGATTTCTCCTTCGGTGGTTCCGGCTATGGTGCTGCTGGCGGTGCCTTCGGCTATGTAGGTGCAGGTGCCGGTGTGGCCTTCAACCGGTTTGACATCACTTCGCCGGCAACCAGCCCGTCGCCTGCCCAGTCCGGCAACAATACAAGCCTTGCCGCCGCCGGCATGGTCGGCGCTGGCTATGATTTCGGCGCGGTCGTTGCCGACGTCGGCTATCGCGGCGTCTACATAGCTCAAATCAGCAACGGCGCGGCCGGTACTGACGCCGTTTGGTCGGACAATAACTGGCTGCACGAAGTGCGCGGCACCCTGCGCTACCGCTTCAACTGACCGGGTTGCGGGCCGGCCGGCCCGCCACCCGCTGTTGCATGCGATCGGCGCCCAGAAGGGCGCCGATTTCTTTTGTCCCCGACTCCGGCGGACGCGCTAAGCTGGCGCAAAACGATCGGAGGATGGCATGAAGGTACTGGTGATCGGGGCGGCCGGCATGGTCGGGCGCAAGCTGGTTGCGGCCCTATTGGCAACCGGCCGCGTCGCCAATCGAGCCATTACCGGCCTGGCATTGGCCGATGTGATTGCGCCTAGCGCTCCGGCTTCCAGCATTCCCATCACCACTGTCGCAGTCGATCTGTCGGCTCCCGATGTCGCTGCCCGCTTGGTGCAGGATCGTCCCGACCTGATCTTTCATCTCGCGGCCATCGTCTCGGGCGAGGCCGAGGCGGATTTCGAGAAGGGCTATCGCATCAATCTCGATGGGACGCGGCACCTGCTGGAAGCCATCAGGCTGGCCGGGCAGGCCGCGCCCTATCAGCCGTGGCTGGTCTTCACCTCGTCGATTGCCGTCTTCGGCGAACCGCTGCCAGCGGTGATCGGCGACAGTCATGAGCATACCCCGCTCACCAGCTACGGCACCCAGAAGGCGATCTGCGAACTGCTGCTCGCCGATTATTCGCGGCGCGGTTTTCTCGATGGCATCGGCATTCGCCTGCCGACCATCGTGGTGCGGCCCGGTAAACCCAACAAGGCGGCGTCCGGTTTCTTTTCCGGCATCATTCGCGAGCCCCTGGCGGGACAGGAGGCCCTGTTGCCGGTTGCCGACACTGTGCGGCACTGGTTCGCCAGCCCCCGCGCCGCCGTGGGCTTTCTGATGCATGCGGCCTCGATGGACACCGGCCTGCTCGGCAATCAGCGTAACCTCACCATGCCCGGTCTTGCCGCGACCGTCGCCGAGCAGATCGCGGCGCTGGAGCGCGTTGCCGGCGCCAAGGCCACCGCCCTGATTCGCCGCCAGCCCGACGAGACCATCGCCCGCATTGTCGCCGGCTGGCCACAGGCTTTCGAGGCCAAGCGGGCCCAAGCACTGGGCTTTGTCGCCGACAGCAGCTTCGACGACATCATCCGCGTCCACATCGCGGATGAACTGGGTGACCGCGGCGGCTCATAAGGGCGCACGGCCCGCAGCCAGGCTGCAGTTGGTCGAGTAGAGCTCTACGCCATCTGCGTGCTCTGCTGACCTGCCCATTCTACCATGTCGGCAAAGAGGCGTTGCAGAACCGAGCGCACTGGCGCGGCCCGCTCGAACGAATAGGCCGCCGGCTCAAAGTCGGCGCGCTCATCCATATAGCCGCGACAGGCGATTTCCATTTGGACCGCGTGGATGCCGTTTGTCGGGTCGCCGGAATTGCGGGTGATCCAGCCGCCCTTGAAGCGCCCGTTCGATACGCTGGAAAGACCCGAGGCGTCGCAATGGCGTTCGACCAGAGCCTGCAACTCAGGCGCACAGCTCACCGCGTCATTGGTGCCGATGTTGAACACCGGCAGTTCGCCCTCGAACAGGCGCGGCACAACTGAGCGGATCGAATGGCAATCATAGACCACGATGCGGGTATGATCGGCGCGCAGCCGGGCGATCTCGGCGGCGAGCGCGGCGTGGTAGGGATCGAAATAGTCGCGCCGGCGCGCGTCGATGTCGGCATCGTCCGGCTCGGCGCCGGGGCGGTAGAGCGGGGTGCCGTCAAAGCTGGTGGTGGGGCAGAGGCCGGTGGTGGCCTGTCCGGGATAGAGCGATTGGCCCGAGGGATCGCGGTTGACGTCGATGACGCTGCGCGAGATTGTGGTGTGAATGACTGTCGCGCCCATGGTGCTCGCAAAATCATAGAGGCGATCGATCCACCAATCGGTGTCGTTGCGGGCCAGCGGCAGTGAGGCCAGTCGTTCGGCGATGGCCGGCGGAATCTCGGTGCCGGTATGCGGCAGACTGACGAGCATCGGCGCGCTGCCGCGAGTGACGTTGAGCCAGTTCATGCAGCAATCTCCGGCAGCGTCAGGCCCTCGATGGCATCGACCAGCGCACCGCTGGTGATGAGACTTGTCGCAGCCGCCATGTCCGGCGCCATGTAGCGGTCGTCGGCGAGGTGCGGCACCACCCCGCGCAGCAGAGCACGGGCGCTTTCGAGGGCGGCGCTCGAGGCCAGGGGCGCGTGGAAATCGCAGCCCTGCGCCGCTGCCAGCAGTTCGATGCCGATCACATTGGCGGCGTTCGCTGCCATGGCACCGAGGCGGCGCGCGCCATGGGTCGCCATCGACACATGATCCTCCTGATTGGCGGAAGTGGGGATGGAATCAACGCTCGCCGGATAGGCCCGCTGCTTGTTCTCCGACACCAGCGCGGCCGCCGTCACCTGCGGGATCATGAAACCGGAATTGAGACCCGGCTTCGGCGTCAGGAAGGCGGGCAGGCCCGACAGCACCGGATCGACCAGCATGGCAATGCGCCGCTCGGCGATGGAACCGATCTCGCACAACGCCATGGCGATCATGTCGGCGGCGAAGGCGACGGGTTCGGCGTGGAAATTGCCACCCGAGATCACCTCGTTCTCGGCGGTGAACACCAGCGGATTGTCCGAAACCGCATTGGCCTCTATGGCCAGTGTCGTCGCCGCTTGGCGCAGCAGATCGAGGCAGGCGCCCATCACCTGTGGCTGGCAACGCAGGCAATAGGGATCCTGCACACGCGTGTCGCCGAGGCGGTGCGAAGCGCGAATGGCGCTGCCGTCCATCAAATGGCGCAGGGCGTCCGCCACCTCGGTTTGCCCGCGATGGCGGCGAACGGCGTGGATGCGCGGATCGAATGGACCGTCGGAACCGCGTGCCGCATCGGTCGAAAGCGCCCCGGTGACCAGCGCGGCCTGAAATACGCGCTCGCCCTCGAAGAGGCC
The DNA here is from genome assembly GCF_036676215.1 of Devosia sp. Classification (GTDB taxonomy): domain Bacteria; phylum Pseudomonadota; class Alphaproteobacteria; order Rhizobiales; family Devosiaceae; genus Devosia. Next base: position 6,454 of record NZ_JAKFDJ010000070.1, on the reverse strand, counting down.
GGCCAGCGCCAGTGCTGTCGAAACCTGCGTGCCGTTGAGCAGCGCCAGGCCCTCCTTGGGGCCCAGTTCGAGCGGGGTCAGACCGGCATCCGCCAACGCCTTGGCCGCTGGAACCTCGGTTCCGTCGACAAGGAACGAGCCAACACCCAGCAAGGTGGCGCTCATATGCGCCAGCGGCGCCAGATCGCCCGAGGCCCCGACCGAGCCCTGGCCGGGGATGACCGGGATCAACCCTTTCTCGAGGCAGGTCGCAAGCCGGGTGATGGTCCGCCAGCGCACGCCGGAAAAGCCTTGCGCCAGGCTCGCGATCTTGAGCGCCATGATCAGCCGGACCACGGGCACCGGCAGCGGATCGCCGACCCCGGCCGCATGCGACAGCACGATATTGCGCTGCAGCACGGCGAGATCGTCGTTCTCGATCCGCACGCTGGCCAGCTTGCCGAAGCCGGTATTGATCCCATAGACCGGCTCGCCCTTGGCGATGATCGCCGCGACGGTCTCGGCCGCTGCCTGCACCGCCGGCTCCGCCCCCGGCGCCAGACTGCAGCCGGCGCCGAAATAGATATCGCGCCAGATTGCGAGCGGCACGTGGCCGGGCGCCAGTTGGTGGTGAGTGGTCATCGGTTCCTCCAGATGCGGCCATGCAGCGGATTGAAGCCGAGCCGGTAAACCAGCTCGGCCGGACGCTCGATGTCCCAGATCGCCAGGTCGCAATATTTGCCGGCCTCAATGGTGCCGGTCTCGTTGAGTTTTCCCAGCGCACGCGCTGCCTCGCGGGTGGTGCCGGCGATGATCTCGTCCACGCGCAGGCGGAACAGCGTTGCCGCCATGTTCATCGCCAGCAGCAGCGAGGTCATCGGCGAGGAGCCCGGATTGGCATCGGTCGCCACCGCCATCGGCACGCCGTGCTGGCGGAAGAGTTCGATGGGCGGCAATTGCGTCTCGCGCAGGGTGTAATAGGCGCCCGGCAGCAAGACCGCGACGCTGCCCGCCGCCGCCATCGCTGCCACCCCGTCCGCATCGGTATATTCGAGGTGATCAACCGAGAGGGCGCCAAAGCTGGCCGCGAGTCTGGCGCCGTGCAGATTGGACAACTGATCGGCATGGAGCTTGACCGGCAGGCCCAGGCTTTTCGCCTTGGCAAAGACCCGCGCCGTCTCGTCGCCCGAAAAGGCGATGCCCTCCATGAAGGCGTCGACGGCGTCGGCGAGGCCTTCGGCCGCCATGGCTGGCAGGATGGTTTCGACCACCAGATCGAGATAGCCGGCGCGGTCGTGCTTGAATTCGGGTGGCACGGCATGGGCCGACAGGCAGGTGGTAGCGATCGAGACATTGCGCTGGTCGCCGAGCGCTCGCGCGGCCCGCAGCATGGCCAGTTCGCTGGCGAGATCGAGCCCGTAGCCGGATTTGATCTCGACCGTGGTGACACCCTCGGCGAGCAGTCGGTCCAGCCGGGGCAGGGCGCTGGCCACCAGTTGTTCGACACTTGCCGCGCGCGTGGCCTTCACCGACGAAATGATGCCGCCACCGGCGCGCGCGATGTCTTCGTAGGAGGCGCCGTCCAGCCGCATTTCGAATTCGAGTGCCCGGTCGCCGCCATGCACCAGATGGGTGTGGCAATCGATGAGGCCGGGTGTGACCCAGCGGCCGTCGAGATCAATGCGTTTGGCGCTTTGAGCTGCGGCCGGCACATCGTCCATCGCTCCCACCCAGGCAATGCGCTCGCCCTCGGCCAGGATCGCGCCGCGCTCGATAGTGCCGAGCCCGGGCAGACCCTCGGCGAGCGTGGCGATGCGGGCATTGGTCCAGAGCCGTGCCATGGGCCGATCCTCCTTGTGGTCAGACAATCGGCATGGTCCGCAGCAGCGGCCGGATCGCCGCGACGTCATCCGCCAGCGGGCGGTCGTCGGCGTAGGTGGGGACCTCGGCGCGAATGGTGCGCCAGATCGCCTCGGTCGCCGGTGCGTGCTGCAACCCGTCGCTGCGCAGGTCCGCAGCTTGTGCGGCGGCCAGCAGTTCGATGCCGATGATGGCTTCCAAATTGTCGAGAATGGCGAGCATTTTGAGCGCCGCTGGCGTCGGATGGCAGATGAGGTCTTCCTGGAGACCCGAACTCACGCCGCCATCGAGGCTGGCTGGAGCCGCCAGCCGGCGGTTCTCACCGACCAGCGATAGAGCCGTATATTGCAGGATCATGAAGCCCGAGGCGGCGCCGCTGTCGGCGGCGAGGAATGGCGGCAGTCCGCTGACCAGCGGATTGACCAACCGATCGGTGCGTCGCTCCGACATCGACGCAACCAGCGCCATGGCTGGCGCGAGAGCATCCATCGCCATCCCGATCCCGGCGCCTACGGCATGGGCTTCCGAGAACACTTCCGGGGACGCGACGGAACCGCTGACCACCGGGTTGTCGGTGACCGAGGCCAGTTCGTTGCCGACGATGCCGGTCACGTAGGCGAGCATGTCGCGCGCACCGCCATGCACCTGTGGCACGGCGCGCAGGCTCAGCGCGTCCTGGGTTCTGGCCCCGAGGCTGCGTTCAAGGATCTGACTGCCAGCCAGAAGGTCGCGGAGGCGCCGGCCGGTTTCCGCAAGCCCCGACGACGCATGCAGCGCCAGGCTCTTGGTATCGAAGGCCGTGATTTGCCCGTTGAGGCTTTCGAAGGTCATCGCCGCGGCAATGTCGGCCCAGGCCAGCAATGTGTGCGCCTTGGCGACGGCGATGGCGGCGAGCCCGGTGACGCAGGGCGTGCCGTTGATCAGGCTCAGGCCCTCCTTGGCCTCCGGCACCACAGCCGGCCGGCCAATACGCTTGAGCGCCTCGGCGCCGCTGATGCGTTCGGTTCCGGCCAATACCTGCCCACCGCCGATCAGGATCTGGGCGATATGGGCCATATGCGAGAGATAGCCGATCGAGCCCCGCGACGGGATCTCGGGGGCAAATCCGGCATTGAGCATGTCGATCATGGTGTCGACCACTTCGAGCCGCACCCCCGAATAGCCATGGGCATGGTTGTTGATCGCGGCCGCAAGGATGGCACGGGCTTCCAGCGGCGGCAGCGGCGCCCCGATGCCGACGGCGTGGCTCATGATCAGGTTGCGCGATAATTGCCGCTGCATCGGCACGTCAACGACGGTGTCGCTCAGCGCCCCCACGCCGGTATTGACGCCATAGGCGCGGATGCCCTTGGCGACGATGGACTCCACCAGCGAGCGGGCATGGACGATACGCCCCCGCGTCGCTTCGGAAAGGGTCAGCCGTGCGCCTCCCGCGACGGCGGCCAGGTCGCGCCAGGAGAGTGGGTCATCGCGGACGATCTCGGTCATGATCAATCGTGGGCTAGAGCGTGGTTGGCATGACGTTGCACGAAGCGGGCGACATAGTCATTGGCCGGATTGCGCAGGATGGCGCCGGGCGTATCCACCTGCACCAATCGCCCGTCGCGCAGGATGGCGATTTCCGAGCCGATGCGCAGCGCCTCGTCGAGATCGTGGGTGATGAAGACGATGGTCTTGGCCAGGGTGCGCTGCAGTTCGAGCAGCTGGTCCTGCATTTCGGCGCGGATCAGCGGATCGAGCGCGCTGAAGGCCTCATCCATCAGGATGACATCTGTATCGGCGGCGAGCGCCCGGGCGAGGCCGACGCGCTGCTTCATGCCGCCAGAGAGTTCGAACGGGAACTTGTTCTCATAACCCTTGAGGCCGACGGTCTCGATCCACTTCATGGCGATGTCGCGCACCTGGGCACGCGGCTCGCCGCGTACGGCCAGGCCGTAGCCGGCATTCTGCAGCACGGTATGATGCGGCATCAGCCCAAAGCTCTGGAACACCATGGAGACGCGCCGCATGCGGAAGGCGCGCAGGTCGCGGGGATTGAGGGTGAGGATGTTCTGGCCGTCGAACAGGATTTCCCCGCTCGATGGCTCGATCAGCCGGTTGAGGTGGCGCACCAGGGTCGACTTGCCGGAGCCGGACAGGCCCATGATGACGAAGATGCGGCCGGACGCGATCTTGAGGGTCACATCGGCCAGCCCCATATTGCTGCCGGTCTTGGCCAGGATGGCGGCCTTGTCGAGGCCCTGCTTGGCCAGTTCGATGGTCTGCGCGGTATTCTGGCCGAAGATCTTGTAGACGTTGCGGATTTCGATCTCAGCCATTGCGAGCCTCCTCCAGGCGCGAGCGCCCGAACCCCTGCATGATGCGGTCCAGCACGATGGCCAGGATGACGATGCCAATGCCGGCTTCGAGGCCTCGCCCGACATCAAGGGTCTGGATGCCGTTGAGCACCTGTTCGCCCAGGCCACGGGCGCCGATCATCGATGCCACCACGACCATGGAGAGCGCCATCATCACCGTCTGGTTGAGCCCGGCCATGATGGTGGGCGTCGCTAGCGGCAGTTCCACGCCGAACAGCAGGCGCGCCGGGGCGGTGCCGAAGGCGGTCGCGGCCTCCACCACCTCGGCATCGACCTGGCGAATGCCCAGATCGGTGAGACGGATCAGCGGAGGCACGGCATAGACCACGGTGGCGAGAATGGCCGGCACCTTGCCCAGGCCGAACAGCATCAGCACCGGAATGAGATAGACGAAGCTGGGCATGGTCTGCATCACGTCGAGCACCGGCAGTGTGATCGTGCGGGCAATGCGGTTCTTGGCGCAGAGAATGCCGATGGGCAGCCCGATCAGCACCGACACCAGGGTCGCCACCAGCATCAGCGCCAGGGTCTGCATGGTCAGGTCCCACAGGCCGAGCACCCCCACCGCCACCATCATCACGCCGACAATGGCGCTGAACACGATTCGGCGCGTGCTGGCCCAGGCTAGGGCCATGAAAATGATAATGATCGCCCACCAGGGCAGGCCGCGCAGCACGCTCTCGACCAGCAGCACGATCTGCAGGATGGCGTTGGAGATGGCCTTGAAGGTAGCGCCATGGTTGATGACCACGGCTTCCACCCAATCGTTGATCGGCGACCGGATGGAAAGCTGCAACGATTCTGGAAACATGGCCCACCGTCCTTGGCTGGCTGAGTTATGAGTGGCGCGCTACCGGACACGTATCGCCCGGTAGCGCTGGTGCAATCAGAGTCCAGCGACGATCTTGGCGCGGGCTTCATCCGACACCCAGGAGCCCCAGATGTCCTGCTTGGCCTTGAGGAATTCGAGCGCGGCGGCTTCGCCGTCGACCTCGTTGTCGGTCATGTAGGCGAGGCTCCCATTGACTTCGGCCAGCGGGAAATTGGCCTTTTCGAGCACTGCGATCAGCTCGGGTGCCTCGGCGGCGAAGGTGGCATTGACGCCGTAGGATACATCGACCGAGGGGAAGGCACAGCCCTGGTCGCGGCTGCCGTCGGCGCTGGTCAGCTGGGTCCAGCACTCGTCCGAATAGGCCGGTTCTTCAAGCTGGACCAGGTCGAACTTGCCCATCGCGGCGGTCGGGGACCAGTAATAGAAGAGGAGCGGTTCGCCCTGCAGATAGGCTGAGGCAATGGCGGCATCGAGCGCCGCGCCTGTGCCGGGGCGGAAGTTCACATAGGAATCGGTGAGCTTGTAGGCTTCCAGCTTGGCGGTGGAGACGCCTTCGCAGGTCCAGCCCGACGGGCAGTTGAGGAACCGGCCCTTGCTGGGCTCCTCGGGGTCCTTGAACAGTGCCACCAGGGCCGGATCGGCAAGCTGGTCGACGCTCTTGAGATCGGGTGCCATCGGTGCGATGCCGCGCTCGGCATCGCCGGTGATCACATAGGCGGGCACGAACCAGCCCTCGGCGGCGCCCTCGAAGGTCTTGCCGATGGCCAGCACCTTGCCGGCGGCGGTGGCCTCGTTCCAGACGTCGGAGCGGCCGAGCCATTCCTCGGCAAAGATCTGCACTTCATTGTTGGCGGTGGCCTGTTCCAGGGTCACCGAATTGCCGGGAATGGCATCGACCTGGCAGTCATAGCCCTTGGTGAAGATGGTCTTCATCACTTCGGTGATGAAATCGCCGCTCTGCCAGTCGATGCCGGCAAACATGACGGTCTTGCCGTCGCTGCAATAGGAGGCCTGGGCCGGTGCTGCGGCGAGCAGCAAGGTGGCCGTCCCGAGTGCGAGGGACGTAGCGAGCAGTCTCATGTGTATTCCCCTTGGTTGAGGGACTGGCGTCCCGGTCACGTATGCGTTTGGGCGTTCAGCAGAGGCGCGCGAGCACTCCGCGGAATTTCTCATCGATTGTTGCGTCGAGCCGGTGCTGCCGGTCGGTAATCTGCCAGCGGCCCGCCACCATGACGTCGCGCACGGCGCGGTCGCCGAGCGTGAATAGCCAGCGGTCGAGAATGGCGTCGCCCTTGGCGGTGGCGATGAATGGATCGGCGCCGTCGAGCACCACGAGGTCGGCCGCGGCGCCGACCTGCAGGCCGCTGACTGCCCGTCCCAGGGCCTGCGCACCACCGGCCAGTGCCGTATCGAACAGATCCCGGCC
>NZ_JAKFDJ010000069.1:0-10253 GCF_036676215.1 Devosia sp. | reverse complement strand
CCGGTCAGGCCCGGCGCGTTGTCCATGCGGCCCAGGATCAGCGCTTCGCCGCGCAGGCTGGCCTGGCCCCAGAGCGCATATTCGACGCCGCCGCCAAACACATAGGCGCTTTGTCCCTCGACCAGCCCCAGCCCGCCCGCCGCATAGGCGAGAACGCCCTCGACCGGGACGACGCCGACACGGGCCAGCGCCAGCGCGTCGAGCCCGGCATCGCCCGAGGTGTCGTAATTGATCCCGAGCTGGACTTCGACGCCAGCGCGGAACATGTCGGTCAGCGCGTGATTGTAGCCGGCCAGCCCGCCCATTTCGAAGCGGCTCAGATGCCAGCCCCAGCCATAGTCGTTGAAGAAGTTGAACTGCGGATCGGTCAGCCCGCCGATATTGATGCCGGCATAGAGGCCGGTGAAATCGGTCACCGGACCGCTATTGAAGGTCGTTGCCGCGGGGCCGCCGTCGAGTTGCCATATGGCGCCAGAGGTAATGCGCATGGCCGAGACGGCCGGAATATTGTTGCCGTTGGGCACGGGGCCGAGCTGGCCGATGCCGGCGGCTTCGAGCCGAAGCGCCATATTGTCGGTCACCATCACCTCGGCGCCGATGCCGGCTTCGAAGGCCCAGCTGTCGCCCAGCCGGCCGGCGCCGCCCAGCAGATAGACCAGGCTATTGTCGCCGGCGGCAAAGCCCAGCCGCGCCAGGGCCATGGCGCGCAGATAGGCGGAGTTGGAGAAGTCGGTGGCGATAGTGGCCTGCAGTTCGGCGCCAAGGATGACACCGGGTGCAACGGGCTGGTTCCAGCCCACGACACCGCCGATTTCGGGGCGGATTTCCCAGCCTGTGGAATTGAAATTGTTCTTGCGGGCCGAGATCGGGCCGAGCAGGACGCCGGCATAAAGGCCTTCAAAGGCGCTGGGGGCGGTGAATTCGCCGACGAGGTCAGGGCTGAAATAGAGGGTTGTGTCCTGCGCCGTCGCGGCGCCGGACAGCAATGCAGCCAAACCCAATCCTGCCCAAAGACCCGCCCGCATCGACTATTCCCCCGCCTTGCGCCATTGCCGGCGAAAGGCCCTAATACCGCAACAATAATGTGCGTTAGGCTAGCCTTAACACGGCTCTTGTGGCAATTGGGCACCAGTCACACGCATGCGCGCAAGCTGCCCGGCGGCAAGTTCATTGACTATTTCCTATTTGGGCGTATGACTTCGCCTGCTTTTCAACCAAAGCAGTCAATCGATGCGCAGCTTTTTCGACATTGCGGAATTCGCAACCACCCGGCTTCTGGCCGGTGGCGTCGCTGCCCTCATGACCAAAACCACCAAAACCGCCTGACGCTTTTCCCCGGGTCGTCTCCCGACGGGGAGAGGCTCAAAGCACTGGCCGCGATGGCAAAACCATCGCGCGGGGGCGGAAAATGGTAAGGGACTGGAGTTCCAAATGGGTTATCGCGTCGCTGTCGTCGGTGCCACAGGCAATGTGGGCCGTGAAGTTCTCAATATTCTGGCCGAGCGCAAGTTCCCCGCCGACGAGGTGATCGCGCTGGCGTCATCCCGCTCGATCGGCCGCGAAATCTCCTATGGCGACAAGATTCTCAAGGCCAAGAACCTTGATGATTTCGACTTCAAGGGCGTCGATTTCGCCATCATGTCGGCCGGCGGGGCGATTTCCAAGGACTGGGCGCCGCGCATCGCTGCCAGCGGCTGCATCGTCATCGATAATTCGAGCTTCTGGCGCTACGATTCCAACGTGCCGCTGGTGGTGCCGGAAGTGAATGGCCATGTGCTCGATGCGTGGCTGGCCAATCCGACCCGGCTCAACATCATCGCCAATCCCAATTGCTCGACGGCCCAGCTGGTGGTGGCGCTCAAGCCCCTGCATGACTTCGCCAAGATCAAGCGCATCGTGGTCTCGACCTACCAGTCGGTTTCGGGCGCAGGCAAGGAAGGCGTCGACGAGCTGTGGAACCAGACCAAGGGCATTTTCGTCAATGACAGCCCGGGCCAGGGCAACAAGTTCCCCAAGCAGATCGCCTTCAACGTCATTCCCCATATCGACGTCTTCATGGAAGACGGCTCGACCAAGGAAGAGTGGAAGGTGATGGCCGAGACCAAGAAGATCCTCGATCCCAAGATCAAGGTGACCTGCACCGCCGTGCGCGTGCCGGTGTTTGTCGGCCATTCCGAAGCGGTCAATATCGAGTTCGAGAACCCGATCTCACCCGACGAGGCGCGCGACATCCTGCGCGAGGCGCCCGGCATCTCGGTGATCGACAAGCGCGAACCGGGCGGTTACGCCACGCCAGTCGAATGCGTGGGCGAATACGATACGTTTGTCAGCCGCATCCGCGAGGACGCGACGATCGAGAACGGGCTCAATATCTGGGTCGTCTCGGACAATCTGCGCAAGGGCGCGGCGCTCAACACCATCCAGATCGCCGAAGAGCTGATCGCGCGGGGCCTCGTGGCCCGCAAGGCGGCGGCCTAGGCACGGTGCCCTTCACCTCTCCCTCTGGGGGGAGAGGTCGACCGTCTTCGGTCGCGTGAGGGGCCTTTACTTGACTCGGTGTGAGGGGTAGGCCCCCTCACCCGGCGCTACGCGCCGACCTCTCCCCCAGAGGGAGAGGTGAAGGGCCATCGTGCCTCTCACTAGACCGGACCACTCAATGCCCCTTCGCGACCTTCTCCTCGCCCTCGGCGTCGTCCTCGTCTGGGGGCTGAATTTTGTCGCCATCAAATGGGGGGTCGATGAAATTTCGCCCTTCCTGCTGACCGCGTTGCGCTATCTCGGCTGTGCCCTGCCGGCGGTGTTCTTCATTCGAAGGCCAGCCGTGGGCTGGCCGATCCTCATCGTCTACGGCCTGACAGTGGGCGTGCTGCAGTTCAGCTTCCTGTTCACCGCCATGCGGCTCGGCATGCCGGCGGGCTTGGCGAGCCTCGTCATGCAGATGCAGGTGTTTTTCACCCTGGGGCTGGCCATGCTGTTCCTCGATGAGCGGCCGACCGTGCCGCAACTGGCCGGCGCGGGAATCGCGCTGGTCGGCCTCGTGACCATCGGAGCCGAGCATATCGGCGGCGCGGTGCTGCTGCCCCTGCTGATGACGCTGGTCGCGGCCGGGTTCTGGGCCATTTCCAACATTGTCACCAAGCGGGCCGGCAAGGTGGACATGTTCGCCTTCGTCATCTGGGGGAGCCTGGTGCCGCCGCTGCCCATGCTGGCATTGTCGCTGCTGTTTGAAGGACCGCAGGCGCTGGCCGCATTGGCGAGCATCAGCCCGCAGGCGATTTTCTCGGTGCTGTTCATTGCCTATGGCTCGACGCTGCTGGGCTATGGCGCCTGGGCGGTGCTGCTGGGGCGGCATCCGGCGGGGCTGGTGGCGCCATTCACGCTGCTGGTGCCGGTGGTCGGCTTTGCCGCTGCCTTCGTGCTTCTCGGCGAAATGGTGACACCGCTCGAGATCGCCGGGAGCCTGCTGATCCTTGCCGGACTTGGACTCAATGTCTTCGGACCGCGCCTCGTGGCGCGGCTGCGCGCCGCCTGATGCCGATCCGCCACGTCCTCCTGGCGCTGCTCGTCGTGGCCATCTGGGGCTTCAACTTCGTTGTCATCAAGCTCAGCGTCGCGGCCATGCCGCCCCTGCTGGCGGCGTCGCTGCGCTTCTTTCTCGCGGCATTCCCGCTGGTCTTCTTCGTCAAGCCGCCCAAGGTCCACTGGCTGCTGGTGGCCGGCTTCGGCCTGGCCTTCGGCTTTGCCCTCTATGCCTTTCTCAACCTGTCGCTGGCCTGGGGCATGCCGGCGGGCCTGGCTTCGCTGGTGCTGCAGGTGCAGGCCTTTTTCACCATGGCGCTGGCCTTTGTCATGCTGGGCGAGCGCCCCAGCCGCTTCCAGGTCATCGGCGCCGTGATCGCCTTTGCTGGTATCGGCGTGATTGCCGCCGAGCGCCTGGGTGGTGCGAGCCTGCTGCCGCTGGTGATGACGCTGCTCGCAGCGCTGAGCTGGGGCCTTGCCAATGTGCTGACCAAGCGGGCGGGCAAGGTCAATGCGCTGTCCTTCACCGTCTGGGGCGCACTGGCGGCGCCGGTGCCGCTGCTGGCGCTATCGCTGCTGGTGGAAGGTCCGCCCGCCGTGCTGGCGGCGCTGGCCGGGTTTGACTGGTCCGATGCGGCGCTGATCGCGTTTCTCGCCTATCCGGCGACCTTGCTGGGCGGCGCGATCTGGAGCTGGCTGCTCGGCCGCCATCCCGCAACGGTGGTGGCGCCGTTCACGCTGCTGGTGCCGATCACGGGGCTCCTGTCGGGTTATCTGGTGCTGGGTGAGACCATTACCGGGATCGAAATCGCCGGCGGGCTGCTGGTCATTGCAGGGCTGGTGGTGACGCTATGGCGGGCGCGTCCGGCCGAACCCAATGTTCGCTTCGACTGAATGAACAGGGCCGCCCGATGGGCGGCCCGGCAGGACTGCTATTGCGGGGTCGCGGGAAGGGCGGCAGGCTGCAGCGAATTGAGCTCATCGGGACCGAGACCAGCGCTGGTATCGCTGTCGGCGGCATCGAATTCGGCCTGCGTCAGGTCGGGCCAGGCCATCTGCAATTCGGCAAAGCTCAGCTCGCCATTGGCGTCGGTATCGACATCGGCAAAGCTGGTGGGGGTCTGGGCGAAGGCCGCCGTGGCGGAAAAGCCCAGGACGGCAAGGCTCAGGACAATCTTGTGCATTCCATAACTCCGTAAAGGGGCCGCGGCAGCGCGGCCAAAAAGAAAAGCCACCCCAGGAGGCATGGGGTGGCTTCTTTCAACGCCCGTGAATTGGGCGCGAACCGGCTTTAGCTGGCCGGAGCGGCCGAGGCGGCAACCAGCACGTCGTATTCTTCAGCCGACAGCTCGCCATTGGCGTCGGTGTCAGCGGCCGTGAAGGCCTCTTCGGTCAGGTCAGGCCAGGCGACCTGAGCTTCGGCGAGGGAAACGCCGCCGCTCACATCGGCATCGATGGACGCGAAGTCCGTGGCAGCCTGAGCGAATGCAGCGGTCGAAAGGCCGAGCACGACGAGGGACGACAGAATGATCTTCTTCATGGGAGTTGAGCTCCAATGTTGGGGAGATAAAAGCGGCGACCGGTTAGCCGATCCCCGACGGGATGCTCTCCTGCAGCCCGTGAGACAGACAATGATGTGGCAATGTGTTCCGTCCGGGCCGGAAAATCGGCGGGGAGCGGGAAATTATCGGGCCATTTTCGGGCAGTATCGCCTTAATCGTCCCAAAGTGTATGCATCAAGATGAGCGTGCGCTATGCGGTCATTGATTGTAGTTTACGTCAGTAGTGCGAAGTTTTATTGTGGTTGGATCCGCACAACCATCAAGTTGATCGATTGCTTTGCCCAAAAGGTTCCATATCACGGATACGTGAAGTGGCAGGACGAGCACTTCACGCTGCCGTGTCCGCAAGTCATCGCGAGGAAAAGATCAGAAGTCGGGGCGGACGAAGTCGCCGCTGTCACCATCCATGATCCACAGCTCGCCGGTCGAAATGTCGAACCAGGCGCCGTGTACCGCAAGTTTCCCCGCCGCCTCGAGTTCGGCGACATAAGGAAAGGTGCGCAGATTGCGGATGGAGTTGCGAATCGAGATGCGCTCGAGCGCGGTCTGCCGCTCGCCGGCGGTCATCAGGTCGTTCTGGCCGACCTGTTCGGGCAGGCCCCCCAGCATGCTCATCCACTTGCCGATGAAATCGCCGCTGTCGAGCGGGCTCGAATCAGGATCGAGCGCTGCCTTGATGCCGCCGCAGCGGCCATGGCCCATGACCACCATATTGGAGATGCCCAGTGCCTTGACGGCGAACTCGATGCCCGCCGAGGTGCCGTGCTGGCCGCCATCGGGCTGATAGGTGGGCACGAGATTGGCCACGTTGCGCAGCACGAACAATTCGCCCGGTTCGGCATCGAAGATCATTTCGGGCGCCGCGCGGCTGTCGCAGCAGGCGATGATCATGGTGGTGGGGTTCTGTCCGGATGCGGCAAGCTCGCGATAGCGATCTTTCTCGCGGACATAGCGGCCGGCCATGAAATTGGCGTGGCCCTTCAGCAGGTGATCAGGAAACCGATGCATGGGCTTTCGATTATCGGTAAGAGCGGAGGAGATCAACTGCGGCGATTGTTTCGCCGCGCATTGGGGACATGCATGCTTATCTACCGCTTCCTTACCGGCGCAGACGACGCCGCCTTCTGCCACAGGGTCACCAAGGCGCTGAGCGAGGGCTGGCAGCTGCATGGTTCGCCCAGCTACGCCTATGACGCATCGACCAAGACGATGAAGGCCGGCCAGGCGGTGACGCGGGTGGCCAAGGATCAGCCCTATGATCCGGACAAGAAGCTGGTGGATTTTTGAGGGACAGTTAGGGCCCCTGACACCATCTTCTCACAGCCACTGAGCGGCACCTCCCCCTTGATGGGGGAGGCTGGGAGGGGGTGCGAGAGCCCCGATATCGGGGCCAAACAACCCCCACCCTTGGTCCCTCCCCACAAGGGGGAGGGTGTCGACTGCTGGTTTCACGCTTAAAGCAACTCGCCCCGCACCAGCCGGAGCGCCAGCGCCTGCAGCATCAGAATCGTCTTGGCATCGGCGATTTCGCCGGTGGCGATCATCTCCAGCGCTGCGTCCAGGTCCAGCTCGAACACCTCGATATCCTCGCCCTCATGGGCCAGCCCGCCACCTGCGGCCAGTTGCCGGCCGGGCGTATAGCGGGCGAGAAAGCAGGCGCATTTCTCGGTGAGCGAACCGGCGCTCATATAGGCGTCGAACAGGAACTCCAGCGCCTGCGGCTCGTAGCCGGTTTCCTCGATCGCCTCGCGCCGCGCCGCCAGGGCCGGCGCTTCGCCATCGAGCAGGCCGGCCGGCGCCTCGATCAGCCAGGCCGGATCGCCGTTGAGATGGGGCGGCAGGCGGAACTGGCGCGTCAGGATCACTGTGCGCTCGGCCGGCGCAAACATCAGCACGGCCGCAGCGCTGCCATGGTCATAGACTTCCCGCAGCACGGTCTGCCGCGTGCCGTCGCGCCGGGCATGGGTCACCTCGTAGCGGTCCAGCCGCCCCCAGTCCCGGGCGAGCGGGGTGATGCTGTCGATGGTGATGGTGTCGTGCATGCGGGGTCCTCAAATGCTGTCGCCTCTATGCCGCAAACCGCCTTATCCGGCCAGATAGGTTTGTTGAATGGCAGATAAGCGGCCCCATCCCATGCGCTGCCCGCACAGGCTGTTCGGCATACGAACAAAGTGCGCAATGCGCCAAAAGTCGGGTGCCGACGCTTTGATTTCGTAAGCTTTGGGCGCTAGAAGTCTCGAACCATTCCAAACTGCAAGCGGCCAAGCCGCAAGCCAGCGAGGCCTCATGACGGTTCGATCCCGCCCCCTATCCCCGCATCTGCAGATCTATCGCTGGACCATTACCATGGCGATGTCGATCCTCCATCGCGCCACCGGCATTGCCAATTATGCCGGTACGGCCTTGCTGGTGCTCTGGCTGGCCGCTGCCGCCTGGGGGCAGGAGCCGCTCAACGCGGTCAATGAACTTTATGGCAGCTGGTTCGGCCAGCTGGTGCTGTTCGGGTTCACCTGGAGCCTGATCCATCACATGCTGGGCGGCATCCGGCACTTCATCTGGGATTTCACCATCGGCATGGAGCCGGGGCAGCGCGAAATGCTGGCCTGGGCAAATCTCGTCGGTTCCATTGTCCTGACTCTGCTGGTCTGGACCGTTTTCGTCTGGATGGCATGATGCGCGAGACGGTCATTACCCGCGACATGGTCGCCAATCCGAAAACCAAATACGGCAATGCCAAAGCCTCGACCCGCCATTTCATCACCCAGCGGCTGACGGGCGCGATCAATATCGCCTTCCTCATCCTGCTGCTCTTCGTGGTGGTGCGCCTGGCCGGACAGGACCGGCCCGACATGGTGGCCGTGATCGGCAATGGGTGGATCGGCGTCCCGCTGGCGGCGCTGCTCGTCATCGTCACGGTCCATATGCGCAACGGCATGCGCGACACGCTGGAGGATTACCTCAGCGGCAGCGTCTACCGGCTCTTCATGATGCTCAACACCCTGTTCTGCATTGCAATCGCGGTGGCCGGTGTGGCCGCCATTCTCAAGCTCGTCTTCTGGGGTTAGGCCTGATGGCTCAATACGAACTCATCGACCACGAATTCGATGTGGTGGTGGTTGGCGCCGGTGGCGCGGGCCTGCGCGCCACGCTGGGCATGGCCGAGCAGGGGCTTTCCACCGCCTGCATCACCAAGGTCTTCCCCACCCGCAGCCATACCGTGGCGGCGCAGGGTGGCATTGCGGCTTCCTTGCAGAATATGGGCCCCGACAGCTGGCAGTGGCACATGTACGACACCGTCAAGGGGTCGGACTGGCTCGGCGACAACGACGCCATGGAATATCTCGCCCGCGAGGCGCCGGCAGCGATCTATGAGCTCGAGCATTATGGTGTGCCCTTCTCGCGCACCACCGAAGGCAAGATCTACCAGCGGCCCTTCGGCGGCCACATGACCGAATTCGGTGAAGGCCCGCCGGTGCAGCGCACCTGCGCCGCCGCCGACCGTACCGGCCACGCGATCCTGCACACGCTCTATGGCCAGAGCCTGCGCAACAATGCCGAATTCTATATCGAATATTTCGCGCTTGATTTGATCATGGGCGAGGACGGTTCGTGCCAGGGCGTCATCGCCTGGAAGCTCGACGACGGCACGCTGCACCGCTTCCGCGCCAAGCTGGTCGTGCTGGCCACGGGCGGCTATGGCCGCTCCTTCTTCTCGGCCACCTCGGCCCATACCTGCACCGGCGACGGCAATGGCATGGTGGCCCGCGCCGGCCTGCCGCTGCAGGATATGGAATTCGTGCAGTTCCACCCCACCGGCATCTATGGCGCCGGCGTGCTGATCACCGAAGGCGCGCGCGGCGAGGGTGGCTATCTCACCAATTCGGAAGGCGAGCGCTTCATGGAGCGCTATGCCCCCAATGCCAAGGACCTGGCATCGCGCGACGTCGTCAGCCGCTGCATGACGCTGGAAATCCGCGAGGGCAGGGGCGTCGGTCCCAAGAAGGACCATATTTATCTCCACCTCGACCATCTCGACCCCAAGGTGCTGCATGAGCGCCTGCCGGGCATTACCGAGAGCGCCAAGATCTTTGCCGGCGTCGACCTGACGCGCGAGCCGATCCCGGTGCTGCCGACGGTGCATTACAATATGGGCGGCATCCCCGCCAATTATCATGGCGAAGTGCTCGACCCGACGCCTGACAATCCCGACCGCGTGGTGCCGGGCCTCATGGCAGTGGGCGAAGCGGCCTGTGCCTCGGTGCATGGCGCCAATCGCCTCGGCTCCAATTCGCTGACTGACCTTGTGGTCTTCGGCCGTGCCGCCGCCATTCGCGCCGGCAAGGTGCTCGACCGCGCGGCGCCGATCCCGGGCATCAACAAGGCGCAGGACGACAAGATCCTCGCCCGCTTCGATCGCCTGCGCAACGCCCAGGGCAGCCAGCCGACCGCCAAGCTGCGCGACGAGATGCAGCGCACCATGCAGTCGGACGCCGCCGTGTTCCGCACCGCCGAGTCGCTGCAGAGCGGCGTCAAGGGCATGAGCGAGATCTATTCGCGCCTGCCCGACGTAAAGATCACCGACCGCAGCCTGGTCTGGAACTCGGACCTCGTCGAAACGCTGGAGCTGGAAAACCTCATGGCCAATGCCATGGTCACGGTGGTGTCGGCCGAAGCGCGGCATGAAAGCCGCGGCGCCCATGCGCGCGAGGATTTCCCCTCCCGCGACGACGAGACCTGGCGCAAGCATACGCTGAGCTGGATCGACACCGATACCGGCGCGGTCAAGCTGGGCTACCGCCCGGTGCACGTCGACCCGCTGACGCCCGAGAGCGAAGGCGGCATCGATCTCAAGAAGATCGCGCCCAAGGCGCGCGTTTATTGATGAGCGATCCGGCCGGATATTCGGGCACGCCCCTGGCGCAGAAGCTGGGGCTCAGGGATGGGCAGCGCGCGCTGTTCATCGACCTGCCCGCATCGCTGGCCGAACTCGCTACCGCGCACAACTTCATCGAGTCGCGCCGGGTCAGCGCCGACCAGCTCGGCGATGCCGCACCGGGCTATGATGTCATCCACCTCTTCACCAGTGTGCGGGCGGTGCTCGAGGCGCTGGCGCAAAGGCTGATGGATCTGATCGTCCGCGACGGCATGATCTGGGTGAGCTGGCCCAAAAAG
>NZ_JAKFDJ010000068.1:0-142932 GCF_036676215.1 Devosia sp. | reverse complement strand
CTGCTCGATGATGCCGTCGCGCAGCACCACGATGGTATCGGCCAGGGTCATGGCCTCGACCTGGTCGTGCGTCACATAGATCATCGTGGTCTGCAGTTCCTTGTGCAGGCGCGCGATCTCGATCCGCATATGCACGCGGAGCTCGGCGTCGAGATTGCTCAGCGGCTCGTCGAACAGGAACACCTGCGGGTTGCGCACGATCGCCCGGCCGATGGCGACGCGTTGCCGCTGACCGCCGGAGAGTTGCTTGGGCAGGCGATCGAGCAGGGGCCCAAGCGCCAGAATGCGCGCGGCTTCTTCTACCTGTCTGGCGATCTGGTCCTTCGCCACACCGGCAAAGCGCAGGGCGAAGCCCATATTCTCGCGCACCGTCATATGCGGATAGAGGGCATAGGACTGAAACACCATGGCGATGCCGCGCTTGGACGGATCGACGTCGTTCATGCGCTGCCCGCCGATCTCAAGATCGCCAGCGGTTATGTGCTCGAGCCCGGCGATCATGCGCAGCAATGTGGACTTGCCGCAGCCCGAGGGGCCGACGAAAACGACGAACTCCTTGGTCTTGATCTCAAGGTTGACGCCCTTGATGACTTCCAGTTTCCCGTAGGCCTTGTGGACGTCCGTAAGCTTCAGGCTGCTCATGGGTTCTGAACCTTATTTGACCGCGCCCAGCATGCCCTCGACGAAGCGGCGCTGGAGCAGGAAGAAGATGACGAGAGTGGGCAGGGTGGCGAGAACGGTGCCGAACAGGATCAGCCCATAATCGGGCGTATAGGCCGCCGTCAGGCCGGACAGGATCAGCGTGATGGTCTTGTTCTCCGCGGTCTGCAGCACGACGAGCGGCCAGAGGTAATTGTTCCAGTTCGACATGAAGACGATGATCGTGGCCGCCGCATAGGTAGAGCGCATCACCGGCAGATAGACGAACAGGAAGATCTGCCACTCCTTGAGGCCGTCGATCTTGGCGGCGTCGCGCAGCT
The DNA here is from genome assembly GCF_036676215.1 of Devosia sp. Taxonomy (GTDB): domain Bacteria; phylum Pseudomonadota; class Alphaproteobacteria; order Rhizobiales; family Devosiaceae; genus Devosia. The sequence continues at coordinate 141,952 of NZ_JAKFDJ010000068.1, read as the reverse complement.
CGGTAGGGAAGGCCTTGGTGGTCTGGCGGAAGTAGAAAATGATGAAGATCGAGGCCACGGTCGGCAGGATGACCGCCGCGAATGTATTGACCAGCTTGGCCTGGCTGAACATCACGAAGAGCGGCACCATCATCGCCGCGAAGGGAATGGACAACAGCAGCAGCAGGAAGCCGAAGATGCGCTCGCGCACCCGCGAGCGGAACATTTCGAAGCCATAACCGGCCAGCGAGGAGATCGCCAGGGTCAACACCGTGGCGACAACAGCGATGACGCCAGAATTCCAGAAGATGCGGACGGCGTCGACCTGGCTGAAGAAGGCCGTGGCGTTGGTGATGAGGGCGGACCCGATCGAGGTCTTGCCCTTGATGATGTCGGCCGAGGTGTTACTTGCGCCCACGACCATCCAGTAGAAGGGAAAGATCGAGGCGAAGGCAGCGACGGACAGCAGCACATAGACCAGTGCGCGCCGGATGGGGCCCCAGGGATTAGCGGGCACGCTGGACCGTGCAGCGGCCCGGTCGACGCCGCTCGTGGTCATAGAGGACACGGTCATGCTGCCCTCCGATCGCGGGCGATAATGAACTGGATGAGGCTGAGAATGCCCACCAGCACCACGATGACCCAGGACACGGTTGCCGAATAACCGAAACTGGGCATGAACTTGAAGGTGAGGTTGTAGATATAGAGCGACAGCGTCAGCGTCGAATCCGAGGGTCCACCGGTTCCGGCCGTGAGATTGGCCACTTCGTCGAACAGCTGCAGCGTGCCGATGGTCGATATGACCGTAGTGAACAAGATCACCGGCTTGAGCATGGGAATGGTAATGTAGCGGAAGCGCGCCCAGGCGGGGACGCCGTCGATCCTTGCCGCCTCGTAGATCGAGCGGTCGATATTCTGCAGTGCGGCCAGATAGAAGATCATGTTGTAGCCGGTCCAGCGCCAGGTGATGGCCATAATGATCAGCACCTTGGCCCAGAAGGGGTCGCCCAGCCAGGAGATGGGCCCATTGATCAGGTGCAGTTGCATCAGCGTCTGGTTGACCACGCCATCTATGGCGAACATCGACTTGAAGACGGTCGAATAGGCAATCAGCGAGGTGGCGCAGGGCAGAAAGATCGCCGTGCGGAAAAAGCCACGGAAGCGGAGGGTGGAATCGTTGAGCGCAACCGCGAACAGCAGCGCCAGCACGATCATGATCGGCACCTGGAAGATGAAGAACGTGAACGTATTGCCCAGCGCCCGCAGGAAGACCGGATCCTTGGTCAGCCGCAGGATATTGGCAAATCCGCCGAAGCTGAGATTCATGCCCTTGCCGACCTGGAAGCTCATCCAGAGCGACCAGACGATCGGGTAGATCATGAACAATCCGAGCAGGATCAGGGCGGGGGCAATGAAGGCCCAGCCGGTAATGTTCTCTCTGCGATCAAGTCGCGCCTGTGCCAATTCTCACCCTCCCCGGTGCCGCAGCCTAGCATGGCCGATAGGGCCGGGCGCCGCTACTGCGACGCCCGGCTGGGAAAGCGAGTCGAGCTCGCCTTCCCGTGCAGCTTACTGCATCTGCTGCTGGGCCTGGTCGTGAATGGCCTGGAGCGCGGCATCGAGGTCGCCGCCCTCGATGATGCCAGGAACCTGGGCCTGGACAGCCGAGTCAACTTCGGCGGTGAAGGTGCCGTAGTCCACGCTCGGAATCTGGCTCAGCCAGGTGGAGAAGTTCTGCCACACCGGAGCGCCGCCGAAGAAGTCGTCCGACGCCTTGAAGGCATCGCCTTCGCGGGCAGCGAGCAGGGAGCCGACGGCGCCGCGCTTGATCAGGATGTCCTGGTAAAAGTCGACATTGCCGGCCCAGACGGTCTTGAGGAAGTCGATGGTCTCTTCCTTGTTGTCCGAGGACGACAGCACGAACCAGCTCGAACCACCCTGGTTCGAGGCATTGACCGAGCCTTCCATATCGAGGCGCGGGATCGGCGCAACGCCCCACAGGCCCGACTGATCGGCATTGGCCTTGATCGTCGCGGTGATCCAGACGCCGACGGGAACCACGGCCACTTCGCCCGAGGTGAAGGCACCGGTATATTCAGCCCAGCCCGACACCGGCTTCACCAGGTCTGCCTGGAAGAGCTTTGCATAGGTCTCGAGCGACTTCTTGAGCGCGGCATTGTCGGTGATGTGCAGGCTGCCGTCCGCATTGAAATACCACTCGCCGGCCGACTGCATCATCATGCGGATGACGCCGGTATCGTTGAGGTCGAGGTCGAGCAGCGGCTTGCCGGTCTTGGCCTTCACTTCAGTGCCGATTTCGATCAGGCGGTCCCAGGTGATGTTCTCGAGGTCGGCACCGGTGAACCCGGCCTGCTCGAGATAGTCCGAACGGTAGAACAGGCCGGTGACGCCAGAGTCGAAGGGCACCGAGTAGGACTTGCCGTCGAGCGTTGCGGCCGCCACCTTGTACTGAGCGAAGACCGACATATCGATGGAGTCAGACAGCGGCTCGAAGGCGCCGGGGAACGACTGGAGATACTTCTGGGCGATATCGTCCTGGATCAGCACGATGTCCGGAAGGCCTTCGGTGCTGCCGGCCAGAAGCTGCGTCTGCAGCTTGGCGCGGATGTCATCCTGGCTGGCGGTGTCGTCCACATTAAACGTCACGTCGGGATGCTCCGCGGTGTAGAGCGCGCCAGCTTCCCGCATGGTATCGCCGTTGAAAGCCTTGTCCCAGACCCAGACCGAGATTTCTCCGGCCGAGGCGGCGGTGACACTGAACAGGCTAACGCCGGTCAGCGCGACGGCAAGCGTGTTGCGCCACCGCGAAGTAATGCGGATCATGTAGTCCTCCCTTTTCATTTGCTCTTATGCTGAGCGCTTCCTAAGCTAACCACATAAAGCGTGGCGTCCCTCACATTAGGCATGCAGAGTTGGCGGAAAGTAAGATGGCGCAAAGGGCGTATTATGTACCCGATGCCAATGGGGTAGAGCGGCTTCCAACGCGTATGTCGATGTTTCATGCGGCGCCACCGGTCATGCGGGCACCCCATTGGCACGCGCAGGTCGAGGTCAACTACATCGTGCGCGGCTGGGTCCATTATCGCATGAGCGGCCACGAGGTCCGCTTCAATGAGGGCGACCTTGTCCTGTTCTGGGGCGGTTTACCCCACCAGATGGACGACGCGGCGGATGACGTGGTCTATGCCGGCGGGCACCTGCCGCTGGTGCATTTTTTCCGCCTGCGCCTGCCGCAGGATGTGCAGTCCAAGCTGATGCAGGGCGCAACCCTGATCACCCAGGCGACCGACGCTTCAGACACGCTCAATTTTGCGCGATGGAACGATTATGCCCGCTCGGGCGATCCGATGAAGGCGGGCATGGCGGTTGACGAACTGCTGTTGCGCATCGAGCGCGTTCGGTTCGATCCCTATACGCTATTGCCGGGCCCGGCCGACGTGGTGAGCGCCGTTGAAGGCCTGGATCACCACTCATCGCCGATCGTCGTTCGTATCTGCGATTTTATCGCCGACAATTTCCGCGAAGACATCGATTCCTGCGATATTGCCTCGGCCGCCGATATCCATCCGAAATACGCGATGAACGTGTTCAAGAAGTCGACGGGCATGACGCTCAACGATTATGTGAACCTGATGCGGCTGAGCTATGCGCAGGCCCTGCTGATGCAGGAAGAGGCGAATGTGCTGCAGGTGGCGATGGATAGCGGCTTTGGTTCACTCAGTGCTTTCAACAAGTCGTTCCGCAAGATTGCAGGCATGTCGCCGACCGATTTCCGCCGCGACGTCCGGGGGCGGCCGAGCGCGCCCGTGACCGTCCAGTCCGGTTCAACCGTACAAATGAACTAGCCAGATGTGGAAGCGGCGCGCTGCGGCACTGCTGTTCGGCGGCGCTGTCGTCGTTGCGTTGGTATCGCTGCGGGCAGCGGATCCCTATGCCGTGCGGGTAGCGCGCGAAACCACCTTCGATGTGTTCCAGCAACTCCAGCCGAGGCAGGCGCCCGTCGATCTGCCGGTGCGCATCGTCGATATTGATGAAGCTTCGCTCATCGCCCTAGGGCAATGGCCGTGGTCGCGACAGATCATGGCGCGCATCGCTGACCGGCTCACCGAACTCGGCGCTGCGGCGGTGGCCTTCGACATCCTGTTCGCCGAGCCGGACCGGTTGTCGCCGTCCGCCATCGTGGCGGGCGGTGCAGACTATGATGCACAGTTCGCCCAGGCGCTGGCGGGGCGGCCGACCATATTGGTGATGAGCCGGGCCGGGCAGGGCACTGCCCCGCCCGCGCCCAAGTCCGGCTACGCGATGACCGGCACCGATTCCTTGCCCAGCCTGCCGGTGCTGGATGGCGTTGCGGCGCCGCTGCCTGCGCTGGCTGAGGCCGCGGCGGGTCTGGGCGTGGCGAGCCTTGATCGCGAAGGGGCCGGGGTGGCGCGGCGGCTGCCGCTGCTGTGGTCGAGCGGCACCGCGCCGCTGCCCACCCTGTCGGTCGAAACACTGCGGGTGGCGCTGGGCGTCTCGACATTGGTCGTCCTGGGCGATACGGCCGGAGCCGGGACGGTGGAAGGGCTGAGGATCGGTCAGTTCGACGTACCCACCGGGCCCAGCGGAGACATGTGGCTCTACTATCGGGAACTTGCGCCCGAAACCTATGTGTCGGCACAGCGGCTGCTTTCGGCTGACTACACCGAACTCGCGCCCTTGCTGTCGGGCCATATCGTGCTGATCGGCGCGTCGGCGGCCGGCCTGCTCGATATTCGCGCCAGCCCGCTGGGCGGGGCGGTGCCGGGGGTGTCGATCCATTTGCAGGCGCTGGAACAGATGCTGACGGGCACCTTCCTGCATCGCGCCGACTGGGTGGGTGGACTGGAACTGCTGCTCATCGCCGCCAGCGCGGTCGCCGTGGTGCTGGCCTTGCTGCTGACCGGTCCGTTGCTGGGGCTGCTGGTTTCGGGCGTCGTGGCGGCAGCCGTCCTGGCGGGCAGCTGGCTTGCCTTTGCGCGCTATGGCCTGCTGATCGACCCCGGCTTTGCCCTCTTTGCCGTGCTGGTGGCCTATGCGGCCATGGCCTTCTTCCAGTTCGCGGTAACCGACGCCGACAAGCGCCGCATCCGCAGGGCCTTCGCCCACTATGTCGAGCCGTCGCTGCTGGCCCAGATCGAGGCCGATGACGGGCTGCTGAAGCTGGGTGGTGACGTGCGCGAGCTGACGGTAATGTTCTCGGATGTGCGCAACTTCACCGCGCTCAGCGAACGCACCGCGCCTGCCGAGCTGGTCGGCATTCTCAATCGCCTGTTCGCGGCGCTGGGGGCGGCCATCGTCGCCCATCTGGGCACCATCGACAAATTCATGGGCGATGCCGTCATGGCGTTCTGGAACGCCCCGGTGGACGTGCCGCAGCATGCCCGGCGCGCCTGCGAGGCGGCGCTCGCCATGCGCGAGGCCCTGCACCGCCTCAATGGGCAGCAGGCCAGCGTTGAGCCGATCGCTATCGGCATCGGCATTTCCACCGGGCCGGCGCTGGTGGGCAATATGGGGTTCGAGGCGCGCTTCGACTATTCCTGCATCGGCGACACGGTCAACGTTGCCAGCCGATTGGAGGGCGCCTGCAGACATGTCGGCTACGACATCCTCGTCACGGCCGAGACGCGAGCGGCCGTGCCTGAGCTGGCATTTCTGGATGCCGGCTGCGTGGTGCTCAAGGGCATCAGCCATCCTGAGCCGATCCACCTGCTGGTCGGACCGGCCTCGCTCGCGGCGTCGGAGGTTTTTGTGGCGCTGCAGTTGGACCACGACGCGCTTGTGGCGGCCTGGGCCAGGGGCGATGCGGCGCCCGAGGCCTTCGCTCAATGCCGGGCAGCTGCGGCGCTGATCGACCCCCGGCTGGGCGATTTCTATGACGCCAGCCACAATCGCCGGGAGGACTTCGTCCTTGCCGCGTCGGCCAGCCTGGACACCAGCCACCAGGTCAATCCGGCCAACACCAGCACGCGATAGAGCGCGATCATCCGGGTGGGCCGGGTGCCGTGCCTAGCGCGCCGCCGGCGTGATGCGCCAGATGGCGTGGCCGACATCGTCGGCAACGAGCAGGGCGCCGTCCTTTGCCAGCGCCACGCCCACCGGGCGGCCGCTGGAGTATTTCTCGTCGGGCGCGAGGAAGCCGGTCAGCAGATCGATCGGCGGCTGGCCGGTCGGCTTGCCGTCGGCGAAGGGCACCAGCACGACGCGATAGCCGCTGAGCTTGCTGCGGTTCCACGAGCCATGCTGGCCGATGGCCATGCCGGCGGGATAGCCCGGCAGCGTGCCCTCGGGCACCCAGCAGAGGCCAAGCGAGGCCGTGTGGCCGCCAAGGGCAAAATCGGGCGCGATGGCGCTGGCGACCAGGGCCGGATTGGGCGGGGTGACGCGGTCATCGACGATCTGGCCCCAATAGGAATAGGGCCAGCCGTAAAAGCCGCCATCCTTGACCGAGGTCAGGTAATCGGGCGGGGTTTCGTCGCCCAGGCCGTCGCGCTCGTTGACCACGGTCCAGAGCGAACCGGTGGTGGGTTCGAAGGCCATGCCGACGGGATTGCGCAAGCCGCCGGCAAAGGTGCGGCGCTGGCCGGTGACGAGGTCGAGTTCGAGAATGGCGGCGCGGTCCACTTCAACGTCGAAGCCGCTCTCGGCGATATTGCTCTGCGAGCCGACGCCGATGAACAGCTTGCTGCCGTCAGCGCTGGCGATGAGGTTGCGCGTCCAGTGCCCGCCGGGCTTGAGGTCGGTCAGCTTGCGCCCGGGAGCGGTGATCCGCGTCTGACCGGTCTCATAGGGGAAGGCGACGACACTGTCGGCATTACCGACATAGAAAGTGTCCCCGACGAGGGCCATGCCGAAAGGCTGGCTCAGGTTTTCGAGGAAGGTCTCGCGGATCTCGGGAACGCCATCGCCATCGGCATCACGCAGCAGGATGATGCGATTGGCGCTCGGATGCAGCGCACCGGCGCGTTTCATGGTCTGGGTCATGGCCAGGTCCATGACCGACCTGATCTTGCCGGCCTCCGACGAGGCCTCCGCCACCAGAACGTCGCCGTTGGGCAGCGTATAGATCCAGCGGCAATGCTCGAACTTCATGGCGAAGGCGCTGACCGACAGACCCGGCGCTGGCGTTGGCTTGTCGCCCGGCGCCCAGCCCTTGGCGGTTGGCATCTTGAGGGTCGGCATGGCACCCTGCGGATGCGCCTCGGGAATCTGCGGCGCCGTGCCATAGGCTGGCACGTGGTAGCGGGGGTGACGGGGATATTCCATGATCCAGTACCACACCGCCGCAGCGACCAGTGCGGCAAGCACGAGCAAGACGAGAATTGTGGTTCCGACCATGAGAAGTTCCTGAGAGGCTGTCTGGTGGGGATGCGGCGAGTGCCGTGTGCTGGTTTTGCGCGAAGTCCCGCGTCAGCGCAAGCGACTCGTATGGAAGTTTGAGGCAGGCAGCGACGTTAGCCAGCCGGAGAATCCGGTGCGCCCAGCGTGGTTTGCGCGGTCAGGGTCGAGACGAACCGCTTGGTGCGCTCCTCTGCCGGAGCGCCGAAGACCTGCCTGGCCGAACCGGCCTCGACGATCTCGCCAGCATCGAGGAACACCACATTGCTGGCGATGGTGGCAGCCAGTCGCAGATCGTGGGTCGCCATCAGCATGGTCGTGCCCTCGCGCGCCAGTTGTGCCAGCACCTCGACCACTTCCACCGCCAGTTGCGGATCGAGCGCCGAGGTCGGCTCGTCGCACAGCAGCACCTTGGGGGTAGGGGCCAGCGCCCGGGCAATCGCCACGCGCTGCTGTTGACCGCCTGAGAGATTGGCGGGCCAGGCCTCGGCTTTCTCCACCATGCCGACCTTTTCCAGCAATTCCATTCCCCGTATCCGCGCCTTTTCGCGCGGCCACTTCAATACGGTCACCAGGCTCTCCATGACGTTTTCCAGCGCGGTGAGATGGGGGAAGAGCTGGAAATTCTGGAACACCATGCCGGTCTTGCGCCGGAGCGCCAGGATGGCATTGCGGTGGACTTTTCCATCCGGCGAGAAATCGATGATCGCGTCATCGATGCGCACGCGCCCCGATTGCGGAATTTCCAGCAGGTTGACGCAGCGCAGCAGCGTGCTCTTGCCGCTTCCCGAGGCGCCGATCAGTGCGGTGACGCCGCCTTCGGGAACAATCAGGCTGACGCCGTTGAGAACATGGTTGTCCTGAAAGCTCTTGTGGATGTGTTCGAGGGTGATCACGACGCTGCCTCGATATAGCCGCCGTAGCGGGAAAGACGTTTTTCCAGCCGCGCCTGCAAGCTGGAGAGCACCGAGCTCACCACCAGATAAATGAGCGCAACCTCGACATAGAGGATCAGCGGCTCATAGCTGGTGGCGACGATGCGTTGCCCCGCCCTGAACAGCTCCGGCACCGTGATCGCGGCGGCAAGGGAAGTGTCCTTGACCAGCGAGATGAAGGTGTTGGACAGCGGCGGCACGGCGATGCGACCGGCCTGGGGCAGGATGGTGCGATACATCGCCTGTCGCCAGGTCATGCCGATCGAATAGGCCGCCTCCCACTGTCCCTTGGGTACCGATACGAGCACCGCCCGGATGATCTCGGACGTATAGGCGCCCACATTGAGCGTGAAGCCGATCAGCGCCGCCGGGAAGGCATCGAGCACGATGCCGACGCTGGGCAGGCCGTAAAAGATCAGGAAGAGCTGCACCAGCAGCGGCGTGCCCCGGATGATCCACACATAGAAGCGGACCAGGGCAACCAATGGACCGGGGGCGAAGAGCCGCGTCAGCGCCACCACGAAGCCGACACCCAGGCCCAGGGCAAAGGATAGCAGCGTCAGCGGCACCGTGAAGACCAGGCAGGCCCACAGCAGTGACGGTAGCGACTCGATCATCAAGGAGAGCCAGTGCGGCATCAGGCGATTCCGTCAGTCGTGAAAAAAGGATCGGCCGAAAGCGTCGGCCGATCCTTGTAAACAGCCCCAGGCGACAAGGCTACTGCGAGACGTCCTCGCCGAAGTATTTCTGGGAAATCTCGGCATAGGTGCCATCATCCTTGATGGCGGCGAGGGCGGCATTGATGGCCTCGAGCAGTTCCGGCTTGCCCTTGGCCAGCAACACGCCCGAGAAATCGGCGTCCGCCTCGGTGGCGGCGATCTTCACATCGGCGTCGGGCTGCTGCTTCTTGAAATCAAAGAAGGACAGGCTGTCGTTGATCGTCGCATCGGCACGCCCCTGCAGCACAAGAGCAATGGACTGATCGAAGCCTTCGGTCGGAACGATTTCCGCGCCATATTCCTGGGCCAGCTTGCCGTAATTGCTGGTCAGCGTCTGTGCCGACCGCTTGCCCGACAGGTCTTCGAAGCTGGTAATGTCGGCATTGTCGCCCTTGACCACGAGTGCCGCCTTGGAGGCGATGTAGGGCTCGGAGAAGTCGTACTTGGCCTGACGCTCCTCGTTGATGCCGACCTGGTTGATCACCACGTCATAGCGGTTGGCGTCGATGCCCGCGATCAAGCCGTCCCACGGTCCTTCGACAAACTCGGCTTCCACACCGAGGCGCTCGGCGACCTCACGCCCGATCTCCACGTCAAAGCCCACCAGCGCGCCCGAAGCGTCATGGAAGGTGAACGGCGCGTAGGTGCCTTCAGTACCAATCCGCAGCTCGCCGGCCTCTTTGATCTGGTCGAGTGCCGACTGCGCGAATACGGGTGTAGCCAAGGCCAGCTGCACCAGGCCAATAGCCAGTAACGACTTCGAAAGCTTCATTTTCTTCTCCTACTAACGCAAGCATCAGGTGTTGAAAGCTGCGCCTGCAGACGGCCGGTTTCAACCACCTGGAAGGATGTTTCTCTGCCTGGGATGGCTCGGCACGCGCATGCTCAATTCGATCAGGCCCGGAGTTGCCAATACCAACTATCGGGGCCGGCGCGCACCGCCGTGGCCGACACCAAGGCGCGCCGGGTCACGCTCCAGAGCGCGCCCCTTGAAAAGACTGATCAGGACGGCTTCACGATGCGGGTCCGTCAGCGCGATAACCGCTGCGCATTCATTGTTACCGTGACAATGACGCCTTCTTCCGACCAGTCGGTCTTGATGGATCCGCCAAGCTGTCCGGAAACACTGCGGTTGAGAAGCTTGCTGCCGTACCCTTGCCCATCCGGAGGCGCTACAGACGGACCACCACGTTCGGTCCATACCATGCTGACCTCATCGTCTAACGACGTTCCCGAGATGTCCAGCATTCCTGACCCCACCGAGAGAGCGCCATACTTCAACGAGTTTGTGGCCAGTTCGTGGATGACCAGGGCCAGGGTGGTCGCCGACACCTCGCCGATGCCCATGCGCGGAACAGCAACGCGGATGCGCCCGCTAAAGGCGCCAGAATCGTCATAGGGTGCCAGGAGCACGGCTATGAGATCACCCAGCAGGGCGGCCCGGCCCTGGTGCCCGGGCAGGGGACGGACGAGGTCGTGAGCCCTTCCGAGCGCGGTCAGGCGTTCCGTCAACTCCTTGGCCATCTCTTCGACCGAGGTGGTCGAGCGGGATGTCAGATTGGTGAGGCCGGCTGCAATAGCCAGCAGATTCTTGACGCGATGGCTCATCTCCCCGGCGAGGAGTTCATGGCCCTCTTCGGCCTGCTTGCGACCAGTGACGTCGAGGAAGACGCCGGACATCTGGCCCTTGTGCAGCCCCTCGTCATTGCCCAGGCCGCGGGCAGAGACCCACCGGATTTCCTGGTCCAGGAGGATTCGGAAGTCGATCTCGTAGGCGCCGATTAGCGCCCGCGTCGCGGTGAATGCGGCCCGCACCCGATCCCGGTCCGCAGGATGGATACGGGACGACAAATCCTCGAACGTCACCTCGCTCTTCTGCGGCAGGCCCCATAGTTCGAAGGCCTGCTCGTCCATCGCAAAGGCGTCCGTTTCGACGCTCCACGACCAGAGGGCCACCCCGGCCGCGTGAAGGGCCCGCTTAAGGTTCTTCACCTCCCAGAGGGGATGGCTCTCGTCGACAAATGGCATGGCGGCCTCCTCACCTGTACTTGAGCAGATTGCCTGGGCATACGCCACCCTGCCGTTGCCTAGCGAAGGCGGCAGCGGCAAGTCCGGCACGAGCAACCATCCTGGCAAGAGCGCGCTCCTTAAAGCGGCGGTAACCATGATCGATTACGGTCCATTCGACATATCGGGGAGGTTGATGTGCGGGTTTTCGCTCTGGTCGCGGCTTTGTTTTCGAGCACGGTAGGTCCGGTTATGGCCGGCCCCATGCCAGTACTGCCCGACCTTCCGCCTCTGCCCACAACCTATGTGTCAGTCGGCACGGATGGGCTCTATGCCGGCATTCTGGCAGGATATTCTTCCAACGGGCCTGGCGGTGCGGCGCTGGGCATTGTCGTCGGCAATACCGTGCACGCCTCGGATCTGCTTATTGGCGTCGAAGGGCTGGCTTTGGTCTCGAACGGCGATGCCGAGATAGAGGCCGGCGTCCGGATCGGGCTGCCACTGACCGATGCCCTGAGCGTTTTCGGAAATGCGGGCCTCGGTCATAGCACGGCGACCGGCGCTTTTGCCTCCATCGGCATCAGCACAGATTTCCTCCTGACCTCGGACGTCGCGCTGCGTCTGGACTATCGGTATGGTCACGACCTGTCTGGCGACCCTGCAAATCATCGCATTCTAGGCGGTCTGGTTAGGGCCTTCTAAACCTTCCGCCGATCATTGCGGGTCTCGTTAAGGCTTTGCTACCCGAGCCCGCCCCATTCTCCCAAGGGTCGAACATCAAAAACTGAGGGGATCGCAAATGCGCAAGCGCTTTGTGTCAGGCACCATCGTATCGATAGCGCTCATCATGAGCCCGGCGGGAGCCGTGGCAGACGACTGGACTGCCGTGCGCCTGCGAGGGGGGGTGTTCGCCCTGGAAAATGGCGCCTGGGTGCAACTGTTTCGCGGCAGCGTGGTGCCCGACGATCGCGTGATCAAGAGCGCGCCCGATGGGCGGATTACCCTGGTGCGAGGGCAGGAGACGATCGAGTTCGGGCCTGACACCACGGCGCAGATCGCCGACAGCGCCGGATTCACTACCGTCTATAATCACGCTGGTACGGTTGGGGTCGATGCGGAAGCGCGGAACGTCCAGCACTTTGCCGTTCAGACGTCCTATCTTGCTGCCATCGTAAAGGGCACCGCCTTTACGGTCGCCACCTCCGAGGAGGGCTCAACGGTTGCTGTCGCCCGCGGGGTCGTGGCGGTCGCGGACACTCGGGCGGATAGCTCCGTATACGTCGAGGCTGGCCAGCAGGTTTCCACGGGCGTAACCCCCATTGCTTTTGACAATATCATAGCCCGCGCCATAAACGCGCCGGCTCCACCCGCGCCTGCGGCGACCCAGCCCAACCCGTCCGCCTCGCTCGCCCAGGGCCAATCAGGCGAAAATGTCGCTTCGGCCGGTTCGGCCAACGGCAATGCGGGCGGGTCCTTGAACAACGGAAATGGCAACGACAAGTCGGGCGGCGTCAGCAATGCTGGCGGCAGCGGCGGCGAATCCTCGGGCAGGGGCGGCGGCAATGCTGAGAACGGCAACGGCCGCGGCAGTGAGAACGGGAACGGGAACGGGAACGGGAACGGGAACGGAAAGAAGGGATGACCAGGTCCAGGCGTCCTTCGGTTGTGGCGCGAACTGAACGATGAACGTCCAATCGTACAGGTCCGTGACGGCAGCGGGCGTTCTGGACGCGCATGTTCAAGATCTGTCGATTATGGCAGAGGTCGAGCGCCTCCTCTCGGGTCGAACCCGCAACATCCGGCTTAAGGGTCAGGTGGCCCAGGCGTTCTGGGATCGAACCTGGCGACAAGCCGCCATGATTGTTCGATCCTGGCTGGTCTGGGTCATGGTTCTTGAGGGTTTGACCCTGGTGCTGAACCTGGTTCTGCTGCCCCAAACATCTGGGGTGGCGATGCTGCTGCCTGCGGCGATGGTCCTCGCTGCCGCCCTTGCGGCGCTCCTGGTCTGGCGCAAGCGTCGGTCAAATCGTGTGCTGCACTGGTCGCTGACGGTCGCCATGTTCTTCATGCTGCTCGGCGTCGGCCTGATGGGTGTGGCCGGTGGGGGCGAGCTCTACGAGCGCTTTCTCAATGTGATGGTCTTTACGGCCATCACCGGCATCATCATTTTCACCGTGCCCATGCGCCACACCGTGGCTCTGGCCGCCATCGTTCTCAGCCTCTACCTCCTGTTGCAGCTGCAAAATCCCATGGTAGAGGCCCGGAGCGCCCTATCGGGGTTCTTTTTCTATTTTTGTGGGGTGATCGCGACCGTCATGGCGCGGCGGACCGCCACCATCCTGGCGCAGAAATCCTTCCTGCTTGAACTGCGAGATCGCCGACACGTGGCCGAGCTGGCCGAAGCAAATCATCGGCTCGACGAGCTGTCCAAGATCGACCCGCTGACGGGCGTGGCCAACCGCCGCTGGATGCGCGAACTGCTTGGCAAGCTCTGGCTGGAAGCCGACACGGTCGCGGTTCTGATGTGCGATATCGATGATTTCAAGGCGTTGAACGATCAGCGCGGCCATGCCGAAGGCGATCGCTGCCTCCAGCAGGTGGCAAACCTCATCAAACATAACCTGCGATCCAAGCAGGATTGCGTCGCCCGCTATGGCGGCGAGGAGTTCATGATCCTCCTGTTTAACGCCACGGCTGCCGAAGCTCTCGCGGTGGCCGAACAGATATGCAGTTCCATCGCCGCAGCCGCATTTCCAAGCCCCGGTTCACGGGTGGCACCGTTTGTCACAGTGAGTATCGGAGTTGCGGCGGGGCCTACCAGTCCGGAGAAGCACGCCCCTGAGCGTCTCCAGCGACAGGCCGATGAAGCGCTCTATGCCGCCAAGCGCGCGGGGCGAAATCGGGCGATGGTCTTTGCCTCCGAACCCCAGATTGTTCCCGCTACTTTGTCGTCCATCTCTGAGACGATTTAGACGAGCAATGCGATAGGATCTGGCCCAATACGGATGCGGTCAGCGCCACGCCGCGCCCTGTAAAATGGTCAGCAATGCTAACTTGAAAGCGGTGACGTCGATGTCCATGGTTATGGCCGGAGGTGGCCATGAAACAGGAACGCGAATGTCTAGTCCAGACTGTTGAAGTTACGCATGATGGTAAGATTCATCGTGCCAGCTACTACGTCGAAAACAACGTCATCCATGCCCGGATGGACGGCCATATGATGTTGAGTCCGCTGGGCAACGCATCGGCGGCCGACACGGTGAAGGCGCTGCTGACCGAACACCTGATTCAGCGGCGGCGGGTGATGAGCCAGGCCAAACGTTGGCTGTCGACGGGATGGCTAACTCACGCGGAACCCGGCAACGGCGCTTGAGGTCGACAGGTTTTCAAGCCAAACCTGCAAGGCTGACCAATTCAACTGGGCCCAGGGCTTTCCTGGGCCTTCTTCTTGAAGCGTACAGGCCGACCGAGGTGTCGCGTTCGGTGATGGGTGAGGGTGGTGCCGTCACCCAGGCACGCACCATGCTAACAGTTCTTTCACCAGTGCCGCGCACCATTGTCCGGCGCAAATATCTGCGCGACCGACGGGCCATCTGAGCTCGCATCTGGTGATGGAAGCCATTAACTCCCGCTCGAAATTCTTGGGTACGCCAGCTACATGCCGATCATGACCAAGACTATCGGCGGCCCTCACCTGACCCTTCACCAATTGCGTGTTGTGTGGGCGGTTGCCCATGCTGGAACGGTGAGCCGGGCCGCCAAACAGCTCGGGCTGTCGCAGCCGTCGCTGTCCCAGCAGATAGCCAAGCTCGAGGCGAGCATCGGGCACCAGGTGTTCGAGCGTCGGGCGGCGCGCATGACGCTGACCGAGATCGGGACTTTCCTCCTCGATCGCGCCGAACCGGTGATGCGCGAAATGCAGCAGCTCGAGGATGGGCTCAGCGGCTTTGCCGGCGGCACCCGGACCATCGGCATCGCGGGGATCAGCTCACCTGTCCGGGTTCTGCTGCCGCAGGCGCTCCGCCGCTTCCACGACCAATATCCGGACATAGGCTTCGACCTGCACGAGAGCAGTCCGAGCGACGTACTGGCGATGCTCTATGCTCGGCGGGCCAATGTCGGGATCGTTGCGGCGAGTTCGATTGCCCAGGCCAGCATGGGTTTTGTGCAGGTGCCGCTGCTCGATGACCCCTATGTCCTTGTCGTGCCGGAGGCGCTCAAGCTCGATGGCGTTACGTCCGAGGACAGGCTCGATGCGGCGCAGCGTGCGATCCTCAACAACGGGATCCACTTCATCTACGGCACGCAGCACCAGAAGCGGATCGAGGCGTGGTATGAGACTACCCTGACCAACCATCGGGTCGTCGCACAGTGCCGCAGCTTTGAGGTTGCCGTGGCGATGGTGCGCGCCGGGCTTGGCGTCTGCCTCGCACCGGCGCTCTCCTGCTTTGCCGGCGCCTCGGTTCTCGGCGGCATCCGGCTCTACGAGGTGACGGTTGGCATTCCGCGTCCGCTGGTGGCGCTGGTTCCCTCGCAGTACCGCCATCTTGCGCCCTACTCGGCGCTGATCGACACCCTGCGTGAGGTCGCCCAGGACCAGGTGCGGCCGAAGATCGGCCCGGTGCCGCCCTTCCTCAAACCTAGCGGATACGGCCGCTAGAAGAGAAACCTATAGCGGCTATTGGACCCTGCACGCCCGATCGGCGCTAACAATGGGGCTGTTGGGGAGTTGAGCCATGATTATTTTGCTCTATCGCCTCGGTTTCCTGGCCCTCCTTCTGGCCGGCTGGACCATAGCGTCCGAACTCATTCCTCGGAATCTCTTCCCGACGCCGCTCGCGACCTTCGAGGCCGCACAGCGCCTCTTCTCGGAGGCTCGGCTCTGGATCGCGATCGGGGACAGCCTGACTGTCTATGGTCTTGGCTTTGCGCTCGCCGCCACGGTTGCGGTGCCGACGGGGGTCATCATGGGCGGGTTCCGGCCGCTCGGCAAAACGCTCGACGTCTATGTTAACGCGCTGGCCGCGACGCCGCGGGTCGCCTTCATTCCGCTGATCATCGTCCTGCTCGGCCTCGGGGTGCAGGCGAAAGTTTTCATCGTCTTTCTCGGCGCCACGATGCCGATCCTTCTTAACACCTACGCCGGTGTCCTCGCCTCGAACGACGAACTCGTCGAGATGGCGAAGTCGGTGGGTGCGAGCCGGTGGCGCATCTTCACCCGGATCACCATCCCGAGCGCGGTGCCCTTCATCGTCGTTGGCCTCCGCATCGGCGCGACCATTGGACTGATCAACACCGTGGTCGCCGAGCTCTACACTGCCGTTCGCGGACTGGGGGGCCTCCTCGCCATCTATGGCAACACGTTCCGCATGGCCGAGTACTTCGTAATCGTCCTGATCCTCGCAACCGTGGGCGTCATCGTCACCGAACTCCTTCGCCACCTGCAACTGCGCCTTGAGCGCTGGCGGGGCGATGCTCCAACCTGACCACCCAAGGAGGAAACCATGAAGAAATTTGTCCAACTTCTTCTACCCGCGCTCGCAGCACTGATGCTCGCACAGCCGGCGACCGCGGCACCGTTCCGGCTGATCCTCACCCACCTTGAGCCGCCGCTCGTTCCCAACTCGGTCATGGATCTGGCGCTGGAGAAGGGCTACTTCGAAGCCGAAGGTGTCGAGGTCGAGCTCGTCCGCGTCGAGCAGACGCCATCGGCCCTGCAAGCGCTGGCCGCTGGCGAAGGCGAGATGGCCAATGTCAGCGTCGATGGCCTGCTGCTCCTCGTCGCTCAGGGCGCCACCGACCTGAAGGCGGTGACCTCACCAAACAAGTCACTGCCCTACGTTATCGCAGCCAAGGACGACATCACGACCGTCGCTGCCCTCGCCGGTCGCACGTTCGGAGTCGGCCGCGTAGGCAGCCTTGATCACTCGTTGTCGATGAAAGTGCTCGCTGGCGGGGGCCTCGATATCAACGCGATGGAAGTGGTTGCCATTGGCCAGCCCAACGTCCGCGCGCAGGCTCTGGTCGCGGGTCAGATCGACGCCACCACGATGTCGATCGGTGTCTGGATGTCGATCCCGGACAAGACCGGCTACCACCTCCTCATCGACCAGGAGCCATATTACGCGGCCGCTCCGGTCATCAACAAGGTCAACGTCGTGACCCAGAAGGTGCTCGACGAGCGCGGCGCCGAAGTGCAGGGCGTCATCCGTGCGCTGATCAAGCTCTCGCGCGATTTTGCGGCCGATCCCAACAGCTGGGCCGCGGCCATGGTGCCTTACGCGCCGAACACCGACGAGGCTGGCCTCCAGGCGCTGGCGGCAACGTTCGCAACGAGCTGGAGCGTCAACGGCGGCATGAACGCCACCGACCTGCAATACACCCAGGACTGGCTCTATTCGACCGAGGATTTTGCCAGTGTGACCCCGGTGACTTTGGACCAGTGGGTGGACTTCGGCCCCGTGGACGCGGTACTTGCTGACCTGGGCACTGTGGACGGTGACGCCGCTGCCCGGTGAGGAACGACTATCCGACGGGGGGGAAGAATTCCAGATCAATTGCCTTCTCCCGTCGCCGCCATAGACCTTCGCGGCGTAGGTGTTTCCTTCCGCTCCGCCCGCCTGAAGCAGGAGATCGTTGCGCTCAAGGACATCAACCTATCGGTGCCCGACGGGCTCTTCGTCAGCGTGCTCGGGCCTTCGGGGTGCGGCAAGACCACGCTGCTGCGGCTGGTAGACGGTCTGCTCAAGCCGCAACATGGCTCAATCCGCGTTCATGGGGAGTCGCCGAAGCCCGGCCCCGGCATGGGCTTCGTATTCCAGTCATTCCGTCTGATTCCCTGGCTTACGGTTGAGGCCAATGTCGAGTTCCCTCTAGGCGAGCAGGGGCATTCGCGCGAGGAGCGGGCGAGAATGGCGCGGGAGCAGCTGGAGACGGTGGGTCTCACGCGCTTCAAGGATGCCTATCCGGACGAGCTATCGGGCGGCATGAAGCAGCGCGTTGCCATTGCGCGCGCCCTGGTCACGAAGCCGCGTGTCCTCCTCATGGACGAGCCTTTTGCCAGCATAGACGCGCAAACCCGCGAACTCATGCAGATGGAGCTCATGCGGCTCTGGAGCCAACAGCAGTCGACCGTGCTTTTCGTGACGCATAGCGTGGACGAGGCGATCATCCTCTCCGACCGCATCGTCCTCATGGGGCCCCGGCCGGGACGAATTGTCGAGACGCTGGATGTCGATCTCGACCGCCCGCGCTGGGCTTACAATGCCTGGGCGGACGAGCGCTATATCAAGCTGCGCGCCTACCTCTCATCGCGGATGCGCGAACTCGTGCTGGCCGATCCTCAATCCGACTTCTACCGCCCGCAGTGACGTATCGAGGAAAGGCGGAGCGACGCGGGACGCGCCCTTCCTGTTGCTAGCCCCGGCTCGGATTTTGTCCCGAGGATAGGCCAAGGCAAGCGTTTTCCATAGGCCGCGTCAAGCTCGCCGAAAGCAAGTGTTCCTCGGCCGCGAACACGAGGCGTGTGGGCTTCGCCTAAATGTGAGCGGTGCGTCCAGTTGACGGTGCCCGGCGCAAGGGTCTACGGTCAAAGTAAGCTAGCGTACAATTATTGAGCCGGCTCAATCCTCTTCGAAAAAAATGCGATCGAGCCTTAGCGCTAGTCACAGCAAATTGAGGGGAGGCTACTATGACGGGTAGTCGTAAACTGCTTGCGATCGCCGCTTCGTCGATATCATTATTTGCCATGCAAGCGGCCGTGGCCCAAGACAACCCGATCGACGCCATAACGCCGGTTACCGACGAGATGCTGCAGGACCCGCCGGACGGCGACTGGCTGATGTGGCGTCGCACCTATAATGGGTGGGGCTACAGCCCACTGGACGAGATCAACAAGGAAAACGTCAGCGACCTTGAGCTGGTCTGGTCCTGGGGCATGACGCCGGGCGGACGGACGCAGGAAACCCCGCTGGTCCATGACGGAATCATGTTCATCCAGAATTCCACTCACCTTATCCAGGCGCTTGACGCCGCCACGGGGGACCTGATCTGGGAGTATCAGTACGAGCTGCCGGATGAGGTGAACCCCAATGGCGAGCGCAGCAAGGCGATCTACGGTGACAAGCTGATCGTCGCGACCCGCGACGCCCATATTCTTGCGCTCGATATCAAGACCGGCCAGTTGGTATGGGACAAGCAGGTCGCCGACTTCAAAAAAGGCTTCGCCTATTCCAGCGGCCCGATTGTCGCCAACGGCGTCATTGTCCAGGGCATGACCAGCTGCAGCAACGCCCAGCCCGGCGGCTGTTTCTACACCGGGCACGACCCGGACACCGGCGCAGAAATGTGGCGCTTCCACACCATCGCCCGCGGCGATACGCCTGAGGGCAATAGCTGGAACGGCATCCCGCTGGAAAGCCGGCACGGCGCTTCGGCGTGGATCACTGGCTCCTATGACCCAGTGCAGAACCTGGTCTTCGCCGGTGTCGGCCAGCCCTATCCGTGGATCGCCGAGATCAACGGGCTACTCCCCGAGAGCGCCGATCCGGACGACAGCAACGACGCACTCTACACCGACTCAACGCTTGCCCTTGACCCGAATACCGGCGAGCTGAAGTGGTACCACCAGTACCTCAAGACCGACTCTCTCGACCTCGACTACGTCTATGAGCGCTTGCTCATCGACGACATGGTGGTGACGACCGGCAAGCTCGGCATCATCGAAGCGCTCAATCGGAACACCGGCGAGTGGCTGTGGGCCAAGGAAACCGTGCCGCAAAACGTGGTGCTGTCCATCAACCAGGAAACGGGCGAGAAGACCATCAATCCCGAAACCGTTCCGCATATCGGTCAGACCACCTTCAACTGCCCGGCCGACCCGGGCGGGCGGGCCTGGCAGGCCACGTCCTACAGCCCCAAGACTGAGACGATCTACCTGCCACTGGTTGAGTTCTGCTCGAACACCACCCCGCAGCCGCTCGATCCGGGCGAGATCTACACGAGTGGCGGACGGGCGACCTTTGATCGTGTGCCGACCCCGGACAGCGACGGCAATTACGGCCGCGTCGACGCCGTCAAAGTGTCCGACCAGTCGACCACCTGGTCGCATCGGCAATATGCGCCGGTCGTCAGTTCGACCCTGCCAACGGCCGGCGGCGTGGTCTTCGTGGGCACTCTTGACCGCAAGTTCCTCGCCTTCGACGACGAGACCGGTGATATCCTCTGGGAGAGTGGCAAGATGAGCAATTCGCTCGAATCCTTCCCGATCTCCTACGAGGCGGGCGGCAAGCAGTATGTTGCGATTGTTGCGAACTGGGCCTCCGGCCTGGGCCGCCTGCAATCGCTGACGCCGGACATCAAGCTTCCGACCCACAACCCGGCGACCGTATACGTGTTCGCGCTTCCCGATTGATTAGTTAGGCTGATCCCGAAAACCGGCCCGGGCGGACCTGGAAATCTCCAGTCCGCCCGGTGCGTTTGTGAGGTCCGATCTTGCGCATCGCTTTCCCATTCCCGCGGCTGACGAGGCACCTGCTGGCCGCTGTGCTCGCATGCATGCTGGCTTTGCTGGCGCAGGGGCAGGTCTCGGCCCAGGGCGAACCCGAATTCTTCGAAAAGCCCTACGCCCACGGTCAGTGGAACCTTGGCCGGCGGCTCGATGAATCCCAGCTTCGTTATTGCGTTGATCGACGCGACGCCGACTGGGAGGTCGCCGGCGCCATCGCCGACGCCGTTGCCGGGGCGTTGCTGCTCGAGCCGCACCGATACGTCGTCGAAAGCGCCGTCGTCCAGGAGGACATTACCAGAGTCTATGGGCTCATGCTGGAGCACTGCGACATGCATATGGGCTTCAAGCTGATCCCTGAGGGATTTGCCAACTGGGTCACGCTGACCCGGCCGTATTATGAAACGCAATACGTGTTCGTCACCGCCGACCCTGACATCCGATCGCTCGCCGATCTGGCGCCCGGGCGTCCGATCGGCGCGACGATTGGCACCTCGGCGCATGTCCGGCTGGTCTCCTACCTGATCGCGTTACCGGCCGAGCAGCGCTGGCCGACCTATCCCATGGGGACCAACGACCTCGCCCTCGAGTCGCTGCTCAACGGCACCGTCGACGTCGCGCTCGTCTGGGCCCCTGTTCTGTGGGCCAAGCAGCGCGCAGACTCCTCCTATGCCGACCTGCGCGCGATCGATTCCAACCCAATGCCGCCCACGAGCCTGGGTGTGGGCGCGCTGCTGCTGTCCGACGAGACTTTCCTGCGCAGCGCCATCGACGAGGCGGTCGCGGCGCTCACCGCCGACGGGACCATCGGCGCGATACTCGATGACTTCGATTTCCCTGCCACGGCGGCCCCGTAATGGCTGACCTGTCGTCGTCCCAGGCATTGCCTCAACCCGCCATCCGCGTCGACGCCGTTTCCAAGCGCTACGGGCGCACGCTGGCGCTGGACGGGGTTAGCTTCGAAGTGGGCAGGCGCGAGCTTTTCGCCCTGCTCGGGCCCAATGGTGCCGGCAAGACGACGCTCCTGCACATCCTGTGCACCGTCCTGCGGCCCGACAGCGGCAGTGCAGAGGTGGCCGGCCACGATGTCGTGCGCGCCCCGCTCGCGGCCCGCAGCCGGCTGGGCATCGTCTTCCAGGAGCCCAGCCTTGACGACCGCCTGACCGTCCGGGAAAATCTCAACCTGCACGGCCTGGTCTTCGGCGTCCCGCGCCGCCTGCGCCGCCAACGCATTGCGGAAATGCTGGCCCTCGTCGAACTTGCCGACTGGGCCGACAAGCCGGTGCGCAGCCTGTCCTCGGGCATGAAGCGGCGGCTCGAGATCGCCCGTGCGCTGATCCACGATTCCGAGATCATGCTTCTTGACGAGCCCACCGTCGGACTGGACGCCCAGACG
The DNA here is from genome assembly GCF_036676215.1 of Devosia sp. GTDB lineage: Bacteria > Pseudomonadota > Alphaproteobacteria > Rhizobiales > Devosiaceae > Devosia. Next base: position 120,034 of record NZ_JAKFDJ010000068.1, on the reverse strand, counting down.
CGCGAGCGCATCTGGAACTATGTCCGCCGCCTGCAGGCCGACCGGGCGCTCACCGTGGTGGTCACCACCCACTATATCGAGGAAGTCGAGAGCTGCGACCGGGTCTGCATCATCGACAATGGCAAGGTGCTGGCTATCGACACGCCCGCCGCCTTGCGCCGTGCCCATGGGCAGCAGCTGCTAAGGGTCTTGCCGCGAGCTGACGCCGATCGCGCCGAAATCCTGAGGCGCTTCGCCGAGCGGGTGGTCCATCAGACCGGCGAAGAAATCGTGCTCAAGTCCGACGATCCGTTCGTCGAGACGTTTCTGGCCGAATTCGGCACCCGCATCCGCGCGCTTTCCAACGAGGTGCCAAGCCTTGAATCGGTGTTCCTGTCGCTGACCGGACGCGAATTGCGCGACCAGGGCGCTGGCGCCCACGAGCGTACGGCGGCTTTCGGTCGTCACGGAGGAGAACACACCAGATGAGCGATACCGATGTAGCTCCTGCTTCCCGCCGCTCATGGCTGCTGGTGCAACTGGGCGGGCTGTATGGACTGTGGCTGAGGGAAGTCATGCGGGCGGTGCGCGACCGCGGCCAGCTGGTCGGCGGACTCAGTCGCCCGATTCTGTGGGTGCTGATCCTGGGGATCGGTCTCAATCCCTACTTCCGCGGCGAGGTTTATGGCGCGACCACCTTTGTCGTGCCCTTCACCTATCTCCAGTTCATTTTCCCCGCGGTCGTCGCGCTCAACATCATGTTCACCTCGGTGCAGTCGGCCGTCTCGGTGATCTGGGACCGCGAATTCGGCTTCCTGCGCGAAGTCCTGGTCTCGCCCCTGTCACGGGCCACGGTGCTGCTTGGCAAGATACTGGGCGGTGCCACCGTGGCGGTGCTGCACGGGTGCCTCGTTCTGATCCTGGCGCGCTTCGCCGGCGTGGCGCTGACCTGGACCGACATCCTCTCGGCGCTGGGGCTGATGGCGATGCTCGCCTTTGCGCTCACCTCCCTTGGCGTGGTGATCGCCAACCGCATCCGCACCTTCGAGGGTTTTGGTATCTTCTCGAACGCAGTCATCCTGCCGCTCTATTTCACCTCGAGCTCGATCTTTCCGCTCGACCCGTCCCTGTCCCGGGCCCAGACGAGGGTGGTCTATCCGGACTGGCTGGTCACGATCGTTGAATGGAATCCCCTGACCTACGCGGTCGATTCTCTGCGCGGCGCGCTGATCGACTACAACCAGTTCGACCCGTGGATGGGGATCGTGGTGATGGCTGTTTCCGGCGTGGTGCTGTTCGCCATCGCGCTCTACGACTTCAACCGGGCTTGAGGCGCCGATGGCTTTTTTCCGCGGCCTGTTGCGCAATTTCGGGGGCATCGCCGTGGTCCTGGTGCTGCTCTTGGCGGTCACCTTCCTGCCGCCGGACACCTCGCTTTCCGAGGTGCGTGCCGCCGCAACGCTGAAGGCCTGCGTTCCGCCTGCCTATCCGCCGCTGGTCACCGGCGATCCCGAACGGCCCGGTATCGACATCGAGCTGTTGCGCGAGGTTGCCGGGCGCATCGGCGTGTCGCTGGTGCTCAGCGAGAACCGCGCCATGGGGCGCGACTTCAACCCACGCAACTGGGGCCTCAACAGGGCCCAGTGCCAGGTGATCGCGGGCGGCGTGGTGAACTCGGTCCAGACGCGCTCGTTTCTCGAAACCGGTCCGCCCTATGCCGATACCGGCTGGGCCATCATCTCGCCGGTCCCGCTGACCTCGCTTGCCGGCCTCGATGTCGGCGCGCTGGTGCTGGTCTCGGGCCTCGACCGCATAGGGCTCTCGCGTTTCCTGCGCGCCGAGGGCGCCACGGCGCGTGTGCTCACCACGTCCGACGCCCTGGTCCTCGCCATTTCCGCCGGCACGCTGGACGCCGGGGTGACCGAGGCCATGCTGGCCACCAAACTTGCGGAGGAGAACGGCTGGACGGTGCAGTGGACACCACCCGAGCTCGGGCGCTACCAGTTGGTCTTCGGGCTCTGGAAAGGCGACATGACCCTCAAGGGCGCCATCGACCAGGCCTTCGCCGAGCTTTCCGCCGACGGTACCATCGCCGCCATTCTCGATCGCTACGGCGCCGCCCCGATCGACTAGCCGGCCAGCTCCAGCCCGAGGACCAGCGGGGCGACGACCTCGTATGCCGGCGTCAGCAGCATCCTGGTGATGCCGAAGGCCGACGCAGCCAGCAGGCCAATCCCGATCACGATGCCCACCCAGGCAGGCAGGCGGATGCCGATCGCCGCCAGCAGGTGAGCGCCGGCCAGCGGCGGCACGGGCAAGAGGGAGAACAGTGCCATCCAGACACAAAGCCGCGCCGCGACGCGCACGAAGGCTGCCCCGGTCAGCCCGGCAGTATAGGGCAGCAGCGTCAGCAGTGGAATGATCAGCAGCAGGATCAGATAGCCGGCCACCAGCAGTGCCACGCTGCCCGCCAAGGCGGCGATCACCAGCCCCCAGCGCCCGAACCGCAGCCGCGCGGTCTCGATCGCGACCGGCTTGCTCCAGCCCAGGCCCGACACCATGATGGAGACCAGACCCAGAAGGTCGAGATGTGCCAGAGGCAACAGCGTCAGCCGCCCGTCATAGCGCGGTCCCTTGTCGCCAAGCAGTACTGCCGCGGCGGCGATCGTCGCCCCCTGTACGGCGACAATGATCAGCCCCGCAAAGAGGCGCAGCACCACCAGTTGGATGGTCAGTTCCGCGCCAATCATGTGCGCCTCCTCGCGCCGGGCCGGCTGTCGGGCGCGCCGCTCACTTCTCCATGATCAGCTCGTAGAGCGCGTCGACGTCGGAGGGCAGGGGCGCGCCCTGCCGGAAGCCGTTCCGCTTGAGGATATAGGCCATCAGGTCGGCATAGGTGCTGGCAGAATAGCGTCCCGGGGCGTTGGGCGGCATGGTGGCCGACATGATCTCGAACAACATCCCGGCCGGCGCGCCCTTGGCATATTTCTCCTCAAAGCTCAGCCCTTTGAGCGGCGCCCCGCCCAGCAGCCCGCCATTGAGATCCTCGCCGTGGCATTCGGTACAGTTGTCTTCGTAATCCTGCTTGCCGCGATCGGCCTGATCGGCCGCGTAGGAGACCGGGGCCTGGACCGGGGCCACCTCGGCCTGGGCGAGCAGAAGAGGGTTTTCCGATGGCGGCGCTGGCAGAACCCGTACGGCTTGGAGCGCGGGATTTGCCAGCCCGGGCGCCGTTCCCGATACCGCGATGAGCGCGGAGCCAACCGCGACCATCACCGCCGCGCCGCCAGACAGCCCAATTCTTCGTGTTCTGTTCATTGGAAGACCTCCCAACCCGATGGCAGCGCCGAAAAGCGACAGTTTGCCGGTATTTGGTCGATGGACCAAGCGAAGCCGACATCAGGCCATATTGCAATAGTCTCCTTGTCGCTTCTTTGTGAACGGGCCACCGTTCGGCCCCGCCCCGCCAACGGTGTGGGGGCCGGCCTGCTGTCGCGCGAGTCTCGCTACAGTCGCCTCGCTCTCATGTAGTCACTCCTACTTCAACCCCTTGCAGGGACCGGTCGAGCTCAAGTGAGACAACTCGGCTGTCATGCTGCCCTCACGCTCTGTTCAGCCTCGGAACAACGGCAACGCGCATGCGTTGTCCGATTGTAAAATCTCTTGAGGACACGCTGCCATGCCGGACCTGTCGAAGCGCCTGCGCGAACCGCTCGTCTTGACCATCCTCATCATCGCCGTGGCCGGTTGGATCGCCTTGTTTGCAGTGTGGATCAACTCGGCAAGCCAGGGCGGCCGGCAGCAACAGGCCATTGCAACACTGACCACGGAGCGTGATGACGTCGCTGCGCAGCTTCAGGAGCGCGAAGCAACCGAGGGCGCTCTGGTCGACATTGCTGCGCAGCTGGCCACCGCTCAACAAGATCTCGCTGCGGTTTCGGCGTCCCGTGACAACCTCAATGCCGAACTGGCCAAACGCGAAGGCGAACTGGCGACAGCCACTGAAGACCTTGAAACCCGTCGTGCCGATGCCGCAGCCATCGAGCAACAATTGGTCGATGCCCGCGCCGAAACCGACGTCCTTGCGGCTCAGCAGCAAGAGCTGACCACCCAGATCGAAACTGCCAATCAGCAATTCGCCGACGTCGGCGCTCGTCTCGAACAGGTGCGCAATCAGGAGGCAGAAGCCACCGCCCGGGCGGCTCAGCTGACTGAAGAAGCGGCGACCGCCACATCTACATTGGCCGATACGCAGGCGCAGCTTCAATCGGCCCGCGAGGAGCTTGCCGCCGTACAGAACCAGGCAGCTGAAGCCACGGCGCAAAGCGAAACCGCTGGGGCCGATGTTCTGACGCTGCAGCAGCAGGTGGCCGACCTGGATGCACGCCGCGAGCAACTGGCCAAGGATGTCGAGGGCTACCAGGCTCAGCGTGACGAGCTACAGCCGCAGGTCGAGGAACTGGCAGCGAGCGTGACCGCGCGGGGTGACGAACTTTCGGCACTTGAAGCCCGCATCAGCCAGGCGACATCGGCGGCGGACTCCGCGGCCTGGATAGGCAGATTTACGGCCAGTGACGGAGGCGCTGCGTCGGGCTTGTCGCTGACCCTGGGCGAGGACGACCGCTTTACGCTCAGCAGTGACGACGGCCGAATCGTAGAGGGAAGTTATACCCTGAGCGACACCGAACTCGTCATGTCCGAAGCCACAGGTTCGGTCGGCAATGCAAGCTTCCCCATGACCTGCCCGATTTCCCAGACTGGTGGCGCTTTTCTGGTCGGTGAGGCTGAGGGCTGCGTGCTGGCTGGCCTACAGTTCGACCGAGCGCCGTAGCCGCAAGGCGGATATGCCCATCAGACCGAGCTCCGCCAACGTGGGCCAGTTATCTGGGTACCTCGCAGTACCATCATTGTGCGCTATGTCTTCTTGCGCATGGCTTCGTTGAGCATGTCGCCCAGGGAGCCGGTGCTGCGGGGGGCTTCCTGAGGTGGGCGCTGGTTGGCACGGAGAGGCTGGTCGCGGGGGCGTTCACGCGGGGCGGTCGTGTCGATTTCCTTGCGCATGGTGAGGCCGATGCGCTTGCGCGGCACGTCGACTTCCACGACGCGAACCTTGACCACGTCGCCCGCCTTGACGACCTCGTGGGGATCCTTGACGAATTTGTCGGCCAGCTGGGAGACGTGCACCAGCCCGTCCTGATGCACGCCGATATCGACGAACGCACCAAAGGCGGCGACGTTGGTGACGGTGCCTTCCAGCATCATGCCGGGCTTGAGGTGTTTGATATCATCCACGCCCTCGGCAAATGTCGCGGTCTTGAAGGCCGGGCGGGGGTCGCGGCCCGGCTTTTCCAGTTCCGAGAGGATGTCGCGCGCAGTCGGAAGGCCGAAGCGGTCATCGACGAAGCTCTTCGGATCAAGTCCTGACAGGGCAGACTTGTCGCCCATGATGGTCCGGAGATCACGGCCGCAGGCGGCGACGATCCTGCGGGCCACGCCATAGGCTTCAGGGTGGACCGAGGACGCGTCGAGCGGCTCGATGCCGTCAGTGATGCGCAGAAACCCGGCGCTCTGCTCGAAGGTGCGTTGGCCGAGGCGCGGCACCTCGAGCAGTGCCTTGCGGGAGCGGAACGGGCCATTGGCGTCGCGGTGCGTGACGATGGCTTCGGCGACGGACGGGCCAAGGCCCGAGATACGCGCGAGCAGCGGGGCCGAGGCGGTGTTGAGGTCGACGCCCACGGCGTTGACCGCGTCTTCGACCACGGCGTCGAGCGAGCGACCAAGGCGGTATTGGTCGAGGTCGTGCTGATACTGGCCAACGCCGATCGCCTTGGGCTCAATCTTGACCAGTTCGGCCAGTGGGTCCTGCAAACGGCGGGCGATGGAAACAGCGCCACGGAGGGACACGTCGAGATTGGGGAACTCGGCCGCGGCCAGCGCAGACGCGGAATAGACCGAGGCCCCGGCCTCCGAGACGATGACCTTGGTCGGTTTGGGGGCGGGCAGGCGCTCGATGAGGTCGGCGACCAGCTTTTCGGTCTCGCGGCTGCCGGTGCCATTGCCGATGGCGATGAGCTGTACGCCGTGCTTTTTGATCAGCGCCTGAATGGCGGCCTGCGAGCCCATCACGTCGTTGCGGGGCGGGAAGGGGTAGATGGTTTCGGTATCGAGAACCTTACCGGTGGCGTCGATGACCGCAACCTTGACGCCGGTGCGGATGCCGGGATCGAGCCCCATAGTGGCGCGGGCGCCGGCGGGGGCGGCCAGCAGCAAGTCCTTGAGATTGCGGGCGAAGACGCCGATGGCCTCGACTTCGGCCCGCTCGCGCAACTCGACCATCAGGTCGATGGAGAGCGTGACACGCAGGCGCGTGCGCCAGGCCCAGCCAGCTACTTCGCGGAGCCATTTGTCGCCTGCGCCATTGCCCTGCGCATTGAGCGCAGCAGCGACGAAGCGCTCGGCGGGTTTGATCGGGTCGGTGACGTCGGCATCCACCTCGATATCGAGGCTGAGGAAGTCCTCGTCGCGGCCGCGCATCATGGCGAGGGCGCGGTGGCCGGCGACCTTGTTCCAGCGTTCGGAATGGGCGAAGTAGTCGGAAAATTTGGCGCCAGCGTCTTCCTTGCCCTTGAGCACCTTGGCACTGAGCATGGCCTTGTCGCGCATATAGGCGCGGAGCTGGCCGAGCAGGGCGGCGTTTTCCGACAGGCCCTCGATGACGATGTCGCGGGCGCCTTCAAGCGCTTCCCTGGTGCCAGGCACCTCTTCGGTAATGTAGCCTTCGGCGAGCAGCACGGGATCGGCGCCGCGATTGGCAAGGATGGCTTCGGCCAGCGGGCCCAGGCCGCGCTCGCGGGCGATCTCGGCCTTGGTGCGGCGCTTGGGTTTGAATGGCAGATAGAGGTCTTCGAGCTCGGCCTTGGTGGCAGCGCCGATGATGGAGGCGGTCAGCTCGCTGGTGAGCTTGCCCTGCTCGTCGATGGATTTGAGGATCGCAGCGCGGCGGGATTCCAGTTCGCGCAGATAGGTCAGCCGCTCGGCCAACAGGCGCAACTGCGTATCATCCAGCCCGCCGGTCACTTCCTTGCGGTAGCGCGCGATGAACGGCACCGTTGCCCCGCCATCGAGCAGTTCCACGGCGGCGCGCACCTGATCGGGGCGGGCGGCGACTTCGGTGGCGATCTGGGCGGCGATGCGGGTGTCGAGTTCGGACATGAATCTACTTCTTGGTTCGGCTGGCGCGACCATAGTCTCCTCGGGCCGAAGGTCACACCCAATGCGGGACGATTTCCTCATTTGTGAGAATGGCGGCGGGCTTAGTGCCCGCAGCGAGATCGGAGTATGCTGTGCCGCGTCCGACGAGACCATGCGCGCAGTCGGCACGCCGCGGCTGGCACTTTTGCCATGGAAACGGATGGGCAGCCCAGCGGGCGATAGCGCCGTTTCCAGAGCTTGACACCGAGGCTCCTCGGAGTACTTCTGCCTCCTGGAGGAGCCGGCTTATGAAGCTTGACCGCATCGACATCAACATTCTGGCCGAGCTGCAGAAGAACGGGCGGGTGACCAATGTCGAATTGGCCGAGCGCGTGCATCTATCACCGAGTCCATGCCTAACGCGGACGAAGAGGTTGCAGGACGAGGGATATATTGTCGGCTATTCGGCCCATATTGACCTCGCGCGGCTCGGGGAGATGCTGACCGTCTTTACCGAAGTAACGCTCAAGAACCATCGTCAGACCGATTTCGCGCGGTTCCTGGCCGCGATCAGCAAGATCGACAATGTCATCGAATGCCACCTCGTCTCGGGCGGCTACGATTATCTGCTCAAGTTCGTGGCTCGCGGCATTTCGGAATACCAGGAAATCATGGAACGATTGACCGACATGGATATCGGCATCGACAAATACTTCAGCTATGTGGTGCTTAAGTCACCGATAAACCGGCGCCACCTTCCCCTTGCGGGCCTGTTTGGCGAATAGGTTGTAGGCTGCGCCGACGTCTGTCGGTCAGTCCGCGCCGTGATGCGCAAGTACGCTCTCAGCCGGCCATCGCCTGTTCCGGTTTCCGATCGAAGCTGTCGAGCCAGGTCGGATCAAGCTTGGGTACCGAGGAAAATAGGAGGCGGGTGTAGGGATGGCTGCCCCCGGCGGCCATGCCCTGAGGCGTGAGCTGCTCGACCTTTTCGCCCCAGTGCATGACGGCCGCCTCGTCACAGATCGCGCGGACAGTGGCCAGGTCGTGACTGATGAAGAGGTAAGACAGGCCAAGCTCGCGCTGCAATTCTTTGAGTAGCTCGATTATCGCGGCGGCGACCACCGTGTCGAGCGCCGAGGTCACTTCATCGCAAAGGATGAGTTTGGGTTCGGCGGCAAGCGCGCGCGCCAGATTGACGCGCTGTTTCTGTCCACCTGACAATTCACTGGGCCGCCTGTCGCCGAGCGATCGAGTCAACTGAACCATGTCGAGCAACTGATCGACGCGGGCGTCCTGCGCGACCCCGGTCAGGCCATGGAAAAACGCCAGCGGGCGCCCGAGAATGTCGCGCACACTATGAGCGGGGTTGAGGGAGGTATCCGCAGATTGGAACACGATCTGCACGTCGCGCAGATCTTGCAGGCTGCGGTTCCTGCTGAGGGGCGCAAGAGCGCGTCCGTTAAAGCCGATCGTACCTGACAAAGGAGGTAGAAGGCCGGCGACCGCCCGTGCCAGGGTCGATTTCCCGGAACCGGACTCGCCGATAATGCCCAGGTTTCGGCCCTTCTCAAGCTGCAGGCTCACATGCTTGACCGCCGTAACTTGCGGCAGACCGTCCGCCTCGATCCTTCCGTAGCCCACGACGAGGTCCGAAACCTCGAGCAAGGGTGGTTCGATCACGGCTTGCGCCTTTGCCGGATCGGCAGCGCGCGGAGCGGGGTGAAAGGCGGCCAGCAGTTGGCGCGTATAAGGATGCTGCGCGTCTGACAGGATCTGCTCGGTCGCGCCCTCTTCCTGTACCGCGCCGTTGCGAAGGACCAGTATGCGGTCGGCAACCTGTGCGACGACCGCGAGATCATGCGAGACATAGACCCCGGCAATACCGCGCTCGCGCATAACGGCTTTGAACGCGCGCAACACGTCCACCTGCGTCGTCACGTCGAGAGCCGTAGTCGGTTCGTCAAAGATGACGAGCTTGGGATGGGTGATGAGCGCCATGGCCGCAGCGAGGCGCTGCAACTGCCCACCGGAGACCTGGTGAGGGTAGCGCAGGCCGATTTTTTCCGGGTCAGGCAGTGCGAGGGCGCCGAATAGCTCTACCGCGCGGGCCTGTGCCTCCGCCTCAGTCATCAGGCCGTGGATAAGGGCCGTCTCCACCACCTGGGTGAGAATTGTATGCGCAGGGTTGAATGCTGCTGCCGCACTCTGCGGAATATAGGAGACCACGGCACCCCGTATGCTCTGCCGGGCCCGTTCGCTCAGCGTGACCATGTCACGCCCGTCCACCATGACCGTGCCGCCGGCGATGCGACAGCCCGAGCGGGCATATCCCATCAAGCTCAGGGCGATCGTCGACTTTCCTGAACCGCTCTCGCCGATGAGGGAGACGATTTCGCCCTCCGCGACGTCAAAGCTGACGCCTTTGATGATCTCGATGTGTCGGCCTGCATCGCTGGTGGCATCGACCGTGAGATTTCGAACGCTGACTAGATCGGTCATTTCAGACCCCCCGATCGCGGATTTTGCGTGGCAGGTTGTCGATGGCAATGTTGACCGCGATCGTGAGGCTCGCGATAGCGATGGAGGGCATGATCACGGCTGGTGCCGCGAAGGCGAGGCCGCCTATATTTTCTCGCACCAGCGCGCCCCAATCTGCCAACGGTGGCTGGACGCCGAGCCCAAGGAACGAGAGCCCAGACAACAGCAATACCACGAACACGAACCGCAGGCCGAAATCGGTCAACACCGGTCCCAATATGTTGGGAAGAATCTCCGCGCGTGCCAGATAGAACAGGTTCTCGCCGCGCAGCCGGGCCACCGTGACATAGTCCATGGCGTTGATGTTGACGGCGAGGGACCGGGCAAAGCGGTAGGCACCGGGTGTATAGATCACGGCCAGGATGACTATAAGCATCGGAATGGAAGACCCGCCGCCAGCCACCGCGACGAGCCCGAAAAGCTTGCTGGGAATAGAACTCAGCGCGTCAAAGAAGCGGCTCATCGCAGTGTCCAGCCAGCCGCCAATGAGGGCGGCCATCATGCCCAGGCCCACACCGGCAACCACGGCCAGCGTGACGGCGGCCAGTGAGATGCCGATGGTAACGCGGGCCCCCATGAGAATGCGCGACAGCACGTCGCGTCCGAGATAGTCCGTGCCAAGCAGGAAGCGGTCCGACGACGTGGTGAAGATGCTGAAGTCCACGATCTCGCCGACGCCATAGGGCACCAGAAACGGCGCGGCGATAGCGATCAGCGCCCAAACGATGAGGAAGGCAAATCCAACCAGGCCAATCAGGGGGAAGCGATATCCGAGCATGGTCATGGCTTAGGCTCGCAATTTCGGGTTTGCCATCAGCGCCACGATGTCGGCCAGCGTTACCAACAATAGGTAACCGACACAGAAAATCATGGCGCAACTCTGGATGAGCGGAAGGTCGCGCGTTGCGACCGCGTCCACCATGAGCCGGGCAATACCGGGATAGTTGAAGATGGTTTCAACGATGATGACGCCGCCGAGCAGATAGGAGAGCGACAACGCTATGGCGTTCACGATTGGGCCGAGCGCATTGGGCAGGGCGTGCCGAAGGATGACGCGCGTGGGCGAAGCACCTTTGAGCCGGGCCATTTCGATATAGGGAGAGTCTAGCGTTTCGATCACGCTGGCGCGCGTCATGCGGATCATTTGCGCCGAGATGACAAAGGTCAGCGTGATAACCGGCATGGCATAGGCGCGGAGTAGGCCGCCGAAGCTGTCGACATTGCTGAGATGCGACAGGGCGGGCAACCACCCAAGCCATACCGAAAAGACCAGCACGGCCAGGGTTGCCGTCATGAATTCGGGGACCGAAATCACCCCGACGGTCATGATGCTCACGACGCGGTCATATGCCTTGCCGCGGGCGACAGCGGCCGTGATGCCCAGAAAGAGCGAGAGGGGCACGGCGATGGCCGCGGTGATGCCTGCCAGCTTGAGCGTGTTGGGCAGCCGCGAACCGATCAGCTCGGCAATAGGCAGGTTGTTGACATAGGACTGACCGAGGTCCCCCCGCAGCAGGCCCAGCAGCCAGTAAACGAAGCGGATCGGCGCCGGGTCGTCCAGGTGCATCGCCGTCCTTAGCCCCGCCACGGCCTCGGGTGTGGCCGCCTGGCCGAGCAGCACCTCGGCCACGTCGCCGGGCAACAGCGCCGTTGCGCTGAAGACCACAATGGCGACGATCAACAATGTCACCAGGCCGATTGCGAGACGCTCCATCAGAAGTCTAGGTAATGTTGTTCTCATGGAGCGTCCCCTTTGACAGCGGCTGGGCCGCTTAGGCTTCCAGCCAGACATGCTCGGCAAAAGTATAGCCCATCATACCGCCGAGCGGGTTCGGTTCGAGCCCCTTGAGCTTGGAGGCAGCGGCGTCAACCACACCAAGACGTGCAGGGATGATCGTGCCTGCCTCATTGGCAACCATGGCCTGCATTTCGTGGTAGATTTCCTTCCGGCGCTCACGATCGAGCAGGCCGCGGGCTTCGAGCAGCATTTTGTCAAAGGTTTCGGACTTGTACTGGCTCTCGTTCCAGGGCGCGTCGGACGCATAGAGGAGCGAGAAATACGCGTCCGGGGTCGGACGCGGGTTGATGTTGCCGAAATGAACCGGCGACTTGAGCCAGTAGTTCGACCAGTAACCGTCCGAAGGCACGCGCTGGATTTCGAAGTTCATGCCGATCTCGGCGCCGGCCTGCTGCAGGACGGTGGCCATTTCCACCGACAGGCTGGCGGCGTCCGAGGCTACGATAGGAATGTTCTGGCCAAGCAGTCCAGCCTGCTCGAACAGGAACCTGGCCCGGTCAGGGTCGAATGGCTTGGGAGCCAGATCGGCGTTGTAGTAGAAGCTCGACGGCGGGATGGGCTGATCGTTGCCGACTTCGCCGGTGCCCTGCAGGATCGAGTTTACGATCAGTTCCCGGTTGAGCAGGTGCTTGACGCCTTCGGCAAACCCGGCTTTTGCACCGGGATCGAGATCAAGACGGATATTGAGGTTGGTATAAAGCCCCGCATTGGTGCGCACCAGCGTGACGTCTGGATTGTTATCAATCATGCGCATGTACTGGGGCTTCACGGCCGAGGCGAGTTGAATGTCGCCGGAAAGCAGCGCGTTGACGCGTGCCGAGTCATCAGGGATGCCGAAGAACTCGAACGAGTCCAGATACGGCTTGCCTTCCTTGAAGTAGTTCGGGTTCCTGACGCCAACCGAGCGTACGCCGGGTTCGAACACTTCGCAGATGAAGGGGCCGGTACCGTTTGCCTTGGCAAAGTCGGTGGTGCCGTCGGCCACGATCATGAAATGATGCAAAGCCAGAATGGTGGGCAGGTCGGCATTTGGCGCTTCGAGGCCGATCTCGACCGTCAGGTCGTCGACCGCCTGGATGGCCGTCATCTGCTTGGCCATCGAGTTCACCTTGGAACCGACGGCCTCATCAAGGTGCCGCTTGAGCGAATAGACGACGTCGGCCGAGGTCAGCGATTTGCCGTCGTGGAAGGTCACGCCGCTCTTGAGCTTGATGGTCCAAGTCTGGGCGTCGTCGCTTTCGACGCTTTCAGCCAGCTCGCTCTGCGGCAACCCGCTGCCGTCCAGGACCGTCAGGCGGTTGTAGAACGCGCAGGCACGCACATAGTCGGCCTGATTTGATCCCTTGGCAGGATCGAGCGTGTCGGCATTGGACGAGGTAATGCCGGCCACGCGGATGGAGCCGCCCCTCAACGGCTCCTGAGCGAGCGCGCGGCTGGCGCTTGCGAACAGCGCCCCCGCGGACGTCAAGGCCAGGCCGCCGGCCGTCAGCATGCGGAGCATGTCGCGCCTGCTTACGCCGTGTCGGATCATTCTTGCGACTTGGTCGCTGTCGCGGCCGTTCCACTTATCCATGTTTCTGCTCCCTGCTTGCTAACTGCCCTGATGGACAACATATCCTGATCCGTGCCCGCCGGATTTGCGCACCGAAGCGGGCGCCGATGCCGGCAGAATGTGGTGAATTGTCACGCTAGACGGCATATCGTGACACCTGCCGCATCGCTGCGCGCACATCGGCGTCCTCGAGCGTGAGGTCGAGAACGCGGCGCGTCTTGTCGACGATGGCGTCGATCTCCTCCGGCGTGCAGCACAGCGGGGGCGCATAACCGATGGCCCCCTGAGCAAAAGCACGCACGACAAGGCCATTATCCCAGGCCCTGTCGAAGATGCGACGGCTCGGGTCCGCAGCGGCGGGCAGGGGCGTCTTCATCTCCTTGTCGGTGACGAGCTCGATCGCCGCGAGCATGCCGCGGCCCCGCACGTCGCCCACCAGCGGGTGGTCGCGCAGGCTGTTCAGTCCGTCCATCAGGCGAGCACCCATGACGCGACCATTTTCAAGCAGGCCGCCCTCTTCGTAGAGGCGCAGGACTTCCAGGCCGACGGCAGCGCTGACTGGGTGAGCGGAATAAGTAAAGCCGTGGCCGACTGCCGAACGACCCGCGCCGTCGGCGATAGTGTCATAGACATGGTCGGTGAGGAACACCGCCCCCATGGGGACATAGCCCGAGGTCAGACCCTTGGCCACGGTCAAGAGGTCGGGGACCACGTCGTCCTCGGCGCAGGCAAACAGGGGGCCCGTGCGCCCGAAGCCAGTGATGACCTCGTCGGCGACGAACAGGATGCCGAGCTGGCTGCAGGTGTCACGCATGGCCTTCATCCAGCCGCGCGGCGGAACAATCACGCCACCCGAGCCTTGAATGGGCTCGGCGAAAAAGGCAGCCACCCGCTCGGGGCCAATCTCGGCCACCTTGGTTCGCAGCGCCGCGACCGAAGTCGCAATGACGGTCGCGTCGTCCGTGCCGGCTGGGTTGCGATAGGGATAGTGCGACGCAATCTTGTGCTGCCACGGGAAAGGCAGCCCGAAGCCCTGATGAAACGCGGGTAGGGCGGTGAGGCCGGCGCCAACCGTTGACGAGCCGTGGTAGCCCTGTTCGAGCGAAATGAACTGGTCCCGATCCGGTTCGCCTTTGGCGTTGAAATAGTAGCGGATGAAGCGCACGCAGGAATCGATCGCGTCCGAACCCCCCAGGGTGAAATAGACGTGATTGAGGTCGCCCGGCGACCGCTCTGCGAGTGCTGCAGCCAGACGCACTGCCGGCTCGCTTCCCAGCCCGAAATAGCCCGTAGCGTACGGCAGTTCGCGCATTTGGCGGCTCGCCGCCTCGACGATGCTCTCATGACCGTAGCCGGCATTGACGCACCACAGCCCGGAAAACCCGTCGACAAGGGTGCGTCCCGTAGCGTCGGTGACGGTTGCACCCTTGGCTGAGGCAAGCAATCGCACGCCCGCCTTTTCGTGTCCCCGCCAGGACGCTACGGGGTGGATGAGGTGGGCCCTGTCGAGTTCGACGAGAGAGTTGGCGTACATCATAATTCCTCTGTTCAGCCGAGTGCCTGGCTGGCCAAGGCGAAGGTTTGAACTGTTGCGGGCTCTCGTTGTCCGGGTCCGCCGCGGGTCATCGCTATGCCGCCGTCCACCGCACCGAGCCCCAGGCTTTCGAGCCAGGGGGAAAGGTCGTTCTGCCCGGCGACGTCGATGCGCACGAACTGGTCTTTTCGGGAGGCGAGGATAAAAGAGATCAGCGCGCGAGCCTGATCCTCGTTTTGACCCACGGCCGGGCCAACGACCTCGCCCCTGCCAAATGGCCTGACGGCGGCAAAGGCAACGATGCGGCCCTGGTCCCGAATAACAGCGAACTGCCCTTCACTAGCCAGAACGGCGAAAAGGTCGCCCCGATCAGCAGCGAAGGCCGCAGCGTCGAGATCGACCAGCGACTTGAGATCTTTGCCATCGGCCCATTCGACATCGCGTGGCGCCTGGATCGGCGCCACCAGACCCTGGTGCTGGCGAATTTCATGCGTTCTCCGAAAGCCCAGTTTCTCATAGACCGGCAGGCCGTCCGTGGTTGCAACGAGCCGGCATTCGCGATCGTCAGCAAGGTCGATCGCCGCTGTCGTCAGCCGGCGGCCCAAGCCGCGACCGCGCATCTTCTGGTCGACGATGATGAGGTTGACGGTCGCGCAGGTCTCGCCGAATGGTGTCATCATGGCCGTGCCCACGACGCGGTCGCCGGCAAGGGCCACGCGGCCCTCGCTCAAGGCCCAGACCATTGCCCAGTCTTTCTTCCGGTGCGGCCAGCCGGCCGCATGTGACAATGCGACGGCCTCCTCAAGATGACGCGCCTCAAAGGGCGCCAATTCGATGATATCGGTTTGCACGGTCTTGCTTCGCCTTTGCTGGCACTGGCATCTGCTTCACGGTACCCCCCGGCATGCGGAAGGTCGTGCCGGTCTTGCTGGTGGCGGTCATGCCAATCTGCTGAATGCCCGCCAATTGCGGCACATTCTGCCTTGGCGTCGCGGCTACGCTCAGGTGCAGGTAGGCAACCTGAAAGGATTCAGAGTAATGAGCCGCTTCCGACCCAAATACGTCACCTTCGATTGCTACGGCACGCTCATCAATTTCCAGATGGCCGAAGCCGCCACGGACCTCTATGCCCATCTTCTCGACGCGCCGGGCATGAACGAGTTCATCAGGAATTTCTCGGCCTACCGCCTCGACGAGGTGATGCAGGCATGGAAGCCCTATGCCGAGGTTGTGCATAACGCCCTGGAGCGGACGTGCCGGCGCAACAATGTGCCGTTCCGTCCCGAAGACGCGCAGATGGTTTACAACCGCGTGCCAACTTGGGGACCGCATCTGGATGTACCGGCGGGCCTGGCAAAGCTCGCCAAGGAGATCCCCCTGGTTATCCTCTCGAACGCAATGAACGTCCAGATTCCATCCAACGTGGAAAAGCTCGGCGCACCGTTCCACGCCGTCTACACGGCCGAACAGGCCGGCGCATACAAGCCGCATTTCCACGCGTTCGAATACATGTTTGACATGCTCGGCTGTGGCCCGCAGGACATCACCCACGTGTCCTCCTCATTCCGCTACGACCTGATGTCGGCCTATGATCTGGGAATAAAGAGCAAGGTCTGGGTAAACCGCCGCCACGAGCCGGCGAATCCCTACTACGAGTACGAAGAAATCGCCGACGTCTCGGGCCTTCCCGGCGTGTTCGGCATCTAGAGCTGACATCATGCGCTTTGTTTCGTACTGGCAGGACAGCGCGACGCCCTTCGACAGTCCCCGCAAGGGGCCGGTCGAGGGACGGTTTGACGTCGCGATAATAGGGGGCGGTTTCACCGGTTTGGCGGCCGCCCGTCGCTTGGCCAAGGGTGGCGCCACCGTCGTCGTACTCGAGGCCGGCCGGGTCGGTGGCGGCGCCTCGGGCCGCAACGGCGGGCACATCAATAACGGCCTTGCCCACAGCTATCTGGCGGCCAAGGCCGAGTTCGGCACCGACAAAGCCGTCGCGCTCTATCGGGCCTTCGACGACGCTGTCGACACGGTCGAAAGGCTGGTCACCGAGGAAGGCATCGACTGCGCCTTCCGCCGGTGTGGCAAACTGAAACTCGCGTCAAAACGCGAGCATTTCGACAGTATTGCGCGCAATTTCGTTGCCCTCAATGCCGAGGCCGACCCCGAGACGGCGCTCCTTGGCGCCGACGAACTGAAAGGCGAGATCGGATCGCCGGGCTTCCATGGCGCCATGCTCTCGCGCAAGGCGGCGATGATGCATATGGGCCGCTTTGTCACTGGCCTCGCCGACACGGCCAAGCGCGCCGGAGCCGTTATCTTCGAGGACGCGGCCGTGATCGCGCGCACCCGCGAGGCGGGACGGCATCGCCTGACCACGGCCCGCGGCGCGGTGCTGGCCGACCAGGTTCTCATTGCAACGGGCGCCTATACGTCCGGGCCGTTCGCGGCACTACGCCGCCGCATCATCCCGGTGGGCAGCTTTCTCATCGCGACGCGGCCGCTGACCCAAGCCGAGGTTGAGGCAACGGTGCCTGGCGATCGCACCTATGTCACGTCCATGAATATCGGCAACTATTTCCGTCTCTCGCCCGACAGGCGCTTGATCTTTGGCGGGCGGGCCCGTTTCTCCGCTCGGGTGGACCAACGCTCGGATGCCAAGAGCGGCGCCGTCCTGCAGGCAAGCCTGGCGCGCATTTTCCCCCACCTCGCCGATGTTGGGATCGACTACTGCTGGGGCGGCCTGGTCGACATGACCCAGGACCGTTACCCAAGGGCGGGCATGCTCGATGGGCTCCACTACGCTATGGGCTATTCGGGGCACGGCACGCATATGTCGGTCCATATGGGCGAGGTAATGGCCGACATTCTGCTGGGTCGCGAGGACCGCAATCCGTTCCGGGGACTGGCCTGGCCCGCGCTTCCCCTCTATTCCGGGACGCCCTGGTTTCTGCCGGCGGTCGGCCTCTGGTACCGGCTTCAGGACAAGATCCGATAAGACCATTGTGTTGCCGGGCCGCGTGGAGCGGCCCGGCAAGGCCTGTGTCAGTCCAGGCCCGCGATGTGGAAGCTCTTCATCTCGAGATATTCCTCGATACCGGCCTGCCCGCCTTCGCGGCCCACGCCGGATTGCTTGACACCACCGAATGGCGCGACCTCGGTCGAGATCAGCCCCGTATTCAGCCCGACCATGCCAAATTCCAGCGCCTCGCCAACGCTCCAGGCGCGTTTCAGGCTCTGGGTGTAGAAGTAGGCGGCTAGGCCAAACGGCGTCGCATTGGCAATCTCGATTGCCTCCGCGTCGGTGTTGAACCGGAAGAGGGGGGCGACCGGACCGAAGGTTTCCTCGTTCGCCAGGAGCATGTCCGTGGTGGCATCGCCCAGCACAACCGGGGACGCGTATTGGTCACCCTTTGGCAAGGTGGGGCGAGTGCCGAGCACACGCGCACCCTTGGCGAGCGCGTCCTCGATGTGACGCTCGATCTTGTCGACAGCGGCCCGGTTGATCATCGGACCGATCTGGGTGCCTTCATCGAACCCTGCGCCGACCTTAAGAGCGGAAACGCGTTCGGCGAGCTTTTGCGCGAAGCTGTCGTAAATGCCGTTCTGCACCAGGATCCGGTTCGCGCACACACAGGTCTGACCGCCATTGCGGAACTTGGAGGCGACGACGCCTTCGACCGCCATGTCGATATCAGCGTCATCAAAGACAATGAAAGGCGCGTTGCCGCCGAGTTCGAGGCTGAGCTTCTTGATGCTGTCGGAGGCCTGTCGCATCAGCAACGCCCCGACCCGTGTGGAGCCGGTGAAGGAGATTTTGCGGACGGCGCCGTTGCCGGTCAGTTCCGTGCCGATTTCGGCCGGCAAACCGGTGACGACGTTGATCACGCCGGCGGGGATTCCCGCCCGCTCGGCCAAGACCGCCAGCGCGAGGGCGGAATAGGGCGTGAACTCGGAAGGCTTGATCACCGTGGTGCAGCCGGCGGCTATGGCCGGAGCAACCTTGCGAGTGATCATGGCGGCCGGGAAGTTCCACGGCGTGATGACCGCCGCAACGCCGACCGGTTCCTTGAGCACCAGAATGCGTCGATCGCGCTGTGGCGCGGGAATGGTCGTCCCGCCGATGCGCCGGGCTTCTTCGGCGTACCATTTGACGAACGAGGCCGTGTAGACGATCTCGCCACGCGCTTCGGCCAGGGGCTTGCCCTGCTCCAGCGTCATGATGCGGGCAAGGTCTTCCTTGTTGGCGAGGATCAGATCGTACCAGGCTTCGAGCATTGCTGCGCGCTCGGCATTGGTGGTGCGCCGGAAGCTTGCAAAGGCGCTCTCGGCAGCTTCGATGGCCCGGCGCGTTTCGTCGCGACCGAGATCGGGGATGGTCCCGATCGTTTGCCCGCTCGCCGGGTCGGTGACCGCAACGGTCTTGCCCGATTCCGCGACAAGCCATTCCCCGCCGATCAGCGCCTGCTGGCGGAACAGTTCGGGGTCGTTCAGAGCTTCCATTGTCATTCTCCGTTTCAATCCAACGCCGCCAGGACGGCTTTGGTGATCTCGTCTGTCTTGTTTTTGCCGGGAACGGTGCCGATGCCGCGCGAAGTCACAGCTTCCAGAGCCGTCATGATTCGAGCCGCCGCTGCGGTTTCGCCCAGGTGATCGAGCATCATGGATGCCGACCAGATGGCCGCGATCGGATTGGCAATGCCCAGATGCGCGATATCGGGAGCCGAGCCGTGGACCGGCTCGAACATGGACGGCGCATCGCGGCCGGGATTGATGTTGGCGGAAGCGGCGAAACCCAACCCACCCTGGATTGCCGCTCCGAGGTCGGTCAGCACGTCGCCGAAAAGGTTCGAGGCAACGACCACATCGAGGCTTTCCGGCGCCATGACGATGCGCGCGGCCATGGCGTCGATGTGGTAGCTCGTGACCTCGACATCAGGGTATTCGCCGGCGAGTTCGCGGGTCACTTCGTCCCAGAACACCATGGAGTGGCGCTGGGCGTTCGATTTGGTGACCGAAGCGAGTTTGCCGCGTCGCCGCCGAGCCTGCTCGAATGCGAAGCGCAGGATGCGTTCGACCCCCATGCGGGTAAAGATCGCGGTCTCGATCGCAACCTCGTTGTCCGTGCCCTGATGCACCCGGCCGCCGGCGCCCGAATACTCGCCTTCGGTGTTCTCGCGGATGCACAGAATGTCGAACTGCGCCTTTCGCAACGGTCCTTCCACCCCTGGAAGCAGCCGGTGAGGACGAATATTGGCGTATTGCTGGAAGGATTTGCGGATCGGCAGCAGCAGGCCATGCAGCGAGATGGCGTCCGGGACCTTCTCGGGCCAGCCAACGGCACCAAGCAGGATCGCGTCGAAGCCGTGCAAGGTCTCGATACCGTCGTCGGGCATCATCGCGCCCGTCTGGAGATAGTGGTCGCATGACCAGGGCAGGGACGTGCCCTGGAGTTTGAAATCGGCGCTGCGCGCTACCGCCTCCAGCACCTGCCAGGCGGCAGCGGTCACGTCGGGGCCGATGCCGTCACCAGGAAGCAGCGCTATAGAATAGACCTTCATTTTTCCTCACAGTGCGATCAGGACGCTTTTGGTTTTTCGGTTGGCGAGATAGGCCTCGCGGCCAAGGTCCTTGCCGATGCCGGAGCGCTTGTAGCCACCGGTGGGCAGGATGTGGTCGCGCGAGCGGCCATAGCGATTGACCCAGATCGTGCCGGCCTGCAGCGCATGCGTGCAGCGCAGCGCCCGGGACAGGTCGCGGGTGAACAGGCCAGCCGCTAGGCCATAGGTTGGGTGATCGGCGAGCGCCAAAGCCTCGTCTTCCTCGCGGAAGGTTTGCACGGTCAGCACCGGGCCAAAGATCTCGTCCTGCACCGCCGGCGAGGCTTGCTCGACGCCTGCCAGCAATGTCGGCTGATAGAAATAACCCGGATGATCCATTTCGCTGCCGCCGGTCAGGCATTCGGCGCCTGCCGCGATTGTGGCGCGAACGACCTGTCCAATGCGCAGGCGCTGGCGCTCGGAGATGATGGGAGAATACCTGCTGGTCTCGTCCCAGGTGGGCGCGGCGTGCACTGCCTCCATGCGGGCAAGGATGCCCGCGATAACCCGATCGGCGACGCTTTCCGCGACGATCAGTCGAGATCCGGCCACGCAGGCCTGCCCGGCATTGGAGAGGATGCTGCTGGCGATGGCATTGATGGCTTGATCGAGGTCGGCGTCGGAAAATACCAGTTGCGGGCTCTTGCCGCCGAGCTCCAGTGTCATGGGCTTGATGCCGGTCGCCGCGATGTTGGCCAGGATGGCCGCCCCCGCTCCGGTCGACCCGGTAAAGCTGACCTTGGCAATGTCGGGATGACCGGTAATGGCGGCCCCCGTCGTCGGCCCATCGCCGAGCACGACGTTGATCAGGCCGGATGGCAGACCGGCGCGTTCGGCGAGTTCCGCCATGAGCAGGGTCGAGTACGGCGTCATCTCGGAAGGCTTGATCACCACGGCATTGCCGGCGGCGAGGGCCGGTCCCAGCTTCCAGCCGGCCATGGACAGCGGCACGTTCCAGGGGGTTATGGCGCCGACGATGCCATAGGGCTCGCTCATCACCATGCCCAGGCTGGCCGCGCCTGTTGGCACCAGCTCGCTACCTTCCTTGTCGGCAAACTCGGCAAAGAAGCGGATTTGCTCGGCGGTCGCGGCGATGTCGCCGTCGATCAGTTCCCCGACAGGTCGGGTTGAGCAAAATGCCTCCAGCCGCGCCAGGGTGACGGCCTCCGTTTCGATGAGGTCGGCCCAGCGATGCAGGATCTTGGTGCGCTGGCGTGGCGGGCAAGTCGCCCAGCCGCTTTCGCGTAACGCGACCTTTGCGGTCACCACCGCTTGATCGACGAGTTCGGCCGAAGCAACGGGGCAGGCCCCAAAGGCCTTGCCGTCCGAGGGCCGATGCATCGGCAGCACGCCCTCGGCACGAAGATAGGCGCCGCCGACGAAGTGACCGGCCGGAAGGTTGAGACTGTCGGGATCGAAACTAAGCGACATTGGGGCTTGCCTCCAGTCCGCGGATCAGCCGACCGTTACGTAAATCTTGCGCACGGTCTCGATCGTCTTCCACACGCCCACATAGCCGGGCTTCATCACGAAGCTGTCGCCGGCCCGGTAGATCACGGGTTGCTTGCCCGCCTCGGTCAGCTCGACCACGCCCTCAAGGATGTGGCAGAATTCGAAGGTTTCCCCCTTGATCGAATGCGTCTCGCCGGGCGTAGCTTCCCAGACGCCTGTGTTGACCGTTCCGTCCCTGGCGCTGTCCTGGGCCCAGGTTCTGAAGGCGGGGGAGCCCGAAATGAGGCGCTCTGGTCCGGGCGTCGCAAGCTTGGGCTCGAAGGCGGGGCTCGGATCAATGGTCTTTAGAAGCGTCATCGTGTCGTCCTTCATTGTTGGAGGTCAGTAACCGCGGTCACGGTCGACGAGGCCGAGCGGGGCGAGGCCCGCTTCGTGGCGGCCGATATTGTCGATCACCGCGCGTGCGGCGGTTTGTGGCTGGGTCACGCTGGCGATGTGCGGGGTAACGATCACCTTGGGGTGGCGCCAGAGTTCATGGTCGGCCGGCAGCGGTTCGGGATCGGTCACATCGATCACCGCGCCCGCCAGTTGTCCGCTGTCGAGCGCCCCGATCAACGCATCATGGTCGAGCTGCGGGCCGCGCCCGACATGCACCAAACCGGCGCCGCGCGGCAGCCGGGAGAACAGCTCGGCATTGAGAATGCCGCGCGTTTCGGATGTGAGCGGCAAGAGGCAGACGAGAATGTCGGTCTGGGCCAAAAGCTGGGTGAGTTGCTCGGGGCCGTTGAAGCAGTTGACCCCGGCAATGTCCCGCGCCGACCTGCTCCAGCCCTGTCGGATAAAGCCGAAGGGTTCGAGCCGGTCGAGCACTGCAGTGGCCAAGACACCGAGACCGAGCACGCTCACCTGGCAATCGGGCGCCTGCCGCACCGGCCGCACACCCCAGACGCCGCCCGCTTGCTGGCTCAGATAGCCGGGCAGGTCGCGGTGTAGGGCGAGGACCGCAAGTGTCACATATTCCTGCATCATGCGCACGATGCCATCCTCGACCATGCGGACGAGCTTGATGTTTGGTGGCAAGCTGGCAGGTTCGATCTGGTCGACGCCGGCCCCGATCGAGAACAGCACTTCGAGGTTGGCATAGCGCTCGATGTCGTCGGGTACCGTCCAGGTCAGCAGGTAGCGCACGTCTGCGGGATCGAACGCCTCGGCAGGAGTCAAGAACCGCTGATGGGGCAGGGCATGGGCGAACGCATTGGCAAAGACCTTCGCCCGTTCAGCATCCGAGTTGAATAAGAAGGCCATCGCCCGGTCCTTTCGGTTCCCGCCCGCTATCATGGTCCTGCATGGCAGTAGATTGCGCCGAATGCGCCTGTTCAGGCGGCAGATCGCTTCGAGTTGGGCGCCTCAGGATCGCAAGTATGCGCCCAGCCCCTCGATCATCCGTTGCGCGGCGGCAAGCTCGCCGGCCTCGATGTACTCGTTAGGCTTGTGGGCGCGAGCAATGTCGCCGGGACCGCAGATGATGGCCGGCAGGCCCGCGGCCTGGAACAGGCCGGCCTCCGTGCCATAGCTGACGGCAAGGATCGGTTTATTCCCGGTGAGGCGCGACAGCAGGGCCGCCAGCTCTTCGTTTCCTCGCGGAGCCAGCGCCGGGTAACTTGACAGCAGCGACCATTCCGCGCCGAAGCCGTCCGCCGCGAGCAATGCGGCACACTCGCGAATTGGCTCGAGCAGATCGACTGGATCGACACCGGCGATGGCCCGCGCTTCCACCTCGACCGAGCAGGTCTCGGGGATGATATTGACCGCTTCGCCGCCATGAATGACGCCAACCTGAAGCGAGGAATAGGGCGGAGCAAACCGCGCGTCGAGCGGCCCAAGCCTCAGGTGGTCAGCGGCATCCACCGCCCGTTGCAGCACGCCGACCGCGGCATGAATGGCGTTCAGTCCCTGATCCGGTCTCGACGAATGCCCGGGTCGCCCGGTTATGGTGAGCCGGGCCGCAGCCTTGCCTTTATGCGCGCGAACCGGTGTCAGTCCGCTCGGCTCCCCGATGACGCAGCCAAGCGGAGGCGCGCAGAGCTCGGTCAGCCGAGCGATGAGATGAGGCACGCCCCGGCAACCGATTTCCTCGTCGTAGGAAAAGGCCAGGTGAAGGGGGCGCACGAGTGGCTCCTGGCCAAGGCTGGCCAGGGCCGCCAGGGCGGCCGCAAGGAAGCCCTTCATGTCGCTGGTGCCCCGGCCATAGAGGCGATCGCCGCTGCGCACCAGTTGGAACGGGTCAGTCACCCATCCAGGCTCGTCCGCCGGCACCACGTCCATATGTCCGGACAGCACATAACCCGGCACGTCCCGCGGGCCGACCGTTGCGAACAGGTTGGCGCGATCGCCTTCGGGGCCGGGCAGGACGGTTGCGGTGGCGCCACAGCCTTCCGCATAGTGCTTGATCCAGTCCACCATCTCGCCATTGGGCCGGCCGGCAACACTCGGAAAGGAAACAAGGCGCGCAAGGATTTCTTCGGCGGTCACGTCGGCCCCTTCATGCGCTGTTTGTCAGCTGAGGGGACGGTACGGGCGCCTGACGTGTATCACCCGCCAAATGCGCGGGACAAATCGGTGAAATATACCGAAATGGAGTCGCAATCGGCGCATTCTGCGGCGCTGATTGGGGATACTGCTGGGCACTGACTAGTATAGACCAAGGCCTGCCATGTCGCCCGTCACCCACCGCATCAGCAGCAATGAAGCTCTGCCGCCATCGGCGGATGTCGTCGTGATCGGCGGCGGGATCGTGGGCACCAGCACGGCCTACTTTCTGGCGCGGCGCGGCTTGTCGGTGGCCTTGCTGGAGAAGGGCTATGTCGGTTGTGAGCAGTCGAGCCGGAACTGGGGTTGGTGCCGCCAACAAAACCGCGATGCGCGCGAGCTGCCGCTGTCAGGGATTTCGATGCGGCTTTGGGATGAATTGACGACGGAGATCGGCAAGGATCTCGGCTTCCGGCGCTGTGGGCTGCATTACGCAACCGACAATCCCGAACAGCTGGCGACCTGGGAAAAATGGCGAGAAACCGCCCGCCAGTTCGGCGTCAACACCCGGATGCTTTCCGCTGACGAGGCTGCACGCATCGTGCCGCCCACGGGCGGGAAGCGATGGCTGGGCGGCGTCCATTCGATCGAGGATGGCAAGGCCGAACCTGCACTGGCTGCTCCCCTCATCGCCGAGGGTGCGCGCATGCATGGCGCAACCATCCACCAGAATTGCGCCGCTCGCGGTCTGGAGTTCGCCAACGGCGCCGTCCAGGGGGTCGTCACGGAACACGGCACAATTCGTACCAATGCAGTGCTTTGCGCGGCGGGTGCCTGGGCTTCCTCGTTCTTGCGCTGGCATGGCATCGACCTGCCGCAGGCCAGCGTACGGCAGAGCACCTTACGCACCATGCCTGCGCCTAACCTGGGCGAAGCAATCTTTACACCCGGCTTTGCCCTCACGCGCCGCCTGGACGGCAGCTACACGCTGGCCATCAGCGGTAAGGCGACGCTCGAATTGACCCCCCAGGGCATTCGCTACGCCCGCGAATTCCTGCCGATGTTTGCGAAACGGCTGAAGGCCGTCGAGATCGGGATTGGCAGTTCGTTCTTCTCGGGCCCGGAGGCGCTCGGCAGCTGGCGGCTGGACGCGCCGACGCCGTTCGAGCGCACTCGTGTTCTCGATCCGGCCGCAGACGGAAGGGTCATCGCCATGGCACTGGCACGGGCGAGGGCGCAGTTCCCCGAGCTGGCCACCGTGGGAATTGCAGACGCCTGGGGCGCCTACATCGACTCAACACCCGATGCGGTGCCCTTTATTTCAGAAGTCGACGGCCGTGCCGGCCTGTTCGTGGCGACCGGTTGCTCGGGACACGGTTTTGGCGTGGGCCCCGGGATCGGGCACCTGGCGGCCGACCTCATTGCTTCGGATAAGCCATGCGTGGATCCGACACCGTTCCGGTTGTCCCGGTTCCATGACAGGTCCAAGATCGAGGTCGGTGATTTCTAGACGATTGGAAAGAGGCTCGCGGGCCCGACGGGCGATGGATGACAAGCATGAATGATGTTTTCGCTCTCGACTCGTTTACCGTTAGCCGGCAGAGCGTCGAGGAGGCCGACCTTGCGGCTCTTCACGCGCTGTCGGTCAGCGTTGGTTGGCCGCATCGCGCCGAGGACTGGCAGTTTCTGCGCTCCTACGGCGATGGCTTCGTTGCTGTCGATGCGAGCGGGCGTGTGCAGGCTTCGGCCATGTGGTTCCCCTTCGGCGACGACTTCGCCACGGTCGGCATGGTGATCACCTCGCCACGACTACAGGCCAATGGCGGCGGCGCGTGGCTGATGCAGCATGTTCTGGAACAGACACGCGGGCGGGCCCTCGGCCTTCATGCAACGCGCGCTGCTCACCGCCTCTATCGTTCCCAGGGATTTGCTGACGAGGCGACGATCTATCAGAACCAGGGCGTGCTCGCGGCCCCCCCGGCGGCCCGCGCCGTCACAGACGGAACGGTGCGCCCATTGCTTCGATCCGACTTGCCCGACCTGCTGGCGCTGGACAGAAGGACGACGGGCACGGACCGCGCGGCGCTCTTGGCCCTGCTGTTCGGCCAAGCGGAGGCCGAGGCATATGTCCTCCACCGCGAGGACGGACTTGCCGCCTACGCCCTGGCGAGACCTTTCGGCCGCGGCACCGTCATCGGCCCGGTCATTGCGAAGGATGATGACGACGCGATATCCGTGGTGATGCCGCATCTGCAATCCCGGGTCGGCACGTTCGTGCGACTGGACACGGGGCAAACGGACGGCCCATTCGCGCAACTTCTAGTCCTGAGTGGGTTGACCGTCTTTGACACGGTGACGCGAATGTCGCTCGGCAGGGCGTGGCCATTGTCGTCGCAGCCACCGCATCGCATCTACGCCATTGCCGCACAGACGATCGGCTGACGACGTCAAACCTAACCGCCCGCAGAACAAACCAAAAACTCTGGTGGGACTGTTGGTGGGACTTGCTCCCACCAACGCCGCTTTTGGCGGCGTAATCCCCCTTTGTTCTTTTTCTCAAAATTCGGGGTTGCGCGAAAACCCCCGCTTCTCTATGTCTCCGCACCAGTCGGGGCGTAGCGCAGCCTGGTAGCGCATTTGTCTGGGGGACAAAGGGTCGTCGGTTCAAATCCGGCCGCTCCGACCAACTTCCCCTCCGTTCGGTCAACGCGATGGGCCTCGTGCAGGCGCCATGCTGTCAGTTTGGAGCCTGCCCATGCCGTTGACGGCGCGTGAAGTTGAGCCCGCGCTGTCATCCTGGAGCCAGTTGGATGGCGGCACCGCCCGGCTTGTCAACCACTCCGAAAACCAGACCTTTCAGATCGACACCGCGAGCCAGGGCAGCTTCATGCTCCGCGTTCATCGCACCGGCTATCAGTCGCGCGCGTCAATCGAGAGCGAACTGATCTGGCTACTGGCTTTGCGGCGCGACACCACGCTCGTCATCCCAGAACCGGTTCCCGGTCACGACGGCCAGTTGCTGCAGGCCTTTTCGACGGACAGGGGTGAGCGGCTGGCGGTGCTATTCCGCCACGTGCCCGGCCGCGAGCCGACCCCGGACAGCAATCTCGGCGACCTGTTTGTGACGCTGGGTGGCTATGCGGCCACCATGCACAATCACGTCACGACCTGGCAACGTCCGGCGACGTTCCAGCGCCAGGTCTGGCAGGCGGCGACGATCCTCGACGCCGACGGTCCCTGGGGCGATTGGCGCGTCGCGCCTGGCGTCAACGAGACGAACCGACCGGTACTGGACCGGCTGGATTCGGCGCTGTGGCGGCGGCTGGCGGAATATGGCACCGGCCCCGACCGCTATGGCCTGATCCATGCCGACATGCGGCTCGGCAATTTGCTGGTCGATGGCGATCGGGTGACATTGATCGACTTCGATGACTGCGGCTTCTGCTGGTTTACCTATGATTTTGCCGCGGCCATCTCGTTCCATGAAACCAATCCGGCGATTCCGGCGCTCAAGGCTGCCTGGCTTGACGGCTATCGGTCAGTACGACCCCTGAGTGCCGAGGACGTGGCCGCCATCGATTCCATGGTCATGCTCCGGCGCATGGCGCTGCTGGCCTGGATCGGCTCACATGCCGAAACGCGGCTTGCCGAACAGCATATGCGCGGCTTTGCCGATGGCACGGCCCAACTGGCTGAGCGCTATCTGCGCGGCGCCATCTGGCCCTAGATCAGCATCTGATGACGCGGTGCGGTGCGCCGGTCGTCATTGCGGATGGCGGTGGAGATGCCCCAGATCAGCCCGACCACAAGGTAGTAGTGGCGCCAGTGATCGGTGTCGATGATGGCGGATTCTCCGGCCAGCATGATGAACGTAGCTACCAGGGGAATCATCATCAGCCGATACGGGGAGGGGCGCGCGAGCGCGGCAATACCCCGCCACAGGGTCAGGATGACCAGCAGGAAATAGAGCGCTCCGCCGCCCCAGCCATAAACGTGCAGCACCGTTACATAGACGTTGTGCGGCGCCTCGATGATCCGCAGAAAGCTGAACTCGTTCGGGCCAATACCCAAGGGGTTGTCGAGGGCCAGTTCGAAAGCATAGCCTTGGCGGCCGAAGCGACCGGTTTCACCCGAATCGTAGTCCTGTCCGGCTGTGCGGGTCTCGAACAGCGATGCCACCGCAGGAATGCTGAGTAGGCCCGCCAGAGCCACCACCAGCATTGCCGCGCCCAGTAGCGACATGATCATGATGCGTACCTTGTCGCGCGCCGCCGCCTCCAGCCAGAAGCACAGCACCAGTACGATCAGCGACGATAGGGCAAAATGCCCCCAGGCGGCGCGCGAAAAGCTGACGAAAACGCCCACGAAAAGCGTGAGAAAGACCATACCGGCCATGATCGCCGCACGGCCCGAGCCCAGCAGCACACGTTGCAGCGCGAACATCGCCGGCAATACCAGGAAGGGGCCAAAGACATTGGGGTCGTTGAAGGTCGCCTTGGCCCGGCCATAACGCGTGAAGATCTCCGCCCCCGGAATCAGCCCCAGATAGGCCAGCGTCCCGAGGATCGCGCAGAACACCGCGGCTGCCGTATAGGCGCCCATGACAACGCGCATGCGCTTCTCGGTAGCTTCCGCTACGTAATTCGCGATGAAATAGGCCGTCACCATGAGGAAAATGGTGACGATCGAAAAGAGCAGTGCGTCGGTAAGCGGGGTGAAGCGCACCTGAAAACAGGCGATCAGCGCAAACGGCGTGAAGGCAAGCAGGATGGCCAGGAGGCCAAAGGCCGAGCGGTAAAGGCCGACGCCACCAGCAAAGGCGAGTGGCAGCACGACAAGGAAGGTCAGCTCGTAGGGCGACGGTTCGAACAGTACGAACCCGCCGGTAAATATCCAGACACCCACCATGATGTCGAGCAGGCGGGTGGCGCGGACACGGATGAAGGCAAGGCCGAGTCCGCGGGACCCGGCCTTGAAACTGCCGCCATCAAGCGTGCCGAGCGTGCTCAATAGGCATTCTCGTTCTTGGACACGAGCGAGACGGGCGTCATCAGTACGATGTAGAGGTCGAACAGGATGGACCAGTGCTCGATGTAGTAGAGGTCGTGGTTCACCCGCTGCATGATCTTGTCGATCGTGTCGGTCTCCCCGCGCCACCCATTGACCTGCGCCCAGCCGGTCATGCCGGGTTTGACGCGATGACGGGCGAAGTAACCCTCGACGGCTTCGTAGTAGAGCTGGCTATCGGCCTTGGCCTGTAGCGCATGCGGACGCGGCCCGACGATGGACAACTCGCCCTTGAGCACGTTGAACAGTTGCGGCAACTCGTCGATCGATGTCTTGCGGATGAACCGGCCAACCCTGGTGACGCGCGGATCGCCCTTGGTCACGAGCGTTGCTGCACTCTGGTCGGCCATGTCGGTTCGCATCGAGCGGAACTTGTAGATCTTGATCAGCTCGTTGTTGAAGCCATGCCGGTTTTGCCTGAAGAAGACCGGGCCGCGACTCTCGATCTTGATGGCAATGGCGGTGATCATCATCACCGGCGACAGCAGGAAGAGCGCGGTGACGGCGACGAACTTGTCGAGCACCCATTTGAACACAAGGTTCCAGTCCGAAATCGGCCGGTCGGCCATGTCGAACACGGCGATGTCACCGACATAGGAATAAGCCCTGTTGGTGAACTTGAGCTTGCTCATATGGGCCGACAGACGAATGTCGACGGGCAACACCCAGAGCTGGGTCAGCATGTCGAGCACGCGCTTCTCCGCCGAAAGCGGCATCGAGACGATGACGAGGTCGAGCTGCGTTCGGCGCGCGAATTCAATCAGGTCGGCAACCTTGCCCAGCTTGGGATAGCCAGCAACGGTCTCGGGCGAACGGTCGTCGATACGGTCGTCAAACAGGCCAAGCAGCATGATGTCGTGGCTGGCGCTGGCGCGAATCTGCTCGATCAGCGTCTCGGCATCTTTGCCGCCACCGACAATGACGGTGCGGCGCCGCAGGCGGCCCTGTACCGTCCAGTGCATGACCAGCGCGCGCAAGCCTAACCGGTAAGCCACCAGCAGCACGGCGCCGCCCACATACCAGCTGACCAGCCACACCCGCGAAAACAGGTCCGCGGCCTTGAAGAAGAAGATGCCGACGGTGAGCACCGTCATCACCAGGGTCCAGCTTACCAGCACCCGGCCAATCTGGTTGAAGACGGTACGATAGGCAGTGATCCGGTGCGTCCTGGCAGCGTTGAACAGCACGTTGGCCAGCAGGCATGATGCTAGAATGACGGGGATGTAGAAGGCGGGCTGGCCGAGTTCCACATAGTATTCGTAGATGCCGTAGCCCAGTGCTGCGAGCAGAGCTGCTTCGACAACCTGCGCCACACCGGCCACCACGGCGCCTGACACGCTGCGCTCCACCGGCGCCGCAATGATGGCCTCCGCCTGTGTCGACAACGTCAGCCCTGGCTCGCCTGCCGCAGCCTGCCTTGACGCGTGCGCCTGCACGGCCTGCTGGGTGTTAACTCGATACATGGGGACGCTACCGGTACAAAACTCTCGGCGCCATTGTGGCCGCAAGGGGTTTATACTCGGTGAAGTTGATGGCTAAGCTCGCGCCAATACCGATCGATAAAGTGTCTCAATGCCGCCCGCCATGGTGGCGAGCGAGAAGTGGCTTTCGATATGGGCCAGACGCGCTTGCATCTCGGCTTCGGTCGCAGGTTGATCGTCCAGCGCTGCCTGCATTGCAGCGCGCAGGGCTTCGGCATTGTCGGCCGGAACGAGGCTGTCCGATGTCGGGCCAAAGATCTCCGGAATACCCCCAACCCGGGTGGCGATCACCGGCAGGCGCGCCGCCGCGGCTTCGAGCACCACATAGGGCAGGGACTCGGCCAGCGATGGCACTACCGCGATCCGGCCTTTGGCAAAGGTGGGTCGTGCGGGCTGCGCCCCCAGCAGGTGGAGACGGTCGCCAAGTCCGAGCCCCATGATCTGCGCTTCCAGCGCAGACCTGCTCGGACCGTCGCCCGCCATTACCAGTGTTGCGGGCGTGCCGTCGGGACGAGTCACCGCCACCAAGGCGTCGACCAGCACGTGGATGCCCTTGAGGCCGCGCAGCTCGCCGACAAAGACGAAATCGGCCGCATTCTCGGCCGGTCGCACGGGGACGAATTCGTCTGGTGCAAGGCCGTTGTGGATGACCTCGGTGGGGCAGGTGGGGGTGCCGATCAGTGCCGAATAGGTGGCCCGGGCATAGGCGCTCTCGAAGATGATGGCGCCGGTCCGCGCCATCAGCGCCCGCTCGAGCATATGGAAGACCCGCCCTGACAGCGATGACCTGGAAAAATGCAACACTCCGCCATGTGGCGTATAAAGCGCGACGGTCTTGCCTCCGCCCAGCCGGGCCAGCCGGGCATAGAAACCGCCCTTGGCGCCGTGGCCATGCATCACATCGATATCGAGTGATCGCGCCAGCCGCCGCACCGTGAATGGTGTTTTGAGATCGGCGCGGCCCAGTACGCGTGGCATGGGCAGGCGATGGATGCCCAGGCTGGCATGCGGCAAGAGGGCGGCCAGCTTGCCTTCGGTCTGCGCGTCATTGGCCAGGCTATCGACAACAAGTCCAACGGCGTGACCACTGGCCGCCAGTTCACGCGTGAGATCCGCGACGTGCCGAAACAGGCCTCCCACGGGGGCCCGCATCACCTGCAGGATGCGCAGCCTGGGTTCAGCCATCGACTTGCTCCGTCAGAACCAGCGTTCGAGAATGACGACCGTGTCGCCCGGATAGATCGGGAAGTCGAGGTCGACCGTGCCCTTGACCATCTGGTCGCCCTGTTGCCGGTACACAATGGCGCGGCTGCGGTCCGCCGTATCGGAAAAGCCACCCGACGTGCTGATCGCCGCCCGCACGGTCATGCCGAACACATATTGAAACTGCCCGGCATTCTTGATCTCGCCCTGAATGAAGAAGGGCCGGTATTCCGCTACTTCCACAGCAACATCGGGATTGCGCATATAGCCATTGGCCAGCGCGGCGGCGAGCCTGCCCGCCGCGTCCTTCGTCGTTGCGCCGCGGACCTGTACCGGGCCGACAAGCGGGAAAGCGATCGCACCGCTGTCATCGATCCGATAGGTGTCGCTCAGTTCCTCATCGCCATAGACGGCCACGCGCACGGTATCGCCGGTATCGAGTTGATAAGGCCCCTTGGTCTCTACCAGATAGGTTGCCGGACGCGTGGTGGCGCAGGCCGCCAGCGGCAGCATGAGCGCGATCGTAAATATGGTCAGCCAGCGCATGAGAATCCCGGGCACTTCAGGTGCGCCAATCTCGCGCCGGCATGGTTAAGAAAGTCCTTCGTCAGCCGCCAGAGTTTTGCGATCTGCAAGCAACTTAACGGATTGATTACCACGAGCCGGCATTAATCCGCGCAGAGTGCGAGGAATGACAATGGCGTTTGAGTCGCAGGCCGTGCGCGACGCTCGGATCGATGTTGGGGCGGTGCTGGACGCGGTCGTGCGGCGCCTGCCGCGCATCGTCATGGTGACGGCGTTGCTGCTGGCTGCCACCTTCGTCATTCTCATGTTCATGCCGCGTCTTTATGAATCCTCCGCCTCGATCTTGGTCGAGGCGCGCAGCAACGTTTACATCCGCGCCGCCAATGAGCAGGCCCCGACTTCGGGCGGCGATGCCGGTGCGGTGTCCAGCCAGATCGAGCTGATCAAGTCGCGCGACACACTGCTGATGGTCATCGACAAGCTCGATCTTCGCTCGGTTTCCGAATTCAACGGGGCAGGGGGCGGCAGCTTCTCTCCTCTGGCCATCATCTCCCAGCTGCTCGGCCGCAAGGCCACCCCGGTCAGCATCGACGAGACGGTTCTGAACAATCTCTATGACCGCCTCACCGTCATTCAGGAGCGGGACTCGAATATCATTTCAGTGCTGGTGAGGTCGACCGACCCACAACGTGCCGCCGACATCGCCAACGCCTTGGCTAACGCCCATGTTACCCGACGTGCCGAGCTGTCGCTGTCGGACACCGCCGAAGCCTCCGGCTGGCTGCGCGACGAGATTGCCAAGCTGCGCATCTCGGTGACGGAGGCGGAAACCGCCGTGGCCAATTTCAAGGTCGATAACGACCTGTTCACTGGCTCCAACAATACCAGCCTGCTGGATCAGCAGCTGTCGACCATTGCGACCCAGATCAACGCGGCGCAGGAGCGCAAGAATACCGCGCTGTCGCGTGCCGCCCTCATTCGCGGCATGATCGAGCGGAGCCAGCCGATCGATGGCGTGGCCGACGTGCGCGAATCGGTTGTCATCCAGCAGCTCAGCCAGGAAAAGGGCCGCTTGCAGGGCGAGAAGGCCCAGCGTTCGGCCACCTTGCTGGCCAACCACCCAACCATTCAGGCGCTGACCGCCCAGATTTCCGAGCTGAACAACCAGATCAGCCTCGAGGGGCGTCGGGTCGCCGATGCACTCGAAGCCGAGGCCCAGATCGAGGCCGATCTGGAGGCTTCGCTGCAGGCCGACCTCACCCGCGCCAAATCTTCGGCCTCGACTGCAACGCAGGATACCGTGGCCCTCGATAGCCTGCAGCGCGAGGCCAAGGCCCAGCGCGACCTGCTCGAAGGCTATCTGCAGCGCTATAGCGAGGCTATATCCCGCACCGATTCCAATTCCGCGCTTCCCGACGTGCGTGTTGTGAGCATTGCGGCGCCATCGGTGTCGCCCGCCTCCCCCAAGACGCAGCTCATCCTGCTGGCCGTCGGCATCGTCGCGCTGGCGACCCAGTTCGGCCTCATCGTCTTTGGCGAGCTGATTTCCGGCCGGGCCATTGTTCCCGGTCACAGCACGGCGCGTCCGCAGGACGAACTCGACGAGGTTCCTTTCGTCGCCGAGGAGCTTGAGCCCGGCGAACTTTGGCAAGAGCCGCCCGCGGCGATAGTGACGGGCCCCGTCGACGAGGCCGCGCCAGCCGAGGAGCAGTCGCTCCAGACGGTCAAGGCCGGCCGACCAGAGTTCCAGCGTTTCCTCCAGGCTTTCACCAATGCAAGAACGCCGGTCCTGCCTGAGACAGTCGACGCGGGTGCTCCAGAGGTGAGGGGACCTGAACCAGTGTCTCCGGCCGCCGATGTGACCGCCGGACCGCGGCCAGCTCCGGGGCTGGTGACGCTCTCTGACCTGGCATCGGACCTCGTCCTCGGGCGCACCCATCTGGTCATTCTTGCTGCACATCGCTCCACTGCCGATTGCGAAGTGTTGGCCGAGGAACTGGTTAGCTACGCGCTCGCGCGCGGGTTGAGCGTGGCCCTGGTCGATGCCGGCAGCGCCCGCACCGGCGATGAGGCTGGCCTTACCGATCTCAGTGCCAACGCCGCGAGTTTTGGCGACGTGGTACATAAGTCGGCTGACAACAGTTTTGCCGAAGTCCCCTGGGGCCAGGGCAGGGAGATCGCCCGTAGCTCGACCAAGCCGCTGACTTTGGTCGAAGCGCTGGGCGACCTCTACGAGGTTGTGGTGCTGATGACCGGCCGGGTGGGTGCGGCATCGAGCCTGCCGCTGTTCGACGGACTGGATGGCAGGTTGGTTCTCGTTGCCGGGGATGAGGACGATCTCGACGCCGTGGCCGAAACGCGCGGGCGCCTGCTCGACGCCGGCTTCGAACGCTGCGAGGTTGCCGCCGCCCCGGCCCGCGTCGCCGCCTGACCGGAGCGCCCTATGTCAGCCAAATACGCGGCCATCCGTGCCATGTTCGAAGCCATGTGGCTATCGCGATTGCCGAGCCTGGTGCGGGCGCTGTCGGTGTCGCGCGGCGTGATCTTCACCCTGCACCGCGTACTGCCCGGCGACCCTGCGGACTTTTCGCCCAACGCGATCCTGCAGGTCCGGCCAGACTATCTCGAATATGTCATTGAGCGGGTGCGAGACCTCAAGCTCGACATTGTCAGCCTTGACGAGGCCCTGGAACGCCTCGCTGCCCCCCAGCCCGGGCGCCGCTTCGTGGTGCTGACCTTCGATGACGCTTACAAGGACAATCTGCATCATGCGCTGCCCATACTGCGGCGCCAGAATGCCCCGTTCACACTCTACGTGCCCACCGCCTTCGTGGACGGCCTTGGCGAGCTCTGGTGGCAGGCGATTGAGGATATCATCACCCGCCAGCAGGCCATTGCCCTGACCTCGGCTGGCGAAACCGACTATGTCGACACCCGCGCTCCGGCCCAGAAGAACGAGACCTTCAACACGCTCTACTGGCAGATGCGCAGAATGCCCGAGGCCGACCGGGTCAAGCTGTTGAGGAGCTTTGCCGTCGCCTATGGCTACGATCTCGACAAGCAGTGCCGCGAGCTGATCATGGATTGGCAGGAACTGCGCCTGTTTGCCGACGATCCGCTCTGCACCATCGGCGCCCATACTGTGCATCACTACGAACTGGCCAAGCTGCCTGTCGAACAGGCTCGCAACGAGATGGCGCAGTCCGCCGATATCCTGCTGGCCCAGTTCGGCCAGCGTCCCGCGCATTTTTCCTATCCGCTGGGCGGTCCGCTTTCGGCAGGGCAGCGTGAATTCGATCTGGCGCGGGAACTGGGATTTCGATCGGCGGTGACGACGCGCCCCGGCGGCCTCTATGCGCGCCATGCGCAAAGCCCGCACGCATTGCCGCGCGTGTCGCTCAACGGATACTTTCAGTCACGCCGCTATGTCGATGTTTTTGCTACCGGCGCGATGTTTTCAATCATCGGCAAGTTGATCGGCTGACTAAGCGTCCGGCTTGGCCATCCAGCGGATGATCGCCATCGCGGGGAACAGCCAGCCCATCCCCGCGACGATGAAATAGGGCATCAGGATCCAGATCGGCAGATCGGGCGGCAGCGCCAGATAGACCGAGGTGAAGATGCTGAGCCAGGCAACTATCGAGCCGAGGATCAGCAGAACGCCGATGAATTTGCGGTTACGCTGCGTCATGTGCGGCATCGCGCCTATTGCGGGAAAGTCTGCTCGGGCATACCACTCCCGCCCGAAGACCGACACCGGGAAACTGCCGTGACCAGCGCCCATAGTGCCGCACTGAGCCAGACCACCTATGCCGCGGACCGGCTGCGCCCGGTGCGCATCTGGCTCTATGTCATGGCAGCCTTTGTGCTGCTTATGGTCGTGGTTGGCGGCATTACCCGGCTGACCGAGTCCGGGCTTTCCATCACCAGCTGGAAGCCGATTTCCGGCACCATCCCGCCACTGAGCGACGCCGATTGGCAGGCCGAGTTCGACGCCTACAAGCAGATCCCGCAATACGAGGTCAACAATAGCTGGATGACCATCGACGACTTCAAGGTCATCTTCTTCTGGGAATACCTGCACCGCCTGCTCGGGCGCCTGCTGGGCGTGCTATTCGCGGTCCCCTTCGTCGTCTTCCTGGTCCAGAGGCGTTTTACCGCGCAACTGGCCTGGCCCTTGTTCGGCCTGTTCATTCTCGGTGGCTTCCAGGGTGCGCTGGGCTGGTGGATGGTGTCTTCGGGCCTCACTGAACTGACCTCGGTTTCGCAATACCGGCTCGCCGCGCATCTGACGGCGGCATCGCTGCTGTTCATCGCCCTGATCTACGTGCCGCGCTCGCTCGAGCCGCGGCGGGTGGACGGATATGTCACCAGCCGCAACAGCTGGTGGGCAACGATTCTACTGGTCCTCATCATCTTCCAGATCGGGGCAGGGGCCTTTGTTGCCGGGTTGGACGCCGGCATGGGCTACAACACCTGGCCGCTGATGGACGGCGCGATCATCCC
Source organism: Devosia sp. (assembly GCF_036676215.1). GTDB lineage: Bacteria > Pseudomonadota > Alphaproteobacteria > Rhizobiales > Devosiaceae > Devosia. Next base: position 83,082 of record NZ_JAKFDJ010000068.1, on the reverse strand, counting down.
CGATGGTCTGGGCGCCATGCAGCCGCTCTGGCGCAACCTGTTCGAAAATGCCCTGACGGTGCAGTTCATTCACCGCGGCATCGCCTATCTCATCATTGCCTATATGGCGGTGCTGCTATGGCGCCAGCATCGTGCCGGCGGCTTTGCTGGCGTGCATGGCTGGCTGCCCCGGCTGGGCCTGCTGGTGCTGCTTCAGGTTGCACTCGGCATCGCCACGTTGCTGACCGCCGTGCCGATCTCACTCGCCGTGGGTCACCAGGCGCTGGCCTTCATGCTCGCCGGTGCAACGATGGCCTATATCGCAGATATGAGACGGGTCGGGCGATAGACGAGATTGAGGTATTATAATACCGCAATCTTAACCCATTGATTTTGCATGATTAAATCAACCCTCTTGACGGTCTTCGGAATCCCTCATACACGACGCTCCGAACACGCCGCTTTCTTCCTTGGATGAAGGCTGCAAGCCCCAATTATCTAGGGAATTCAAGCATGAGCACTTACTCGGCAAAACCGAGCGAGATCGAAAAGAAGTGGATCCTGATCGACGCCAATGGGCTGGTCGTGGGTCGCGTTGCTTCGATCATCGCTTCGCGTCTGCGCGGCAAGCACAAGCCGACCTTCACCCCGCATATGGACATGGGCGACAACATCGTTGTCATCAATGCCGACAAGGTGAAGCTGACCGGCCGCAAGCTGGACCAGCACAAGTTCTACTGGCACACCGGCTTCCCCGGCGGCATCAAGGATCGCTCCGCGCGTGAGATCCTGGAAGGTCGTTTCCCCGAGCGCGTGCTCGAGAACGCGGTTCGTCGCATGATGCCGGGCGGTCCGCTGACCCGTGCGCAGCTCAAGAACCTCCGCGTCTACTCCGGCGCCGAGCATCCCCATGAAGCGCAGAACCCGGCCAAGCTGGACGTTGCTGCGATGAACTCCAAGAATGCGCGGGTGAAGTAATATGGCCGAAACCATCAACTCCCTCGAAGACCTCGGCACCTCCACTGTTGCTCCGGTCGTGAACACCGCTCCGGTGCATGTGCAGAAGCTCGACGCCCAGGGCCGCGCCTATGCCACCGGCAAGCGCAAGAACGCTGTCGCTCGCGTCTGGATCAAGCCGGGCAAGGGCAAGGTCGTCGTCAACGGTCGCGAATTCGCCACCTACTTTGCGCGTCCGGTTCTCCAGCTCATCGTCAAGCAGCCGATCGTCGCGACCGAACGCACCGACCAGTACGACGTCGTCGTGACTGTTGCCGGTGGTGGTCTCTCCGGTCAGGCCGGTGCCGTTCGTCACGGCATCTCCAAGGCGCTCAACTATTTCGAGCCCGCTTTGCGCCCGATCCTCAAGAAGGGTGGTTTCCTCACCCGCGACAGCCGCGTCGTCGAACGCAAGAAGTACGGCAAGGCCAAGGCCCGCAAGTCCTTCCAGTTCTCGAAGCGTTAAGCCTCGATTTTACAGATATGGAGAGGGGCCGGGAAACCGGCCCTTTTCTTTTGCGCTCAGATGCACCAAGTCAGCTGCGTTCGATCGAGCCCACCATGCAGACCCTCGTCACCCGCTTTCATCTGTTGCTGCTGACCGTAACCTTGGCCATCACGGGCGTCGGGTTCTTCCGCATCCCCGCTGACGTCGTCTTTCCCGCCCATTGGGCGGGTAGTGCCGCCGACTGGGTCTGGCCGCGCAACGCGCTCATCGTGGCGCCACTTGTTCAACTCGTGCTGATCGCAGCGTTTTTCCTGCTCGGTCGGCTGTTCACCAAAAACCACTTCGCCAAGTCCCAGCATATCCTAGACCCGGCGCTCACCCTGCAACTGTCCGTCATCGCCGCGACCCAGTTTGGCCTGCTGCTGACCGGCATTGGCTCGGACCTCGATTTCATCCGCTTTACCGGCTTCGGGCTGGGGATCGTGCTGCTCCTGCTCGGCGTAGTGCTGTTCGAAGCCGAACGGCACACCTACGCGGGGATGCGCATGCCGTGGCCCGTCGGTTCCGACCGCGCCTGGCGCGTTGTCCATCGCTCTGCCGGCTTGGCCTTCGGCCTGGCAGGCATGGGCCTGGTGGCCTTGGCATGGCTGGACGCGGGGGCAGGGGCGCTGGTTGTGGCCTTTGTGGCGGCGCTCTACGCACCCCTCGCCATTGCCGGGCTTGTCACCCTGGCCACGCGGCGCTGATCGCTACGGCAGCAGGCTGCCCCCATATTTCGTCTTGACACTAATTAGCAAAACAACTAATTAGTGTAACAACGAAATAAGGATCACCCTTGAGTATCAATACCGTCTTCGAAGCGCTGTCCCATCCGGTGCGGCGCAAGGTGCTGGCGCTGCTCAAGGGCGGGCCGATGAGCGCCGGCGACCTGGCCGGCCATTTCAGCATCAGCCGGCCGACGCTCTCCGTGCATTTCGCCAAGCTCAAGGAGGCGGACCTGGTTGCCGTGGAACGGCAGGGGACGAGCCTCATCTACCATCTCAACACGTCGGTGCTCGAACAGGCACTCGCCGATGTTCTATCGCTCAAGGAGCAGGACCAATGACTTTGCGTGATCTCTTCACTCCACTCGCTCTGGTTCTGGCGCTGGCCCTTGCGGCAGCGACCCTGGCCGGCTTCGTCCTGGTGCCGGCCGGCACCATCCTGCCGGTTCACTGGGGCATCAGCGGCCAGGCGGACGGTTTCCTGCCACGCGACGCTGCGTTGCTGCTGCTTCCCGGCATCTTTGTCTTGGTCATCGCCCTGATCTGGCTGTCGACCCGGCTGAACGCGCCAGAGCGCGTGGCCGGCGCCCGGCATGGTCTGCGCGTGGTCGTGCCGGGCCTATTGGCGCTCTGCCTCGTCATCCAGGCGGCCACGATCCTGATCGGCATGGGCCAGCCGGTGGACATGGTGCGTATCATCGTGCTGGCCCTTGGCCTGCTCTTCGTGCTGCTGGGCAATGTTCTGCCAAAATCCCAGCCCAATGCCGTTTCCGGTGTTCGCCTGCCCTGGACTATGGCCAGCCCGGCCAATTGGCAGGCGACCAATCGCCTGGTGGGCCTGCTGATGTTGCTGGCTGGTCTGGCGATGGCCATCGCTGCCCTGCTGACCAGCAGCCCCTACGCCTTGCTGGCAGTCGTCACCGCGGGCGTGCTGATCCCGCTGCTGGCCGGCACTCTGTACAGCTATCGCCTGTCACGACGTTGAAACGCTACATCTCTCCCCTCGGGGAGGTCGGCGCGCAGCGCCCCATGCGGGGCCTTCCCTGGGGTAAGGGAGATGCGTCGCCTAGCCGACCAGCTTGAGCGCCGGCTTGACCTTCTTGGCTTTTTTCACCTTGGGCACGCGCGGCACATAGTTGGCCATCACCCGCTCGATGACCTTGATGGCCTTTTCCGCGCCGTCCTCTGCATGCAGCTGTTCGGCAATGTCGGCGGCGTTGCGGCGGTAATCCTCGTTGGTGGAGAGATCCTCCAGGGCGCCAGCCAGGATTTCCGAGGTCAGCTTGCGCAAGCGCACTGGCTTGGGCCCGCAGCCCAGCTCATAGACCCGGCGGCCCCAATAGGGCTGGTCGACGGTCTGCGGCACGACGAAGGTCGGCCGGCCCAGATGCAGCCCCGCCGATGTTGTGCCGGCGCCACCATGATGAACGACAGCTGACACATATTTGAACAGCTTGTCGTGCGGCGCTTTCTCGATGGCAAAGATCGTGTCCGGCAGGTCCTGCGGATTGATGCCGCCCCAGCCGCGGGCCACCACGGCCCGTCCGCCCCACATGGCGACGGCTTCCTTCAATATCTTGGTGTTGCGCTCGGCCCCGAACGGCATCGACCCGAAGCCGATATAGACTGGCGCGTCGCCCTCGGAGAGAAATTTCTGGAACGCCGCCGAAGGCTGCCAGTCGCTGCGGTCCCGCAGGTTCCAGTAGCCGGTGACGATGGCGCTCTTGGGCCAGTCACGCGGGCGGGGCGATACGACAGGGGAATAGGGATAGAGCGTGGTCAGCGCCGTGCCGTCGGTATTGCGGAAGAAGCCGCCCTTCTTGCGCGCGTCGAGCCCCATCAGCTCGCGGCGCAGCTTGTTGCGCGGCAGGTTGTAATAGATCTGCTGCACGGTCATTGCCGTATAGCTCAGCTTGTTGAAGGCCGGCCCGAAATCGGCGCCGTAATAGATGCAGAGCGGGAATTCGCTGGTCGAGTTCAGCGGCTGCAGCGCCACCATGATGGCCGGAATATGCAGCGCCTCGGCAATGTCGATGCCGAAACTGGTATTCATGTTCAGGATCAGCATGTCGGCGCCCTGGCACATGTGCCAGGCGTGTCGCGCCGCTGTATCCACGATCTGTTGCCCTTGCCTCAACAATGAAGGCCCGTTGATGAGCATGGACTGGCTCATCGCATTCTCGAAGCGCTGCTGGGTCAGGAAGGACTGGATGGAGGGTCCCAGCGTGTGGAACTCGATGCCATGGCCTTCGACCATGTCCTGGAATTCTTCAGAGGCGCCAAGGACAACCGAGTAGCCACGCTCCTTGAGAGCGATCGCGAGGGCCAGATAGGGTTGAACGTCGCCTTGCGTGCCGATCGTGACGAGGGCAATGCGCTTCAAAGTCTTACCTCACCATACACCGCTCTGGCCGAAGGTTGGCACCCTTCGGACCATTTACAATACCCAGAGGAGGATTTATGAACGGCCTTGTCGATAGCTGATTTCCTTACAAAAATCGCGTCCGAAGGGCAAGGGACATGCAGTCTCTGTACACTGTTGCTAAGGTTGGAGCCTCGCTCGCCAGTGGTGCAGTGGCTGCGGCTGCCTTCGTGGCGGCGGCAAACGCCCGCTAGCTCTTCCCGCGTGGCCCCGCCTGGGCTGGGAAGAGCCGAACACGATAGCCCGGCCCGAAGCGGGCCACTTAACCCGTTTACAACCATAATTCCGCGATAATCACGGCCTCAGTGTGAGGCGTGGCGCTACCAGCGCGTCGCGGTCCAGTTCAGGTCCCAAGCGGGACCGTCGAGGAAATCATGAGCGAAGACTTCCATCGCATCCGCCGCCTCCCCCCCTATGTGTTCGAGCATATCAATCCGATCAAGGCCAAGGCGCGGGCCGAGGGCGTGGACATCATCGATCTCGGCATGGGCAATCCGGACCTGCCGACACCAGAGCATATCGTCAAGAAGCTCCAGGAAACGGTGCTCGATTCGCGCACCCACCGCTATTCCAGCTCCAAGGGCATTCCCGGCCTGCGCAAGGCCCAGGCCAGCTATTACGGCCGCCGTTTCGGCGTGAAGCTCAACCCCGACACCCAGGTCGTGGCGACTTTGGGCTCCAAGGAAGGCTTCGCCAACATGGCGCAGGCGATCACCGCACCGGGCGACGTGGTGCTGGTGCCCAACCCGACCTATCCGATCCATTCCTTCGGCTTCATCATGAGCGGCGGCGTCGTCCGCTCCATGCCGGCCGATCCGAACGAAGACTTCATGCGCTCGCTGGATCGCGCCGTGCGGCACTCGATCCCCAAGCCGATCGCGCTGGTGCTGAACTATCCGGCCAACCCCACCGCCTATACCGCCACGCTCGATTTCTACGCCGAGGTGGTCAAGTATTGCCGGGCCAACGACATCTTCATCCTCTCCGATCTTGCCTATTCCGAGATCTATTTCGATGACGTGCCGCCGCCCTCCGTCTTGCAGGTCCCGGGCGCCATAGACATCACGGTGGAGTTCACCTCCATGTCCAAGACCTATTCCATGCCCGGCTGGCGTGTCGGCTTTGCTGTCGGCAATGAGCGCCTGATCGCCGCGCTGGCACGGGTGAAGTCCTATCTCGACTACGGCGCCTTCACCCCGATCCAGGTGGCCGCGACTGCAGCTCTCAACGGCTCGGACGACGTGATCGAAGAGGTCCGCAAGATCTACAAATACCGCCGTGACGTGATGGTCGAGAGCTTTGCCCGCTCCGGCTGGGATATCCCCGTGCCCAAGGCCACCATGTTCGCTTGGGCGCCCATTCCGGCCCAGTTCGCCCATCTCGGTTCGCTCGAATTTGCCAAGCTGCTGATCCGCGAGACCGGCGTTGGCGTGGCGCCCGGCGTGGGCTTCGGCGAATATGGCGATCAATATATTCGCCTCGCCTTCGTCGAGAACGAACAGCGCATCCGCCAGGCGGCCCGCAATATCAAGAAGTTGCTCGGCTCCAAGGGCGGCAGTGGCAATGTGGTCCCGCTGGCCGGCTAGTTTTGCGGGCGCTTGCGGGCCGGCATCAGGGCCGGCCCCACCGCATTGACGGACTCACGCGTCCATTGTCATAAATCCGTCATGGCGGCTCAGTGGAGCCGGGTTCGATGACCCGGCTCGCCGTTCCATGCGGAACATGCCTCGATGAGCCCGATCGTCATCGTCCTCGCCCTCAGCGCCGCCGTGCTGCACGCGACCTGGAATGCCTTCCTGCGCAGTGGGGCAGACAGGCTCTGGACCGTCACGGTCATGAGCTTTTCGGGCACGATCATTGCCATTCCTTTCGCTTTCATCTTTCCGCTGCCGGCGTCATCGGCGTGGATTTACATCGCACTCTCGTCGGCGCTGCAGGTCGGTTACACGTTCTTCCTGGTCGCCGCCTATCGCTATGGCCAGCTCGGGCAGGTCTATCCCATCGTGCGCGGTACGGCGCCATTGCTTGTCACCCTGGGCACTTTCCTGCTGGCCGGCGAACGGCCTTCGATCGCTCAGGCGATCGGGGTGACGCTGGTGGCAGTCGGCATCATGAGCCTGGCCCTCGGCAAGAGCAGGGCGTCCTGGGCGTCGATCCTTTTTGCCTTTGCCACGGGCGTCATCGTCGCCAGCTATGGCACGGTGGATTCCATTGGCGTCCATGTGGCGCAACATGCTGGCGCCTATGCAGCCTGGGTCTTCATCGGTTACGGCACCATGCTGCCGCTTGCTTTCGTTCTCGTGCGCCGCAACCTGACCGTGAACTTTGGCGAGCCTGACACGTGGAAAGCTCTGGGCGGGGGGATCGCTGCGCTATTCGCCTACGCTCTGGTGGTGATTGCATTCTCTTTGGGCCCTGCCGGACCGATCACCGCCCTGCGGGAGACCAGCGTCGTTTTCGCTATCCTGATTGGCTGGTTGTTCCTTGGGGAAACCCTGACCGCCCGTCGCATCGTTGCTGGCGCGATCGTGGCCCTGGGCGCCATCTGCCTGGGCCTGGCTCGCTAAGACCGCCGCCGACACGCATTGTCCTATTGACGGCTAGGCGAATTCCTATGCAGATGTCGCCACCATGAGTGACATTGCTTCTTTCCGCCAATCCGTCGAAACCTTCATCTCCGCCCGCGGTTGGACGCCGACCCGGTTCGGCCGCACCGTTGCGGGCGATCCGCTCTTCGTCTTCGACCTGCGCGAGGGTCGTGAGCCGCGCTCCGATACCCGTACGCGCATCCTCAAGGCGATGCAGGATTTTGGCGACGGCCAGACGCAGGCACCTTTGCGCGTCGGCGTGGCGGGCCTCGGCAATGTCGGCGCCACGCTGGTGCGCATCCTGCAGAAAGACGGGGGCGAGCTGACGCGAAAACTTGGCCGCCAATTGGTGGTGACGGCCGTTGCCGCGCGCTCGCGATCCCGCGACCGCGGCATTGATATTTCCGGGCTCGACTGGTTCGACGATCCGGTGGCCCTCGCCAAATCCGATGGCATCGACCTTTTCGTCGAGCTGATCGGCGGCGAAGACGGTCCGGCCTTCGCGGCCGTCAAGGCGGCGCTGGAAATCGGCCGCCCGGTGGTCACAGCCAACAAGGCGCTGCTGGCCAAGCATGGCGTCGCCCTGGCCCGGCTGGCCGAGGAATCTGGCGCCCAGCTCGGCTTCGAGGCAGCGGTGGCCGGCGGCATTCCCGTGATCAAGACGCTGCGCGAGGGCCTGGGTTCGGCCCGCATCGCCAAGGTGTTCGGTATCATGAACGGCACCTGCAACTATATCCTCACCCGCATGGGCAATGAGGACATCAGCTTCGCCGATTGCCTCAAGGACGCGCAGGCGCTCGGCTATGCCGAAGCCGACCCGACCTTCGACGTCGAAGGTTTCGACACCGCGCACAAGCTCTCCATCCTTGCCACGCTCTGCTTCGGTTACGAGATCGCACCGGACAAGATCCGGGTGGAAGGCATTTCCAAGATCACCCAGCACGACATCAAGGTCGCGGCCGAGCTGGGTTACAAGATCAAGCTGCTCGGCATCGCCCAGCGCACCGACGAAGGCATCGAGCAGCGCGTGCACCCCACCTTCGTGCCCAAGGGCAGCGCCATTGCCGGCGTCGATGGGGTGATGAACGCCGTGGCGCTGGAGACCGACCATGTGCACGAACTGCTGCTGGCCGGTCCTGGCGCAGGCGGGCCGCCTACTGCCTCCTCGGTGCTCTCGGACATCCTCGATATCGCTCGCGGCACGCGTGTGCCGCCGCTGGGCGTGCCGAGCGACGAACTGCTGCCCTACAGGGATGCTCCCATGCGCGCGCATGAGGGCGGCTACTATATCCGCCTCAATGCCAAGGACGTGCCCGGCGCCCTCGCATCGATCACCAGCCGTATGGCCGAGCATGCCATTTCCATCGACTCCGTCATTCAGCGGTCCGATTTGAACGCTAAGGCAGTGGCGTCGGACGGGTCGCCGACTCGCACTGTGGTGATGATCACTCAACAGACTTTGGAATCATCGGTGCGTGAATCGCTTGCGCAGATCGCGGCTGACGGGTTTATCGTGGATGAACCGCAACTGATCCGGATCGAAACGCTCTGATATCCCCGCCGGGGCAAGTCAGACCCCGGGAGGATATATGAGACTCAGCAAGGTCGAGGGCGCCAAAAGCCCGGCCCATCTGCACCGCAGCCTGACCCTGGAACTGGTCCGCGTCACCGAGCGCGCCGCCATTGCTGCCGCCGAGTGGCGCGGCAAGGGCAACGAGCAGGCTGCCGACGAGGCTGCCGTGCTCGCCATGAAGGCCGAACTCGACCGTGTCGCCATTTCCGGCCGCATCGTCATCGGCGAGGGCGAAGAGAACGAGTGCGACAACCTCTATATCGGCCAGGCTGTCGGGGCCGGGCAGGGGCCGGAGGTCGACATCGCCGTCGACCCGCTCGAGGGCGTTACGCTTTGCGCCAAGAACCAGCCCGATTCCATCGTGGTGCTGGCCATGGCCGAGCGCGGCGGGCTGCTCAACGTTGCCCGCAACGTCTATATGCACAAGATCGCCATTGGCTCTGAATACGCTCCAGGAACGGTCCATATCGACTGGACGGCCACCGAAAACGTCAAGGCCCTGGCCCAGGCCAAGGGCGTGCCGATCTCGGAGATCACCGCCATCGTGCTGGATCGCCCGCGCCATGCCGGTCTGATCGAGGAGCTGCGCACCACTGGTGTTGCGGTGAAGCTGATCAGCGACGGCGACATTGCCGGGGTGATCCACGCGGTCAATACCGAGGATACCGGCATCGACATCTATCTCGGCTCCGGTGGCGCCCCTGAGGGCGTGCTGGCCGCGGCGGCCTTGCGCTGCATCGGCGGGCAGATGCAGGGCAAGCTGATCCTCGATACCCCTGCCAAGCGCGAACGCGCCATCGCCATGGGCATAACCGACCCCAACCGCATCTATGACGTGACCGAGCTGGCGGCCGGCGACGTGCTGGTGGCGGCCACTGGCGTCACCGACGGCACCCTGCTCGAAGGCGTCCGCCTGCGCCGCAATTCGGTCGAGACCAACACCATCGTTATGCGCTCCTGGAGCCAGACCGTCCGCTGGATCAGGGCGCAGCACGCGCGCTAGGGTACCTCTTACCTCTCCCTTTGGGGGAGAGGTCGGCGCGCAGCGCCGGGTGAGGGGGCCTTTCCACGCACCGCACCAAGAAAAGGCCCCCTCACCCGACCCAAGAGGGTCGACCTCTCCCCCAAAGGGAGAGGTGAAGAGGAGCCTTCCCACCTGCGCCCAAATCGCCTACCTCTCAGCCATGCTCGATGCGCCGCGACCCTTCCTCGATGTTTCCCGCTCGGTCACCGGCCGAGCCTGGACTGACCGGCTGGACGCAACCACCACCCGCACTGCCACAGCGATCGCCCAGCGCACCGGCATCTCGGAAATCCTCGCCCGCATCATCGCAGCGCGTGGCGTCGAACTCGACGGTGCCGAGACCTATCTCGATCCGACCATTCGCGGCCTCATGCCCGATCCCTCGACGCTGACCGCCATGGACGCGCTGGCCGAGCGCCTCGCCAAGGCCATTGCCGACAACGAGGCCGTGGCCCTCTTCGGCGACTATGACGTGGACGGCGCCTGCTCCTGCGCACTGATGGCGCGCTATCTGCGCCATTTCGGCATCGAGCCGCAGGTGCATATTCCCGACCGCATCTTCGAGGGCTACGGCCCCAATGTCGCGGCCATGGACAAGCTGATCGACGCGGGCGCCAACCTCGTCATCACGCTCGATTGCGGTACCACCAGCGACGGTCCCATCGCCCATGCGCGGGGCAGGGGCGTCGACGTGCTGGTCATCGACCATCACCTCAGCGACCACGAGCTCCCCAACGCCAACGCCCTGGTCAATCCCAATCGGCCCGACGACATTTCCGGCCTCGGCTATCTCTGCGCCGCCGGTGTCACCTTCATGGTGCTGGTGGCGGTCAATCGTACACTGCGGCAGCGCGGCGATACTGGCCTGCCTGACCTGCTCAAGCTGCTCGATCTGGTGGCGCTGGCCACGATCTGTGACGTGGTCCCGCTCACCGGCCTCAACCGTGCCTTCGTCGTCCGCGGCCTCGAGGTTGCCCGCCGTGGCGACAACAAGGGCATTGCCGCGCTTGCCCTGGCGTCGCGGCTCAGCGGGCCGATCAACCCCTACCATCTGGGCTTCCTGCTGGGGCCGCGTATCAATGCCGGTGGCCGCATCGGCAATGCGGCGCTGGGCACCGAATTGCTGACCGTGGATGACGAACACCATGCCCTCGCCATCGCCGCGCGTCTCGACGAGCTCAATTCCGAACGCCAGCGCATCGAGGTCGAGGCCGTCGAAGAAGCCGCCGCCGTGGCCGACATGGAAATCGGCAGCGGCGAAGGCCCGCCGGTGCTGGTGCTGGCCTCGGCAAACTGGCATCCCGGCGTTGCCGGTCTCATCGCCTCGCGCCTGCGCGAACGCTTCGAGCGCCCCACCTTCGCCATTGCGCTGCAGCCTGACGGCACGGGCACCGGCTCAGGCCGCTCGATGCCCGGCGTCGATCTCGGCCGCGCGGTCATCGAGGCGGTGGAACTCGGCCTCATCGCCAAGGGCGGCGGCCATGCCATGGCGGCAGGCGTTACCATCAAGCCGGGCCAGCTTGGCCCATTCCGCTCCTTTCTGGCCGAAAAGCTGTCCGTCGACGTGACCGCGGCTCGGGCCGCCACGGCTCTGCCGGTCGATGCGGCGCTGACGGCACGCGGCGCGACGCTGGACCTGGTGCATGACCTCGAAAAAGCCGGCCCCTACGGCTCGGGCAATCCCAGTCCGGTCTTTGCCTTTCCGGCCCATCGGGCCCGCTATGCCCAGATCGTCGGCAAGGGTGGCCATGTCAGCTTCACGCTGACCTCGGAAGACGGAGCACGGCTCAAGGCCATTGCCTTCCGCGCCGCCAATACGGCGATCGGCGACGCGCTGCTGCGCGACTCCGATGCGCCCTTCCATTTTGCCGGTGCGCTTTCGATCGATCACTACCAGGGCCGCGAACAGGTGCAGTTTCGCCTGACCGATCTGGCCAAGCCCAAGGGCTGAGCGAAACTCTTTACTGATCCAGCGGCACATCCTCGCGCTGCACAGCAGCCTTCGCTTTTCCGTGCGACTGCCCGCCGAAACGGTGCTTTGGGCATTGCGCTCGCTGAAGCGGAGGTCGGCTTGCTGACCGCGGATTTCGAGGGTGAACGGCGGCCGCTGACCGGCGCTACCCTATTGAAACTGCTGCTTGCATATCCATTTATGACCGCTAAACTAGTCGTGGGCATACACTGGAAAGCACTGCTTTTGTGGCTCAAGAGTGTACTGCCGACGCTCAAATTGAGGCGGCAATCGAAGCGCCGCCGCGCAGTCTAGCGACATTTGGATTCAGCGGCCGATGACGAAAAGCGTAGCAGAAAGCACCAATACCGGCGTGACGCTGTGGACCCGTTTTGCCTCCTGGGCTGTCGAGCAGATCGGCAGCAAGCTTATCGGCAAGGCGCGGCATGGCACCCTCACGGTAATCTTGCCCAATGGGCGGACTCGTACCGTGGGGGACCCGTCAACAGGCGAGCACTCGGTGCTCCGGCTCAACAATTTCCGTGTCATCACCGAGGCCATGCAACGCGGCACGGTGGGCTTTGCCGCGGCCTATATGAATGGCGACATCGAGGTCGATGACCTCACGGCGCTGTTTCGCTTCTTCCTGCAGAATCGTGACACCTTCGATCAGGCCAATCCCGGTTTCTTCCGCAAGGCAGCCGGTGATCTGCATTATCACTTGTCACGACGCAACACGCTCGAAGGCTCCAAGAAGAACATCGCCGAGCACTATGACCTCGGCAACGACTTCTATGGCCAATGGCTCGATCCATCGATGACCTATTCGTCGGCCGTCTTCACGTCGGGCGACCAGAGCCTGGAAGAAGCCCAGCTCGCCAAATACCGCCGCGTCGCCGACATGGCGGGCGTAACCGCCGGATCGTCCGTGCTGGAAATCGGCTGCGGCTGGGGCGGTTTCGCCGAGACTGTGGCGCGCGATTACAAGGCCAATCTGCGCGGCATCACCCTCTCGGCCGAACAGCTCAAGTTTGGTCAGCAGCGCCTGGCCCGTCAGGGCCTCGACCAATATGCCAAGCTGGTCTTTGAGGATTACCGCCACACCGAAGGGCAGTTCGACCATATCGGCTCGATCGAGATGATCGAGGCAGTGGGCGAGGATAATTGGCCGAGCTATTTCCAGACCGTACATGACCGCCTCAAGCCCGGTGGCACCGCCGCCATCCAGGCCATCACCATCAACGAGGCCGATTTCGACGGCTATCGCAGCGGCCCCGATTTCATCCAGCGCTACATCTTCCCCGGTGGCATGTTGCTGACCAAGACGGTGATGCAGGAATTCGGCGAGAAATACGATCTGGTGCTCGAAAACGTCGAGACCTTCCGCCTGAGCTACGCCAAGACCCTCAAGCTCTGGCGCGAGCGCTTCCTGGAACGCTGGCCGATGATCGCCCCGCTCGGCTATGACGAGGAATTCAAGCGCAAGTGGGTCTACTACCTCAGCTATTGCGAGGCGGGCTTCACCGAAGGCTCGATCGACGTCGGAATCTATCAGTACCGCCGGCCGGCTTAGCGGCCAGCGCCGGCCTGCCGAATTCCCCGTCCTCCACGACCTGAAAGGGCAACATCATGTTGGGGCAGCGGTAGTGGGTTAGGTGAGTTCGCGCAGTTACACCATACGATATGGGATGTCGCTCAAATCCACCGGGACATCGACGTAGCCCTTTTGTTTGAGCAAATCCCCGATTGCTATCCTGCTCGCCTCTTGCGACTGCGCTGGACCGACCATCACGCTTTTTATTGGCAATTTGCCGTCTAGGGACCAGTCCAATTCTAGGCGACGTGTGATCATGGAGCGCCGGGCGGCGAACTTTAGCCTAGCGTCCTCGCCAACCAAAAGTTTGGTGAAAAGCCGGTACTCTTTCTCGGCCTCAAATTTTGGATGCTTAATTACAGCGTGGAGAGTGTCATACAGCGACTGATGGAACGGACCAAAGTCCTTGATCCAGGCGTCAATTCTTTCCTGACTTTCTAGAAGCTTCAGGTTGTCGACATGGTAGTCGAGTGACTCAGCAGCTATTTGGGCGTGCCGAGCACTATCGTAAATAACTCTCAGCCAAGTCGTTTGGTGGCGTTTGGAAATTCGCTCCAGAAGTTCCCTTCCGTCAAATTCAATGGCGAAGGCGCAATTGTCGCCGCCATAGCCTCGCCACTGCCCGAGATCATCCTTAGCCGTCGAAAAACACGTGACAAATGCACCCGAAGAGACGGCCTCGCGTTTGGCCAGTGTGCCTAACACGCTCTGATAAATGGCGCGGTCGAAGTCAACATCGAGTGCCCGCAGTCTAGTGTTCGCCTCGTCATGTAGCAGTTTAGCGAAGTACAGATACTCCATCGAATCGTTCAGACCAGAAACGTGAGAAGCGAAAATCGTTCCGGTACCAATTATTCCCAACAATCCAACACCGGAAGTGTAGTGCCAGAATGTCTCAGGTCTAGGTGGCGTCTTGTCGACGACCTTGTGCAGGAATGCTTGGAGCCGCTTAATGGACGCCTGGTCAACTTCCTGCGGAAATTGAAGCGCCAAACCCTCAATTGCTTCTTCTGGTTCCATGCCCACGCGCCCCGAGTTACCAACGATAGGGAGCAGCTTGCGCTGTTTAGTGTCAAGCCGGATGGAGCATGTGGTGCGGCAGGTTGTTACGCACCATCTTGGGGAAGGAGAAGTTCCTGGTACGCCCACGGGGAATCGAACCCCGCTCTGCACCGTGAGAGGGTGCCGTCCTGACCGATAGACGATGGGCGCGGACCTAGGAACTCGTCGGCTTAGTCTATGTCATTCCCTGTCAAGAAGGAATGGTACGCCCTAGGGGAGTCGAACCCCTCTCTGCACCGTGAAAGGGTGCCGTCCTAACCGATAGACGAAGGGCGCCTAAGCGCTGGTGGTCGTATAGTTGGGTGATTTCGGATGCGCAACCCATTTGCGACCCGAAAGCCAAAATTTTCAACAGCCCGAGAACGTGACGGGCCGATTATAACCGCGCGGCCGGTCGCGCACGTCCACGTGGATGAACTGTCGGCCCGGATAGCAGCCCAGCCCGCCCGCGCTGCTGCGATGCATGGCGAAGGCGATCAATTGTTGCTTGTCGACGCCCGGAATGTAGAAATCCGCCGCCATGCATTTGGTGTGATAGGAGCTGTCCGCGCCGCCCGCCGCCGCGTTGTGCTGGTTGTCGCGATAGCCCGAGCTCATGATGACCTTGCGCCCGAACTGTCCCTCGAACTCCCAGATCAGGAAGCGCAGCTTGGGCGAGAGGCACAGCGCATTGACTTCATTGCTGGCGACATAGGTGCCCCAATCGCTTTTCTTGCCCGCATAGGCCGCGCCGCTGCCGCTGGCGAACATGGCCATGGGCATGCAGGCCGCCAGGGTCAGCGCGCACAGGGCGATGGCAAGAATGGAGCGGAATGAGATGTTCATGGCGACTTCCGAGAGACCGCCTGTTGCCCTTGGGCAACAGGCAATGGCCCGTTCTGTGAAGTCGCTAAAATACGATCCTTTTCGCTAACCGCAGGCTAAGCGCCACGGTTAGCAAAACGTTAGCAATGGTCGGCGGGCTACCACTTGCCGGTGTTGGGCATGGACAGCCAGGGTTCCTGCGGGGGCAGGGTGCCATCCTGGATCAGTTCCACCGAAATCCCGTCCGGCGAGCGCACGAAGGCCATGTGTCCGTCGCGCGGCGGCCGGTTGATGGTCACGCCCATATCGGAAAGATGCTGGCACAGCTTGTAGATATCGGCCACCCGATAGGCCAGGTGCCCGAAATTGCGCCCGCCGGTATAGTCTTCCGGATCCCAGTTAAAGGTGAGTTCGACCTCCCCGCCCGCATCGCCCGGCGCGCGCAGGAAGATCAGGGTGAAGCGGCCCTTCTCATTCTCCGTGCGCCGCACTTCCTCCAGTCCCAGGCCCTCGCAATAAAAGCGCAGGCTCTCGTCGACATTGGTCACCCGGACCATGGTGTGCAGATACTTCACGGCAATTCCTCCTTGGCGAAATCGATTGTCGCTGGCCTAGCAAGACCGTAGTCCCGCGGCAACCGGTGCAATTCCAAACAGACTCTTAACAATTGCGTTTGAATCGGACACAGTGGTGTTCTGTCTTGTGGAGTACCTCGCAGTTGCGAGGCGAGTGCGAAGGGCTTTGGGGCGCATGGGGGCCAAGTTTACTGGCGATAGCGAAGAGGCCGCGGTCGTGTCGTCCGACACGGAGCCTGCGGGCCATTCCGGCGCTGCCTCCCCAGCCGGCGAATCCGGTCTGGATACCATCGAAATTTCCGGTTCCATCAAGTGGTTCGATGCCGGCAAGGGGTTCGGTTTCATCGTGCCCGACAATGGCATGGCTGATGTCCTGCTGCATGTGACCTGCCTGCGCCGCGACGGCTACCAGACCGCCTATGAAGGCGCCCGCATTGTCGTGGAAGCGCTCAATCGCCCTGGGGGCCTGCAGGCGTTCCGCATCGTCTCGATGGACGAATCGACCGCCCGTCATCCCGCCCAGATGCCCGCGCCGCGCACTCATGTCGTGGTGGAGCCGACCTCCGGCATGGTTCGGCTCGAGGTGAAGTGGTTCAACCGCATTCGCGGCTTCGGCTTTCTCTCGGCCGGTGAGGGCACGCCGGATATTTTCGTGCATATGGAAACGCTTCGTCGCTTCGGCATTACCGAATTGCGGCCGGGGCAATTCGTGCTGGTTCGCTACGGCAACGGTCCCAAGGGCCTTATGGTCGCCGAAATCCGGCCCGATGGTTGGGGCGACGCGCCGTCCTCGCACTAGGAATTGCTCCCATGATGCTGTTTGCCCAAGGCTTTGTCCCGGTGCTGCTCCGCGCCGGTACGGTGATTGCCATTGCCGCCGTCGCGCTACCGCTGGCCGCCTGCAGCGACGAGGGCAAGCTGGTGCTTCACTCCTCGACTGGCGAGCACAGCTTCAATGTCGAAATCGTTGATACGCCCGAGACGCGCGCCGAAGGGCTGATGTTCCGCCAGGAACTGGCAGACGACGCCGGCATGCTGTTTGATTTCAAGGAAGAGCGGCAGGTGTCGTTCTGGATGCGCAATACCTTCATTCCGCTGGACATGATCTTTGTCGGCGCCGATGGGGTGGTCAAGACCATCCACGTCAACGCCCGGCCGCAGGATCCAACCTCGATCCCGTCACAGGTGCCGGTGCAGTTCGTGCTGGAAATTCCGGGTGGACGCTCCGTCGAGATCGGGCTGCAGCCCGGCGACACCATGGAGCACCCGCTTGTCGGCGCTACGCCGAAGAACTGACTAGAGCCGGTGGATGACCATGCAGTCGATCACCGCCCACAGATGCAGGCTCGCACCGACTACAACGAAGACGTGCCACAGGGCGTTCTGGAATTTCAGCTTTTCCCAGAGATGGAAGATGATTCCGAGGGAATAGGTCACTCCGCCCGCCAGCAGAAGCCACATCGTTGTCGGTGGCAGAGTCTGGGCCAGTGACTGGAACACCAGCACGCCACTCCACCCGATCGCCAGATAGAGCGCGATGGCCAGCCTTCCAAACCGCTCCGGTACGACGAGCTTGAGCGCCACCCCGATCAGCGACGCCCCCCACACGAAGGTCGTCATGAGCGCGCCCGTCGTTGTGCCGCCCATGACGGCGAGGAAGGGCGTGTAGGAGCCGGCGATGAAAAGGAAAATGGCAGCCTGGTCGAAGCGCGCCAGCCACATCTTGATCGGCGATATCGGCCACAGATTGTAGGCGAGAGACACCCCCAGCACGACGACCAGCGAGCCGACATAGACTGCCAGCGCCGGCACGGCCTCGGGGGCCGTCTCGAGGATGGCAAAGGCCAGCAGCACCGATCCGGCAGCAATCGCGACGATCAGCCCGAGAACATGAACGACGCCATCCACCACCTTTTCGGCAATGGTGAACGGTCGCTGTTCGCGACTCCACCAGGAATAGCCGGCCGGAAATTTTTGCACTGGGATCGCTCTCCTTTGACCCCGAGCTTGGCGCAGGGAAGTGACCAGATTATTGCAGCGCGACGCCCATCATGCGCCATCGTAAAGTCTGCCTCAACGCATCTGGTGAATAACCGGTTGCGTCACAAGGGGTATGCTTGACGGGTAACGCCTGCGTTACTACTGAGAACGGACCACGTTCTGGAACCCGGCATGCCCCCGATCGCCATCCTTGTCGCGCTGGCCGACCCAACCCGTTGCCGCATCATCGAAATCCTGCGCGACGGGCCACAGCCGGTGCATGTACTCGCGGGATCGTTCGATATCAGCCGCCCAGCCATCTCGCGCCACCTGCGCGTGCTGAAGCAGGCCAGGCTGATCAGCGAGAAAAAGACCGGCCGCGAAAACCGCTACGCTTTGCATGCCAATCAGTTGCAGCCCGTGGCTGCGTGGCTGGCCGAACTGGCTCCGATTGCCGAGCCGGTTTCTGTCGGACAGCCGGCGCCCGCCATCGTCCGGCCGGCGCCGCAAGCGGTTCCGACACCGGCCCCGGTTCCGGAAGTGACCCCGGCGCCAGTGGCATCCAGGCAGCGCCGCGAACCATCAGTGTCGCAGATGGGCTTCGATTTCTGACGGCGGCTTTCGAGTGAGACAAGCACCAGGCAGGACTGCCAAGCAGTCGCGGCGGTTGTTTGTGCCCTTGTGACGGCGATTAGTCCGACGTGGATGCGCCATTAGCGTATAGCTCGCGTCTCACCTCACAAAGGAAGCCTCGCATGAACAGAAACTGGATCATCGGAATTCTCGTCGCGGTCGTCGCACTTATCGCGGTCGTCTACTTCATGAACACGCAGAACCAGCCGCCTGCGTCGGTGACGACGAACACCACCGTGAACACGCCTGCGGCGCCCGCCGCACCAGAAGCGCCCGCTGCTCCGGTTGAGACTGCCCCTGCTATGGCACCCGCCCCGGCCGCAACCACTCCCGCTCCTGCGGCTCCGGCGGCTCCCGCGCCAGCCGAACCCGCGCCAGCCGAACCCGCGCCCGCAGAGCCCGCGCCGGCTGCACCGGCTGCTCAGTAGGCGTCGGACAAAACGATCAAATATCGGTGAGGCGGCCCACGGGCCGCCTTTTCCGCTGGGATTTAGCAGGCGAGACGGTCCTGGTGCACCTTCATATCGCCGAAGAATTGCTGCGCGGAGCAATCCATCCGTCGCCGGTCATGCATGTCTTGATGCCGTCAGCGCAATGCTGGTGGCCTCGAAGTCGTGGTGAAAGGCAAGTCGTGCTGATCGACCCAACCGGGCAGTCTGGTAGCCGCGCTAGAGCACTGCGTCTCCGGGGCAGTCCGGCTGGATCGCAGGTGGCCGATTGGGGAACTAATGAGTGACCGCAATCGAGTTCAGTCCGCCTTCATACAGCTTCAACGTGGCTTCGATGTCCTCGATATGCATCGCAAAGCCCTGATCCACGGCTTCGGCCTGGCGGCGCAAGTGATCGCGTCTTGAAATCAGCTCGAAGCGCTCGCTTTCGAGCTCCTTGATCGCAAGATCAATGCGATCACGGTGGGTTGCAAGGCGCTGCACCATCGGTGCGGCTTGCTTGGAGGCTTCCAGAATTGCCGCTTCCATTTGCTGATGATCGTCATTGACGATCTTGAGCGCGGTTTTGGCTCGCATGGTCATTTGTTTCTCCTTTGGTCGTTTTTCCGGTCTTGTGGACCGGGAGACTTGCCCTGCGCTTGGGATGACAGCCCAACATGGTGTCAAAACCAAGGTTTCTTGGACATTGCCGAGGAGTTCTTGATGGTTTCGCCTCCTGAACTTGATCGGGATCCGCCAGAGCCGGGAGTCAGTCCGCCACCGCGCTCCTCCCGGGATGCCTATGCCGGGCTGGCCGCAGGCCGACCATATGCGGCTTTCTGGCGTGAAGGAGGGGCTCGCTCAGGTGCGGGTTCTTGAGGCCAAGCGCCGTCAGAGCAGAGGCGCAAATGGCGCAGGCACCGTAAAGGTCGGCAGGGCGTCGAAGCGCTGCTGCAACTGGATGTTCTGGATGGAGTTTTGCAGCGCCCTCAGATCGGCTTCGTATTTGCGTTGTCGCGTCGCGGCCTCCACCTCCTGCAACAAGCACAGAATGCGCTGTTCATTCGCCTGGATGGCCTCGATGGTCGACCCTGGAACCTGGCTGGGGCAGGCAGCTATTGCAGCTGTGCCGGAGACGAGGGCTAGGATGGCGGCCAGCACAAATGCCTTGAGCATGTCGCAACCTCCTTCGTCAGAGGCTGGGGCAATGGCCGCCCCCAGGCAAGTCACATCTGGCGGAGCAGGGGCTCTGGTAGTCGAACTGCCTGTCTGATGCAAAGACCGTGGTCCATACGTGGCGGCCCAAGTCGGATATGTGGCGTCATCATGCGATGCGACCGAGCCAGAACAGAGAGAGGGCCGCTGAGACCATCGCGATCAATGCGCCCAGGCCGGCAAAAATAAACGCAATTTCGGTGAGCTTCTTTTCGGCGACGATGCGCGTCGAAAGCGAAGCATAAACGTCAGCCAATGCCTCGGAAGACTGCGCTTCGAAATACTCGGCATCGGTTGCGTCCGCGATCGCCTGCAGCGTGGTGGCGTCAAGCATGGCACGCATCGAGCGCCCCCCGAAATCGACGACATCGCCGGCGGTCGAACCGAAGCCCACGGTATAGACCCGCACGCCATAGTCGGCAGCAAGGCGGCCTGCGGCGATCGGATCAGGACCGGTGGTCGTCGCGCCGTCGGTCAGCAGGATGACCACGGCGCTCTGGTAGGAGCCGGGCTCGACCGGCACGTGCTCGGCGACCTCTGGCTCGGGATCATCCAGGGAGCGGCTCCCCGCGCCCAGCTGACGACCATGACTCCGCGCCCCCAATTGGTCGCGGGGATCTCGGTCGGCGCCAAAGTCGAAGGTCTCATCGGGAAAGATTGTGGCGAGCGCGGTGAGTACACCGGCGCCGACGGCAGTGCCGCGCCGCAGGTCGAAGCTGTTGATGGCCGTGGTCAGCAGTTCGCGGTCCAGGGTTGGCGCCTGCATCAGCATGGCCGCCGAAGCGAAGGCCACAATGCCGATTTCCACGTCGGCGGGCTGCTGGGCGATGAAGGTCTTGGCCGCCTCCTGCGCCGCCACCATGCGCGAGGGATCCATATCGCTGGCCCGCATCGAGCCGGAGACGTCCATGGCCAGGATGACGGTGGCCCGCGAACTGGCCAGCGTGATGACCGCTGCCGGCCGGGCGACGGCGGCGATGAGCACGCCGATGGCCAGCAGCAGCAGGGCGGGCGGCAGGTGCCGCCGCCAGCCTATGCCCTTGCCGAGCGCCTGCCTGATCAGCGGCAGGTTGGCATAGCGTAGCGACAGGCGTTTGCGCCGCCGCTGGATCCAGACATAGGCCAGCACCAGCAAAGGCAGGATCAGCAACAGCCAGAGCATATCGAGCCATAGAAAGGTCATGCTGGAACTCCCGAAAAGGTGCCGCCCGCGCCTGCCTTGCGCATGCCGGAAAACCGCATTATGGCGTCAAGCAGGTCGTCGGCGGTCGACAGTTCCAGCGCGTCGACCCCGGCTCGCGCGAAGCCGCCCACGATCTGCTCTTCCCATTGCCCGGCGAGCGACGCGAAGCGCTGCCGGAAGCCCGCGTCTGTGGTGTCGACGAACACCTGCTCACCCGTCTCGGCATCTTCGAAAGCCAGCAGGCCAATATCGGGCAGCGCCACTTCGAGCGGATCGACCAGGCGCACCGCGACTGTCTCATGGCGCCGGCTCAGCATCGACAACGGCGCCTCCCAACCCGGCTGCGACACGAAGTCGGAGACGGCAAAGACCACCGAGCGCCGCCTGAGCGCCGCGCCGGCGTGACGGAAGAATGGACCGAGGTCCGTCGAGGGCGCCCGCAGGCGTCGCGGATGGGCGAGGATCTTGTCCATCAGATGCATCACATGGCGCCGCCCGCCGCGCGCCGGAATGAGGTGCTCGTCGACCCCATCGAAGAGGATGGCGCCGACCTTGTTGCCGTGGTGGATGAACAGCCGGGACAGCACGCCGACGAACTCGGTCAGCACCTGCCGCTTATCCCTGTCGCCTGAGCCGAAATCCACCGATGGGCTCAGATCGAGCAGGAACCAGGCGGTGACGTCACGGTCCTCATTGTAGATGCGCACATGCGGCACCTGGGTGCGCGCGGTGACGTTCCAGTCGATATGGCGCACATCGTCATACACCTGGTATTCGCGCAGATCGGCGAAATCGAGCCCGGTGCCGCGGAACAGCGTGCGGTAATCTCCCTGCAGGAGGCCGTCGAGCCGGCGGACCACCGTCCATTCCAGCCGCCGGAGCAGCGCTTCAGCTTGTCGAGGCGACGCGGACATGGGCTTGCAGGGGTTGTTCCGGCGCCGGGACGGCGCGGAGGATCTGGCTGATGATGTGGTCGGGCCCGACCGATTCCGAGAGGGCCTCATAGGAGAGCGAGATGCGGTGGCGCATGACGTCGGGCGCCACATCGATCACGTCCTGCGGCAGCACGTAGTCGCGTCCGCGCAGGAAGGCCAGGGCGCGGCCGGCCTCGATCATGTTGATGCTGGCGCGTGGGCTGGCGCCATAGGTGATCAGCCGCGGCAGCTCCGCGAGGCCGACCAGATCGGGATTGCGCGTCGCCGCGACCAGGCGCACCGCAAACTGGATCAGCGCGGGGTCGACATAGAGCTGGCGCGACCGCGCCTGCAGCGCGACAAGCTGCTCGGTGGTGGCGACGCGCGCCACGGCCTGCATGACGCCGGTGACGCGCGAGACGATGACAAACTCTTCCTCCTCGGAGGGGTAGCCCACCAGCACCTTCATCATGAAGCGATCGACCTGCGCCTCTGGGAGCGGGTAGGTGCCCTCGGTTTCGATCGGGTTCTGCGTCGCCATCACCACGAACGGGTCGGGCACGCGATGGCTTTCCCCGGCAATGGTGACCTGCCGCTCCTGCATTACTTCGAGCAATGCGCTCTGCACCTTGGCGGGGGCGCGGTTGATCTCGTCGGCCAGCAGCAGGTTGCAGAACACCGGCCCCAGCGCCGTGCTGAACTCGCCCGTCTTCTGGTTGTAGATACGCGTGCCGACGAGGTCGGACGGCACCAGATCGGGGGTGAACTGGATGCGCTTGAACGACCCCTGGATGGCATGGGCCAGCGTATTGACCGTCAGCGTCTTGGCCAGGCCAGGGACGCCTTCGACCAGCAGGTGCCCCTTGGCCAGCAGCGCGATCAGCACGCGTTCGAGGAAGTGGTCCTGGCCGACCACCACCTTCTTCACCTCATAGAGCACCTGCTCCATGAGCGAGGCGACGGCGGGAGCGGAAGTGTCTGATGGGTCGGCCATGATCCTGTTCCGTTTGCTGGGGCTAGAGGGGGGACTCTTCGACGGCGCCTCCGGCTTCTTCCATCGTCACGGCAAAGGCTATGCCGGCGAAGGTCCGGAGGCCGGAGGGATTGAGAATTGCGGTCACGATGCCCACGACCTCGCCGTCGGCATTGACCAATGGGCCGCCCGAATTGCCGGGATTGGCCGCGGCATCGAACTGGATGAGATTGCGCATGGTGACTTCGCCTTCACGCTGCAGCACCCGGAGCAGGCCGGAAACCACGCCGGCCGAAGCGGAAGGGCCGATGCCGAAGGGAAAGCCGATGGCCACCACCTCGTCGCCAGGCCGCAAGCTACCGCTAGCGCCAAGCGTCGCCGGGATCAGGTTGTCAGGCAGTATGCTGGGCCGGATGACTGCCAGATCGAGATCGGGCCTGGCACCGACGATCATGGCATCGGCCTCGGTGCCGTCGAAAAACTGGACGCGCAGCTTTTGCGCGGCCCGCACCACATGCAGGTTGGTGAGGATGGTGCCACTGTCGTCGATGACCACGCCGGTACCGACCGCGGTGAACTGCTCGTGGAAATCTTCCTCGAGCTCGCCCGAATCAGGCAGTTCGACGGCTGGCGGCTGCCCATCGTCGGGGGCCGTTTCGGGTGTCTCCGTCCCGGGGTCATAGCCACTGACCCGCACGACCGAAGGGATCACCGCGGCATAGGCGAGAGACGCGACCGAAGGCCGCCGCCCGCCTTCTTCGAGGGCGAAATTGACGGCGTCGTTGATGTCGGACTGCGTCAGGTTCTGGGGCGGCGGGCTCAGAACCTGATAGAATCCGACCAGCGCCAGGGTGGTCGCCACCGATGCGGCGACGAGCAGCTTGCTCTGATGGTTGCGGTAGAGCGCCTGCCAGCGCTCAAGCATGGAGGGTTCATCGGGTGCTACTGCTGGCGCCGCTTGAACGACGGTCGACGGGCCAGCCGGCGCCGGTTGCGCAGCTCCCGCTGGCCGCGCCCTGGACGAACCGCTGTACACTGGACGCCGCTTCACCCTGGGCACCCTCCTTGCTCGACCGGACGTAACCACGCAGGTCTTGTCGCAACATCAGCAGGGCTTCCTTCGAACCCTGGCTCGCCCTGTCCCCTCCTGCACGTATCCCACTTCGGTCCGTATCCCGCAGCGCAGTCGTCTGGACCGGTTGGCGAGAGCCACGGACCAACCAACAGCGCCGCCGTCTATGCGATTTTCGCACACTGGTGTACGACATGGGAGTGCTACACCCAACCGTGATGCAGCGTAAAAGGTCTTTTGGAGCAACAGCGTAACTGCGTCTGACTTGCAGTCAGCTTGGGGTTTCCGGCTAGATCGACCCTCATGCCGATCGCCTTTGGAAGTCCAGCGTCATCTAGGCAAGCTGTCTTGCTGGGAACCCGGCTCACCCGAGCGCCAAACGTAGAGACTCTTCGCGCGGCTGCTCTCAAGGGCCGTTTGAACCCAGCGATGACGGTCTTGGGCATCGCCCTTTTCCAGCACGTCGCAATGGCCGACCATGCAAAGCGGGCGCAGGGACGAGACCAAGGTCACTGGGTACGCTATGGATAGCTCGGGGCAACTCCATCTTGGAGAGAGCTGGGATGTTGATCCTATGGAATTTGCAAGAGTAGTCAGCACGTTCGAAGAAGGGCACGCGTAACGCATGGGGGAGCGGAAAAGTCGAACAGCTGCAATCTTGAGCGAACAGCCCACCTGCACCTATTGCGCAGGGGCCAGCCCGTCGACTTCCCGCGACCACTGCCCTCCCACGGCGATTTTCAACGACGCACATCGGCCGCCCGGTTTGGAGTTCGGGGCTTGCGGAGCCTGCCACCAAGGCACCCGATCGATGGACGCGATCGTGGCGATGTTGAGCCGGAACTTCCCAAATCCGACCACGGAAGCCGGGCGCATTGAGGGCCAGCGCCATGTGCGAAACTTTGTGAGGCGATACCCTGACCTCGCTGGCCTGCTGCAGTTCGACGATAGGCCTGTGCTCTACCAGGGGCAGACTGCGCATGCCGTGGCCATTCCTGCCGGCGGCAGACTCCCCCGGGCACTTGTCGCCTTCGGGGCAAGAGTCGGACTCGCTCTGTATCGCCATCACTTTGGCCGCCCAGCCCCGGCCGGTGCCTCCATCCACTCTTCTTGGCACCCGAACGCTCATCTTGACAGCGACGAGTCGATCGAAGAGTTGCTGCGGTCCATGGGGCAGGCGCAAACACTGGCTCAAGGACGTTGGCACGTCTCAGAGCAGTTCCGCTTCTGGAGCGCGGCACCGAGCGATGCACCCGATCTTTTTTGCTGCTTCGCCGCCTTTCGACAGTCGTTCGGGGTGCTGGCGGTGGTCGACCCCAATGGCCCGCGCTATGATGATGACCATCTACAATTCAGCCCGGGCTTCCTTCAGGGCTTCGTAGTCTAGCCGCGGGCACGTTACACCCACAACAAGCACGCTGGAGAGGGACATCTAAGAACGGCCCCCTGATACTCCCGAAGGCCTGCTATCGGAACGCAAAAGGAGAATGCCGGCGTGCTTGTGAATGCCGCTGCGATCCAGCAGGAGATGTTGGCGCTAAGAGGTCGCGATCCTTGGCAATTGGAATGTATGCGCCTCTGCACCGTGGCAGTGAACCTGTTCGTTGCCGCAGCTGGGGTGACCATTGTTGCGCGCGGCAACAATGGTCAAGCGCAAAGCGAGCTTGTCTCGCAGCAAGTGCTTGGCATCCGGGTGCTCAATAGCCTCGGATCGGCCGACGAATTGATCCTGCAGGGTTTCTTTCAACCTGCCGGCATCATGATCAGGGACATCGTTGAGTGCTCCTTTTTGCTCGACCTCTTCAGCCGAGCGCCTGAGCACCTGCCCAAATGGATCGCCCTTGGCCAGGAGGCTGGCCTGAAGGAATACAGGCCCCGTCAGGTCCGTGATCTGCTCAACAAGATTGACGGTATTGGCGAGAATGCCCGACAGAAGCCATATACTTTCTACTCCCGCTATGGAACGCATCCTAATCCGGAAGCAGTTGGCCTGATCGCTCCGGGGGGAGAGGTGCACATTGGACCCTTCCTAGACGAGACGCGCCTGATCGGCCTCACCTATGACCTCACCCGCTTTTCGGTGCTGTCGGCAGAGCATTTATGCCGCTGGATCATTGCTGTGGACCTGATCGAGGACGCAGCCTACGGAAGGCTCGCGGATGCCTGTATGGCTATCGAGGCGGCGTTTATGACGCTCAACGATCATCTTCTCAAGGTGCCTCGTGAACGCCTTGGGCAATAATGGCAGTGAGGCCCGTCTGGTGCCAGAAATGCTTTTTAAGAGAGATGCGTCGATTAACCTATTGATTGATTGTACTGGCGATCCCGGCAGGACTCGAACCTGCGACCAACAGCTTAGAAGGCTGCTGCTCTATCCAGCTGAGCTACGGGACCAGCGCAGATGGCCCCATTTAACGCATTTCTGCGCAAAGGGAATGCCCTTGTCGTGGCTATTGCGCCGCGACCACCGGCGATACCGGCGCGAGGCCCAGGGCAGGGGGGCAGGCGGTGCTGCCGCGCACGATCAGTTCGGAGCTGAGCACCATGTGCATCGGCACGCGGCTGCGCCTCTGGCCTTCGATCACGTCGATCAGCGCGCCGGCGGCGATGCGCCCCAGGGCTTCGCGGGGTTGTCGCATGGTGGTCAGCGGTGGCCAGACATGGGAGGCGACGGCCAGGTCGTCGAAGCCGACGATCGAGACGTCGCGCGGACAGTCGAGACCATGCTCGTGCACGGCCGACAGGAAGCCGATCGCGCTTTCGTCATTGGCGGCAAACACGGCCGTGGGACGGTCGTCGAGCCGCACGAAGCACTGGCCGGCCGCGTGCCCGGAATCCATGTCGAACGCACCGGCGAACATCCAGTCCTCCCTGATTTCGAGGCCGGCAGCCGCCATGGCCTTGGCAAAGCCGGCTTCGCGCTCGGCCGTCAGCACATTGCCCACCGGCCCGCGAATATGACCAATTCGCCGGTGTCCCAGCTCGATGAGATGCCGCGTCGCGCATTCGGCGGCGTAGCTATTGTCGGTCTTGACCGTGTGGAACGGGGCCGTCGGAATTTCCTCGCAGGCCACGATGAGCGGGAAGGGGGCAGGTTCGCCGGTCAGCATCATCAACTGCGCCAGGTCCGTGGAGCCGTCGAACAGCAACAGGCCGTCGACCCGGTTGGACATGAAATAATCGCGCATGCGTCGCCCCGAATCCGCGCCCGAGAACCGGTTGGCCACCAGCACGCCATAGCCCCGCATTGCGGCCTCGCGCTCGATGGAATCGAGAATGGTCGAAAAGAACGGATTGCCGATATCGGGCAGGGCGACCAGGATGGTTCGCGCCGTTCGCTGCCGCAGTGAGCGTGCCGATTGGTTGGGCGTATAGCCGGTGACGAGCACGGCCTCGGAAACGCGCGCACGGGTGCTCTCGCTGACCCTTTCAGGGCTTGAAAGGGCGCGGCTGACGGTGGCGGTAGAGACGCGTGCGAAACGCGCAACGTCTTGAATTGTCGGCGTCTTTTTCATCAAACTCATGCCTGCCAGCGCCCCCTCTCGCTGTCAGAAACCCGATCTGTCTAAATCGATCTTGACAGGTGCGCAACACGTGTATGAAACTCATGCAATCGATTGCAGAGATTTCGGGACCCGAAAAATGCAATCGATTACACGCAGCCAGCTCGGGATGCCTCACAAGAAGGTAGCCTTGCGGCTGGCATGCTTCGCGGGAGCGTTTCGCTCCAAGTGATCGTTGGGAGGACAACCTATGAAGAAGTTTACGGTAGTTGCCGCCATGGCAACTGCTCTGCTCGGTTCGACTGCGGCCATGGCTGCCGAACTCGAAGTCACGCACTGGTGGACGTCGGCTGGTGAAGCCGCCGCTATCGCCGAATTCGCCAAGGTCTTCGAAGAGCAGACTGGCAATACCTGGGTCGATAGCGCGCTTGCCGGTTCGGGCACTGGCGCAAACCCGGTTATCATCAGCCGCATTATCGGCGGTGACCCGATGGGCGCAACCCAGATGAACACCGGCCGTGACGCCGAGGAGCTCATCCAGGCTGGCCTGATGCGCGACCTGACCGATGTCGTTGCCGACCTCAATATCGAAGGCTTCTACGTCGATCCGAGCCTGCTTGAGCCATGCAAGTTCGAAGGCGGCCTCTACTGCCTGCCGATCAACATCCACTCCTGGGACTGGCTCTGGCTCTCCACCGCCGCCTACGAGAAGATCGGTCAGCCGGTTCCGACCAACTGGGACGAATATGTCGCCTCTTGGCCGGCTCTCCAGGAAGCCGACATCCTGCCCTTCGGTCTTGCGACCGGTTGGCCGATCTCCGGCGTTCCCGGCGTGCTGATGTCCGGCCTGGGCGGCAGCGACCTGGTTCTCGCCATCAACCGCGACAAGGACGTCGAAGCCGTTCGTGGGCCCGAATTCCGCAAGGTTGCGGAAGCTATGGACTCACTGCGCCAGGTTATCTCCCCGGACATGATGGTGCCGTCCTTCGGTGACGTTGGTACCCAGCTGCTGGAAGGCACTGCGGCCGGCAACATCCACGGCGACTGGCTGCAGGGTGACCTGCAGGTGGCCGGCGGCGTCCCCGGTGAAAACTACGAATGTCTGCCCGCTCTCGGCCTGGGTGACCAGCTGACCGGCGGCGGCGACTCGTTCTACTTCCCGGTTCTGCCTGAAGGTACCGATCCTGCTGTGCTTGAAGCTCAGACCCAGCTTGCTCGTATCCTGATCTCGCCTGAAGCCCAGTTGAAGTTCAACATGGTCAAGGGCTCCATGCCGATCCGTACCGATATCGATCTGGCTGCTGCCAACCCCTGCATGCAGAAGGCCCTGGGCCTGCTGAAGAACGGGCTGCTGCCATCGGGTGACTTCGCGCTCTCCAGCGATACCCAGCAGCAGATGCAGGATCTCAACATCGAGTTCCTCGATGACGACAGCATCACTGTCGACGACTACATCGAGCGCTATGCCTCGATCATCGAGTCGGCTGAGTAAGCCTCTGGCTATTCCATCGGGAGCACGCTCCCGGGAATGAAAGCGGTGGCCGGCCTTGGACCCAAGGTCGGCCACCCTACTATTTGGAGATACATCGATGGCGGACACTGCCCTTCCCTTGGAGGCGGGCGCTACGGTCAACCGGCCGGGCCTGCTGAAAAGAACTTTTCTTCACAATCTGCCCGCCAAGATCGCCGCGTTGCCCATGATGGTCACCGTGCTGGTCGTCTTCGTCGGCTGCACGATGTGGACGATCTATTATTCGTTCACCAATTCGAAGCTCTTGCCGACCGGCAAGTTCATCGGCATCGAGCAATACGAGCGCCTGTTTGCGACGTCCCGCTGGAACGTGTCGGTCACCAACCTCATCGCCTACGGGGCGATGTCGCTGGTCTTCACGCTGGTCGTCGGCTTCATCCTCGCGGTGCTGGTCGACCAGAAGATCCGCTTCGAAAGCGCCTTCCGCACCATCATGCTCTACCCATTCGCCCTGTCCTTCATCGTGACGGGCCTGGTCTGGCAGTGGATCATGAACCCCACCCTCGGCCTGCAGACCACAATTCGCAATCTGGGCTGGGAGGGTTTCTCCTTCGATTGGATCGCCAATCCACGCATGGTGCTTTTTGCACTGCTCATCGCCGGCCTCTGGCATGGCACGGGCTTTTGCATGGTGCTGATGCTCGCCGGGCTTCGCGGCGTCGACGAGGAAATCTGGAAAGCCGCGCGCATCGACGGCATTCCCACCTGGCGCACCTATGTGTCCATCGTCATTCCCATGATGCGTGGCGTGCTCGTCACCGCCGTCGTCATCATCGGCTCGGGCATCGTCCGCCTCTATGATCTCGTGGTGGCGCTGACCAATGGCGGACCGGGCATCTCCTCGGAAGTGCCGGCCAAATACGTTTTTAACTACATGTTCTCGGGTGGAAATATCGGCCAGGGCCTGGCCGCTGCCACCATGATGCTGGTGACCGTTCTCATCATCATGATCCCGTGGGCCTATCTTGAATTCGGCGGAAAGGGGCGTCGCACATGAGCCAGACCTCAATCATGACTGGCGCGGTACCCGCCGCCACCGGCACTGTCGTTGAAGCGCGCGGCCCCCGGCCAAAGCCCTTCTTCACCCCGCGCAAGATCATCATCTATTCCATCCTGGTGATGTTCTCGCTCTATTACCTGTTCCCGCTCTACGTGATGTTCTCGACATCGCTGAAGTCCATGCCGGAAATCCGCTTCGGCAATATCTTCGCCCTGCCGACCGCTCCGAATTTTGATGCCTGGATACGTGCCTGGACCAGCGCCTGCACGGGCCTGACCTGTGAGGGTCTCTCGCCGGGCTTCTGGAACTCGGTGAAAATCACCATTCCGAGCACGATCGTTTCGATCTTCATTGCGGCAGTGAATGGCTATGCGCTGATCAACTGGCGCTTCAAGGGCTCCGAAATCTTCTTCGCGATCCTGATCTTCGGCTCGTTCATTCCCTACCAGGTGTTTCTCTACCCCATGGTGATGATCGCCCGTGAAATGAAGATCTTCGGCACGCTGCAGGCCGTCATCATCGTCCATACCGTCTTCGGCATGCCGATCCTGACCCTGCTGTTCCGCAACTACTTCGCTTCGCTGCCACAGGAACTGTTCAAGGCAGCGCGCGTCGATGGTGCAGGCTTCTGGCGCATCTTCTTCGAGATCATGCTGCCCATGTCGCTGCCGATCTTTGTGGTGGCGCTCATTCTGCAGGTCACAGGCATCTGGAACGACTTCCTGTTCGGCGTCGTCTTCGCCGGCACGCAGAACTACCCGATGACCGTCCAGCTCAACAACATAGTCAACTCGGCCCAGGGCACGCCCGAATACAACGTGAACATGGCCGCCACCGTTCTGACCGGCCTCGTGCCGCTGGCGGTTTATTTCGTGTCCGGCAAGTGGTTCGTCCGCGGTGTTGCTGCCGGTGCGGTGAAGGGATAACTCGAATGCAAAATAGCGTTTCCATCCGCGATCTTTCGTTGAACTTCGGCAGCGTGAAGGTCATCGAGCACCTCAACCTCGAAATCGCGCAGGGCGAGTTTATCGTCCTGCTCGGGCCCTCGGGTTGCGGCAAGTCGACCCTGCTGAACTGCGTCGCCGGCCTGCTGGACGTCTCGGACGGCCAGATCTTCATCGGCGGCAAGAACGTCACTTGGCTCGAGCCCAAGGACCGCGGCATCGGCATGGTGTTCCAGTCCTATGCGCTCTATCCGCAGATGACGGTCGAGCGGAACCTCAGCTTCGGCCTGCGCGTCGCCGGCATGCCCAGGGACGAGATCGAGCGTCGCGTCGCTCGTGCCGCCGAAATCCTGCAGATCCAGCCGCTGCTGGATCGCAAGCCGGCCAACCTGTCCGGTGGCCAGCGCCAGCGCGTGGCGATCGGCCGCGCTCTCGTTCGCGACGTGGACGTGTTCCTGTTCGACGAGCCGTTGTCCAACCTCGATGCCAAGCTCCGCTCGGACCTGCGCGTCGAAATCAAGCGGCTGCACCAGCGCCTCAAGAACACCATGATCTATGTCACCCATGACCAGATCGAAGCCTTGACGCTGGCCGACCGCATCGCCGTCATGAAGAATGGCGTGATTCAGCAGCTGAGCGATCCGCACACACTCTACAACCGGCCGGTCAATCTCTATGTCGCCGGCTTCATCGGGTCGCCCCAGATGAACATGTTCGAGGGCACGCTCAACGGCTCCACCTTCACCGCCGAAGATGGCACGGTGGTCCCGGTGGGGACTTATGAGTTCACGACTCCGGCGACGGCTTCGACCAAGGCGGTGCTGGGTGTCCGGCCGGAACACATCCTGCTGGGCGATGAGGCGGCAGGCATGCCGTTCACGACCGACGCTGAAATCGAGATCGTCGAGCCCATGGGTTCGGACACGCTGGCCTGGACCAAGATCGCCGGTCATTCTGTCACGTTCCGGTGCGACAGCGACGTTGTGATCGAACCCGGCCAAAAGGTTCGTCTCGGTTTCGATCCCGGTCGGGGTTCGATCTTCAGTGCCGAGAGCACAAACCGCCTCTAGGTCCGTCTGGCAGTATCGCGGTGGCGCCTTCGGGCGCCCCGCCCCCCGTCCTCCAGACTTTTGCCGGCCGATGTTACTTTTCACACGGTGCGCCTGTCCGGCATGCGCGACAGCACAATCGAACATCTCTAGCTCGTATCCCGCCAATCGCAGGCAGAAGAGCCCTTTCTAACGTTACAAGAGGCCGAAAATGGACTTCTCATATCAACTCTACAGCGCACGCAACGAGGCCTCGCTTGACGAGACTCTCAGGACCCTCAAGTCGCTGGGTTACGCTCAGGTCGAAGGCTGGGGCGGTCAGTTTGCCGATCCTGCCGCCCTGGCACAGAGCCTGAAGAGTGCCGGCCTGACCATGCCAACGGCCCATATGGGCTATGGCCAGCTCACCGATACCGACGCAGCGCTCAAGATTGCCGACACCGTCGGTATCCAGACGATCTACTGCCCGGCACCGCCCTCCGATGATTTCCGCAAGGGCTCCGGCAACTGGCAGGAATTCGCCGAAGGCCTGGGCAAGATCGCGGCCGCCTTCACGAAGGCGGGCAAGGGCTTCGGATATCACAATCACCACTGGGAGTTCAGCAAGGACGCCAACGGCAAGACGCCGATGGAACTGATCCTTGAGGCTTCGCCGGATACGCAGTGGGAGATGGACCTCGCCTGGGTGATCAAGGCGAACGAGGACCCGCTGGCCTGGCTGGACAAGCTGGGCAGCCGCATCACGGCCGTCCACGTCAAGGATATCGCTCCCCCCGGTGAGAAGGCCGACGAAGATGGCTGGGCCGATGTGGGCACTGGCACCCTGGACTGGAAACAGTACATCGCCGAAGTGAAGGCCAAGAGCCAGGCAAAGTACTTCGTGCTCGAGCATGACAAGCCGAGCGACGCTATCCGCTTCGCCCGCACGTCGATGGCAACCCTCAAGGGCTACGGAGTCTAAAATGGCCAAGACCTTTGGCGTCGGCATCATGGGTGCCGGCAATATCTCGAGTGCCTATCTCAAGCTCGCGCCCCTGTTCAAGGGGCTCGAGGTCCGTGCCGTCGCCGACATCATTCCGGAGGCCGCCAAGAAGCGCGCCGACGAGTTCGGCGTGGCCGCCCAGACTCCCAACGAGCTGCTCAAGAACAGCGAACTCGACGTCATCGTGAACCTCACGATCCCGGCCACCCATTATTCGGTGTCGATGGACATTGTCTCGGCCGGCAAGCATGCCTATTCGGAAAAGCCCTTCGTGCTGACCCTCGAAGAGGGCATGGCGCTCAAGAAGGCCGCCGATGACCGCAGCCTCAAGGTCGGCTCCGCCCCCGACACCTTCCTCGGTGGTGCCCACCAGCAGGCGCGCGAGATCATCGACAGCGGCAAGCTCGGCAAGATCATGAGCGGCACCACCCACGTCATGAGCCGCGGCATGGAGCACTGGCATCCCAATCCGGATTTCTTCTTCCAGGTCGGCGCCGGCCCCATCCTCGATATCGGACCGTATTACGTCACCGATCTCATTCATCTGCTCGGGCCGGTCAAGCGCGTGTCGGCCTTCACCAACATGGCTCGCACGGAGCGTGAAGTAACGGCCGAAGGCCCCTACAAGGGCACCAGGATCAAGGTGGGCACGCCCACCACGATCCATGGGGTGATGGAGTTCCATTCTGGCGCCATCGTCACCATCGGCGCCAGCTGGGACGTGGCGAGCCACGGTCACCACAATATCGAGCTCTACGGCACCGACGGTTCCATATACGTCCCCGATCCGAACTTCTTCGGCGGCGATCTCGTCACCACCAATATCGAGGGTACCAAGACTCCGGTCACCCCATGGGACCACCCCTTCGGCGTCATCAACCAGGATGCCGGTGGCACCAATCCTCGCGCCAATTACCGCACGGCCGGCCTCGCCGACATGATGGCCTCGATTGAGGGCGGTTACAAAGCGCGCTGCGGTCTCGATGTGGCTCTGCATGCCGTCGACGTCATGACCAGCCTGCTCAAGGCCGGCGAAAGCGGTCAGGTCTTGACCCTGTCGACCACCTGCGAACGGCCGCTGGCGCTGAACGCGGCTGATGCCCGGGCCTTGCTGAAGTAGTGAGGTGCGTACCTCATTGACAGGCATCATCTGCCAGTCAACAGTAAGATAAATAATACAGGCGGCGGCCAACCCCGCCGCCTGTTTTACAAAAAACGGCAAAGACCAAGGCGCCAAGCGCCGTTAGAGGAGAAACTTCATGCGCACCATCAAGGGGCCCGCAATTTTTCTGGCGCAATTCGCTGGTGACGCGGCGCCGTTCAATTCCTTCGACGCCATTTGTGGCTGGGCCGCCAATTATGGCTACAAGGGCGTGCAGATCCCGACCTGGGTGGGCAGCCTGATCGACTTGGAAAAGGCGGCGACCTCCAAGACCTATGCCGACGAACTGGCTGGCACCGCTGCCAAGCATGGCCTGGCCATCACCGAGCTCTCGACGCACCTGCAGGGCCAGCTCGTCGCCGCACACCCGGTCTACGACACCATGCTTGACGGTTTCGCCCCGGCCTCCGTCCATGGCAATCCGAAAGCTCGCCAGGAATGGGCCGTGCAGCAGCTCCACTGGGCAGCCAAGGCCTCAAGGAATCTTGGCCTCACCGAGCACGCGACCTTCTCGGGCGCGCTGGCCTGGCCGTTCCTCTATCCTTTCCCGCAGCGCCCAGCGGGCCTCGTCGAAGAGGCTTTCGACGAACTGGCCCGCCGCTGGACGCCGATCCTCAATGCCTTCGATGAGAACGGCGTCGACGTCTGCTACGAAATCCACCCGGGCGAAGACCTGCATGACGGTGTGACCTACGAGATGTTCCTCGAGCGCGTGAACAACCACCCGCGGGCCAATCTGCTCTACGATCCCAGCCACTTCGTGCTGCAGCAGCTCGACTATCTCGACTACATCGACATCTACCACGAGCGGATCAAGATGTTCCACGTCAAGGATGCCGAGTTCAACCCGACCGGCCGTCAGGGCGTCTATGGCGGCTACCAGAGCTGGATCAACCGGGCAGGGCGCTTCCGCTCGCTTGGCGACGGCCAGGTCGATTTCGCCTCCATCTTCTCCAAGATGGCGCAATACGATTTTGCCGGCTGGGCCGTGCTCGAATGGGAATGCGCCATCAAGCACCCCGAAGACGGGGCGCGCGAAGGCGCCGAGTTCATCAGGAATCACATCATCAACGTCACCGAGAAGGCCTTCGATGATTTCGCCTCCGCCGGTACCGACAAGGCTGCCAATCGGAAGATGCTGGGCCTGAGCTGATGCCTGGTTCAGCGATCGAAACCGTATCGCTGGACGCAATGACGCTTGTCGGCCTCCCGGTCTCGGGGGGCTGGCAGGACTTGTCGCGGGTTGTGCCCCAGGCATGGCATCGCCTCTTTGCCGAAGAGGCCGCCATCGCCGATGCGGCGCGCAGCGTCGGCGCCTATGTCGGGGTCAGCCTCGCCATGGAAGACGGCGTCTACTTTGAATTTGTCGGTCAGCTCGTTTCCGGCTGCAAGACCGCGCCCGCGGGGCTCAAGCTGCTGCACATTCCCGCCAACAATTACCGGCATCGTCGTCACAACGGGCCGCTCCAGGGCATCGCGGCCACCTTCCAGAGCATCTACGACGATGCCGAGGAACTCGGCATTCCGGCGGGCATATTCAAACTCGATTTCGGCTATCAGGCTGATGGCACAATCACACCACATGATCTCTATATCGGCATCGATCCCATCGCTGCCCCGGAGACATTTTAGAACAAGAGGGAAGAGAAATGGCTGAGAACGGCGCAAAGCGCATTCGCCTGGGCATGGTCGGCGGCGGCACGGGGGCCTTTATCGGCTACGTCCACCGCGTCGCCTCCCGCATCGACGGCGACTATGACCTGGTGGCCGGCGCGCTGTCGTCACGTCCCGAGGTCGCCAGGGAGTCCGGCCGCAATATCGGGCTGGCCGAGGACCGTATCTATACCTCCTACGAGGAAATGGCCCGCGCCGAGGCCGCTCGGCCCGATGGCATCCAGGCGGTGTCGATCGTCACGCCCAACCACATGCATTATGGCCCCGCCAAGGCGTTCCTCGAAGCCGGCATTCACGTCATCTGCGACAAGCCAATCACCAGCACGCTGGAAGATGCGCGCAAGCTTGCTGCCATCAAACCGGCCAATGGCGCCCGCTTTCTGCTGACCCACAACTACACCGGCTACCCGCTGATCCGGCAGGCCCGTGAGCTCGTCGCCTCCGGTGCGCTGGGCAAAATCCGCGTCGTCCAGGCCGAATATCCGCAGGATTGGCTGACCGAAGCCACCAGCGACGACAACAAGCAGGCCTCCTGGCGCACCGACCCCGCCCGCTCCGGCGCCGGCGGCGCCATCGGCGATATCGGCACCCACGCCTATAACCTCGCCCGCTTCGTTACCGGCTTGAAAACACAAGCGGTTTCAGCCGACCTGACCGCCTTTGTCGACGGTCGCCAGCTCGACGACAACGTCCACATCATGCTGCGCTTCGAAGGCGGCGCCAAGGGCATGCTCTGGGCCAGCCAGGTGGCTGTCGGCTGCGAAAACGGCCTGCAGCTCCGCGTCTATGGCGACAAGGGCGGTCTCGAATGGCGCCAGGACAATCCGAACTACATGTGGTTCACCGAATTCGGCAAACCCAAGCAATTGCTGACCCGCGGCGGCGCCATCTCCGGCAATGCCGCTTCCACCATGAATGTCCGCATCCCCTCCGGCCACCCCGAAGGGTATCTGGAAGCCTTTGCAACGCTTTACAGCCAGTTCGCGGCCATCATCCGTGGCGACGGCGCCGCCTATGAAGGCTTGCTGCCGACCCTGGCCGATGGTGTCGAAGGCATGCAATTCATCGTGGCCTCGGTGCAGTCGAGCAAGAACGACGGCAAGTGGACCAAGCTCAGCGACGTCTAGGCGGGGCAGGGGCGCCGCAACGGCGCCCCGCTCACTGGATCCGCTCGATCGCGTAGCCCGCCTTTTCCAGCAGGTCGAGCACGCTGCCTTCCCCGATCAGATGGCCCGCCCCGACGACGACAAGGTTCTCCTGATTGTCGGCCAGCATGCCTTCGAGCGGCGCGATCCAATTGCGGTTGCGCGCATAGATCAGCCGCTCGACAAACGCCTCCTCAAAGCCGCCCATTTCCATCAGGAACATCTTGCTGAGCCGCTCCGGCGTGCCGTCCGCCCAGCTTGAGAGCATCTTGTCCATCAGCTTGGGCAATTGGTCGAGCTGGTCGAGCGTCGAGGCCAGCATGGCAATCTGCTCGTCTTCCGGTGCGCTCGCCAGCACGTTGATCTGCTGGTCTCCCGTTTCGAGGAACGCGACCCGCTCGGCAGCGAGTTCGGGTTGCAGCGCGAATTCGACGCCCTGTTCGCTAAATCCCTCCGCCGCCAGCGCCGCCACGGTGATGACATTGGTCGCCATCCAGGGGCGCATCGCCAGCACAGGGCCGAGCGGCAGCTCGATGGCCGCGGCATGCGCGCGCAACCGGGCCTCCAGTTCGTCATCGATCACGTCGGTCAGCAGCGTTCCGTCGACATAGACGCCGCGGGCAAACGCTGCGGCCCCCACCTCGGCCATGGCCATCGGTCCAATATCGGTTTCGAAGACGATTTTGTCGGCATCTTTCAGAACGCTGTCGAATCGCTCCGTTCGCCATGTCATGCCATCGGGCAGCAGGTGGAACGAGCCGAACAGCCAGATAGCGCTGTCGCCGTCGCGTATCTCCCACATCGCGGGCGCGGCGGCCGCGGGCAGGGTGAGGCCCAGGGCGGCTATGGCGGGGAGCAGGCAGCGCACAGGCAGCTTCATTGGCGATTCCTTCTTTGCACTCACCCTGCAAGATAGGTCGCGCCAGGCAGGATACCTCCTCAGTACCCCAAAAATCAAAAGCGCCACAATCACTTGCGGCGCTTTGCGGAATCTTGTCGGAACCGGCCCTAATGGGTCCAGGGTGTCTTGCGGTCGGCCCGGAAATTGTCGGGATAGCTCTGCCGCTTCGGCGTGGCGTCATGGGCTGCTTGCACCGAATAGGCGATGCCGTTCTTCTGCGCATAGGCCTCCGCCGCTTCCAGCGATTCGAAGCTCAGCCGGACTTGCTGACGTGTATCGGTGGAGGTCGTATAGCCCATCAGTGGGTCGATATCGCGCGGTGCGGACAGCTCGTGCACCAGCACCCATTGCCTGGATTTGCCCTTGCCCGACTGCATGGCGTTGGGGGCAGGGCGGTAGATACGGGCGGTCATGCAAAGTCCTCAACACGATGCTCAACGCAAGAGGCGATGGTCGGAGTACAAAGATTCGAACTTTGGACCCCCGGTTCCCAAAACCGGTGCTCTACCAGGCTGAGCTACACTCCGAGATCGCCGCATTCCGTTAGCCTGTTCGGTTGCAAAGGGCAAGCCGCCGATGCGCGTATGGCACACTATTGACGCTCAGGCCCGGACATCCCAGAAACGAACCATGATCGATTTGACAAAACCCTGGCCCCTGGGCCTCGATAGCCGTCGCTGGCCCCTGTTCTGCTTTGCCATTGTCCTGGGCGTCGCGCTGCTGGCGCAAATCGACATATGGGCCTCGCGCAGCACCATTGCCTGGCCGGACCAGTGGCGCGCGCCCTTCTTCTTCATCACCGACTATGGCCTGTCCGATTGGGTGCTGATCCCCTCGCTCGCCATCTTCATCCTCGCCCTGCTTGCAGCCCTGGCGCTCAAGGATCTGCCCCGCCTCGCCGCGCGCGAGCTTGCCGCGCTCTCGGGATTTGTCTTCCTCGGGGTAGGGGTTCCGGGCCTTATGGCCAATCTGATCAAGCGCCTCGTTGGTCGCGGCCGACCCACCGAGTTCGAGGTGTCCGGCGCCTTTTCATTCCAGAACGTCTTCAATGACTGGAATTTTCAGAGCTTTCCGTCGGGGCATACCACGACGGCGATAGCGCTCGCCTTTGTCATCGGCTTTCTCTGGCCGCGCCTCTTTGCCGTATTTTTCGCCATCGGCGTCCTCGTGAGCTTTTCTCGCGTGCCCATCGGCATGCACTATCCAACCGATGTGTTCGGCGGTGTGCTCGTGGGCATGCTGGGAGCTTATCTGGTGCGCAATTTCTTCGCGCGCCGAAGCTGGCTGTTCGAGACTTTGCCGGACGGCAGAATGGTCGTCCGGCCATTTTCGGCCATCCCGGCTCTCTTTCAGCGCGCTCGCGAATAACGCTCGATGGCAGCCGCGAGGTCGGCCTTGAGGTCATCGACCCCTTCGAGCCCCACATGCAGGCGGAACAGATTGCCCTCCGCCGTCCACGGCACCGCCGTGCGATTCTTGCCCAGCTTCAACGGCAGGCACAGGCTCTCATAGCCGCCCCATGAATAGCCCATACTGAACAGGCTCAGCCCATCGACAAAGGCCGCCACCGATGCGCGTGGCGCCGGGGCCAGCAACACGCTGAACAGGCTCCCCGAGCCCTTGAAGTCCCGATGCCACAGAGCATGGTCGGGGTGGCTGGGTAGGGCGGGATGCAGCACCTGCACCACCTCGCTCTGCTGTTCCAGCCAGCTGGCGATGTCGAGCGCGCGCTGCTGATGCTCTTTCATGCGAATCGCTAAGGTGCGCAGGCCGCGCGCCACAAGGAATGCGTCGTCGCCCGAGGTGAAGAAACCCAGCAGGCGCCGCGCCTTCTCCACCTCCGGCCAGCTCTCTGCGTTGGCAGAAATTGTGCCGGCAAAGGCGTCGGAATGCCCGACAAACATCTTGGTCGCTGCATGCACCACCAGATCGGCCCCCAGCTTCAGCGGCTGGAGGTAGAGGGGGCTAGCCCAGCTATTATCAACGATCAGCCGCGCCCCGCCATCATGGGCGGCCTTGGCGAGAGCCGGAAGGTCCTGGATCTCGAAGGTCAGCGAGCCGGGGCTTTCAGCCAGGACCGCCTTGGTATTGGGCTGCATCAATCCAGCCAGACCCGCTCCAATCCTGGGATCATAATAGCGAGCCGTCACACCCATGCGCTGCAGGAATCCATCGGCAAAAGCCCGCGTTGGTTCATAAGCGCTGTCGGTGATGAGGACATCGTCGCCGGCCTTGAGGCAACTCATCAGGGCTATGGTGATCGCTGCCAGGCCCGAAGGAACCAGCCGTGTCCGATGCGCGCCCTCGAGTTCGTTTATGATCGTCTCGACGCCATCAGTGGTCGGATTTCCAGCGCGTCCGTAAAGGTAACGCTGCTGTTGCGCTTCCAGGTCGGCAAGGGTTTTGAATAGGACGGTCGATCCCCGATAGACCGGGGTGTTCACAAAACCGAACTGCTCGTCCGGCTCGCGGCCACCATGCGTGAGGACCGTCTCGACCGAGAGACCACCCGCGCTGCCGCTTTTATTGTCAATCATACTAAGCTCTATGCCCAAAATCCGGTCAACTGGGTACGTGTGTCTAAATAAGCGACAGGTTTGCTGTCTCATGCGGCCATGAGCCCTTGACGCAACGGTCAATAGACGCTTGCATGCTTAGCAGCATCACACCGTCATTCAAAGACGGCGGTGCCACCGGGGACGCTGGCGCGAGCCTGATGAGCTCCGGGACACAGGGTCAGGAAAACAAAAGGCAATAATCAATGCAAAAAACGCTCGTAACGTTCGCAGTCGCGGCCACGCTCGGCCTCGGCGCGACGGCTGCCCAAGCAGCGACTCTCGACGACGTGAAGGCGAAGGACTACGTCCAGTGCGGCGTGACCGGCGGCGTGCCGGGCTTCTCTGCTCCCGATGCGAATAACGTCTGGTCCGGCCTGGAAGTCGATTTCTGCCGTGCGATCGCTGCTGCCATCTTCGACGACGCCGACAAGGTTCGCTTCACCCCGCTGACCAGCCAGGAACGCTTCGCCGCGCTTTCCGCCGGTGAAATCGACATTCTGTCGCGCACTACGACCTGGACCATGAGCCGCGATACCGATCTGGGCATCACCTTCGCTGGCGTCATGTACTATGACGGCCAGGGCTTCATGGTTCGCGAGGCCGATGGCATCGCATCGGCCAAGGACCTTTCCGGTGCTGCCATCTGTATCGAATCGGGCACCACCACCGAACTGAACGCCGCTGACTATTTCGAGACGAATGGCCTCGAATACAGCCCCGTCGTGTTCACCGATCAGGACGAAGTCGTTAAGGCCTTCGAAGACGGTCGTTGCGACGTGTACACCACGGACGCCTCGGCGCTTGCTGCTGAACGCTCCAAGTTCGCCAACCCGGATGAATACATCATCCTGCCCGAGATCATCTCCAAGGAGCCCCTTGGGCCGTCCGTGCGTCAGGGCGACGATCAGTGGTTCTACATCAATCGCTGGACCTACTATGCTCTGCTGGAAGCCGAAGAGCTGGGCGTGACCCAGGCAAATGTCGATGAGATGCTCGGCTCGGACAATCCGTCCATCAAGCGTCTGCTCGGCGTTGAAGGCGAGTTCGGCACCCCGATCGGCCTGACCAATGACTGGGCATACCGGATCATCAAGCATGTCGGCAATTATGGCGAATCGTTCGACCGCCATGTTGGTCCGAATACCGAAATCGGTCTTGAGCGCGGTCTGAACGCGCTGTGGTCCGACGGTGGCATCCAGTATTCGATGCCGATCCGCTAAGGCGAAGCAGTTCCGGCGCTCCCTCGGGGGGCGCCGGTTCGTCGTGGCGTGCGCTAGTAGAGGTTGGCGCCTTTAACAAACCTATGTGATCTGCCCCGCCGACATTCGGCCGGGGCCTGGTTTCGTATATGCTGGTTTGTGCCGCCCCTCAAATACGCGCGACACTCTGTTAGGGGACTTCGCAATGGCCGCCCAAGACACTCTCTCGGCACCGCCGCGGACGGCGTTCTATAATGACCCGGTGATCCGCGGCATTATCTACCAGGTCCTGGTAGCGCTTGCCGTCATACTTTTCTTCGCCTGGATCATTCTCAATACGGCGCAGAACCTGGCTGCGCAGAACAAGTCGACAGGTTTCGATTTTCTGTTCCAGACATCCGGTTTCGGCATCAGCTTCACGCTCATTCCGTTCGACCGATCGTCATACTACTGGCAAGCCTTTCTGGTCGGCCTGCTCAATACGCTGCTGGTGGCCGTCATCGGCATCTTCTTCGCGACGATCCTGGGCTTCGTGCTCGGCGTAGCGCGCCTGTCCTCCAACTGGCTGATCGCTCGTATCGCGACTGTCTATGTTGAAATCATCCGCAACATCCCGCTGCTGCTGCAATTGTTCTTCTGGTACTTCGCGGTGCTCAAGGCGATGCCGGCAGTCCGCCAGTCCTACGAATTGCCATTCAATACCTTCATCAATCAGCGCGGCATCATCGTCCCCAAGCCCCTGCCGGACAATGAGATGAACTTTGTGATTGTGGCCCTGGTGCTGAGCGTCGTGGCCGCTATCGCCATCGTGCGCTGGGCCATGAGTGTTCGGACCGCTACCGGCCATTATCCGCAGCCGGTTGTTTGGGGCAGCCTGTTCGCGAACCTGCTGATCACCTTTGGCTTTGGCTTTCTCGCTGGCAGCCTGTTGCTTGGCACCTTCCCGGCCCTGTCGGGCATTGTCGGCTTCCCGCTCATCGCTGGTGTCGTATTGGCAGGCGTGTCACTGACCCCGTTCACGCGCTTTGGCCGGGCTTTCATCGGCTTTGTAGTGACCTGGGCGATCATGGCCTTCCTGCTTGAAGGCATGTTTGCCTTCGTGCCTCCCGTGGTCATCGCCCTTGCTGCCGTGCTCACCGCCGCCGCGGTGGCGTGGATCATGATCAGGGGTGATGGTCGTCCGGCCACCGAGGGCAAGTTCCCGCTCGCCCTGGCCGTTCTGATCGTCGTGGGCGTGCCCGGCCTGGTATATTGGATTACCGGGGCGACACTGAACTTCGAGGTTCCGCTGCTCGAGCGCTTCAACTTCTCCGGCGGCGTGCAGCTCGTGCCCGAACTGGTCGCGCTGGTCTTCGGCCTCACCATCTATACGGCCGCGTTCATTGCCGAGAATGTCCGCAGCGGCATTCAGGCCGTCAGCAAGGGCCAGACCGAGGCAGCCTCCTCGCTTGGCCTGCGCGAGGGCGACCGGCTGCGCCTCGTGGTCATCCCCCAGGCGATGCGGGTGATTATCCCGCCGCTCACCAGCCAGTATCTCAATTTGACGAAGAACTCATCGCTCGGTGCCGCTATCGGCTATCCCGAGCTCGTCAACGTCTTCATGGGAACCACTTTGAACCAGACCGGTAAGGCCATCGAGGTCATCGCCATAACCATGGCGGTCTATCTGACGCTGTCCCTGACGACCTCGGCGTTCATGAACTGGTACAATGCGCGCGTCGCGCTGGTCGAGCGATAGGAGAACGAGCATGACATACTCCTTCGTTCGCCAGGAAATGGTCGACGCGCGTGGCGCCCCCATCAACACCAGCGGGCCCATTGCCTGGGCCCGCCGTAGCCTGTTCGCCACGCCCAGCGATGCCCTGCTGACAATCCTGGCTTTCGTGTTCCTCATCTGGGCCATTCCGCCCATCTATGGCTTCATTGCGCCCACCGGCATCGGTGGCAACGCTGTGGCGCCGGGCGGCACGGTTGAAGAGTGCCGCATCGAGAATGCCGGCGCGTGCTGGGCCTATATCTCGGCCCGCATGTCGTTCTTCATCTACGGCTTCTATCCGCCGACCGAATATTGGCGACCCAACATCATCTTCGCCCTGGGCGCAGTGCTGCTGTTTCCGCTGCTTGCCCCCAAGGTGCCATTCAAGCGCATCAATGCACTGCTCTTCTTCATCGCCTATCCGGTGATCTGCTTTTACCTGCTCAATGGCGGCGTGTTCGGCATGCGGTCGGTTCCGACAGAGCAGTGGGGCGGCCTTATGGTCACCCTCCTCATCTCGCTGGTCG
Source organism: Devosia sp. (assembly GCF_036676215.1). GTDB lineage: Bacteria > Pseudomonadota > Alphaproteobacteria > Rhizobiales > Devosiaceae > Devosia. The sequence goes on along the minus strand of NZ_JAKFDJ010000068.1, from coordinate 38,973 downwards.
GCATCATCTGTTCCATCCCCATCGGCATTCTGCTGGCGCTGGGGCGGCAATCGTCGCTGCCGATCATCAAGACGCTCAGCATCATGTTCATCGAGTTGTGGCGCGCCGTGCCACTGATCACCGTGCTGTTCATGGCCTCGGTCATGCTGCCGCTGTTCATGCCGCAGGGCACGACGGTCGATAAGCTGCTGCGCGCCCTGGTGGGTGTGACGCTGTTTTCCTCGGCCTATCTGGCCGAGACCGTCCGTGGTGGGCTGCAGGCCCTGCCGCGCGGACAGTACGAAGCGGCGTCCTCGCTCGGGCTGAGCTACTGGAAATCGATGGGTTTCATCATCCTGCCCCAGGCGCTCAAGCACGTCATACCCGGCATCGTGAACAGCTTCATCTCGCTGTTCAAGGACACCTCGCTGGTGTCCATCGTGGGCATTTTCGACCTGCTCAACACTGTTCAGGCGGCCAGCTCGGATATCGAGTGGTCGTCCCCAACCCAGGCGATAACCGGCTATCTGTTTGCCGGCTTCGTCTTCTGGATTTTCTGTTTTGCCATGTCCCGCTACTCCATCTACATGGAACGGCGCCTGGATACGGGTCACAAGAGGTAACGCCATGAGCGACACATCAAGCGCAGCCGTCGACCGCGAGATCGACACCTCGCACATGAAAGTATCCGACACCGATGTGGCCATCGATGTGGTGGGCATGCACAAGTGGTATGGCGACTTTCACGTGCTGCGGGACATCGACCTGCGGGTCATGCGCGGCGAGCGCATCGTCATCGCCGGACCGTCAGGCTCGGGCAAGTCCACGCTGATCCGCTGCATCAACCGCCTGGAGGAACACCAGGAGGGGCAGATCATCGTCAACGGCACCGAACTGACGGCCGATCTCAAGCGCATCGACGAGGTGCGCCGTGAAGTCGGCATGGTGTTCCAGCACTTCAACCTGTTTCCCCACCTGACCATCCTGCAGAACCTGACGCTGGCGCCGATCTGGGTGCGCGGCACCCCCAAGGCCGAGGCCGAGGCCACCGCCATGCACTATCTCGAACGCGTCAAGATTCCCGAGCAGGCCAACAAGTTCCCCGGCCAGCTCTCTGGCGGCCAGCAGCAGCGCGTGGCCATCGCGCGCTCGCTCTGCATGCAGCCGCGCATCATGCTGTTCGACGAACCCACCTCGGCGCTTGACCCCGAAATGGTCAAGGAAGTGCTCGAAGTGATGATCAGCCTGGCTGAAGAGGGCATGACCATGATCTGCGTCACCCACGAAATGGGTTTCGCCCGCCAGGTGGCCAATCGGGTCATCTTCATGGATCAGGGCCAGATCATCGAACAGAACGAACCCGAGGCCTTCTTCTCCAATCCGCAGCACGAGCGCACCAAGCTCTTCCTCAGCCAGATACTGCACTGACGCCGCGGGTAGGTTTCTGCCAAATTCTGGATTGCGCTGGCGAAATGCACAGCGCAATCCACCGCCCGGCTTGACCCCGGGTCTTGGGCTGCCAATATGTCGGTCCAGGGCAAGGGAAGCCGCCGATTGACCAGAGTTTTCAAGCGATTGCTGTCACTGCTGGCAGGCCTTGCCTGCGTGGTGACGCTTGCCGCCACGCCGGCCGGCGCGCAGACGCTGGATGCCGTGCGCGAACGCGGCTTTCTGATATGCGGCTCCAGCAATCCCCTGCCGGGCTTTGCGCAACAGGACGCCGAAGGGCGCTGGTCCGGCTTCGATGTCGATCTTTGTCGCGCCATTGCCGCGGCCATCTTTGCCGACCCCAACCTGATTGAGTTCCGCGCGCTCCGCGGCGAGGCGCGCTTTGCTGGCCTGCAGACCGGCGATATCGACGTCCTCACCCGCAACGGCCCCTGGACCCAGCGGCGCGACACCTCCTACGGCGCCACTTTCGTGGCCGCCAGTTTCTACGATGGCCAGGCTTTCCTGGTGCCGCAGTCCCTGGGCCTGGTCTCGGCCTATGAGCTGGACAACGTCAACATCTGCGTCACCGACGCGACCGGTGACCTGCAGCGTCTCGACGAATTCTTCTTCACCAATCAGGCGGCCTATGCCGAAGTTGTCTACGAGGACATCGCCGATCTCATCGTGGCCTATCAGGCGGGCCGCTGCCAGGTGATCTCCGCCGCCGGCCGCCAGCTCCAGGGCCTCCGCCGCCAGATGGCGGATCCCGCCGCCCATCGTATCCTGCCCGAGCGCATCTCCAAGGAAGCCCTGGGGCCGGTCGTCCGGCAAGGCGACAGCCAGTGGTTCAATATCGTCAAGTGGACCCTCTATGCGCTGATCAACGCCGAGGAAGTCGGCATCACCGCCCTCAATGTGGATTCCCTGCTCGCGGCGCGCACGCCCGCGGTGCGGCGCATTCTGGGCGTCGATGGCGACTTTGGCACCCCGCTCGGCCTCGAGCCGTCCTTCATGGCCGATGTCATTCGCGCCGTCGGCAATTATGGCGAACTCTATGATCGCCATTTCGGCCCGGAGACCGGCGCGGCTCTGCTGCGTGGCCAGAATGCCCTTTGGGGCAATGGTGGGTTGATGTACGCCCCGCCGATCCGCTAACCGGCGCTATCTCTCTGCCTCAGAGCAGCGGCGAGAGCAGCCGCGCGGCCTGCGTCAGAAAACGCATCGGCAGGGACCGGCGCCTGACCTCCTCGATATCCACCTGTCGGCAGCGCCTGAAGTCTTCCAGCAGCATCGCCTCGACGCCGTCGATGGCCTGCTTGTCGGTGAACCACAGGGTGATTTCGAAGTTGATGGCAAAGGAGCGGTTGTCGAAATTGACGCTGCCCACCGTTGCGATCTGGTCATCCATCAGCACCACCTTCTGGTGCAGGAAGCCGTCCTGGTAGCGATAGACGGCCACGCCATGCTCCATCATCGCATCGGCATGGGCGATGCTGGCCAGCCATACCAGCTTGTGGTCGGGCTCATTGGGCAACATCACCCGCACATCCACCCCACGCAGTTGCGCCGCAAACAAAGCAGTGCGGATATCGGTATCCGGCACGAAATAGGGGCTGACGATCCATAGCCGCTCGCGCGCCCGCCCGATTATGTCGGTGAAGGCAATGGCGCATTCTTCCAGCTTGTCGGCCGGCCCGCTTCCCATCACCAGCACGGATTGGTCGCCCGGCGTGGCGACGCTTTCCGGCGGCGCCGCCGGCAACACCTCGCCCGTGGCCCATTGCCAGTCCTCGCGGAACAGCAACGCGCAGCCCAGCGCCGCCGGCCCCGATACCCGCACATGCGTATCGCGCCAGCGCCCGAAACGCGGGTCCTCGCCAAGATATTCCACGCCCACATTATGCCCGCCGACCCAGGCGTGTTCGCCATCCACCACCACGATCTTGCGATGGTTGCGATAGTTGATGCGGGTCGGACCATAGATCCGCATGAATTTGTGGCGCTGGTTGAAGCCGGCCACCTGGATGCCCGCCTCGCGCAGCTGCGCGCGATAGCGCCTGGGCATGCCGGTGCTGCCGACATCGTCGTACAGCAGATAAACCTTGACCCCGGCTCTGGCGCGCTCGATCAGCCGCTCCGCCAGTTCCTGGCCCAGGCGGTCGTCGCGCACGATATAGAACTGCACCAGCAGGTAATCCCTGGCCTGCTCGATCCCGGCAAAGATCGAGTTGAACGTGGCTTTGCCATCCACCAGCAGCTCGACATCATTGCCGCTCAGAAACGGCACTTCCGAAACCTTGACCTGCACTGGCCATTTGTCGCTGGTCTCCCGGTCGATCAGCGCCAGGTCCTTTGCCCGCAGCGGGCGGGCGGCGCGGCCGTTGCGGATGCGGTCGGTTGCATAGTCGTCGAACGCCTTCCATCCGACGACGAGATAGAGCAATGCGGTGGGGAAGGGCAGCAGCGTCAGCGCCAATATCCAGGCGATCGACCCCTGCGACGTCCGCGAAATCATGATCTCGCGCACCGCGCAGACGAAGGCGAGCAGGTAGATCGCAGCCGTAAGCGCGGCGACCAGGTGCAGGTCGGCGATGACTGCCCTCAGGATATCGTCGATGCCTATCAAAGCGCCCCGCCAGAGTCGTGAGGCGTCACTCTATCAGCGCGCTATGTTTGAACAATCCCGGCCTTGGCTATGCCGGCTCGTTCTCAATGCTGGCGGTTGACAACTCCGAAACTCGGGGTAGGCTTCGTCGTGGCTCGTGCAGCCAGCCGCTCGCGCCCGATAGGGAACGGTGAATGCGCGATAGTCCTGTTGGTTTGACCCCGATCACCGGGCAAGCCGTCAGTAATGCGAGCGCTGACTCTCAAGTTCTTGCCCATGTGAGAGGTTCAAACCATGCACAGTTTCATGGATGCAAAACTCATGGCCAAACTCCTGCGACAGGGGTTGGCCGAACGTGACATCGACTTGGGGCACAGCGAGTGTCTCGAACTGGTCGCGCGCCAGTTCGGTGTCGCCAACTGGAATATCCTGAGTGCGCGGATCGACGCGGTCGGACTGGCGACAGCGCCCTTGCCGATGCCAGAAGGCTGGGTGGATGGCAGCGTGCAGCGGGACGGCTTTTTCCGTATGGGGCTGGACCCGGAGCAAGCTGGATGCGCGATCATCGCCAGCACCCCCATGGCTGATCATGCCCCGCAGGGTCAGTTTGGCACGATGTCGCAAAGCATCTCGGCCGAGCCGTATCGCGGCGGCGGAATACGGCTGGCCTGCGATTTGTCCTGCGAGCATATCGACGGGGCAGGCACCATCTGGCTACGCGTCGACGGTCAGCGCGGCACCGGGCTGCGCTTCAACAACCTTCTCGACATCAAGGACGTGCCTCTCAGTGGCACACGGGATTGGACGGGCTTCGCCATCACGCTCGACGTGCCGGAAGAAGCCGCATCGATCCATTTCGGGTTCCTGCTGCAGGGACGCGGGCTGTTGCGGGCGCGCAATTTTTCCGTCGAACGGGTTGAGACACTCGACGCGCCGCCCGCGCGACGCACCTACCGGCACGACGCGCCGGTTAATCTCGGCTTTTCATCCAGCTAACCAAGTGAGCCGGCCCTAGGCCGGCTCCGTCTCCAGCACGCTGGCAATGTCGATGGGCGCACGGTCTTCCATCCACAGCGGCACCGGCAGACCCTTTTCCTGCAGGAATGCCGGATTGAAGATCTTGCTGGCATAGCGGTTGCCGTAGTCGCAGAGCACCGTGACGATGGTCTTGCCTGGACCCAGGTCCCGGGCCATGCGCACCGCGCCGGCAATGTTGATGGCGCTGGAGCCACCGAGGCACAGCCCCTCATGCTCGAGCAGGTCGAAGATATAGGGCAGGGCCTCGGCATCGGAGATCTGGTAGGGATTGTCGATGGTGAGCCCTTCCAGGTTCGCCGTGATCCGGCCCTGGCCGATCCCCTCGGTGATCGAATTGCCCGAGGACTTCAGTTCCCCATGGGCATAGTAATTGTAGAGCGCCGCGCCCTCGGGGTCGGCAAGGCCAATTCTGACGTCCGAGCTGCGTGCGCGTAGCGCTTCTGCAACCCCGGCCAGCGTTCCGCCCGAGCCCACCGCACAGATGAAGCCATCGATGCGGCCATTGGTTTGCTGCCAGATTTCGGGCCCCGTCGTTTCGACATGCGCGCGCTTGTTGGCAATGTTGTCGAACTGGTTGGCCCAGATGGCGCCACCGGGCAGTTCCCGATTGAGCTTTTCCGCCAGCCGCCCGGAAATCTTGATGTAATTGTTGGGGTTCTTGTAGGGCTTGGCGGGCACCTCGATCACCTCGGCGCCATAGAGGCGCAGGGCATCCTTCTTCTCCTGGCTCTGTGTTTCGGGGATGACGATCACCGATTTGAAGCCCAGCGAATTGGCCACCAGCGTCAATCCGATGCCGGTATTGCCCGCCGTACCTTCGACCACCGTGCCGCCCGGTTTCAGCGCGCCCGATTTCACCGCATCGTGGATGATGAACAGCGCCGCCCGGTCCTTCACCGATTGGCCGGGATTGAGGAACTCGGCCTTGCCCCAGATGTCGCAGCCCGTCAGTTGGGACACGCGGTTGAGTCGGATCAGCGGCGTGTTGCCGATGGCGGCGATGAGGTCTGGGTGATTGGCCATGGATCGATCTGTAAGGTGTTTGAAGGACTTATGTTAGGGGGCCGCCCCGCTACCCACAAGCCCGGTCAGCCTCCGCAGGCACGGCTTTTCGCTACTGCCATGCGCGGCGCAACGCCAATGCGCAGGTTGCCGTCGCGCAGAATATCATTCCGTTTCACAGCCCGCTTGCCGCCCTCCAGCGCGGATGCGCGACGCCTTGAGGTCGACAATGGGGCAGGGACAGGTTTCGCCGATCCGTAAGCCGGCGCTCTCGATCGCGTGGCGCGGCGCTTGGGCTGCGCAGATTGTTGCGCAGCCAGACGATACTCGCTTGTGCCATAGGCCGGGGTCTGCGCAGGCGATACGCCTGGGAGCGGCAAATGGTTCAGTCCTATTCCATGACCTCGGCGAGGTGTTCGAGCGCCGCGCTCCAGGCCTCGATGGAAAAGATGCGTGATTCCGGATCGGCATGCGCCAGGCCGCGCTCGGTAATGGTCACGCTGGTCTGGTCCGCGCCCAGCGCCTTGAAGACGATCTCCAGCACGAAGATCAATTCCTCTGCATCATCCTCGTCGCTGTCCCGATGCACCCAGGACATCACCAGCTTCTCGTTTTCCACGAATTGCAGGATTTCCCCGCTGACGGTGTGGTCCTCGGGGTCCTCGTCGTCGCCGAACGTGGTGAACTTGTATTCCCCGCCCTCGAACGCATCGAGTTCGGCCTCGTCGGCCTGCCATTGCTCGATCAGGGCCGGATCGGTCCAGGCCGCAAACACGTCATCGATATTGGCGTCGATGGTGCGGGTCAGGGTGATCTGGCTTTCGCCGTCTATTTCCATGCCGTTGCTCATGCCGGCTCCTTGCGATGTAGCTCTGCCGTCCTGGGCAGGAAGATGGTGAGAAAACCCAGCATGGGCAGGAAGGCGCACAGGGTGAACACCTGCACCATGCCGATTCTGTCGGCCAGCGCCCCCAATACGGCCGCCCCGATGGCGCCGATGCCGAAGGCGAAGCCGAAGACAAATCCCGATATCATGCCCACTTTGCCCGGCACCAGTTCTTGCGCATAGACCACGATGGCCGAGAAAGCTGACGACAGTATGAGGCCGACCACGACACTCAGCACGATCGTGCCGGTGAGATCGGCATAGGGCATCAGCAGGGCAAAAGGCAGGGCGCCCACGATCGAGCCCCAGATCACCGCCAGCCGACCGAACCGGTCGCCAATGGGCCCGCCAAAAAACGTCCCCACCGCAATCGCGCCGAGAAAGGCAAACAGGAAGAATTGCGCATCCTGCACCGGCAGCCCGAATTTCTCGATCAGGAAGAAGGTGTAGTAGCTCTTGAACGTCTCGATATAGACATACTTGCTCAGCAGCAGCGCCCCGATCACCGCGAAGGCCACGATCAGCCGCTGGCGGGAAATCGAAGGCTTGATCACCGCCATGACGGGCCTTGTCGCGGCCAGCCTTTGATGGGCCGCATACCAGCGCCCCACATAGGTCAGCAGCATGATCCCCAGCACCGCGACAAGGGCGAACCACACCGTACTGGCCTGGCCCAGCGGCAGCACGATCAGCGCCGCTGCCAGTGGCCCAATGGCGGTGCCCGCATTGCCGCCGACCTGGAATGTCGATTGCGCGAAACCAAGCTGACCGCCCGATGCCAGCCGCGATACGCGTGACGCTTCGGGATGGAACAGCGCCGAGCCAATGCCGAGCACGGCCGAGGCCACCAGCAGCAGCAGGAAGCTGCTCGCCGTCGCCAGCATCAGTACGCCCACGCCGACGATCGCCAGCGACACGGCCAGCAGATAGGGCTTGGGCTTCACATCGCCATAAAGCCCCATGATCGGCTGCAGCAGGCAGGCGGTGATCTGCTGGGCCAGCGTCAAGAGGCCAATCTGGAAATAGTCGAGTTCGTAATTGACCTTGAGCAGCGGATAGAGCGCCGGCAGCAGGAACTGGATCAGGTCATTGATAAGATGCGCCGCACTGACGGCGAAAATGATGTTGTGCGAAGTATGCACGGCCGGTCTGGCCTTGCTTGCAACGGCGTCCATTTATGGGAAATCCAAGAGCCTGAAAATCTAGGACCCGTACCGCGCCGGAGCGGCGCTGGCAATGGCGGGATATCTGGGTTTTGGAGCTTGAAGAATTGGCTCCGCGAGCTGGACTCGAACCAGCGACCATTCGATTAACAGTCGAATGCTCTACCAACTGAGCTATCGCGGAACACATTCGTATGCCTTCAAAGCGAAGGCGAGGTCCGTGTACCGAACTTGATTTGCTTTGCCAAGCCCTAATTGCCCGGCATGTGAATAAGTTGTCCCCTGGCGCCTCAGCCCCGGGCAATTCGCCCCAACGCCACCAGGTCCGCGGGCGTGTTGAGATTGACAAACGGGTTGCTGGCGTGGCCGCCGCTCCAGTCCACCTGGCGCGCGCCCAACGCCTCCTGCAGCGCCTTGAGGCTTTTGGGCGCCCGCCCTTGCAGGACCCGGTCCGGCAGCGTCGCCAGCGCGGCGATGCGCCACGCCGCATTGGGCGGATAGAAGTCATCGCCCCATGCCGCAAGCGCCGCCGCATCATCGCCGAGTGCAGCAACCATCACGGCGCAAAAGTCCCGCGGCAGGAATGGCGTATCCACCGTCACCGATACCAGCACCCCATCGGTAATGCCGCGCGCCTGCAACGATGCCACCGCCGCCGCCAGCCCCGCCATTGGCCCGCCCACCGGCGCGGCCAGGTCCGTCACCCGGATGGAGCCAGCCCGCGTTCCGCGTCCGTCGTCGCTGGGGCCGACCGATATCATTAGGGGGGAGTCGAGGTCGCCCAATCCATTCGCGACACGGTCCACCAGCCGCATGCCACCGATCCGAAGATCCGCCTTGCGCAGTCCGCCCAGCCGCTCGCCACGGCCGCCCGCGATGATCACGGCGTGGGGCGCCGTCATTTTCCAGTCATCACCGGTTCAGGCTTGCGGCCGAAATGCAGCAGCGCCATCATCCCGATCCCCGCCACCAGGCCCCAGAACGGCGCGCCGACCCCGGCAATGGTAATGCCTGATGCCGTGGTCACAAAGGTCAGCGTCGCGGGCAGGCGGGTGTCTTCAGATACCAAAGCCCCCGAAAGCGCCGCCGTCAGGCTCGACAGCAGCGCCAGGCCCGCCACCGCCTGGATTAGCAGGGGCGGCGACGCCGCGATGAACGCCGCCGCCAGGCTCGCGCCAGGTGCCAGCAACAAATAGACCGCCCCGGCCGAAACCGGCGCCGGCCAGCGTCTTTCCCTGTCGGGATGGGCCTCAGGGCCAGCGCAAATGGCCGCGGTGATCGCCGCCAGATTGCTGGTATGTCCGCCAAAAAACGCCGTTGCCGCGCTGGAAATGCCGGTCATCACAAACAGCGGCGCCGGCGGCAGCGTGAATCCATTGGCCTTCATCACCGCCAGCCCCGGCAGGTTTTGCGAGGCCATGGTGACGATATAAAGCGGCAGCCCGATCCGCACGATGGCGTCCAGCGTGAAGACCGGCATCACCGGCACCAGGCTCGGCCAGCTGCCATCGAGCGCTCCCGGCGGCAGGTTGGTCGTGCTGGCCAGCATGATGCCCGTCACCACCACGGCAATGGGCACCGCATAGCGCCGCGCCACGCGCATGCCCACGGCCCAGGCCAGCACTACCGGCAGCGCCAGCGCCGGCATCTGCGCCACCGCATTGATTGGCGCCAGGCACAGCGTCAGCAGCATGCCCGCCAGCATGGCGTTGGCGATGGGCGCCGGAATGGCGCCGATCAGCCGCGCCAGCGGCTTGATCAGCCCCGTGAGCACGATGAGCGCCGCCGCCACGAGGAATGCCCCGGCAACCGCCGGAAAGCCGCCCACCGGCTCGCCAACCGTCAGCAGAAACGCCACGCCGGGCGTCGACCAGGCAAAGCTGACCGGCACCCGCACTCTGGCACTGACGACGATATTGAGCAGGCCGATGGCGATGCACACCGACATCAGCCCCGATCCGGCCTGTTGAGGCGACGCCCCGGCCGACGTCAGCGCCGCCAGCACCAGCGTGAACGTGCTGGCATAGCCAACAATGGCGGCCAGCGCCCCCGCCATCACAGGCTGCAGATATTCGCGCCGGCCCGCGCCGGCTATGGACAATTCGCTCACCAGATTTCCCCGCTCATCGTCCGCAACCTATGCAAGCCCGCGCCATCGGTGAAGCCCAAAACGGCCGCGCCACACCGATGCAACCCGCACGCCCCTTGGCAACCCGAGCGCCCATCTCACATGAACGGCGAATAAACGACGGGTTCACGCCGGCGTGAACTTGGCTTGGCTAATAGGTCGCCCCATCGAAACAGCGCATCGCAAGATGCCTCAATGAGGAACGACAAATGACCAAGACCTTTTCCCTGACTATCACTCTCGCAGCAGCAATCATCGGCCTTGCGGCCGCAGCAGCTCCTGCCCAGGCGGCCACCCGCCTGATGACCAGCTCGCTTGAGGGCTTCGAATATCGCTGCGAACACCACGGCGGCGCCTTCAGCCAGGACGGCAATTCTGTCGCCTGCCAGACGCCATCCGTCCCTGTGGCCTGCGAATTCTTCACCGCGACGCGGGCAGATTGCAGCTGGCCGGGCATTGAGAACCAGATCGACGTCATCCGTGTCATCGGCACTTTGACGGCTGGCGCCAGCTCAGAGCATTCCGGCGGCAATGGCGTTGTCGGCAACGGCGGTGGTGGCGGCAAGGGTGGTGGCTTCCAGGGTCCCAACGACATCAAGGATGCACCCAACAACAATCCCAAGCCAAACTTCAACGGCCCCAATGAATTCCAGATGGCGCCGTAGGTAACCTACCCGGCACCCGCGTTGCGGCCACCCGATATCGGGTGGCCGTTTTTTTTGGGCGCCAGGCCGAACACCGATCTGTCGAGCAATGACGCCAAGAGTGGGACCTTGGCCAGGCCGCAAAAGTGATTAGCCTAATGTTGGGCAGTCCAGCTAGCTTCACAAATCAATGTCTGGTGGATTCGGCCAGGCGGAGGCGCTCCGCAAATGGATAAACGAGAAGATGCAAAAGACGAATGGCCGACAAGGTAGTCTCGCTCGCATTGCGCTGATGATATGCCTCTTCGTTATTCCCTCATCCACCAAAGCTCAGGATCTTCTCACCGACGACAACGACGAAAATCTGTTCGTGATGGCCGGGCCGTTCAGCTCCGAACAGTTCAGCGGAACGCTTGAATTTTGGGATAACCAGTACGAGAGCAACGGTTTCATCGGCGCTGGCTATCAGCGCATGCTTTACGCCCACCATGGTGGGATGAAGCTTGGCGTTGAAGCGGGTTTCGGGTTGCGCCTGGGCGTTCGGAGCTCCGCAGAGGTCTGGGCCGGGGGCGTCGCTCGGTTTGACATCTTCAGACTTGGCGACGTCAGCATCACCCCGGCCCTGACCGCCGGCTTCTCGGTCGTGACCGATACCATTGGTTCCGAGACCGTGCGGGCAGATGCGCTCGGAATTAACGCGGCACTTCTTTATTACTTGGGCCCCGAGCTCTCGTTTGCCCATGCGGCCCTGCCGAATATGGAGATGCTTGCCCGCCTACATCACCGGTCCGGCGGGTTTGGCACCATTGCGCCTCTTGATGGGTCGAATGCCGTGGTTGTCGGCTTGCGGTACAAGTATTGACGGCCGTCTCGGGAAGGCGCGTGAGGTTGTTGCGAACAAAACGGGAAACGTGTTCCGTTGCGCCATCTCTTCAGCGGATCGATTCGTGCGGCCCAGTTCCCATTATCTCGACAGCCTCAATCCCGAACAGCGCCGCGCCGTTGAGCATGGCGCCGGACTGACCGCGCCCGGGCCATTGCTGGTGATCGCCGGGGCCGGGTCGGGCAAGACCAATACGCTGGCCCATCGCGTGGCGCATCTGATCGTCAACGGGGCCGATCCGCGCCGCATCCTGCTGATGACATTCTCGCGCCGCGCCGCCAGCGAGATGAGCCGGCGCGTCGAGCGCATTGCCGGCAAGGCCCTGGGCACGTCCTCTGGCGCCGTCACTGATGCGCTGAGTTGGGCCGGCACCTTCCATGGCATCGGCGCGCGGCTGCTGCGCGAGCATGCGACCCAGATCGGGCTTGATCCGGCTTTCACCATCCATGACCGCGAGGATTCGGCCGATCTGATGAACCTGGTGCGGCATGAGCTGGGTCTCAGCGAGGCCAAAAGCCGGTTTCCCACCAAGGGGACGTGCCTGGCCATCTATTCGCGCGTGGTCAATGCGCAGGATGAGCTGGAAGAGGTGCTCAAGACCGTCTTTCCATGGTGCGCCATGTGGCCGGAACAGTTGCGGACCCTGTTCGGCGCCTATGTGGCGGCCAAGCAGAGCCAGAACGTGCTCGATTACGACGACCTGCTGCTCTACTGGGCCGGCATGATGGCCAATGCGGGCGTGGCCGCCGCAGTCTCGGCGCGGTTCGACCATGTGCTGGTCGACGAATACCAGGATACCAACAAGCTGCAATCGTCGGTGCTGCTGGCGCTGCGACCGGGCGGGCAGGGCCTGACCGTTGTCGGCGACGATGCGCAGTCGATCTATTCGTTCCGCGCGGCGACGGTGCGCAACATCCTCGATTTTCCCGCCGCCTTCACCCCACCGGCCGATATCGTCACGCTCGACCGAAATTATCGCTCGACCCAACCCATTCTGGCCGCGGCCAATGCGGTGATCGATCTGGCGAGCGAACGCTTCACCAAGAACCTGTGGACCGAGCGGCAGTCCGATGCGAGGCCCCTGCTGGTCACGGTGCGGGACGAGGCAGACCAGGCCCGCTATGTGGTTCACAAGGTCCTCGAGGCGCGCGAGGGCGGCACGACCCTCAAGAACCAGGCGGTGCTGTTCCGCACGTCCAGCCATTCCGGGCCCCTGGAAATCGAGCTGACGCGACGCAACATCCCCTTCGTCAAGTTCGGCGGGCTCAAGTTTCTCGATGCCGCCCATATCAAGGATCTGCTGGCTATCCTGCGCTGGGTGGAAAATCCGCGCGACCGGGTGGCGGGGTTCCGCGTGCTGCAATTGCTGCCGGGCGTCGGTCCGGCTTCGGCGGGCAAGATCCTCGATGCCATGGCGACGGGGCCCGATCCCGTCTGGACGCTAGGCGAAATCCCGGCGCCGCAGCGGGCGGGGGAAGGCTGGAGCGGGCTGGTGGACCTGGTTCGGCGGCTGGCGCGGCGCGAGGCGGGCTGGCCGGTGGAACTGGGCTATGCGCGTCTGTGGTATGAGCCGCTGATGGAGCAGGCCTATGAGGACGCCCAGGTGCGGCTCGCCGACATCCTGCAGCTCGAACAGATCGCGGCGGGCTATCCCAGCCGCGAACGGTTTCTCACCGAGCTGACGCTGGACCCGCCCGATGCGACCAGCGACCAATCCGGTATGCCGCTGCTCGACGAGGACTATCTCATCCTCTCAACCATCCATTCGGCCAAGGGGCAAGAGTGGAAGGCGGTGCATGTGCTAAACGTCGTGGATGGCTGCATTCCATCCGATCTGGGCACGGGTACGACCCATGAGCTGGAGGAAGAGCGGCGCCTGCTCCATGTGGCGATGACAAGGGCGCGCGACGAGCTCAATCTCATCGTGCCACAGCGCTTTTTCGTCACCCAGCAGGCTCGGCATGGCGACCGCCATCTCTATGCCCAGCGCACTCGCTTCATTCCGCGGACCATGGTGCCGCTCTTCGAGGACATTTTGTGGCCCCCGGTGACGCCGGCCTATATCGAGGGTCTGTCGCCAGCCCCCGCCCGCATGGATATCACAGCGCAAATGCGCGGCATGTGGAGCAAGTAGCGGGCTGGAGCGATCGACCTTGCGATTACCCGCATAGATTTCAGAATTCTGCGCGCGCGGGGCAGCGAGCTGCTCAAAAATTCACCGTCCGTTAGCCAGGCTCTTGCATAAGGGATTGCCGTCCAATAGTTACAGCGGACGTGAGGCCACGTGGCGGAGTGGTTACGCAGCGGATTGCAAATCCGCGTACTCCGGTTCAATTCCGGACGTGGCCTCCAACATTTCCCCTACATAGTTTTAGCGGTGAGGGCAGGGCTGCCGGGTAGTTGCCCCTGTGCCTGGCGCTCGCCTTCAATCGCTTCGAAGGCGCCCCCTTGCCGCGTGACCCTGCTTCCGGGAGCCAGGCGAACTGGCCGGCGTCAATGATTGCCCCTGCGACCTCCAATACTCCCAATGAAGGACCCCGGCTGATGCACATCGCCAGGGTTCGCATGGGTGCCATGCACCCCTTTTTGTCCGGCGCATGCCATGCCCGCTTGCCAGCCCGCCACGCGGCGGATATTCACGTCCAGCATATGGTCGTGGCTAGGGCAGGTTTGGACTGATGGTCGATTTCGATCGCGCGCGGCAGGTGATGATCGACAATCAGCTGCGCGCCGGTGGCGTCACCGAAACGCGCCTGCTGTCCCGTATGCGCCTGGTGCCCCGCGAAATTTTCGTGCCGGAAGCGCGTCGCGCCCTGGCCTATGTCGATGACATCCACTGGTTCGGTAAGCCCGGCGCCAGCCGCTTCATGCCCGCGCCCGCCACGCTGGCCAGGCTGCTGCATCTCGCCGAGATCACCGCTCAGGACGCGGTACTCGATATCGGGGCCGGCACGGGCTACGCAACCGCCATCATCGCCGGTCTGGCCGCCTCGGTCATCGGCCTCGAACAGGACGCAGCGCTTGCCGCGGCAGCGGCCATCAACCTCGCGGCCCTTGATATACCCAATGCGAGCGTGGTCTCGGGTGACATCGTCCAGTTCGGTGCCGAACGCTTCGACGTAATGTTGGCGCAAGGTACGCTGGATAATGTGCCCGACAGTTTTATCGCCGCATTGAAGGATGGCGGCCGCCTTGTCGCGCTCTTGCAGACCGACGCGGTCGGCACGGCCCATGTCTTCGTCAAGGCAGGTGGCAAATTCACCGCGCGTGCCGAGTTCGATGCCTTCCTGCCGCCGCTTCACGCCAAGGCAGGTCATGAAGAATTTGTCTTTTAATAGTATGTTGCGGCCTGTGTTGCAGGATGGGCACTTGGCCGTGCGAATCGAACATTAAAGTCCCATAGGGATTGCTGCGGCAGGTTGTGTCCCCCATTTGCCGTGCATAAGGTTTCGGGGTTTGGAGTCAGGCAATGGACTTTCGCGTGAATTTGGTCGCCAGCGTACTGGCTCTGGGTCTGGCTGCTACCACGGTGGGCGGCGCGCAGGCACAGTCCATCACCCAGGCCTTGACCATTGCCTACGATCACGCGCCGGAGCTGCAGGCCGCCTTGCTTGAGGCAAAGGCCTCGGCGGAAAATATCGCGCTGGCCAATGCCGGCATGCGTCCCAGGATAGGCGCGGCCGTCGGCGGAACCTATAGCTGGTCGGCCGGACAGGCCACGACCGGCAATCCGTCGGGTGCCTTCGCCGATAGCCAGCTCTATACGGCAGGCCTCTCCTACGATCAGACCATTTACGACAACCACAAGACCGATGCGCAGATCGAAGCGGCGCGCGCCGGAGCCGAGGCTGCCGAGCACCAGATTCGCAATACCGAGCAGAACGTGCTGCTCGCCGTCGTCCAGGCCTATATGTCGGTGCTGAGCGGCCGCCAGCTGGTAGCCCTGCGGCAGGAGAACGTGAACTTCTTCCAGGCGCAGCTGCAATCGGCACAGGACCGGCTCGATGTGGGCGAGGGCACCCGCATCGACGTCGCTCAGGCTGAAGCGCGCCTTGCCCAGGGCCAGGCCACCTATCGCGCTGCCGTGAGCAGCCTCGAAATCAGCCAGGCAACCTTCCAGCGCTATGTCGGCGCGCCGCCGCAGAACCTCGACAGCTCGCACAATTATGGGCGTCTCGTGCCCAGCAGCCTGCAGGCCGCCATTTCCGAGGCGGAAGTCGGCCATCCGGCCATCCTGCTTTCCAAGGCCGCCATCCGCGCCGCCCAGGCCGGCACCGATGCAGCCCAGGCTGCTTTCGGCCCCTCGGCGTCGGTCAGTGGCTCCATAGGCACCGCCTTCAGCAATCCCGGTGGTGCGCAGGGCCTCAGCGGCAAGCTGGGCTTCACCATTTCCGTGCCGCTCTATTCCGGCGGCGCCATGGGCGCCAGTGTGCGCAAGGCCAATATCGAACAGATCAAGTCGGAGGTGGATGCCATGTCCGCCTATGACCAGATTCGCGAGGCGGTGATTTCCGCCTGGGCCGGCATGCAAAGCGCCGACGCACAGATTTCCGCAGCCAACTCGGCGGTTTCGGCCGGTCGCACTGTCCTCGATGGCGTGATCCAGGAGCGCGACCTCGGCACCCGCACCACGCTCGACGTGCTCAATTCCCAGGCCGAGCTGACCACTGCCCGCGAGGGGCTGATCAATGCCTCGACCAACAAGGTGATCGCCACCTTCTCGCTGCTCTCGGCCATGGGGCGCCTCACCGCGACTGATCTGGGCCTGGGGGTCGAGGTCAAGTCCGCCGTGCGCTACAATCAGGCCGTCGAAGACGTCTGGCAGGAATTGCGCACCGTCGCCGAGTAGTTTTGCCAGCAACGCAATCCAGTTCTGGTGGCCGGGCAATGCCCGGCCACAAGTTTTAGTGGAAGAAGGCTTTGCGGCTTGCTTGGCGATTCCTAATTGCGGCCGCTGGCGCTAAGGTGTTGGTAACGAATCAGGTCAGTCGCAATTGGCGGAGGCTGCAGGCTGGTTCGGGCGCGCACGAGTAAGAGGCACCTATGAACAAGCCGGCACCCAAAGAACCCTCGATGGACGAGATCCTGTCGTCGATCCGGCAGATTATCGCCGACGACGATGCCGCCGGAGTGCCGCGGCGGCCCAGCATTCAGGCCGCGCCCCCGCCCATGCAGGCGACGCCCGCGCGTCCGGCGGACTCGCTGGATCGCGACCTCAGTGACATGCTCGACGATATCGAGCCGCTGGCCCTTTCCGCCGCCCAGATCGTCGAGGGTGACGACGATGTCGGCGGTTTCAGCTTCGACTCCATTCTCGCCGATACCGCTGTCGATGAAGAACCCGTTGCTGCCGCGCCGCAGCTGGTGGATCCCGAAGACATCACTTTCGACGTGAGCGAGCCGGAAGACGATCTGCCCGCTTTCGATCCGCCGCCCATGGCCATGGCGCGCTTTCAGCCCGAGCCTGAGCCGGAACCTGCTCCCGCCCCGCGTGCCCGTGCCCCCATCGCCCAGGCGGCGCCGCTGCCCGACCCGACACTGTCGAGCGACATGGCGGACCAGTTGCTCGAACCGGCCACCCAGGCCGCCGTGCGCAGCTCGATCACCAAGCTCAATGGCCTCGGCCTCGGCAATGCCGGCGCCACCATCGAGTCGCTGATGCGCGATATGCTGCGCCCCATGCTCAAGGAATGGCTGGACGAAAACCTGCCGGCAGTCGTCGAGCGCATGGTGGAAAAGGAAATCGCCCGCGTCTCCCGCGGCGAATAGTTCTTCCGGACTTAAGTTTTCAACGGCCCTCGGATCCACTCCGGGGGCCGTTTTGCATTGGCGGCAGAGGTTTCTCAGTCGTCTCCTTCCCCCTTGAGGGGAGGGGCTAAGGCTCCACTCTCGCTGGTCTATCCGCGCCTGACACCAACGTATCCCCGCGCTTTGGCGCCGAGCTATACTGCTCCCATTGCTGCGCGGAGACGGCGTGCACGGCCAATGGCGCGGCGACAGTCGGGGGGGAGGGGGGTCGTGCTCCTGCTCGGGCAAGCGGAAGTGTCGGGCGAGGCCCGGCCAGAGTCTGCGCGCCACAAATCCCGGCACCCCGAGGCGACTATCGTCTCATTTATAAATTACCAGAGGCGAAAGCCGCCTCGGGGTCCGTCCATCCATTCCAACCGACCGGTTTCCGCCGGCCGGAGGTCAGCCATGCGCACTTCCAGTTGACCCCGTAGCCGGCATTTGATTGAAGTCTGCCCAACCTGTTTGTCCGGCCCGCCAGGTCTTTCTCAAACGAGAATTTCCGCCTCGGCGGGTCGCTGCTGTTGCGAGTGACCAATGCTTGAAAAGTCCTATGAGCCCGGCGCGGTCGAAAACCGCGTCTATGCCGATTGGCTCAAGGCCAACGCCTTTGCCGCCGGGGCCGGTGCCGCGCCCGGCGCCGAGACCTTCACCATCGTCATCCCGCCGCCCAACGTCACCGGCTCGCTCCATATCGGCCACGCGCTGAACAACACGATCCAGGACATCCTCGTCCGCTTCAACCGCATGCTGAAAAAGGACGTGCTCTGGCAGCCCGGCACCGACCATGCCGGCATTGCCACCCAGATGATCGTCGAGCGCCAGCTGATGGAACGCCAGCAGCCCGGTCGCCGCGACATGGGCCGCGAGAAGTTCGTCGAGCGCATCTGGGAGTGGAAGGCCGAAAGCGGCGGCACCATTATGAACCAGCTCAAGCGCCTCGGCGCTTCGGCTGATTTCTCCCGCGAACGCTTCACCATGGGCGAAAACGGCGTCGCCGACGACCAGATGGTCCGCGCCGTCACCAAGGTCTTCGTCGAGCTGCACCAGCGCGGACTGATCTATCGCGCCAAGCGCCTGGTCAACTGGCATCCGGGCCTCGAAACCGCCATTTCCGATCTCGAAGTCGAGAATATCGAGGTCAAGGGCCATATGTGGCACCTGCGCTATCCGCTGGCCGATGGCGTCACCTATCAGTTCCCGATCGCGCACGACGAAGAGGGCAAGCCCACCGAGTGGGAAACCCGCGACTACATCATCGTCGCTACCACCCGCCCCGAGACCATGCTCGGCGATAGCGGCGTTGCCGTTCACCCCACCGACGAGCGCTACGCCTCGCTGGTCGGCAAGTTCGTCGAACTGCCGCTGGTCGGTCGCCGCATTCCCATCGTCGCCGACGAATATGCCGATCCGGCGCTCGGCACCGGTGCGGTCAAGGTCACCCCTGCGCACGATTTCAACGACTTCGAGGTCGGCGTCCGCAACAATCTCGAACAGATCAACGTCTTCACCACGGGCGGCTCGATCATTTCGGCTGACTTCATCCCGGCCGCATATCGTGGCCTCGATCGTTTCGTTGCCCGCAAGGCCATCGTCGCCGACCTGACCGCGCTTGCCGAAGCCGAACCCACCCGTGGCCTCGACCATATCGAAGACAAGAAGATCATGGTCCCCCATGATGAGAAGTCCAAGCTCGTCGTCATCGAGCCCTTCCTCACCGACCAATGGTGGGTCAAGGCCGACGTGCTCGCCCAGCCGGCGCTCGCCGCCGTGCGCGAAGGCCGCACTAAGTTCGTGCCGCAGCAATACGAAAACACCTATTTTGCCTGGCTTGAGAACATCAAGCCGTGGTGCATTTCCCGCCAGCTCTGGTGGGGTCATCAGATTCCGGCCTGGTACGGCCCGGATAACCATGCCTTCGTCGCCTACAGCGAAGCCGAAGCGCAGGCCCAGGCCGACGCCCATTATGGTGCGCCGACCGCCATCAAGCGCGACGAAGACGTCCTCGATACCTGGTTCTCCTCCGCCCTCTGGCCCTTCTCCACGCTCGGCTGGCCGGACGATACCGCCGAGCTGCGCCGCTACTACCCGACCGACGTTTTGGTCACCGGCTTCGACATCATTTTCTTCTGGGTTGCCAGGATGATGATGATGGGTCTTGAATTCCTGCATGAAGAGCCGTTCCACACGGTCTACATGCATGCTTTGGTCCGCGACGAGAAGGGCCAGAAGATGAGCAAGACCAAGGGCAATGTCATCGACCCGCTCGAACTCATCGATCAATACGGCGCCGACGCCACCCGCTTCACCCTCGCCGCCATGGCCGCACAGGGGCGCGATCTCAAGCTGTCGCTGCAGCGCGTCGAGGGCTACCGCAACTTCGTCACCAAGATCTGGAATGCCGCCCGCTTCCTCGAAATGAACGAGTGCCGTCGCGTCGAGGGCTATGATCCTCGCGCCAACAAGCTCCCGCTCAATCGCTGGATCGTCGGTGCCACCGCGCGCGGCGCTGCCGCCGTCACCCAGGGCATTGTGGATTACAAGTTCAACGAAGCTGCCAACAGCGCCTATGACTTCGTCTGGGGCACCTTCTGTGACTGGTATGTCGAATTCGCCAAGCCCGTGCTGATGGGCGAGGATGAAGCGGCCAAGGCCGAGACCCGTGCCACCGCCGCCTGGGCGCTGGATCAAATCCTCACAATCCTGCATCCCTTCATGCCCTTCGTTACCGAAGAGCTGTGGGCCGAGACCGGCAAGTTCGGCGCCCCGCGCCAGAACATGCTGATCCTGACCGAATGGCCCGATCTCGGCGGCCTCGAAGACCCGGAAGCCGATGCCGAGCTCACCTGGCTCATCGACGTCATCACCAATGTCCGCTCCGTCCGCAGCGAGATGAATGTGCCGGCCGGCGCCAAGCTGCCGATCGTGGTGGTCGGGGCAGGGGACACCACCCTGCGCCGCCTCGTCGCCGGCACCTCGCTGATCACGCGCCTTGCCCGCCTCGAGGAAATCTCACCGCAAACCACCGTCCCGGGCGAATCCGCCCAGTTCGTTGTCGGCGAAGCCACCTGGGCCCTGCCGCTGGCTGGTGTCATCGACATCGCCGCTGAAAAGGTCCGCCTCGAAAAGGAAGTGACCAAGCTCGACGCAGAAGTCTCCCAGATCGACAAGAAGCTCGGCAACGAGCAATTCGTCGCCAAGGCGCCCGAAGAGGTGATCGAGGAGCAGAAGGCCCGTCGTGAAGCTGCCATCGAACGGCGTCATCACATCCTCGAAGCGCTCAAGCGTTTGAGCTAGTCTGCTGATGGATGAGGCCGCACCAATGGACGACATCCCGCGCGAACCGCCGGCCCGTGCCATCCAAAACGGCATGGTCGGCGTTGGCGCGGTGCTTGTTTTCGACGGCAAGGGCGGTGTCGTCCGTCATGAGCCCGACAGCGAAAAGCCCGCCGTGCCGGCCCGCGGCTTCAAGCTGGTCTGCGGCAATTCCAAGTCGCCGGAGTTCAAGGTCTGGCTCAAGGCCGAACTCGGCGTCTTCAATGCCGACCTGCTGACCGTCCCCAGCACGCGCTCGCGCTGCACCGTGATCGATGACAAGGCCATGATCGTGCTGCGCGTCGCCCGTCCCGGTGCAGAGCCCGAGGATATTGGCCGGCAATTGCTGGCGCTCTGGATCGAAAAGGGCCGCGTCATCATCGCGTCCGAACTCAACATTCTCGATTTTCTCGGCCTCGCCAAATGGGAAAGCTCCCACCATGCGCCGATGTCTCCTGCCGATCTGGTAGCCCGGCTGGGCCTGCGCGCCGCGGACCGGCTCGAGCCGCTGGTCGAACGCCTGGGCGACCGGCTGGATGAGATTGAGGAATCGCTCATCGTCCAGAACACCTCGCGTGTGCAGGGCAAGCTCAGCCACCTGCGGCGGACGCTTATCAGCTTCCGCCGCCTCGTCTGGCCTCAGCGCGATGTGCTCAATACGCTCGAGATTGAAGATCTTTCTCATTTTACCACCCGCGACCGCCTGCGCCTGCGCGAAGCTTCGGCCCGCTCGGCACGCCTCGGCGACGAGTTGCAGTCGCTGTCCGAACGAGCCGTGCTGGTCCACGAGCAGATCATCGACGCCCGGGCCGAGCAGATGAACCGAACCATGCTGATCCTGGCCGCGGTGACTGTGGTGTTCATGCCGCTGACCCTGCTGACCGGGGCCCTGGGCATGAATGTCGCCGGAATTCCCTTTGCTGACGATCCGCATGCCTTCTGGACGGTCTGCGCCGCGCTCTTCCTGCTCTCACTCGGCATCATCTGGTGGATGCGCGGCCGCCGCTGGCTCTAGCGGCGGCCGCAGGGCTCTAGATGCTCGCCGACACTCTGTGCAATCCGGCATAGAGCCCGTCGGCCGCCATCAGCGCGTCATGGGTGCCTTCCTCGCCGATGCCGTCGGCGGTGAGCACCAGGATGCGGTCGGCATGGCGCACGGTTGAGAGCCGATGCGCGATGACGATGGTGGTCCGGCCCTTGGCCAGGCTCAGCAGTGCCTGCTGCACGGACCGCTCGCTCTCATTGTCGAGGGCACTGGTCGCCTCGTCGAAGATCAGCACCGCCGGGTCCTTGAGAAAGGCGCGGGCAATGGTCAGCCGCTGCTTCTGTCCGCCGGACAGCTTCACGCCGCGTTGCCCGATATTCGACTTGTACCCGTCCGGCAGGGCCATGATAAAATCATGCGCATTGGCAGCCCTGGCTGCAGCAATGAGGTCATCATGGCTGGCATCCGGTCTCCCATAGCGCAGGTTTTCTTCCACGGTACCGCTGAACAGATACACATCCTGCTGCACCACGCCCACGCTGCGCCGCAAAGACCCCAGCGTCACGCCGCGGACGTCCTTGCCATCGATCGTAATTGCGCCTGAGGTGACGTCGTAAAAGCGCGGGATAAGCGCACAAAGCGTGCTCTTGCCCACCCCCGATGGTCCCACCAGCGCCACGAACTCACCCGGCGCAATGTCGAACGACAGCCGGTTGAATACCGGCTCATGACCCTCGCCATAACCGAAGCTCACGTCACGAAAGCTGATCGCACCATCCACCTTGCCGATATCCACGGCGCCCGGCCGGTCGGCAATGTCGGGCTCCTCCTCCAGCAGCTCCATGGCCCGCACGAACCCCGTCGCCCCTTCTTGCCAGAGGCGGATGAAGTTATCCAGCCGCCGGACCGGATCCACCAGCACGCCGACACAAAGCAGGAAGGTGAGCATGTCCGCCACGGTGAGGTCGGCGGTCAGGATGCGGATGGCACCTGCCACGATCACCATGATCGTCACCAGTTGCGCAAAGCCATCCATGCCCACCCACAGCAAGGCCTCGCTGCGATAGCCATCCCGACGGCTCTCGAAAAAGCGCCGGTTCTCGGCCTCGAAGCGACGGAGTTCCACCGCCTCATTGGCAAAGGACTGCACGACCCGGACCCCGCCCAGCGCGTCCTCCACCCGTTCGTTGACGGCCGCGATGCGCTCCTTGCTGGAGCGCAGCGCCACATTCATCTTGCCGTTGAAATGCCGAGCATAGGCGATGGCAAACGGCACCAGCAGGGCGATGAGCCCCGCCAGCGCCGGATCGATGATGGTCAGCACCGCCATGGCTCCGCCGAATTTAAGCAGGCTGATGGCAATGTCTTCGGGACCATGGTGGAACAATTCGCCCAGCCACAGCGAGTCATTGCTGATCCGGCTCATCAACTGGCCGACGCGCTGCCGGTCATAAAAGCCGAAGCTGAGCTTCTGGCAGTGTTCGAACAGCTCCTGACGCACATCTGCTTCGATGCGCGCGCCCATGACGTGCCCCTGATAGTCGACGAAATAGGTCGCCAGCGACTGCACCAGGAACACGCCCAGCATGATCCCGCCAATGCTCAGGATTTGCAGGAGCGCGTCGTCAGCCTCGGCCAGAGCGGGCAGGCTTGTGGTGATGTAGCTGGCGCAGAGGGGCAGGGCTATGGCACTGGCCGCCACCAGCACGGCACAGGCAAGGTCCGCCAGCAGCAGCGGCACATAGGGCCTGTAATAGCCGATGAACTTGCGTGCACGGGCAAGCGTTCGACCGGGATCGCCATTCCGGCCGCTCAGCAGTCTTGCGAGGAGTTTTGAAAAGAGGTGACTACGGCCTGCGTCGCTGCGCTGCTCCGGCCACGGATTTCGAGAATGCATGAATGATCATGTCCTGTTGAAGTTTGTTACCTTTCGCGATGGACATGGTTTTCATCGATGCGCTCCTCGGTTCGCGGTCTGGTGATACTAGGCGCCTGAGCCGATGCCGCACAAGCCGGCGCGCCGAACCGGGCTCCCTGCCGCCATTTTTGTGTCGATTCCGCAACAGCGTTCGTGAATCGATTTGCGAGAGCTTCGTGGCAACGATTTGGCGATGTTTGTCGCCACAATCTCACCCTAAACGAGACGGCATAGGCATTCGGGGGCGGATGGCCTGCAGGCATCGTGGCAAAGGTCCGCGCGCTTGCTGTTTTCCACCTCGGATACCGAAGCTGTCGGTCAGACAGGTGCGCTAAGGCTCCCAAGAGCAGGCGCCGCACGGGTTTGGCCGGGCCTGGAGGAAAACGACGACGGATTCGTTCGACTGTCGGCTGGCCGCGAATGCGGCTCGGCTTGGCAAATTTCCCGGAACGCCATCTTGTGATGGCCCCGGCTGAATGCGGTCACAAACGGAGGTTACTGGTTCCTTAACGTCCGGCTTTCGCACTCGCGGCAAGCAGATCGGACAAGGCAATCGCAGGTGCTGCCGATCATATCGGCGCGCCGTTACGGAACCCGGATAACCGGGTCCGAGAGGCAAGTTGGCCCGCTGCCCTGCGGGCATAAAGGAGTACGATGCGGACCATTAGGGACCACTCCCTGATTTCCGTGACAACGGCAGCACTCTTCGCCCTGATGGCGTCGGTTCTGCCTGTGCACGCCCAGACGGCAGCAGATGCCGCGCTCAACATGGCCAACATGCTCGACGGGGCAGGTGGTGGTGTGTCGGGCGATGACTTGCTCGCAGCGCTGGAAGACGCTGCTGAAGCGGGCCAGCCAATGGCCATGTGGCAACTGGGGACGATGTATGAGAACGGCGAGGGCGTGGACCGGGACCCCGTCAAGGCCTTCGGCTATTTCGCCCAGATCGCCAATCAGCATGCTGACACAGCCCCAAAGGGCGTTGAGGCCGATATAGTGGCGCAGTCTTTCGTCAAGGTCGGCGACTATTACCGCGAGGGTCTGCCCGATGCCGGCATTCCCGCCGACGCCGATCGCTCACACGCCCTCTTGCTGCATGCCGCCACCTATTTTGGCGATGCTGACGCGCAATACCGTGTTGGCCTGCTCTATATGAGCGAGAGCGACATGGGCGTGAACCCGCTGCAGAGCGCCCGCTGGTTTTCGCTCGCTGCCCGCAAGGGCCATTGCCCGGCCCAGGCCCAGCTCGGGGACCTGCTGTTTAACGGTGTTGAGGGCATTGAGGCCCAGCCCGTCGAGGGTCTGATGTGGCTGGTCATCGCCCAGCAGCGCTGCGCTGCCACTGGTGACGCCGCCTGGATAGGTGAATTGCTCAACCGTGCGGTCTCGGTTGCTGCGCCCGAGCAGCGCACGGAAGCCTTTGCCCTGGCCGAAAGCGTCGCGCCCCAGTTCGCTGCCTTCTAGAAGGTAAACCGTCCCTCGACTGGCACATGGTCGCTCGGCTTGTCCCAGCCGCGCACGTCCTTGTGCACGGTGACATCTTCAAGCCGATCGGCCGCCTGTGGCGACAGCAGCAGATGATCGATGCGAATGCCGGCATTGCGCCGCCAGGCCCCCGCCTGGAAGTCCCAGAACGTATAGGCCGGCTCCGATGTGATCGCCCGCAGCGCATCCGTCAGCCCCAGATTGACCAGGGTGCGCCAGCGTTCCTGGCTTTCGGGACGATAGAGCGCGTCGCCCCACCACGCCTGCGGATCATGCGCATCGATGGGGGCCGGAATGATGTTGAAGTCGCCAAGCAGGACAAAGGGCTCCTCCAGCGCCAGCCGGCCTGCGACATAGGTCTCCAGCCGCCGCATCCACGCCAGCTTGTAGGGGAATTTCTCACTATCGACCGGATTGCCATTGGGCAGGTAGATGCCGCACACCCGAATGGCGCCCGTCTCGACCGAAAACACGGCCTCGATCAGCCGCGCCTGCTCATCGCTGTCATCGCCGGGCAGGCCGCGTGTGACTTCATCGAAGGGTAGGAGCGACAGGATCGCGACGCCATTCCAGCTCTTCTGCCCATGCGTTTCCACATTATAGCCCAGCGCCTCGATCTCAAGCCGCGGGAAACCCTCGTCGACCGTCTTGATCTCCTGCAGCACCACGATATCCGGCTTTTCTTCGCTCAGCCATTTCAGCAGCGGTTCGATTCGGGCTTTGACGCCGGCAATGTTCCAGGTCGCGATGCGCATGAACGCCTCCGTAAATGCCGATGCTCAACCGGGCCGGAAATCCGCATAGATGGCGTTCCGCACGTTGCGCGGAAACATCCCCAGGCAGCCTTCCTGCGCAGTGTTGCTCATCGAGACCATTACCAGTTCGTTGGTCGGGTCCACCAGCCATGAATGGCCATATACCCCACCCCAATTGACCGTCCCCGGGGCTTCCGGCGTGTTGGCCGCAGCTGGGTCATCCACCACGGCGCCGAGATAGCCAAACCGCAGTCCGGCATCTTCGCGTGGCAACGAGCCGACCTGATTGCGCATGGCCGCGGCGACTGTATCGGCCGAAACCACGCCACCACCGCCGGTACGCAGCGCTTCAAGCAATGTCAGGATATCGACAGCGGTGCCCACCATGCCGGCGCCGCCGGATTGGAAAGCCTTGGGATTCCAGACGCGCACCGGCGAGAATATCGTCGTCTCGCCATGCTCGTTGACTATCGTCTGGTGGTCCGCCATGCGGACCGGTTCAGGCGAGCCATCGGCATAGGCTGGCGCCAGCCGTGCCGGATCGGAAACGCCGAATCCGGTGTCGCGCATCCCCAGCGGACCAGTTACGTGAGTCTCCGCCGCTTCGCCCAGTGTGCCGCCGTGGATTGCCGCCAATGCGGCCCCCAGCACGTCGATGGCTACCGAGTAGTTCCACCCGGTTCCCGGCGCAAACAGCAGGGGCTGCCGCGCAATCCGGGTCAGGTTCTCCTCGTGCCCAAGATTGGTGTCCTGCATTCCGGTGGTGATGGTCGTGTCATCTGGATAGCCGTAGCTCAGCCCTGCCGTGTGGTTCAGCAGGTGCGACAGGGTGATCCCGGCGAGGCTGCCATCGGGCAATCTGGGTTGGAAATAGGGCAGGTAGCGGTCAACCCGGTCGCTGAGCTTAAGCAGCCCTTGGTCCGCCATGGCCAGGGCCGTTGTCGCGACGATGGGCTTGGTAACCGAGGCCAGCCGATAGATGGCGTCCTGCGGCATCTCAATGCCGGCTTCGCGGTCGAAATGACCCGCCGCGCGCCGATAGACGATTTCGCCACCTCTACTGGCGATTATCTCCGCACCGACGATGGATTTGTTGCTTATGGCGTCATCGATGACGCGGTCGACAGAATTGGACATAGTTGCTCCCTCGGCCGGGACTATGCAAATCCGGCACCGATTCAGCAACCGGCGTTTGTCAGACGGCGAAGCTTGTCCCGCAGCCGCAGGACGCGACCGCATTGGGGTTGCGGATCTGGAACGATTGCCCGATCAGGTCGTCGACATAGTCGATCTCGGCCCCGCCCATGAATTCCAGGCTCATCGAATCGATCAACACCACGGCGTCGCCCTTGGAGAGAACGATGTCGTCGCTGGCAGGTTTTTCCTGTACGAGATTGTATTCATACTGAAATCCGGAGCAGCCGCCGCCGGCGACCGAGATGCGCAACACCGTTCCATCCGGCTCCTTGGCCAGGATACGGGAGACGCGCTTGGCAGCGCGATCGGTGAGAACGACTTCGGTGGGAGCGAGGGCGGTATCGGTCATCTGGGAATCCGTGCCGTTCGTAATGTCATAACGGTCAGGCTAAAATAGTAACTCTTGCCGAGAATGAAAAGGGCCTTGTCATCACCGATGAGCGAAACCGCTCCCTACGCCAGCAAACCCGAACTCTCCCTGGGGCGTCTTCACGGCACCGGGCCGAGCCCGACGCGCTCCGAGTTCCAGCGCGACCGTGACCGGATTATCCACTCCACGGCCTTCCGCCGCCTGCAGCACAAGACGCAGGTATTCCTGCATCACGATGGCAATCACTTCCGCAATCGGCTGACCCATACGCTCGAAGTCAGCCAGATGGCCCGCTCCATGGCCCGCGCCTTGCGGCTCGACGAAGACCTGGCCGAGGCCGTCGCCCTTAGCCATGATCTGGGCCACACCCCTTTTGGCCATGCCGGCGAGCGGGCGCTACATGCCTGCATGGAGCCCTATGGGGGCTTCGATCACAACATCCAGGCCATGCGCGTCGTGACGCGTCTCGAAAACCGCTATGCCGAGCATGACGGGCTCAATCTCACCTGGGAAACGCTCGAAGGCATCCTCAAGCACAATGGTCCACTGACCAATCCTGATGGCACGCCCTACGGCAAGTACGCAGACGAGGGCCTTCCCGCCGGCCTGAACGATATTCCTGCCGTCGCGGACCTGCGCCTTGCCAGCCATGCCTCGCTGGAAGCCCAGACCGCTGCCATTGCCGATGACGTAGCCTATAACGCACACGACATCGACGACGCCCTGCGTGCCGGCCTCATCACACTGGACGATATGGTCGGCGTCCCGCTGGCCGGTCCCATCGTGCGTGAGGTGCTTGCGCTCTATCCCGGCGTCGCCCCCAAGCGGCAGGCGCATGAAGTGCAGCGCCGGCTTATCACTCGCACCATCGAGGATGTCATCGCCACCACCTCGGCCAATATCGCCGCCTCGGGCGCCACCTCAGCAGAAGATGTGCGCGACGCCGGCAGGACACTGGTGAGCTTCTCCTCGGCGGCGGCAGCAGGCGAACGCGGGCTCAAGGCATTCCTGTTCGAACGCGTCTATCGGCACGAGACGGTCATGGCCCCGGTGCGCCGCAGCGAAGCTGTGGTGCATGACCTGTTCGCGCGCTACATGGCGACGCGCGATCTTCCCGGCCGCTGGGGCGGCTATGCCAGGGCCGCGAGCGACGACCGCCAGCTCGCCCGCATCGTCGCCGACTTCATCGCCGGCATGACCGATCCCTACGCTCTCGACGAATATGCCCGGCTGTTTGACGCTCGCCCGGAATTCCGTTAACCCCGGCGCACCTTAGCCTTCAGGTATATCATGGACGTCTTTGCACTGTTTTCCGCGCGCATCGCCAATGCGATGCAGGTTCTCTACCCCGAAGTCGGCGCCGATCTACTCGCCCGCATCGTGGTCGAGCCGCCGCGCGATGCGACCCATGGTGACCTCTCCACCAATGCCGCGATGATCGTCGCCAAGCCCCTCGGCAAGAACCCGCGCGACGTGGCCGCAGCCCTGGTCGAGCACTTCCGGCACGACGAGGATGTGCATTCGGTAGACGTTGCCGGCCCCGGCTTCATCAATTTCCGGCTCGAAGCCCCCATCTGGCACCAGGTGCTGCGCTCCATTGCCCAGCAGGGCGCCGACTATGGTCGTTCCGCGCTGGGGCAGGGCGAGCGGGTCAATATCGAGTATGTCTCGGCCAACCCCACCGGCCCAATGCATGTCGGCCACACCCGCGGCGCCGTCTTCGGCGACACGCTGGCGGCGCTCATGGCCTATTCCGGCTATGAGGTAACGCGGGAATACTACATCAACGACACCGGCGGGCAGACCATCACGCTCGGCCGGTCGGCTTTCCTGCGTTATCGTGAGGCCCTGGGTGAGGCCATCGAAATTCCGTCCGGCTTCTATCCGGGTGATTACCTCATCCCCGTTGGCCAGGCGCTTGCGACCGAATACGGTCGCACCTTGCTGGACAAGCCCGAGGAAGAGGCCGTCCTCATCGCCCGCGAAGCGGCGCTGGCCGCCATGATGGAACTGATCAAGCAGGATCTGGCGCGGCTCAACATCCACCACCAGGTGTTCTTCTCCGAGCGCACGCTGCATGGGGCAGGGGGCGACATCGAAACCACCCTCGCCTGGCTGCGCGAAAAGGGCATGGTCTATGAGGGCCGGCTGGAGGCCCCCAAAGGCAAGACGCCCGAGGAATGGGAGGATCGCGAGCAGACGCTGTTCCGCGCCACCGATTTCGGCGACGACATCGATCGGCCACTGGTCAAGTCCGATGGCTCCTACACCTATTTCGCTGCTGATATCGCCTATCACCGCAACAAGTTCCTGCGCGGCTTCAAGCACATGATCAACGTGCTGGGCGCCGACCACTCGGGCTACGTCAAGCGCCTGCAGGCGGCTACCAAGGCTGTCTCGCTCAACGCAGCGGATATGGACGTGCGGATCTGCCAGCTCGTTCGCCTGCTCAAGAACGGCGAGCCGTTCAAGATGTCCAAGCGCTCCGGCGATCTGGTGACGCTGGCCGATGTCGTCGAGGAAGTGGGTGCCGACGCGACGCGCTTCATGCTGATGTACCGGCGCAATGACGCGGCGATGGATTTTGACTTTGCCCTGGTCAAGGAGCAGACCAAGGACAATCCGGTCTTCTACGTCCAGTACGCCTATGCCCGCACCCATTCGATCTTCAAGACCGCGGCGCGTGACCTGCCGACGCTCGATGTTTCGCCTTCCGCACTGGCCAATGCCGAGATCGAGCGCATCGTTACAGCAGCCGAACTTGATCTGGTCCGGGTGCTGGCAGCCTGGCCGCGGACCGTCACCGCGGCGGCCGTTGCGCATGAACCGCACCGCATTGCCTTCTATGTTCACGAGCTCGCGGCGGCCCTCCACGGCTTCTGGGCCAAGGGCAAGGATGACCCGCAGTTACGATTTGTTAACTTTGACGACCCAAAGCTGACTTTGGCGCGACTCGCGCTGGTGGATGCCGTACGCCAGGTCATCGCCAACGCACTAGCAATTCTGGGCGTCTCCGCACCCGAGGAGCTTTCATAATTCGGGCGCAATACTGTGATGACTCGCGGTACAATGCTCTTACTTGGGCACCGTAGTCGTAACCGAGAGGGCGCTGCTTTATGACAGCGAAACCGCAGCCGATGGCCGGACAATCCGACGCCTCTGACGATCTGATCGCCGAATTGGCAAAGCTCATGGCGCAGGACGCACAGGGCGATCGTCCGGCCCAGCCGCCACGTCCTGTCGTGCCCGTTCGCATCCCGGGCGGCGACGCCCCCGCCGCGCCGGCACCCCGCTTTGACTTCGAGCGCTCGTCAGCCGCCGCTGCCAGCGACGTGCCTCCCGAGCCAGCCGAGCGCGCTTCGGAGCCCGCACAACCCGCTCCGGTCCCCGAGGCGCCCGAGCCTTTTCATTTTGATTTTGACCTGAATGCCTCGAGGTCGACATCCGCCGAGGCGCCGTCAACAGGTGCCGCTGCGGCGCCAGCTCCCGTGGACGTGCTGCCAGACACGTCCGTTGTCCCGGCAGATCACGACAGCATTGCCGACCTGATTGCCGCTGAGTTGTCGGTTGAGTCGCAACCGGTGAGCGAAACGCCCCTCGAGCCGTCTCCGATTCCCGCCACAGCCGCAGAAGTGCTGCCGGCCTCGCAGCCTGCGGCTGACCCCTCCGTCGCTACCAGCGCGCCGGAAAGCCCGTTGCGTCCAGGCTTGCGCTCGCCCCACCTGCAGCCCACTACAGGCGCTGACCAGGATCGCTTCAAGGTGGCCCCGGTCTTCGGCCTGGCTTCACAACCGGCCTCCTCGCTTGACCGAGCCGTCGCGCCCAGCACAAATGTGCCGATCCCCACACCGGCGCAGGTCGCGTCGACCTTCGGCTGGCGCCAGACGCCGCCGACTATATCCACTCATCCGGCCCCCACTACGGACTCCGAGGACGACGACGTGGGCCGCGATCCGATCGACGAGATCGAGAGCCTTATTGGCAGTGCGATGCGGGTCGAACTCGATCGTCCGGCAGGACCGACCGTCGCGGAAGAAGCCAGGCCGGCACCAAGTCCTGCGCTGCGCAGCCTTGCGACGCCGACCGTTCCCACGCCCTCGGATACCGCAGAACCTGCGTCCCGCGCCTTCTCCGGCGCTGACGAAGCCATTCTGGCCGCCGCCCAGGCCACGGGTGTGCAGATCGGCTGGGTGGAAGCGCCCGAAGTAACCGATACCGAAACGACCGCCGCACCCCGTCGGCGGGCCCCCCGTGCCCTTGGCATGACCCGCGCCTTTGCCGGCCCATTGGTGGCAGTAACGCTGCTGCTGGCTGCCGGCTTTGGCCTCTATTGGGTGCTTGGCCTGGGGCGCGAGTCCGGTCCCGCGCCGCTCCTCAGCGCCGATGCCGGCCCGGTCAAGGAAACGCCAGCCGTCCAGCCTGAAGCAGCCGCTGCGCCGCAGTCAGTCGTGTTCAACGAGATCGACGGCGTGGTCCCGGGTGCCGAAGAACAGCTCGTGTCGCGCGATCAGGCCGATGTCAACGAGGTCACCCAGATTCCCCCGGTCACCGATCTGAGTGAAGAGGGCCTGGCCAACCGCAAGGTGCGGACCGTCACCGTCCGTCCGGATGGCACCATCGTCAGCGGGGACGACAGCGTCGCCGGCAGTACCATACTGCCCGTTGATCGTCCCAATGTACCGGCCGTGCCGGGTGCAGAAACCGCGAGCCCGGAACTGCTCGCCAGCGTCGAGCCAGAAGCCACCGTCACGACTCCGGCCGCCCCGGAAGCAGCCGCATCGCCCGAACCAGCAGTCGCGGTGAGCCCGGTAACGCCCGGCGCCACGGTTCCGGCGGTGGACGTCGCGGGCAATCCGCTGGCCGGCAAGACCACCATCATCCCGATGACCAGGCCGGCCGGCCTGGTCGGTCCGGGCATTTCCGCCGCCGCGCCGACCTCGCCGGTGAATGCTGTGGTGAGTCCGCCGGCTTCTGGCGGCAATGTGTTGCCGCCGCCACCCGCCAACAACACGCTTGGTGGTCTGGCCACACCCGCCGCACCTGCCCAGACGCCGGCCGCTCCTCAGACGCCCACTGCGGTGCCCCAGGCGGTTGAGGTTGATGCTCTCCCCAACAACGCGCCGGCCTATGTCCAGCTCGCCTCCCAGCGCAGCGAGGAAGAGGCCCGCCGGTCCGCTCAGGCCATGGTAACCCGCTTCGGTCCGCTCTTCGGCGGCGCCAATCTGGAAGTCCAGCGCGTCGATCTGGGCGAACGGGGTATCTATTACCGCGTCCGCGTGCCTGCCAATTCCCTGCAGGACGCCAACAACATCTGCACCAACGTTAAAGCGGCCGGCGGCGACTGCTTCACCATGTAAATCAGCATCGGTCCGCAAGGGACCGGTGCACATCGCCATTCCCCTCGGCTGGGCGCTTGACGCGTCGCGACCCAGCGGCCAAGGATGGCGCGACATTCCTGCAGTGCGGCGCTGATTTCATGACGACTGCCCAGACCGACTGGTTTGACACGCCCGTGCAGCCCGTGGCCGAAGACGTCATGTATGTCGATGTCAACGGCTATGAGGGTCCGCTCGACCTGTTGCTCGATCTGGCCCGCCGGCAGAAGGTCGATCTGGCCGCCATTTCCGTCCTCGCCCTGGCCGAACAATATCTGGCCTTCATCGAGACGGTGCGCGAGAAGCGCATTGAAGTCGCCGCCGACTACCTGGTGATGGCCGCCTGGCTGGCCTATCTCAAAAGCCGCCTCATGGTGCCCCAGGCTCCATCCGACGACGAGCCGTCCGGCGAGATGCTGGCGGCCATGCTGCAATTTCGTCTCAAGCGGCTGGAGGCCATGCGCCGTGCCGCCAGCCAGTTGATGAACCGGCCCCGGCTGGGCTTCCAGATCTACGCCCGCGGCATGCCCGAGCCGATCGAAGTTAACCGCAGGAACCATTGGGAAGCCACGCTCTACGACCTGCTCAAGGCCTATTCCACCCAGCGCGAACGGGGCATTTCCACCGACTATTCGCCCATCCAGCGCACCGTCTGGTCGCTGCAGGATGCCCGCGATATCCTCCAGCGCCTGATAGGCGACAGTTTCGACTGGATACCGATGGATCTCTATCTGGCCGAGTATCTGGCCAGCCCGAGCGAACGCGCTACCATCCGCGCCTCGAGCTTTGCCTCGAGCCTCGAACTGGTCCGTCAGGGCCAGATCGATATCCGCCAGACCGAAACCTTTGGCCCCCTCCTGATGCGGCGCCGCAAGGGCGACCAGCAGTGATTGATCCCGACGAGCACGGTGAGGTTGCCGAACGCCACCTGCGTATTTTGGAGGCTCTCCTGTTCGCGTCATCTGAGCCGCTTTCGGCCAACCAGATGCTATCCTATTTGGGCGAAGGGGTTAGCGTGGTCGAATTGCTTGCCACTCTGCAGCAGCGCTACGCCGACCGCGGCGTCAACCTGGTGCAACGCGGCGACAAATGGGCGTTTCGTACCGCTGAAGACCTTGGTTTCCTGCTGCGCCGTGAGGAGCAGGAGACCCGTCCGCTCTCCCGGGCAGCCCTGGAAACCCTCTCGATCATCGCCTATCACCAGCCCTCCACTCGCGCCGAGATCGAGGAAGTGCGCGGCGTCGCCACCGGCAAGGGCACCATCGATCTGCTGATGGAAGCCGGCTGGATCCGCATGCGCGGCCGCCGCCGCACGCCGGGCCGCCCCGTGACCTATGGCACCACCGAGGCCTTCCTCGATCACTTCGGGCTCGAAAGCCTCGGCGATCTGCCGGGCCTCGACGAACTCAAGGGCTCCGGCCTGCTTTCGGGCCGTTTACCGCCCAATATGCAGATTCCGCTGCCCTTCGACGGCGCCCTGCGCGACGACGAAGACCCGCTCGAACCCGACGACCTCGGCAGCGACGAGGATCAGGACTGATGACTGATACATCCAGCGCTGGCTGGGGCTTGCGCGGCACCGCCGGCGTCAGCTTCGCCGCCACGCTCGAATTCGATGCCGTGGAGGTCAAGCTTGGGGGCAGGGTGGTGCTCGACCATTTCAGCCTGACCCTCAAGCCCGGCGAGATCGTCTGCCTGCTCGGGGAATCGGGCTCGGGCAAATCCACTGCCCTTCGGGTCGCCGCTGGTATCCAGCCGGTGCATGGCGGCGCCGTACGCATCAACGGCACCGCCGTCTCCGCGCCCGGCCTCAATACGCCGCCGGACCGTCGGGGCATCGGCTTGATGTTCCAGGATTTTGCTCTGTTTCCGCACCTTACCGTGCTGCAAAATGTGCTGTTCGGTCTGCGCAGGCTCGGTCGCGAGGCTGCCCTTGGGCAGGCGCGCGCCGCCTTGCGCCGCGTTGGCCTGGGCGACCGCGAGGAAGATTACCCGCATATGCTTTCGGGCGGGCAGCAGCAGCGCCTGGCCCTGGCCCGCAGCGTCGCGCCGCGTCCCGGCGTGCTGCTCCTCGATGAGCCATTCTCCAGCCTTGATGCCCGCCTGCGCGAAACCGTACGCGAAGAAACGCTGGCCGTGCTGCGCGAAACCCACGTCACCAGCCTCATCGTCACCCACGACCCTGAAGAGGCGATGGTGCTCGGCGATCGCGTGGCTTTGCTCCGGCATGGCCGCATCGCCCAGATCGGCACGGCGGCGGAAATCTACCGTCAGCCGATCGATCTAAGCGCTGCGCGCTTCTTTTCGCCCCTGAGCGAAATCGAGAGCGTGGTCACGAACGGACACGCGCCAACGCCACTGGGCCTGGTTGCCACCCCCGGCCTTGCCGACGGCACGGCGGTGACAATTGCCATCCGCCCGGCGGGCGGCGCGCGCATGGCCATCCTGGGGCCAGGGACGCCCGGCCGCATCGTTGGCAAGCGTGACGCCATCGGCATCGACATCTGCGAGGTGAGCGTCGAAGGGCTCGATCTGCCTCTCGGCCTGCGTCAGCCGTCCGACGCGGGTCTGAGCGTGGGGCAAGATGTCTTCGTGACGCTCAATCGGGAACACGTTCTTGTGTTTGCACGCGATTGAACCTATTTCTGGCCTATCTTTCGCGTGTAACGCGTTCTGAAGAATATTAGGGAGATCAAAATGCACGCGCCAGGAATTTGGGGCATTCTCGTTGTCGCCGTCGTCGTGATCCTGCTGTTTGGTCGCGGCAAGATTTCCGGCATGATGGGTGAAGTCGCCTCGGGTATCAAAGCCTTCCAGAAGGGCATGAAGGACGACGACAAGCCGGTGGACCGCGTCACGACCACTGCTGATGCCGAAGTCCGCGAGCCAGAGAAGAAGGACGTCTAAGGACGCCTTTTCCGGCCGTGCTGCTGCTTTGAAGGAATAGGACTATGCTCGGCTTGGGCTGGACAGAGATGCTGGTGATCGGCGTTGTCGCGCTGATCGTCATCGGGCCGAAGGACTTGCCGGTGGTGATGAACCGCATCGGCAAGGTGGCCGGGCAGATCAGGCGCATGGGCAATGATTTCCAGCGCGAGATCAACAAGTCGACCGGGCTGGACGAGGTGCGCAACCTGCGCAGCTCGATCACCGCGCCGCTCAAGAAGACCACCGACGAGATCCGCAAGGAATTCAACGCCATGACGCCCACCGGCCCCAAGCCGAGTGGCGTCATCAAGCCGACCGATCCCAATGCAGAGAGCGTGGTCGACGAGATCAAGGCGAAGGCCGGCATGATCCCGCCCAAGACGGCCGACCAGATCGCCGCCGAATCCGGCTTCAAGCCGGCGGGCCCAGCGCCCACGGCATCGAAAGCCGCCAAGCCGGCGCCCGCCTCGAAGGTTACGGTCAAGAAGGCGCCGGTAAAGGCCAAGGCCGCTCCGACCCGTCCAGTCGTCACGACCGAGCTTGCGCCGATTGAGGCCGTGCCGGCACCCGCCGAGGCACAGACGGTCGCCAGGCCCGCCCGCAAGCCAAGTACGCCCAAGGTTGTCAGCGAGAAGCCGGTGCCCGCGCTGCCGACCGAGCCGGCGGATTCGCCGGCAACCAAGACGCCGCGTGCGCGCCAGCCGCGCAAGACCACCACCGCGAAAGCCGGGAACGCATAGACCATGGCCGACGCCAAGCAGATCGAAGACAAGAGCAAAGCGCCCGAGGATGAACTCGCCGGCAGCGAAGCGCCATTGCTCGAGCATCTGGTCGAGCTGCGCAAGCGCCTGATCTATTCGGCGGTCACTATCGTCGTGCTCATGGCCTTCTGCTTCATCTTCGCCAGCACGATCTATGATTGGCTGCTGATCCCCTACAAGAACTCGGTGCCGGGCGCGAACCTGATCTTCACCGCGCCGCAGGAACTGTTCTTCACCTATCTGAACGTGGCGCTGTTCGGCGCCATCTTCCTCGGCTTCCCGATGATCGCCAGCCAGATCTACATGTTTGTGGCGCCCGGCCTCTACAAGCACGAGCGCAAGGCCTTCATCCCCTATCTCGTGGCGACGCCGGTTTTCTTTGTTGCCGGCGCAGCCCTGGTCTATTTCGTCGTTCTGCCCATGGCGCTGAGCTTTTTTGCCGGGATGCAGACCGAAGACATCGAGATGCTGACCAGCGTCAGCGAATATCTTGGCCTCGCCATGCTGCTGATCCTGGCCTTCGGCATCTGCTTCCAGCTGCCCGTCATCCTGACCCTGCTGGCCCAGATCGATCTCGTGCATGTCGACCTGCTCAAGAAGGGCCGCCGCTACGCCATTGTCGGCATCCTGATCTTTGCGGCCTTCATCACGCCGCCCGATCCGATCTCCCAGATCGGCCTTGCTGTGCCCATGTACCTGCTCTACGAACTCTCGATCATGTCCGTACGGATGGTTGAGCGCCGTCGTGCAGCCGCCCTGGCGGCGCAGGAAGCCGAACTCTCCCGCTCATCATCCGACTAGGTTTTCCCCGCCCACGGTGTCACCCCGGCGAAGGCCGAGGTCCATCCTGAGATGGATCAGCGTGCCGTTGGCGTGGGAATACCTCAGGATGGATTCCGGCCTTCGCCGGAATGACCCGGTGGGTTTGGGATTGCGGCGTTCCGCCATCGACCTTAGACAAGCGTGCACAACCAACCAGAGAGGCGGGCAGCAACCCGTAGCACCGATGTTCGATATCAAGTGGATCAGAGCCAACGCCGAAGCCTTCGATGCTGCCGTTTCGCGGCGCAAGGGCGTCTCCGTCCGCTCGTCCGATCTGCTCGCTATCGATGACCGGCGCCGCGACATTATTGCCCGGCTGAACGACGCCCAGGAAAAGCGCAACGCGCTGTCCAAGCAGATCGGCCAGGCCAAGGCGCAGAAGGACGATGCCAAGGCCGCTGAGCTGATGGCCGAAGTTGCCCGTCTAAAGGAATCCATTCCGCAGGGCGAAGCCGACGAGCGCGCAATCGAGCTCGAACTGCGCAACGCCCTCTCGGTCATTCCCAACCTCGTCTTCGAAGACGTGCCCGACGGCACCGACGAAAGCGGCAATGTCGAATATTTCGGCCCCAACGGCTCGCCCGCCATCGCCGCCAAGGCCCGCGCCCCCAAGCCCAGCTTTTCGTTTGCTCCAAAAGAGCACTACGAGATCGACGTTGCGGCGCGCGGCGACATGGATTTCGAGATTGCCGCCAAACTCTCCGGCAGCCGCTTCGTCGTGCTGAAAGGGCAGGTGGCCCGGCTCGAACGTGCGCTTGGCCAGTTCATGCTGGATCTGCACACGACCGAGCATAGCTACACCGAAGTCCAGCCCCCGCTGCTGGTGAAGGACGATGCCTTATTCGGCACCAACCAATTGCCGAAGTTCGAGGAAGATCTGTTCTTCACCCCGCACGGCGAGAGCCGGCTGGCTCTCATCCCGACGGCCGAGGTGCCGCTGACCAACTTTGTCCGCGAATCCATCCTCGCGGAGGAAGAACTCCCCCTCCGCCTCACCGCTCTCACGCCCTGCTTCCGTTCCGAGGCTGGCTCTGCCGGTCGCGACACCCGCGGCATGCTGCGCCAGCACCAGTTCAACAAGGTCGAGATGGTGTCGATCAACACGCCTGAGACCTCGGTGGACGAACACGAGCGCATGCTGACCTGTGCCGAGACCGTGCTGCAGCGCCTTGGCCTCCACTACCGGGTCATGAACCTCTGCACTGGCGATATCGGCTTCGGCGCCAAGAAGACCTATGACCTCGAAGTCTGGCTGCCCGGCCAGGACACCTATCGCGAAATCTCCTCGGTCTCGGTCTGCGGCGATTTCCAGGCCCGACGGATGGATGCGCGGTATAGGCCATCCGGCGAGAAACAGGCGCCGCGTTTCGTCCACACGCTCAATGGCTCCGGCACGGCCGTCGGCCGGTGCCTGATCGCCGTGATGGAAAACTACCAGCAGGAAGACGGCTCCGTCCTCGTGCCCGACGTGCTCCAGCCCTATATGGGCGGCCTCAAGTCCATCGGCGGCCGTTGA
>NZ_JAKFDJ010000067.1:0-74304 GCF_036676215.1 Devosia sp. | reverse complement strand
GATTGGAGGTCAGGATCAGGCAGAAAGCAAATCAAGTTTTGCACGGATGCCCGTGCGGAGTTCGTCTATCGGGCTGGTCTGCCCGTTTTGTTCGTGGTGCCAGAAGGTCCACCCGTTGCATGCTTCGGCGCCTTGGACCAAAGCGCCAACCTTGTGGATGGAGCCTTGATGGGAACCGGAGACGAGCGAGCCGTCTGCACGAACCATGGCGAAGTAACGTTTCGTTAAGTCGAAGAGTTGCGTGCCCGGCTCAATTAATCCCTGCTCGATCAGCGAGCCGAAGGGGATGCGGGTTTCCTTGCGCTTGGGCGTCACCGATTGCAGCGCCTCGAACACGCCGGGGCGGATCGCCGCGATGCGCTTGAGCGCGGCGTTGATATAGGCATCTTCCCGCTCGATGCCGATGAAATGCCGGCCCAGCTTGCGTGCCACGGCGCCGGTCGTGCCGGTGCCGAAGAAGGGGTCGAGCACCACATCGCCCGGCTTGGTCGTGGCATTGAGAATGCGGAACAGCAGGGCTTCCGGCTTCTGGGTCGGATGGACCTTGCCGTCATCCTCGTCCTTGAGCCGTTCAGCGCCAGTGCAGAGCGGAAACAGCCAGTCGCTGCGCATCTGCGTATCGTCATTGGCCAGCTTCATGGCTTCATAGTTGAAGGTGACGCGGCTTTTCTGGCTCTTGGCGGCCCAGATCAGCGTCTCATGCGCATTGGTAAAGCGCGTGCCGCGGAAATTGGGCATCGGATTGGCCTTGCGCCAAACGATGTCGTTGAGCATCCAGAAATCGAGATCCTGCAACGCCGTGCCGACGCGGAAGATATTGTGATAACTGCCGATGACCCAGAGGGCCCCATCGGGCTTCAGCACCCGCCTCGCGGCCTTGAGCCAGGCGCGGGTGAAATTGTCGTAATGGGCAAAGCTCTCGAACTTGTCCCACTCGTCATCCACCGCATCGACCTTGCTCTGGTCGGGCCTTGTGAGGCCCTGCTCGAGCTGCAGGTTATAGGGTGGATCGGCGAAGATCAGGTCGACGGAGCCGGCCGGCAAGGCATTCATGTGGTCGATGCAATCGCCCACCAGAATTGTATCGATCGGGAGGCGCGGAGCCTCTTCCGCAGCTGCCTCGACAGCCCTACGCGCGGTACGCAACATACACTTAACCCTAACGCAGTACTAACCCGCTCGTTATAGAACGCCAGGGTTAATGGAGCGTTTTTTCAAAGGGTTAGCGGAAGGTTAAGGGGCGGGTCAAGCGACCAGCACCACGCCGCGCAGCCGCGCCCAGGCTTCAGCCACCGGCGCGAACTCCTCGCGATGGTGTCGGCATGGCCCATGCTCCACCAGCGCGCGCATATGCTGGGGCGTCGAATAGCCCTTGTGGCCTGAAAAGCCGAAATGCGGCGCGTCGCCATCCATGATCCGGCACATGCGGTCGCGCGTCACCTTGGCGACGATTGACGCCGCCGCGATCGAGACGCTGCGCCCGTCGCCGCCGATCAGCGCCAGGCCCTCGCAGGGCAGGCCGAGCGGCACGTCGCGGCCGTCGATCAGCACCCGGTCGGGGCGGATCCCCAGGCTATTGGCCGCCTGCGCCATGCCCCAGAGCGTCGCGCCGCGGATATTGCGGCTGAGGATGATCGAGGGCGGGGCTACCACGACGGAGACCGCATGGGCCGTCGCCATGATCTGGGCGAACAGTAGTTCGCGCTGCTCCTCGGTCAGCTTCTTGGAGTCGTTGAGCCCGGGCGGAATGCAATTGGGGTCCAGCACCACGGCCGAGACCACCACCGGCCCGGCCAGCGGCCCGCGCCCGGCTTCATCGACACCCGCTACGATACGGGCGCCACGCGCCTGGAGTTCCAGCTCGTGGCGGTAGTCGGGCTCGGTCTGCAGGGTCGAATCAAACAGCATGCCGCCAGCATCGTCCTCGGACCGATCAAGTCAACCGGCGGCCGTCACAGCCGCGCCAGCAGCGCCGCCCGGTCGGGCGCAAAGAGGTGATTGCCGTGCTTGTTGGTTTCGAACACGAAATCCCGCAGCGCCTTGCTGGCCTCTGTCTGGGCGGTGATATCCCCGATGATGGCGAGGCGCAGCCGATAGTTCTGCACCTTCTGGAAAAAGATGCCGGCTATGCCGCTTCTGAGATCGAGAAAACTCGGATCGAGCCGGGTGAGCGGCACCACGATCATGTCTGTCCCGGTGCCATAGGTTTCCCCGATCATGTCGACAGCATCCTGCTCGGTGGCGAGAAGGGGGCCGTCTTCCGGCAGTTCCAGCAGGATGAGACCATTGTGCTCGATGCTGTTCATGCCGAATTCTCCTTCATATTCACAGCGCTAGGCCCTGTCATCGGGTAGATGCTCTGCTATGGTGCACGCGCTGGGGGCAACCAGCGAGAGCCCAGACGATGATCTTCCGATACGGCGCCATCCTGGCGTTTGCAGCGCTTTCGGCCGTCCCCTCCGCGGCGGCGCCATTTCACCATCCCTTCGGCGAATGGCGCGAATATAACCGCGATTGGCTCGCCGCCTGTCCCGACGTCATCGACGAGGACGCCACCGATTACTATGGCTTTTCCTGCTTTGCCAGCACCGGCAGCCAGGAGTTGAACAGCGCCGGCCTGCCTGCCTACAAGCTCACCATCCTGCGCAACCGCCTCACCGGTGATCTCGACGTGGCCTTTACCGTGGCCGCCGATGGCGTCGAGACCGATACCAGCCGCCCGCTGCTGCTGTCCTTTGGCAGCGAGCCGCCCGAGCGCCTCACCTTCGCCACCGATCTTGAAACCCGCTACAACACCATCAACCAGTTCTACGTCGCCGATCCGGCCCGCAAGGCGGCACTGATCGAGCAGATGGGCGAGCGCAATGCAGTGGTCGCGACCGTGCCGCTCAAGGGCGGCGATGCGCGAGAGGTCCGGCTGTCGCTGCGCGGCGTCCTGGCCTCGCTCGATTTCATGGCCAGTTATGCGCGCAGGATCGCGCAATACTAGCGGTGATTGACGCGGCGCGGGTTTTGCTATGGGTTCCGCGCTGCTCCACGCCCTTCACCCGGAACTCCTCATGATCCTCAAGCCAGGCGCCGCGCTGCTGTTCGATATCGACGGTACGCTGGCCGATACCGATCCGCTGCATCTCGAGGCCTTCAACCGCACCTTTGCCCCCTATGGGCACCAGTTCGACAAGCCGCGCTTTGCGCTGGAACTGCAAGGCCTGGCCAATGAGGCCATCGCCCGCCGCTTCGTGCCGCATCTGTCGGCGGCCGACGGCATGGCGGTGATGCGCGGCAAGGAGGAGACCTTCCGCGATCTGGCGCGGACGGAAATCCATGCGGTGCCCGGCCTGTTCGCATTGATGGACTTGGCCGATGCCGCGGGCCTGCCCATGGCGGCGGTGACCAATGCGCCGCGCGCCAATGCC
Organism: Devosia sp.; assembly: GCF_036676215.1. GTDB lineage: Bacteria > Pseudomonadota > Alphaproteobacteria > Rhizobiales > Devosiaceae > Devosia. The sequence goes on along the minus strand of NZ_JAKFDJ010000067.1, from coordinate 70,888 downwards.
GATCTGATCCTTGATGGGCTAGGCATCCGCCACCGCTTCCGCGCCGTCGTGATCGGCGAGGAACTGGCCCATGGCAAGCCCCATCCCTTGCCCTATCTCGAAGGCCTGCGCCTGCTTGGCGCCAGCGCCGAGGCCTCAGTCGCTTTCGAGGATTCGCGCACCGGCATTGCGTCGGCAACAGCCGCGGGGCTGGCCACTATCGGCATCCGCACCAGCCTGCTGCATGAAGACATGGTCGCGGCGGGCGCGGCGCTATCCGCCGACAGCTATGACGACCCGGCGCTGCGCGCCTTCGTCGCCGCCACCGTGTCGCAGGGCTAGAACAGGCTCATCTGCCGCTCTTCAAGTCTTGGCGCGATGAACAGGTCATTGCGCAGGCCGGGCAGCTTGGCGTCGAGGCCGTAGCGCTCGCGCGCCTTGTCGAAACGCTGGCGCAGCAGGGTGGCATAGGGGCCTTCACCCGTCATGCGCGTGCCCCAGCGCGAGTCATAGTCCTTGCCGCCGCGCGTATCGCGCACCAGCGACAGCACGTGGCGGACGCGGTCGGGGAAATGCCGCAACAGCCATTCGCGGAACACGTCGCGCACCTCGCCCGGCAGCCGCAACAGGATCATCGAGGCGCTGACCGCCCCCTGTGCCTTGGCGGCGTCGAGAATGCGTTCGAGCTCCATGTCGTTGATCGCCGGGATCATCGGCGAGGCAAACACCGCCACCGGCACCCCCGCTTCGCTGAGCAGGCGGATGGCCTCCAGACGCCGGGCAGGGGAGGAAGCCCGGGGTTCCATCTTGCGGCTCAGCTTGTGGTCCATCGAGGTCATCGATAGCGCCACCTTCACCAGGCCCAGCTTGGCCAGTTCGGTCAGCAGGTCGAGATCGCGGATGATCAGCGCCGATTTTGTGGTGATCATCACCGGGTGGCGGGTTTCCAGCATGACTTCGAGAATGCCGCGCGTCAGCTTGTGCTTGCGCTCGGCCGGCTGGTAGGGGTCGGTATTGGTGCCCATGGCGATGGGCTTGACCTTGTAGTTCTTGGCCGCAAGCTCGGCCCGCAGCGCCTCGACGGCATTGACCTTCACATAGATGTCGCGCTCGAACTCGATCCCTGCCGAATGGCCGAGAAAGGCATGCGTCGGCCGGGCGAAGCAGTAGGAACAGCCATGTTCACAGCCGCGATAGGCATTGATCGAGCGCTCGAAGCCGATATCGGGACTGTCATTGCTGGTAATGATGGTCTTGGCGCGCTCGATATGCTCGATGGTCTCGAAGATCGACAGCGGTTCGACATTGTCCCAGCCATCGTCGAATCCCTCGCGGGTCTGCTTCTCGAAGCGGCCGCTGCGATTGGATTGCGCCCCGCGGCCGCGGATACGGTCGGGCTCGAGCAGTTCGCGCCGCGCCAGATCGGCGTCGCGGCTGCGGCTGAGTTTTTCCAGGGCTTCGAAAGAGGGGGCCTGATAGAGGGCCATGGGAGATCTCCTGCCGGACGCGCAACAGTCGAATCGTGACCGCAGAACGCGTCCCAGGATGTAACAGTTCCATGAGAACAAAACAAGAACTGTACCGCTCGCCTGTAACACATATGGGTGTTCGGCCGATCGAGCGGAAGAGGCCGAAGAACGATTTTGCAGCCCAGATTTGCGTTCGAATGGGTGGACGGACGGGGCGTCGAGGCCTAAAAAAAACACCCTTTCGCGACAGCCGCGCGAATAATGCTTAAGAGAATAATTTAGTATTGACCCGCGCCGACGCCGGGATTACTAAAGCCTCTGCCTAACTATTCACCTGCTGACACAGGTTGTCGCAAAAACATTCCAGGGTGACGTCGAAATCCACCGGCGTCGCCCGTCGTCCTGGTGACCAAGCAATTTCAGCTCGAGGAATCCTCATGAGTACCGACGCAACGACTTTTGACGCCATGCCGGCCGACGCACCAGTGAGCCAGACCGACGCGGCCCGCAACCGGCTGGTTATCGGCCTGCTGCTGGGGTCCACCTTTGTCGTCTTTCTCAATGAGACGATGATGAGTGTGGCCATCCCCAATCTGATGGAAAGTCTGGGGGTGCAGCCCAATGTGGCGCAGTGGCTGACCACGGCTTTCCTGCTCACCATGGCCATTGTCATTCCGATTACCGGTTTTCTGCTGCAGCGCCTGAATACCACCCCCGTCTTCATGCTGGCCATGTCGATCTTCACGGCCGGCACGCTGATCTGCGCCGCAGCGCCAGGCATTGAGCTGCTGATTTTTGGCCGCGTCATCCAGGCCGTCGGTACCGCCATCATGATGCCGCTGCTGATGACCACGGTGATGACGCTGGTGCCGCCCGAGTCGCGCGGCAAGACCATGGGCAATATCTCCATCGTCATCTCCGTGGCGCCGGCCATCGGCCCCACTATCGGTGGCTTCATCCTCGCCAATATGGATTGGCGCTGGATGTTCATCCTCATGCTGCCCATCGCGATCGCGGCCTTGGTCGTCGGTAGCCGCAAGATGCAGAATGTCACGACGCCCCGCTACGCCCCGCTCGACATCGCTTCGGTGATCCTGTCGGCTCTGGGGTTTGGCGGTCTCGTCTATGGCCTCTCCAGCCTGGGCGAAGGCGAGCATGGCGGGGCGGCCTTCCCGATCTGGCTGCCTCTGCTAGTGGGCCTGGTGGCCATGGCAGTGTTCATCTGGCGCCAGATCGTGCTGTCGCGGCAGGACAAGGCGCTGCTGGACCTGCGCACCTTCCTGTCGCGCAACTACACCGTTTCGGTGCTGACCATGGCCATCGCCATGATGGCCCTGTTCGGCACGGTCATCCTGCTGCCCATCTATACCCAGAATGTGCTGGGCCTCGATACGCTGCAGACCGGACTGCTGCTGCTGCCTGGCGGCCTGTTGATGGGCCTGCTGGCCCCTTCGGTCGGCCGGCTCTATGACCGCATCGGGCCGACCAAGCTGCTGGTGCCCGGCACCATACTGGTGTCGATCGTGCTGTGGGCCCTGACCCGCGTGGATCAGCACACCTCGGTCTGGGCCATCCTGACCGGCCACATCGTCATCAGCATCGGCCTGGCCCTGGTCTTTACGCCGCTCTTCACAGCAGCGTTGGGTTCGGTGCGCATGGAGATGTATTCCCATGGCAGCGCCATCCTCGGCTCGGTGCAGCAAGTGGCGGGCGCGGCGGGCATCGCCCTGTTCGTCGCTCTGATGACCATCCGGACCGCAGGCCTGGCGGCCGAGGGCGTGGAGCCGGTCAGCGCGCTGGCTGGTGGCATTCAGCTGGCCTTCCTGATCGGCGCGGTGATCTCACTCTTCGCCGTGCTGGCCGCCTTCTTCGTGCGCAAACCCGACCCGGCGCCCGGCATGAGCCACGGCCACTAAGCGACAACGGCGCCCTGCGGGGCGCCGTTTTTCTTTGTCAGGCCGCCACCTCCACAACCACTGCCCCGCGCTTGCGGCCGCTGTCGACCCGGGCATGCGCCTGGGCGATATCGCCGAAGGCATAGCGGCTGTCGATGGTGGGGTGGACGATGCCAGCCGCCACCAGATCGCGCACAATCTCCAGGTCCGCCTGCCGGTCCGCCGAGACGGCGGCGATCACCTTGCGGCTACCGAACAGTCGGGTCCATGCCGCCCGGAGAAACGCCGTGCCCCCGCCATCCACGGCCAGCAGGATGCCGTTTGGTGTGGTGGCCCGGCGGAACCGGCCAAGCGTGATATTGCCGACCGTATCGAGGATGACGTCGAACTGCTGCCCGGCGCGGGAAAGGTCCGTGCTCTGGTAGTCGATGACGGCATCGGCGCCGAGACTGCGCACCAGATCCGCATTGCCGGTGCTGCAGACGCCGGTGACATGGGCGCCATAGTGTTTCGCCAACTGCACTGCGAAGGCGCCGACCGCGCCCGATGCGCCATTGACCAGCACACGCTGGCCTGCCGCGATATTGGCCTGGCGCAGGAAGAACTGGGCCGTCAATGCCCCGAAGGGGATTGCCGCGGCCTCGTCGAAGCCCAGACCCTGCGGCATCGCCGCGATGGCCGCATCCTCCGGCACCACCTTGTATTCGGCGTGGCAGCCATAAACATGCAGGCCGAATACGCGGTCGCCCACAGCAAAGCGGCTGACTGACTGGCCCACCGCCTCGACAATGCCGGCGAATTCCGCGCCCAACACCGCTTTGCGCGGTTTGGTTATGCCCATGAACAAGCGGGCCGGCAGCCAGAATGCGGCGGGGATGCGGAAGGCCCGCATGCGCGAGTCCCCGGAGGTGACGGTGGTGGCCATCACCTTGACCAGCACCTCACTGTCCTTGGGCACGGGCCTGGCTGTATCGGCGATGACGACGACTGTAGGGGCGCCATAGGCAGTCTGCAGGGCGGTTTTCATGATAAAAGCTCCAGTTTTCGGGCGCGTGTCGGCCCGCGGCCCTCGAAGATCGGGGCCGTGATTAGGTTCAAATCTGTAGAGTCGTTCAGCCGCTGACGGTTTTCTTCCACTGGAAGACATCGCCGATCTCGACGCCGAACACTTCGGCGATGCGGAAGGCCGCTTCGAGCGAGGGCGAATACTTGTTCTGCTCGATCGCCGCGACCGTCTGCCGGGTCATGCCGATCCGGTCGGCCAGCTCCTGCTGGGTCATTTCGCCATGATCAAAGCGCAGCCGGCGGATCGTATTGCTGATGGGGGGAGGGGCCATTCAGGCGGTCATCCGGAACGAGGCGATATGCACCGCCTCGCGCACCACTTCGGTCAGCACGAAGGCCATCAATATGCCATTGGCAAAGATCAGCGCCACGCTGCCTGCCGGATCGGCCGGAAAGGCGGAGCGGATCATGTCGGTGGCCAGCAGCCCGCCGATCAACCCGACCGGCACCAGCAGCTCCAGCAGCTTGAAACCGATCCGGTCGGCCCGCGCCTCGATCTGGCGTTCCAGCTCATCGGGTGGCGTCTCGATATTCTTGGCGGTCATCACCCCGGTCGCGACATTGAGGCCGACCATCACCACCAGCGAAATGCCCATGCAGATCAGGAACCGCGTCAGCACCGTGCCGCCATCGAGCTGCTGGCCCGCCACATCGGCCCAGAACCAGGCGAAATAAACACTCCAGACCACCAGGGTGGTCAGCACCGCGATCCACGCCGTCTTTTCCCGAAAGGACATTCTCGAACCCCGCATGCTAAATCTACATGACGGTGTATCTGATATTTTTGGCGTTATGTAAAGAAGATTTAACATGGTGGTAGAAATTTATAACGTGCTGCCCTGATTGAGGGCGGCGCTTCCCTCGCCTTGCCTCAGCGCTCGTCGAGGCGAGGCATCAGTTCGACGAAGTTGCAGGGCTTGTGGCGATAGTCGAGCTGGTGGGTGAGAATGCCCTCCCAGGCGTCGCGGCACGCGCCGCGCGAACCGGGCAGGCAGAAGACGAATGTGGTGCCGATCAGTCCCGCCGTGGCGCGCGACTGCAGCGAACTGGTGCCCACCGTGGTCGCCGAATACTGGTGGAACAGCACCGAAAAGCCTTCCATCCGCTTGTCGAACAGCGGCTCGACGGCCTCTGGGGTCACGTCGCGGCCGGAAAATCCGGTGCCGCCCGTGGTGAGGATGACGTCGACCGAAGGATCGGCGACGAAGCCCTGCACGGCCTGGCGGATGAGCTGGATATCGTCACGCACCACCACGCGCTCGGCGCAGCGATGGCCATCCGCTTCCAGCAGCGATTTGAGTAGCGCTCCGCCGGTATCGGTTTCCAGCGTTCGCGTGTCGGAAACGGCGATGACGGCGATGGAAAGGGGCTTGAATGCCCGGTCTTCAAACCGTGCCGTCTTGAACATCGCGTCTATCCTCGTTCTGCGTCGCCAACTCGTCGGGGACCGGCGCCTCGGCATGTCCCATCTCGGGGCTATCACTATCAGCCCGTGGATCGAGCACAATGGTTTCCGGTGTCGACTGCCGGTCGCCCATGGGCCGGAACGGCTCGCGATAGGCCGCGTCGATCCCCTTGCGGATGCGCATGCGCAAAAAGGCGGTGACCGCGAGCGCACCGTGGAACGACGCCGTCACCATGAACAGGCCCACCGGCGACCATGCGCCCATGATCAGCGAGGCCACGGCGGGGCCGATGGCCAGCCCGATCCCCAGGATCAGCAGCATGCCGCCAGCAATCTTGGCAAAATCGCCATCCTTGGCAAAGTCATTGGCATGGGCCACGGCCACCGCATAGATCGGGTTGGCGGCAAAGCCATAGGCAGCGAACAGCACGAACATCATCCAGTTGGCGCCCGGATTGATGAGCACAGTCAGCGCGCCGACAATGGCGGCAAAGCCGGAAAGCCCGATCAGCACGATGCGCCGGTCGATGCGGTCGGACAGGCGCCCGAACGGAATTTGCGCCACCGCGCCCAGAATAGCCGCCACGGCAAACAGCAGGGCGATGCCGCTGGTATCGAGCCCCTGTTCATAGCCATAGACCGGCGCCAGCGTGCCAAAGGCGCCATTGGCCATGCCCACCGAAAAGGCCGCGATCGCCGCTACCGGGGAGGTGCGGTAAAGCAGGCCGATATCGATCTTGGCCGAAGACAGCGGCCGCGGCTGCGGGCTGGAGGTCAGCGCCGTCGGCAGCACGGCGCAGATAAAGCTGATGGCGCCCAGCACAAACGGCACATAACCCGCCGTACCGGTCACCGACATGGCGATCTGCCCCAGCGTCGAGGCCGCCATATTGATGGTCACATAGATCGAAAAGATCGTGCCTCGGCTCTTGTTCTCGGCGACTTCGTTGAGCCAGCTCTCTACGATCATCGCCGCGCCGGCAAAACAGAAACCCGACAGGGCGCGCAGCAGGATCCAGCTGATATCGTTGATCAGCAGCAGGTTGAGCAGGATGGTGATGGTGCCGATGGCCGCCATCACCGAGAAGGCCCTGATATGGCCCACCTTGCGCACCACCAGGGGCACCGAAATAGACCCGGCGACAAACCCCACCGACCAGCCGGTGCCGATCAGGCCCAGCGCCAGCAGCGAAAACCCTTCTTCGGCGCCGCGCACCGACAGCAGCAGGCCCTGCAGGCCGCCGCCGAACATAAGCAGCGCGGAGCCCAGGAACAGGGCGTAGATCTTGATTACAGAGGCCATGACGCTTTCGGCTGTGCTGGGACGGGAGAGAGTGGCAAATCACGCAACGGTGACAATAGCGCGGCGTTCCCGGATTGGCAGGGCGAAATTGCGGCGACGCAAGATATTGTCAGGGCAGGCGCCGGTCGGGGAGCCGAGCGCTAACCCAGCCCCAGCTCCACCATCTTCAGCTTCAGCCCCAGCATATCCCGCCACGCCTGCTGCTTGGCCGCCGGGTTGCGCAGCAGATAGGCCGGGTGCAGCGTCGGGATGGCTTCCACCTGATGGTTGCCGATCGTCACGCTCGACCACTTGCCGCGCATCTTGATGATGCCGTTGGTGGTGGAAAACACCGTCTGCATGGCCGGCCCGCCTAGCGTCATCACCAGCCTGGGGGCCACCAGTTCCACCTGCCGGTGCAGGAAGGGCAGGCACAGCGCCATTTCCTCGGGCGTCGGCGTGCGGTTGCCGGGCGGCCGCCACGGCACGGTATTGGCGATATAGACCTTGCTGCGGTCCAGCCCGATGGCCGCCAGCATCCGGTCCAGCAATTGGCCGGACTTGCCGACAAAGGGCTTGCCCTGCCGGTCCTCCTCGGCGCCGGGCGCCTCCCCGATCAGCATGATCTCGGCCTGCGGATTGCCATCGGCAAACACCAGTTGCGTGGCCCGCAGCTTCAGCCCGCAGCCGTCATAGGCGCCCAGCAGCGCCTGCAGCGCATCGAGCGACTGTGCCGAAGCCGCCAGGCTCCGCGCCTCCGCAGGATCGCCGCCCAGCATCGGCGTTTCGGCCGGCCGCTCGCCCGATGGGTCGGCAACAACCGCCGGTGGCGGCGTTATCCGCGCCGGCGGGCGCTGCGCGAAGCGGTCGACCGGCTCCTCGCCCACGGCGACATCGACGCCCGCAGCTCGATACCAGTCGAGCACGGCGAGCATTTCGTCGTGATTTAGCGGTCGATCTTGAGCCATGTTCTCTGTTATGTCACAGCCCGTTTGGCGCGGCCAGCCGCGCTTGGAGCGCTGTCAGCAAAAGTGGATACCGTTTTCCGGTTCGACAGCGCGACCAGACTGTAACGGAACGTTGAGGCATTCCTATATGGCAGAGGCCGGTTCGCGCGAAACCCTTTCGACCGACGTGCTGATTGTCGGCGCGGGTCCCTCTGGCCTCGCCGCTGCCATCCGCATCAAGCAGCGCCACCCCGAGATAGCCGTAACAGTGGTGGAGAAGGCGGCCGAGATCGGCGGTCACATCCTGTCCGGCGCGGTGATGGACCCGGTCGGGCTCGATGCGCTGATCCCCGACTGGCGGCTCAAGGGCGCCCCCGTCGGCCCCGATGTCACTACCGACACCTATCATTTTCTGACCGACAAACACGATTTCGCGCTCCCCGATCTGCTGCTGCCCCCACAGCTCAAGACGCCCAATGCGGTGATCGTGAGCCTGGGCCATCTTGTGCGCTGGCTGGGCGAGCAGGCGAGCGAACTGGGCGTCGACATTTTCCCCATGACCGCTGCGGTCGATGTGCTGAGCACCGGCAAGGGCCCGGTGCGCGGCATCATCACCGGCGATCTTGGCCGTGATCATGCGGGCAATCCCAAGCCCGGTTTTGCTGAAGGCATAGCGCTCGAAGCCAAGTATACGCTGATCGCCGAAGGCGCGCGCGGCTCGCTGGCCAAGCAGGTCATCGCCGCCCATCAGCTCGGCCGCGAGCCGCAGAAATACGGCCTGGGCATCAAGGAAGTCTGGGAAATCCCCGCCGACCGGCACCAGCAGGGCAGGGTGGACCACTATCTGGGCTTTCCGCTCGACAATGCCACGGCCGGCGGCGGCTTCGTTTACCACGCCGAAAATCGCAAGCTCTATGTCGGGCTCGTGACCTACCTCGATTACCAGGACCCCACGCTCTCTCCCTTCGACGAGTTCCAGCGCTTCAAGACGCACAAGTCGGTAGCGCCGCTGCTCGATGGGGCCACGCGCCTCAGCTATGGCGCCCGCGCCGTCACGGCCGGTGGTTGGCAGTCCATCCCGACGCTGGCCTTTGCGGGTGGCGGCCTCATCGGTTGCGCCGCCGGCTTCATGAATGCGCCCCGCCTCAAGGCCATCCACAATGCTATCCTCTCGGGCATTGGCGCCGCCGATGCCGTGGCCGACGCCATCGGCAAGGGCCGCCAACACGACCTGATCAAGGATTTCGGCCATCGCGTCATGGCCACCGGCATTGCCGATGAATTGCAGGGCGTGCGCAACGTCAAGCCGCTCTGGACCCGTCTGGGCACCTTTGCCGGTGCGCTGGCTGCGGGCATCGAGCTCTGGTCGTCCGCCATACTGCGGCGCTCGCTGCTCGGCACGCTGCATCACACCAAGCCCGATTACCAGGGGCTCAAGCCCAAGGGCGCACTGCCGCCCCGGACCTATCCCAGGCCCGACGGCAAGCTGACCTTCGATCGCGCCTCTTCGGTCTACCTCGCCAATCTGGCGCATGACGAGGACCAGCCGATGCATCTGCTTCTGGCCGATCCGGCCGTGCCGATCCGCGACAACCTGCCGAAATACGGCGAACCCGCCCCGCTCTATTGCCCAGCCGGCGTCTATGAAGTCGCCGAAGAGGGCGGAGCCCCGGTGTTCCGCATCAACGCGGCCAATTGCGTGCACTGCAAGACCTGCGACATCAAGGACCCCGCCCAGAACATCACCTGGGTTCCTCCAGAAGGGGGCAGTGGTCCCAACTATAGCGGAATGTAGCGCGGCGCCGAGATCACGCTATGTGGCGCGCCCTTGCGGCGCAGTCCCAAAACGGACAATCTTCGCCGCCAGAACGGGCCCCAACGGGCCAAGGGAGTTTCAAGCCTCGTGATATCGCTTCTGCATCGCCTCGCGCGTCCGGCGCTGGTCGCCTTCCTGCTCTCGACCACGGCCGCTCAAGCCGCGCAATCGGCGCAATCGGTCCAGACCGCGCAGTCCAGCCCTCAGGCCCAGTTCGATCTGCTGCCCCTGTTCCGCGTCAGCGTGACTGGCTCCTATATGGCGGGCCAGCAGGCCCTTCAGGATCTGCGCACCGACGAGGCGGCCCGCTATTTTGCCCAGGCGGCACAGGCCGACTGGGACAATCCAGTTCTGGTGGAGCGCGCCTTCATCGCCTATGCGGCTGATGGGCAGATCGGCCAGGCGGCCTCGACAGCCAAGCACCTGCTCGAACTGGACCCCAACAACGAACTCGCCGAGCTGGTGGTCGCCACCGAAGCGCTCAAGGAGCGCCGCTATGGCGCGGCCGGGCAGATGCTGGGTGCCATCGGGCAGGATAGTTTCACCGGTATTACCGCCGGCATCCTGCACGCCTGGGCCCTGGTGGGCGACAATCGCAAGGATGAAGCCGATGCCGTGCTCGACACGCTCGGCCAGACCGGCCTCGACGATTTCCTGGTGTTCCACCGGGCGCTGATGGCCGAGGCCGCCGGCGATACCGAGGGCGCCATCACCCTGGCCGGGCGCGCCTTCGAGGCCGAGCCCTATGTCGCCCGCATTGCCGAGGTCTATGCGCGCATTCTGGCAAATGCCGGGCGCCTCGACGAGGCGCGGGACGTGATCGCCGCCTTCGAAGACCAGGGCATCACCCATCCCGTTGTGACCATCGTCAAGGAGCAGATCGAGGCCGGGCAGCGGCCGGGCATCTTTGCCGCCAATGTGCAGGTCGGCGCGGCCGAAATGTTCCACGGCATCGGTGTGGCCCTGTCGCGCGATGGCAGCCTCGACCTGTCGCTGGTTTTCCTGCGCATGGGGCTTTACCTCGACCCCTCCGCTGACGTGATCGCGCTGGCCCTCGGCCAGTTGCTCGATAGTGCCAACCAGCACGACGCTGCCAACGCCATCTATGACGCGGTTCCGGTGACCTCGCCGATGAAGCCGACGGCGGTGGTGCGCATCGCGCAGAATCTGGACGTCAAGGGTGACCGTCCCGAAGCCTTGCGCCGGCTCGGCAATATCGTGACCAGCCAGCCCGACGATCTCGACGCGGTGTCAGTTCTGGGCGATCTGCTGCGCTATGACGAGCAGTATCTCAAAGCCGTCGACGCCTATACCAAGGCGCTGGCCCTGACCGGCGGCGACAGCCCCGCCGACTGGCGCTTCTATTATGTGCGCGGTATTGCCTATGAGCGGGCCAAGCAATGGTCCAAGGCCGAGGCGGATTTCCTCAAGGCCCTCGAGCTCAATCCCGATCAGCCGGCCGTGCTCAACTATCTCGGCTATAGTTGGATCGACCAGGACATGAACCTCGAGCCGGCGCTCGAGATGATCGAGAAGGCCGTCGAAGCGCAGCCCCAGGATGGCTATATCGTCGATTCGCTGGGCTGGGCCTTCTACAAGCTCGGTCGCATCGAGGAGGCAGTCACGACGCTCGAACACGCCGTGCTGCTGCGCCCCAACGATGCCGAGATCAACGACCATCTGGGCGATGCCTATTGGAAGGCCGGTCGCAAGCTTGAAGCCAGGTTCCAGTGGAATGTTGCCGCCTCCGTCGATGAGACCGGCAACGTCAAGGAGCGCGTGGCGGCAAAGCTCGCCGACGGCCTTACCGAAGCCAACGAGACCGAATAGAGCTCATGGCGTCACCCTACGTCCAGCTTGCGCCGGCCAAGGTAAACCTTGCCCTGCACGTGACGCGTCGGCGTGAGGACGGCTACCATGATCTCGAAAGCCTCGTCGTCTTTGCCGACCTGGCCGATGAACTTGAAGCTGTTCCCGCCAGCACCGACACCCTGCACATTTCAGGGCCCTTCGGCGGGGGGCTGGGCGCTGGCGAGAGCAATCTTGTGTGGCGGGCCGTGGCGGCGTTCCGGGCCCGCTGGCCGGACGCCGTAGAGACGGGGCTGGCCCTACGCCTTATCAAGAACCTGCCGGTGGCGGCGGGCATTGGCGGCGGCTCGGCCGATGCCGCGGCGGCCCTGCGCCTGATGGCGGGCCTTTCCAACCAGGCGATCGCCCTGGCCGACCTCGCAGACATGGCAGCGCGCCTTGGGGCCGACGTCCCCGCCTGCCTGGTGTCAGCGCCGCTGGTGGCGCGCGGCGTGGGCGAAGTGCTGGCGCCGCTGCCCGAATTTCCCGCCTGCCATCTCGTACTGGTCAACCCGATGGTGCCATTGGCCACCGCCGACGTATTCCGCCGGCTGCGGGCACATGATAATTATCCGCTGCCCGAACTGCCTTCGCCGCTGACACGCCCGGCGCAATTGGGCATCTGGCTGGCCGAAACCCGCAATGACCTGCAGCCGCCGGCCGTCAAGCTCGTGCCCATCATCGGCGAAATCGTCGCCCAGCTGGCCGAAACCCAGGGCTGCATGCTGGCGCGCATGTCCGGCTCCGGCGCCACGGTGTTCGGATTGTTCGGCTCCGCCGGCCAAGCCCACCAGGCCGCCCAGGTCATGCGCGCAGCCCATCCCGATCACTGGGTCGCCGCCGCCCCACTGCTGGTGCCTTAGCGTCTTACCTCGCCCCTCTGGGGAGAGGTCGGCGCGCAGCGCCGGGTGAGGGGGCCTTTACTGGGTGAGGTGCTTGAGGAGGCTCCCCTCACCCGACCCAAGTGGGTCGACCTCCCCCAAAGGGAGAGGTGAAGAGGCCTAATAAGCCCGGATCACGCTGAACTCGACCACGTCACTGAGCAGGGCCCGCATCGCGGACTCGGGCAGGACTTCCAGCGCCTGCTGCGCCGAGCGCGCGTGGCCTTGCGCCTGGTCGATCGTGCGAGCCAGGGTCTTGTGATGTTCCATGATCGCCACCACGTCGGCAACCTGCTCGGCCGTGGCCTCGGCATCGCCCAGCGCCTTGGTGATGGTGGCACGCTCGGCATCGCTGCCTTCGGTCAGCGCCAGGATCACCGGCAGGGTCATCTTGCCCTCGCGCAGGTCGTCGCCGGTATTCTTGCCCAGCGTGCCGGACTGCCCGCCATAATCGAGCACGTCATCGACCAGTTGGAAGGCATTGCCCAGTTCGAGCCCGAAGCGCGCCAGCGCCTGGCGGCCGGCCGCGTCTGCGCCGCCCGACATGGCGCCCACTTCGCAGGCGGCCTCGAACAGCACGGCGGTTTTGGCGCGGATCACTTCGGCATAGTCGGCCGGCGTGGTGGTGAGATCGCCGGTCTTGGCGAGCTGAAACACTTCGCCCTCGGCCATCACTGCCGAGGCGGCCGACAGCACGCCGAGCGCGCCGATATCGCCGGTTTCCACCATCATCATGAAAGCCTGGCCGAGCAGGAAGTCGCCGACCAGGATGGAGGCCTTGTTGCCCCACACCATGCGGGCCGCCGGCTTGCCACGGCGCATATCGCTCTCGTCGACCACGTCGTCATGCAGCAGGGTGGCATTGTGCATGAATTCGACGGCAGCCGCAAAGTTGATCGCGGTGCCGCTGCCCTTGCCGAACAGCTGCGCTGCCGCGACCGTCAGCATCGGCCGCAGCCGCTTGCCGCCGCTTTCGATGAGGTAGCGCGCCAGCTCGGGCACCATTTCGACATGAGAATTGGCGCGGCTGAGAATCAGCGCATTCACCTTGGCCATGTCGGCCTCGGTCGCCACCAGCAACCGCTCGATCGGGTTGGCCACCGGCGCTTCTCTCATTTGCGTCAGAACTGACACTTTATTCCGTCCTCGTCCGCCGCCTGGCAAATCTGGTTGAGCCTGCTGCACAAGCGCATGTAAGGTCGCGCCGAACCGGCCTTTCAGGGTGCGATGTCCCTAGACCAGCCTCATAGCTTTGTAAAACACCAATCGGTAACACGCGATGCCTTTTTGGGTGGGCGGCTCACTCTGTCGCAGCCCAGCCGCGGTTTCCGGGCCGGCCTCGACAGCGTGCTGCTCGGCGCGGCAGTGGCGGGTGACCGCAAAAGCCTGCTCGACCTGGGCTGCGGCGTCGGCACGGCGGCCTTTGTCACCATGGCCCACAATGCCGATCTCACCGCCACGCTGGCCGATCAAAACGCCGAAATGATCGCATTGGCGGAGAGCAATGCATCCGCCAACGGCTTTGCCACCCGCGCCCGGATTGTCCTGGCCGACGTCGCCGGCAAGGGCGCCGAGCGGCGGGCGGCCGGCATCCCCGACAACGCCTTCGATAGCGTCATCGCCAATCCCCCGTTTTTCGCTGATGGCGCCGGTACCCTCGCCACTGACGCCGGCCGCGCCGGGTCGCGGCACATGGATGCCGCCACGCTTGATCTCTGGATCAAGACCGCGGCTGGCGCCGCCGCCGCTGGCGGCGAGGTCATCTTTGTCTATCCGGCGCAAAGCCTCGCCCCGCTGCTGGCCGGTTTCGAGCAGCGCTTCGGCGCCGTCACCGTGCTGCCGCTGACCCCGCGCCCCGACGAACCGGCCAGCCGGGTGCTGCTGCGCGGCATCAAGGGCTCCCGCGCGCCGCTGACTCTATTAGCTAGCCGGGCGCTGCACGACGCCGAAAGCCGTGCCTTCCGGCCTGACTTCGACGCAATCTTTCGTGGCCTCGCCCGGCTTGTCTGGTAATCGGCCCGGCAAGGCTCTAAATCTGGCCGCGAAGCGCAACAAGGATCGAGCATGGCCATCGAACTGACCACGCCGAAGTGGAATTGGCTGCATCGCCTCGCCGGTCGCGGCAAGACCGTGATCCCGGTGGTCCGCCTGCATGGCGTCATCGCCGCCGAGCAGCGCCATGGGCGCCTCAACATCGCCACTGTCGGTCCCTTGCTCAAGCGCGCCTTCGCCATCAAGTCGGCGCCGGTGGTGGCTATCATCGTCAACTCGCCCGGCGGCTCGCCGGTGCAGAGCCGGCTGATCGCCAAACGCATCCGCGACCTCGCCGACGAGCACAACAAGCCCGTGCTGGTCTTCGTCGAGGACGCGGCGGCATCGGGCGGCTATTTCATCGCCGTGGCCGGCGACGAGATCATCGTCGATCCCAGTTCCATTGTCGGCTCTATCGGCGTCATCATGGCCGGCTTCGGCTTCGTCGGCACGCTGGAAAAACTCGGCATTGAACGGCGCGTCCATACCGCAGGCAACAACAAGTCGACGCTCGACCCCTTCCTGCCGGAAAAGAAGAGCGACATCGAGCGCATCAAACAGGTCGAACTCGACATTCATAACGTGTTCATAGACGTGGTGAAAAAGCGGCGCGGCAGCAAGCTCAAGGCAGCGGACGACGTGTTGTTCACCGGCGAATGGTGGACCGGAATGCGCGGCGTGGAGCTCGGCTTGGTCGACGCCATCGGAGATATCCACGAGATACTCCACACCCGCTACGGCAAGGATATCGTCCTCAAGATGATCGAACCCAAGCGCTCCTGGTTCGGCATTCCGCGCCTCGGTTTTTCCGCTGGCCTCAGCGGGGATATCGTGGCGACGATTGAAGACCGCTCCATCTGGGCGAGGTTCGGCCTATGACCGGCATGCTGCTGCGCGTCATCATCTTTATCGTCATCGGCCTCGCCATCTATCTGGGTGTCCGCAAGATCTGGCGCGACTGGACCGGCCAGTTCAAATCCGAAGACGAGGAAGCCAAGCGCTTGCGCCGCGAACGCGACCTGCGCGAACGCGCCCAGCCCGGCGTCATCGACCTCAAGCGCGACGACGACGGCACCTATCGACCGGGCGACGACGACAAACGCCGTTGACCGCTGGGGGCGGCCAAACTAGAGGTTTGTCCCAACTAGCAGGGACTGCCAGATGACCAACCGCCCGTCGCATATGGACCCCCGGAACTCGTTCCAGGGCCTCATCCTCACGCTGCAGAATTTCTGGGCGGAGCAGGGCTGCGTCATCTTGCAGCCCTATGACATGCAGATGGGCGCCGGCACCTTCCACACCGCCACGACCCTGCGCGCCCTCGGCCCCAAGCCGTGGAAGGCCGCTTATGTGCAGCCCAGCCGCCGCCCCAAGGATGGCCGCTATGGCGAAAATCCCAATCGCCTGCAGCACTATTACCAGTTCCAGGTGATCCTCAAGCCCTCGCCGGCCAATATCCAGGAGCTCTATCTCCAGTCGCTGGCCGAGATCGGCCTCGACGCATCCCTGCACGATATCCGCTTTGTCGAGGACGATTGGGAAAGCCCCACTTTGGGCGCCTGGGGCCTTGGCTGGGAATGCTGGTGCGACGGCATGGAAGTCAGTCAGTTCACCTATTTCCAGCAGGTGGCGGGCTTTGAATGCTCGCCGGTGCCGGGCGAAATTACCTATGGGCTGGAACGGCTTGCCATGTATGTGCAGGGCGTCGAGAACGTCTACGACCTTAACTTCAATGGCCGCGAAGGCGACGACAAGGTCACCTATGGCGATGTCTTCCTGCAGAACGAGCAGGAATCCTCGAAGTATAATTTCGAGGTCGCCGACACAGAAATCCTGTTCCGCCATTTCGCCGATGCCGAGCAGGAATGCCGGGCCATCCTGGCGCGCGGCGCCGACGGCAACCGCCAGTCCATGGCCATCCCTGCCTATGAGCAGGTGGTCAAGGCCAGCCACAATTTCAACATGCTCGACGCGCGTGGCGTCATCTCGGTGACCGAACGCCAAAGCTACATCCTGCGCATCCGCGAACTGGCCAAAAGCTGCGGCGAGGCCTGGCTGCAGACCGCGGGCGGCGGCGCGGAATAAGCTGCCCCTCCTCCCCCTCTCCCCTTGAGGGAGAGGGACGACCTGACGCGTTCAGCGGAAGGTCAGGGTGAGGGGTGCTGCGCCATCCCATGCCCGACGACTGGAAGAGACCTCTCATCCGCCCCTTCGGGCACCTTCTCCCTCAAGGGGAGAAGGCAGCAATTCCGCGCCTTGCGCTTATCCCACCCCAATGCCAATGTCCGCCGCAATTGCTGGTGCGCTTGAGGGAGCTACATCTATGTTCGGTTGGATCATTCTGGGCCTGGTCGTTGCGGCCGCCGCCTATGCCGTCGTCATCTATAACGGGCTGGTCAAGAACCGGCAGATGGTCGAAGAGGGCTGGTCGGGCATCGATGTGCAGCTCAAGCGCCGCACCGATCTCATCCCCAATCTGCTCGAAACCGTGAAGGGCTATATGGGCCATGAGCGCGAGACGCTCGAGGCCGTTGTGCAGGCCCGCGCTGCCGCCACCGGTGCGGCCAATGGCACACCCGATCAGCGCGCGCAGGCCGAGGGCATGCTTTCGTCGGCCCTGGGCAAGTTGCTGGCCGTTGCCGAGGCCTATCCCGACCTCAAGGCCAACACGACCTTCCTCGAATTCCAGGACGCCCTGCAAACCGTGGAAGACGAAATCCAGATGGCCCGCCGCTACTACAACGGCGCCGTGCGCAACATGAATGTCATGGTCGAGTCCGTCCCCTCCAACTTCATCGCCGGCCCGTTCGGCTTCCAGAAGGCGCAGTATTTCGAGCTTGAGAACGAGGCCGACCGGGCCGTCCCCACAGTCAAGTTCTGAGCCGTCATGCGCCTGCTGCTTCGCTTCGTCCTCGCTGCGCTCCTCGCGCTGACGCTGGCTTTGCCGGTGTCGGCGCGCGAGGAGATCTCGGGCTTCATCACCGATATCACCCTGCGCGACGATGGCTCCGTACGGGTCATTGAGACCATCGATGTCAACGCCGAAGGCATCGACATAAGGCGCGGCATCTATCGCGATATCCCCACGGTGCAGCTGTCCATCTCCGGCCAGAAGATCCGCTCGGACCTTGTGGTCGAGACCGTCACCCGCGGCGGCGCCGACGAGCCCTTCCGCACCGAGCGCATGGGCAATTTCGTCCGCATCTGGATCGGCAACAGCGAGCAGTTCATCGCCCGCGGCCAGCATCGATATGTGCTGACCTACACCATGGACCGCATGGCCCGCAGCTTTGCCGAGCATGACGAACTCTATTGGAATGCCACCGGCAATTACTGGATATTCCCCATTGTCCGCTCGCTGGCGCGGGTGACGCTGCCGGACGGCGCGGTCATCTCCGACCTGGTTGCCTATACCGGTCCCGTCGGCTCCACCGAGCAGGCCGTCACCATGACGCGGAACACCGACAATACCGCGACCTTCCGCACCAACCGCGGGCTGGGCGCTGGCGAGGGCATGAGCTTCGCGGTCAAGTTCCAGAAGGGCATCCTGGTGCCGCCCAGCGGCGCCAATGCCCTGTTGCAGTGGCTGTCGGATATGCGCGAGATCATCCTGCCGATCTTCGGCGTGGTGCTGGTGCTGGCCTATAATCTGATCGCCTGGAACAGGGTGGGCCGCGACCCGGCCAGGGGCACGATTATCCCCCTGTTCCACCCGCCCAAGGATTTCTCGCCGGCACTGACGCATTATGTGCATCGCTGGGGCTTCCAGGAATGGACGGCCTTCACCGCCACCCTGTTCGACCTCGGGGTAAAGGGTCTGGTCAAAATCGACAATCCCGCCAGCGGCCTCTCCGTCGAGGTGACCGGAAAGTCCCCGGAAGAACCGCTTCCAGCGGGCGAGCAGAAGCTGTTCCACTATCTGCAGTCCAAGGGCACCGTGAGCGTCGACAAGAGCAACGGCGTCGAACTGGCCAAGCAGCGTGCCGATTTTCAGTCAGCCATCGAGAGCGAAAACCGCAGCGTCTGGTTCAACCACAATTTTGGCTATGCCGCGCTGGGCTTTCTGATCACCATTGCGGTGCTGGCGGCCATGGTCTGGTTCGAGGCGCTGGGGCCGATCTGGCTTGTGGTTGGCGTGGTGGCCGGCGTGCTGCTCGGACTGTTCGGCACGGTCGCCAATGCCCTGTGGAAGGGCGGCGGTTTCCGGCGCTTCTTCCTGCTGCTCTGGATCGGCATTGTGGGGTTCAATTTCGTCGGCGGCGGCCTCGAAATGTTCACCCAGCTGACGGTGAACACGGCCGCTATCGCCGCCGCGTCCATCGTCCTGCTCACCGTGGTTTTTGCCGTGCTGATGCGCGCCCCGACCATCCAGGGCCGCAAGATCATGGATCAGATCGAGGGCTTCAAGCTCTATCTGGAGACGGCAGAAAAGGAGCGCCTGAACATTGTCGGCGAACCGCCGATGACCATCAGCCGCTTCGAGCGCATCCTGCCCTATGCTATCGCGCTGGGCGTGGAAAAGCCGTGGTCGGAACATTTCGAGGGCGAACTGGCGCGCAATGCCGTCAGCGATGCGGATAGCGGCGCGATCTACCAACCCCGCTGGTATTCGGGCAGTACCTCCTTCTCCCCCGGCAAGATTTCCAACGCGATCAGCGCTACCGCAGCCGGCATGACGGCGGCCATGGTCGCCGCCCAGCCGGTGCAGGCCAGCTCGTCCGGCTTCAGCTCTGGTGGCGGTGGCGGCGGATCGTCAGGCGGTGGCGGCGGCGGTGGTGGCGGCGGCGGCTGGTAATCGCCAATAGACATCCCGGCCTGCCCAAGCTAAGCAAACCCGCGCTTTCCAACCTTGGTATCCACCATGCCCGAACTGCTGCTCGAACTCTTTTCCGAGGAAATCCCGGCCCGCTTCCAGCGGCGCGCGGCCGATGATCTCAAGAAGGCCGTGACCAATGCGCTGGTCGATGCCGGGCTGGTCTATGAGGGCGCCAAGGCATTCGTGACGCCGCGCCGGCTGGCGCTGACCGTTACCGGCCTGCCGGGCCGCTCGCCCGATACGCGCGAGGAAAAGAAGGGCCCAAAGGTTGGCGCACCGCAGCCCGCCATCGATGGCTTCCTGCGCTCGGCCGGCTTGAGCTCGATCGATCAGGCCAAGGTCGAAAGCGACCCCAAGAAGGGTGATTTCTATGTCGCCCATATCAACAAGCCGGGCGCTGAGGCGGTGGACCTTCTGTCTGCCATCCTGCCGAAAATCCTGACTGACTTTCCCTGGGCCAAGTCGATGCGCTGGGGCAATGGCAGCTTCAATTGGGTGCGCCCGCTGCGCGCCATTACAGCCACTTTCGGCGCGGAAAACGAAGAGCCGGTCGTCATCCCCTTCGCCTCCAACGAGTTGGATTCCGGCCAGACCACGTTCGGGCATCGCTTCCTGGCGCCCGAGCCGATTCGCGTGCGGCGCTTTGACGATTACGCCGCGGCGCTCGAGCGCGCCAAGGTGGTGCTCGACATCGACCGCCGCAAGGACATCATCAAGACCGACGCCGAGCAACTGGCCTTTGCCCAGGGCCTGACCGTGATCGCCGACGAAGCCCTGCTCGAAGAAGTGGCGGGCCTCGTCGAATGGCCCGTGGTGATGATGGGGTCGTTCGATCCCGCTTTCCTCGAGCTTCCCGAGGAAGTCATCATCGCCACCATCCGCGCCAACCAGAAATGCTTCTGCCTGCGCGATGCAGCGGGAAAGCTGGCGCCCAATTTCATCATCACTGCCAACACCGAAGCCAGCGATGGTGGCGCGGTGATCATTGCTGGCAATGAGCGCGTCATTCGTGCCCGCCTCTCCGACGCCGCCTTTTTCTATCGCGGTGACCTGGCGCTGCCGCTCGAACACGGCCTGCCCAAGCTCGAAGAAACCGTGTTCCACGCCAAGCTGGGGACGCAGTTCGCCCGCGTCGAACGGCTGGTCAAGCTCGCCGCCGAAATCGCGCCAAAAGTCGGTGCCGATCCCGAACGCGCCAAGCGTGCGGCCATGCTCGCCAAGGCAGACCTGACCACCGGCATGGTCGGCGAGTTCCCCGAACTGCAGGGCCTGATGGGCCGTTACTATGCCACCGCGCAGGGCGAACCGGCGGATATAGCGACCGCTGTCGAGTTGCATTACAAGCCGCTCGGCCCCACCGACAAGGTGCCGACCGAGCCGACCTCGATTGCAGTTGCGCTGGCCGACAAGCTGGATCTCCTGACCGGCTTCTGGGCCATCGACGAAAAGCCGACCGGCTCGCGTGACCCCTTTGCGCTGCGCCGCGCTGCGCTGGGCGTGATCCGGATCATTTCGGAAAACGGGCTGCGCTTCCCGCTCAAGGTGGAACCGGATCTGCTGGCGTTCTTTCATGACCGGCTCAAGGGCACGCTGCGCGACGCGGGCGCCCGCCACGATCTGGTCGACGCGGTGATCTCGGCCGATAGCGACGACATCCTCGAAATCATCCAGCGCGTCGGCGCCCTGTCCGAACTGCTGTCCTCCGACGACGGTGTCAACCTGCTCGCCGGCTACCGCCGTGCCGCCAACATCCTGGCGGCCGAGGAAAAGAAGTTCAACCTGACCTATAACGGCGCCATTGATCAGGACCTGTTGCGCCTGTCCGAGGAAACCGATCTGGCCTTCTCGGTCGATGCCGTCCACGCCGCTGCGCTGAGCCATGTCAGTGCCAATGACTACAAGGGCGCCATGGCCGAACTGGCGACGCTGCGGGGTCCCGTCGATGCGTTCTTCACCGCCGTCATGGTCAATGACGACGACTCCATGGTTCGCGTCAACCGGCTGAACCTGCTCAGCCGCCTGCGCGATACCATGCATCTGGTGGCCGATTTCTCCAAGGTCGCGGGCTAGGCCTCTCCCGCTCGGCGGAGGCAGGAAGGCTCAGACCGGCGGCATCAGCTTTTCGCGCTTGGGCTTGAACGGCGCCATGCCTTCATTGGCCAACTGGTCGGCGCGTTCGTTCAGCTCGTGCCCGGCGTGACCCTTGACCCATTTCCACGCGATGGTGTGGCGCTTGGTGGCCTCGTCCAGCGCCTGCCAGAGTTCGAGGTTTTTCACCGGCTTCTTGTCGGCGGTCTTCCAGCCGTTCCTCTTCCAGCCATGCATCCAGCTCTGCACGCCATTCTTGACATACTGGCTGTCGGTATGGATTTCGACCGTGCAGGGGCGCTTGAGCGCATTGAGAGCCTCGATGGCGGCGGTGAGCTCCATCTTGTTGTTGGTGGTCAGCGCCTCGCCGCCCTTGAGTTCCCTGGTGTGCCCGCCATATTCGAGAATGGCCCCCCAGCCGCCAGGACCAGGATTGCCCGAGCAGGCGCCGTCGGTGTGGATGATGACTGTGTCGGTCATGGCCGGCTCCAAAATCATGCAGGAGCGGTCAGGCTAATGCCTGCCGACGCATAGGGGGATAACTCCATCATCGCGCGACGGCGGCTTCGATGGCGCGCAGTTCACGCGGAATGTTGAAGGCGATGTTTTCCTTGGCGGTGACGCGCGCCTCGACCTTGATGTCGTAGCGCTGGGCAAAGGCCTCGATCACTTCGTCCACCAGCTTCTCCGGTGCCGAGGCGCCAGCCGAAACGCCCAGCGTGCGGATGCCCGCAAGCCGGCTCCAGTCGATTTCCAACGCTCGGTCTACCAGCATAGAGACCTTGCAGCCGGCCCGTTCGGCGACCTCAACCAGCCGCAGCGAATTGGACGAATTGGGCGAGCCGACGACGATCATCGCATCCACCTCCGGTGCCACCGCCTTGATGGCCTCCTGCCGGTTGGTGGTGGCGTAGCAGATGTCTTCCTTGTGCGGACCATTGATCGCGGGGAAGCGCTGCTTAAGCGCACTCACGATCTCCTTGGTATCGTCCACCGACAGGGTGGTCTGCGTCACGAAAGCCAGCGTCTGCGGGTCGCGCGGCTCGAACACCATGGCGTCGGCAACGGTCTCGACCAGGCTGATGGCGCCGGGCGGCAGCTGGCCCATGGTACCGACGACCTCCGGATGCCCCTTGTGGCCGATCAGCACGATCTCGTGCCCCTCGGCAAAGTGCCGCTGCGCTTCCACATGCACCTTGCTGACCAGCGGGCAGGTGGCGTCGAGGAAGAACATGTTGCGGCTCTTGGCGTCGGCCGGCACCGATTTGGGCACGCCATGCGCCGAAAACACCACCGGAGCATCGGTCTCGGGGATCTCGCTGAGTTCCTCGACAAACACCGCGCCCTTGTCACGCAGTCCGTCCACGACATATTTGTTGTGCACGATGGCATGGCGCACATAGACCGGCGCGCCGTATTTCTCCAGCGCCAGCTCGACAATCTGGATGGCCCGATCGACGCCGGCGCAAAATCCGCGCGGGGCGCAGAGCAGAATGTCTAGTTGTGGCCGCTTTTCCATATCAGTCAGATGCTTTCGTGGCTGGCGCAAGTCAAGTCTTGTTGCAGCGCCAAAGCTGCGCAGGCATGATGCGCACGCAATTAAGGCAAGGACTTAACGGTGAGTCTGGCTCAGGAAATGTTTGCGATTGCCCCGGCCATGGGGAAGGCGAACCTGTCCGCCAGCCAGCTGAAGCTGCTCAGCGGCAAGGCGCGCTGGATTTTCCGGGTCGGGGAGGCGGGTTTCCCCACCGTTCCCACCATCGTCCTGACGCGCGCCGCATGGGAAGCCCTGCAAGGCGAGCGCACGCACAGGGAGCACAAGCTGCGCACCCACTGGGTCGCCTGCCTGTTCAAGCTGGTCGGCAAGGATGCCGTCCCTCCCATGCTCGTGGTGCGAACCTCGGCAGCCGCGCACAATGGCGGGCTGATGCCGGCCAAGCTGGGCATCGCCGCACCCGCCAACCCTGAGGATTCGGTCGATCCCACCAGGCCCCTGGCCAAGGCGATCAAGGCGGCTTTCGACAGCTATGGCTTCGGACAGGGCTGGACCAGCCGTCCGGACGAGGACCGCGGCCGCCAGATCGTGCTGGTGCAGGCGGTGGCGGACGGCGAGATCGAGCAGTTCCTCACGCGCAATGCAGTGACGGGAGAGATGGGTCCGGCGCCGGTCAATGGCGCGCCATTGCCGCGCATGTCGGAATCCATCGATGCCCTGGTGACCTTGCTCGACGCCAAGGCGGGCCGGCACATGAACTGTCTCGTATCCATCACGCGCAGCCAGGTGCGGTTCCTGTCGGCCCGACCGGTGCAGGTGACCGCTGCGGCCGAGCTGGAAGCGGCGGTGGACCGCGTCAATCGCAAGATCTGGTCGGCACAGAACGCGGTGAGCCGCGTCGATCCCACCCGCCTCACGCAATTGCTGCATCCTCGCCTGAAGTCCGCTGAGGGCGCCGCACCCATCGCCACGGGCCTTGGCGTGTCGCCAGGCGCCGCCAGCGGCGTCATCGTCTTCAACACCGAGGATGCGGCGCGGATGCGCGCGCGCGGCAAGCACTGCATCCTCGTGGTCAACGAGACCGGACCGGCCGATATCGAGGGCATGAAGGCCGCAACTGGCATCCTGACGGCCCGCGGCGGCATGTCCAGCCACGCCGGCGTCATCGCCCGCATCACCGGCAAACCCTGCGTTGCCGGGGTGCGGACCATGTCCGTCGATACCACAGAAATGGTGTGCCGCATCGGCGACCGCGAACTCCGCACTGGCGACCGCATCACCATCGATGGCAGCGACGGGCGCGTCTATATCGGCATGCTGCCGCTGGCCCAGCCGCATATCGGCGGCGCCATCGGCACGCTGCTCGGCTGGTCGGATGCCAGCCGCACCATCGCCGTGCGCACCAATGCGGAAACCGTGGAATCGGCCAAGACGGCGCTGAGCTTCGGTGCCGAAGGCATCGGGTTGGCTCGAAGCGAGCATATGTTCTTTTCTCCCGAGCGCATGGTGGCGCTGCGCCGTGTCATTCTGAGCGAGGACGAGGAAGATCGGAATCGCGCCATAAATGGTCTTGTCGACTACCAGACCGGCGACTATTCGGCGCTGTTTTCGACCATGAACGGCCTGCCGGTCACGGTGCGCCTGTTCGATCCGCCGCTGCACGAATTCCTGCCGCGTACCGATGAGGAGATCGAGGAGACTGCAGCCTCGTTTGGCCTGGCCGTGCGCGCGCTGCGGCTCCGCCTCGACCGGATCGCTGAGATCAACCCTATGCTGGGCCATCGCGGCGTGCGGCTGGCGATCACCTATCCCGAAATGCTGCAGATGCAGATGCAGGCGCTGATGGCGGGTGCGCGCGCGGCCAGTGAAACGCAGACCGAGCCGGTGGCGGTCGAGGTGATGGTGCCCTTCGTCTCCACGGCCAGCGAGGTGGCCTGGGTGCGTGAACGGGTCAGCGCCATTGCTGCCAATTCAGGCCTGTTGCGCACGGGCCGGGTTAAGTTCTCGTTTGGCACCATGATCGAACTGCCCCGCGCCTGCCTTCGGGCGGCGGATATCGCGCAGATGGTCGATTTCATCTCCTTTGGCACCAATGATCTGACCCAGACCACTTTCGGCATTTCGCGTGACGATGCACCGACTTTCCTGGCCGCGTACCAGCGCAAAGGGATCTATGAACGCGATCCCTTTGTGACCATTGACGAGAAGGGCGTGGGCGAATTGATCACTATTGCCATTGAGCGGGGCAGGGCTGCCAATCCCCGCCTCAAGATCGGTATCTGCGGCGAACATGCCGGCGATCCAGTCTCGCTTAAATTCTTTGCCGGTCTGGGCGTCGACTATGTCAGCTGCTCACCCTATCGTGTGCCGGTCGCAAGGCTGACGCTGGCGCAGGCTTCTGCTTAAATAGCGGGCGGACGACCCCCATATGCAGGGGACCAGGCCGGCTTGCCGGCCGGTACAAGGGAGATAGTACCAACGTGAGACTTTTGCCGGTACTGGCGCTGTTGCCGATATTGTTTTTTTCGACACCTGCCGTCATGGCCCAGCAAACGGGCATGCAATGCACCACGATCGCCGATAACGCGGAACGGCTGGCCTGTTTCGATGCGGCTTTCGCCGCCCCCAAGAGTGACGCCGGCGGCATCCAAATTGTCTTCGAATCCGAGCAGCTTATTCCCGCCCGCCCAAATGGCCGCCGCCCCGCCACCATTACCGTCGCCTGCGACGCCGGGGTGCTGAGCGTGGCTTTTGCCTTCGCGGGCAATACCATGTCGGCGCTGGGCAGGGACGCGGGGATCACCTGGCAGTTCGACCTGCAGGCCGCGCGCAGTCGCACGCTGCCGGTGAATGGCGACAACACTGCCATCCTGCTGGACAATACCAGCGACGCGCTGGCCTTCATCCAGAGCCTGGAGGGCGCAACAAACCTGACGGTGCGCGTAACGCCGGTGAACTCGCGCTCGCTCTCGGTCCGCTATCGCGTCGACAGCTTCGGCGATCAGGTAGCGCCCGCTAGGGCGGCTTGCGGCGTTTAGCCAGGGAGCCGTTCCCGCCATTCGGCCGTAGGCCTCGTGGCCTTCTCGCCTCAAATCACTCCACTGGAGCGATTTGCCCTGCGGGACGGCTCGAAGTGCGACAAATCGACCGTTCACATTTCTGCCCGGCCAGCGCCTTGGTTGGTCCATGGCCGCGCCGCAAACCCTGTTTACCCGCTGCTAACCCTAATCAGACATCATCACGACCGTCGGCATTTTAGCGTCACTTTCGCCGATCAGTAGTTTTGTTGCGTAGTGTTGAGTAGCGTTTAATGGCTTCATCCCACCGGCCGGTGGCGCGTTTGCGTCCGGTCAGAGCGGTTCGCCGACATCCCTTCACCAGATTTCTGGTCGTCGGGATTTTTTGTGGCCTGACCTATGCCGGGCTCACCAACGGCGCTTTCGGCCCCGCTACCGGGCTCGCCGACGCCTTGCCGGCCGAGATCGATCTGGTCGCAGCAAGCATCTCCTATTCAGGCGTGGATCCGGTTATCACCGGCTCCGTCGACCATCTGTTCGATACTGCCAGCTTCACTGGCCCCAACCGCGCCGAAAAGGCCGACCGCCTGCGCCCGCCCGTGGACGTTCTCGCGATATCGCGCAGCTTTGCCGAAGTACGCACGCGGCTGGCCGCGCTGCGCACCGGCGCCGCCGATCCGACAGATCTCGGCCAATCTCGTCTGGCAGATGTGACCATCGAAGCGACGGGCGATGTCGAGTATGGACCGCGCATGTCGGTCGCCGCCATCGACCCCGCCACGGCCTCGGCGCTTGACGCCATCGCCGGCATTGCGCCGGCTTCGAGCACGCCTCTGCCGGTCCTGGCTTCAGAACAACTGGCTTACGCCCGCGCCACGGCGCCCGTTACTGGCGGTTTTTCAACGGGGCCGGCGGTCGCGGTATCGGACAAGGAACTCTGGTGCCTGGCTACGGCCATCTATTTCGAGGCTCGTGGCGAAAGCTATCGCGGGCAGGTGGCGGTGGCACAGGTGGTGCTCAACCGAGTCAAGGATCGTCGCTATCCCGACACTATCTGCGGCGTCGTGTTTCAGAACCAGAACCGGCGCAATTCCTGTCAGTTCTCCTTTGCCTGCGATGGCATTCCAGAGACGATCAGTGATCGCCAATCCTGGGCGCAGGCGGAAGACATCGCCAGCCGGTTCACCGCTGGTGAGCTGTATCTGACCGAAGTGGCCGACGCGACGCACTATCACGCCACTTATGTGCGCCCGGCCTGGGCCCCGCGCATGAACAAGGTCACCCAGATCGGGCTGCACGTCTTCTACAAGTTCAAGCGCGGCTGGTTGTTCGGTTAGGGGTTCAGCGCCGCCAGGCGCGGTAATAGGTGAAGGAACCCGCATTGCCCGTGCTGAACGCTGACCACTTGCCGTTGGTCCAGTACGAGAACCGGTTCGCACGGGGCTCGGCGTCCTCGACACTTATCCCCGGATACTGGACGTGCTTGGAGAACATGGCATCGGTCGAGTAAGTGCCGCTCGCCGTGGTGGTGATGGTCACATAGCTGACCTTGCCGGCCTCCACCTTCTTGACGCGCGTGGTCGACAGCGGATCGGTCGCGACCCAGTCTTCGTAATCGACATTGTAGTCGCGGTTCTCGAAGCGAACGAGCCGCGCGGCATCGACGCCAGTGATCACGCCCTCGTCGCCAAAGGCCTGCAGCACCATGCCGGGACCTATGGCCGCCAGGGCTGTGGCGCAGATAGCGCCCAGAGTCATGCCGAGGAGGAGATGGCGATCTGGCAGGTTCATGGCGGTCTGTCCCGAAATGACGCGGATGGGGTCTTCGTCTTAACGGATTAGAAACCATAATTGCCCGGCAGGGGCAAAGTTCATCCTTTGTTAGGGTTAATCTTCACAGGCCAAACCATTGTCGCTAAATGGAAATTGCCTCGAAGGCGGCGACGAACCGATCGTGCGCTTCGCGTGTCGGCCAGGGGCGGATCAAACGGTCGAACGCATCGACATCGAAGGCCGGCAGGCTGGGCTCGCCGAAGAACTTGCGCGCCTCACTGTCCTCGAAGCCGGCAAGATGGATCGCCTCGAAGAAGGCCGCTTCCCGATCGGCCTTCTTGACCTGCTTGGCGAGGGCCGCGGGCATGCTGGCGGGCAGGGAGAAGCGCAGGTAGATCGCCGAGAGCAGGCGGTTTTCCACGTCCTTGTAATTGCCGCCCATGGCCGCCTTGAACGGCGAGATTATGTCGCCCATTACATATTCGGGCGCGTCGTGCAGCAGCGCCTGGACCTGCGCTACGGGCTCGCTACCGGGATTGTGGGTGCGGAAGAGTTCAAGCACGAGCACCGAATGCTGGGCCACCGAAAACGGGTAGTCCCCATGCGTCTGGCCGTTCCAGCGGGCGACACGAGCCAGGCCATGCGCGATGTCGGAGAGTTCGACATCCATTGGCGAGGGGTCAAGAATATCGAGCCGGCGCCCCGACAACATACGTTGCCAGGCCCGTGCATGAGCGCGTGCCATGATGCCCCAATTGGTTAGCAGCCTGTTAGCGTCGAGCCTAGCAGTTGGGCCCGATTCGGCGAAGCTGGCGCCTATTCTTCCGGTGTGCTTTCACCGAACGCGTAGGTCGCCCAGACGGGCAGCGCCACGCCGACCGGCTTGCCGTCGACCGTGACGGCAGATGGATCGGAAATGCGGTCGAGCCGGAGAATGGCGACGGCCACGCCATCGACCACCTGGCCGATTGTACCCGCTTCTCGACCGCCGGCGATAACGGCGCTGCCCGCCGGTGCTTCGATACCGAGGACAATGACCGGACGGCGGCGGGCGGTGCCGCGATGCTTCATGCGGCTGACGACTTCCTGGCCGACATAGCAGCCCTTGGCGAAGTCGATGCCGTCGAGAATGTCGAGCCCGATATCATGTGCGAAGGCGTCATTGGCCGGGAAGTCATTGCCTTGATGCGCGATGCCGACACCAATCCGCTCGGCGTGGTAGAATTCGTCGTTTTGCACCCAGTCTGCCGTCGCTTCCACTGGAGCAATGGTGCGGTAGCCCATGTCGATGGGGCCCATGCGGTCGGTATGGCGGATGCCGCTGGGCTCCTCATCCTGCGCGAAGCCGACGCGATGGGTTCCCCGCAGGTCGTCTATCGTCGCCTGAGCACGCAGGCGATACATCTTCATGCGCTTGAGGAAGTCATCGGCGACCGATTGGTGCACGTCGACCCAGATGGCGTCCTCTGCGTGGCCAGCCAGTCCCTCGGCCAGGATCTTGCCCTGCGCGGACAGCAGCGCCCAGGCCGCCGCCACTTCGCCATCTCCGCTTCCGGTTGCCGGTATCTCGCCGGTCACGACATCGTTGAGCAGCTTGTGCGCGTCCGGCCCCGAAAATCGGAAAACGGCACGGTCGGCACGCAGATGGATGGTCATGATCTCTTGCTTCCCGAACGGAGCGTCCGCTACACCGGCCCAAGGCATTGCACACAGGCGGGACCAAGACATGGCGCAGTATGACACCATTTTCAAGAACGCCACGCTGGTCAACCAGGACGGCGAAGGCCTCGGCGATATCGCAGTGCGCAATGGCCGTGTCGCGGCTCTGGGCAGCGTCGGCGACAGTGCCGCCGAGATCGTTGATTGCAAGGGGCTGCACATCCTGCCAGGGGTCATCGACACGCAGGTGCATTTCCGCGAACCAGGCCTGACGCATAAGGAAGACCTCGAGTCCGGTTCGCTCTCCGCGGTGATGGGCGGCGTGACGGGCGTCTTCGAAATGCCCAATACCAACCCGCTGACCACCAGCCGCGAAACATTCGAGGCCAAGATCGCTGCCGGCACCAACCGCATGCATTGCGACTTCGCCTTCTATATCGGCGGCACGCATGAAAATGTTGGAGAGCTGGCCGAGCTGGAGAAGCTGCCGGGCTGTGCCGGCATCAAGGTCTTTATGGGCTCGTCCACCGGATCGCTGCTGGTGCAGGACGATGCCGGCGTCGAAGCCATTCTGCGCGCCATTTCGCGCCGCGCCGCTTTCCACTCCGAAGACGAATATATGCTCGAAGAGCGCAAGCACCTCCGCGTGCCGGGCGATCCGTCGAGCCACCCCATCTGGCGCTCGCCCGAGGTGGCGATGAGCTGCACGACCCGACTGGTGAACCTCGCCCGCAAGACCGGCAAGCGCATCCACGTGCTGCATATCTCGACCAAGGAAGAGATTATCTACCTGGCTGACCACAAGGATGTGGCGAGCGTCGAGGTGACGCCGCACCATCTGACGCTGGACGAAACCGCCTATACCCGCCTTGGCACCTATGCCCAGATGAACCCACCAGTGCGCGACAAGGCCCACCGCGAAGGCATCTGGAAGGGCGTAGCCAACGGCGTCGCCGACATCCTGGGCTCGGACCACGCGCCGCATACCCGCGAGGAAAAGGATCATCCTTATCCGGCGTCCCATTCCGGCATGACCGGCGTACAGACGCTGGTGCCGACCATGTTGGACCACGTCAACGCCGGCAAGCTGAGCCTGCAGCGTTTCGTGGATATGACCAGCGCCGGCCCCAACCGCCTGTTCGGCATCGCCAACAAGGGCCGCATCGCGGTGGGTTATGACGCCGATTTCACCATAGTCGACCTGAAGCGCCGCGAAACCATCACCAATGAATGGGTGAAGAGCCGCGCGGGCTGGACGCCTTATGACGGGGTGACGGTGACCGGTTGGCCGGTGGGCACCGTGGTGCGTGGCAATACGGTGATGTGGCAGGGCAAACTGGTGACGCCCTCGGTGGGGCAGCCGATGCGGTTTCTGGAGGCATTGCCGGCTCAATCATAGGCCTTGCTGCTCGTCGGCGCCTAACCACCGGCGAGCAGCAGCCGAGCTGAACGGTACGTCAACGAGCGGGATTTCCGATCCGTGCCTATCAATTTCTAGAAACTGCGACCAATATACGCGGCTTAGGTCACGAGGAGACGCTGCAGTGGATGGATTCTATTCGGCCTACTTTACGGGCGTTGCGGGCAATAGCCTTGGCCTATTTGCTTTCAAAGAGGGACGTATAACTGGGGCCGACGTTGGCGGCATGCAGTACGACGGCAATTACGTTGTCGATGAACAGCGTTCTGTCATTTCGGGCAAGATCGTCTACATAATTTTGCCTGGTCATCAGCTGGTCACAGGCATTGCGGCGGGGGCGGAACCAATACGTGTGGAGTTTCCCCTAGAGCTTCCGGTTGGGTTTTCAGACGGACGAGTTCTGCAGATCCCAACGCCAAGTGGCGTGGTGAACGCACGTTTTCAGAAGCTTCGTGATTGGTAGAGACGAATGACCGCCTATGAGACTCTGAATGTTTGGATTCTGGTAGTGACAGTTGCCGCCATCATAGCTGGTCCAATTGCGGCTGTTGTCGTTACGCGTTGGGGCGACGGGCGAAGAGAAACTCGGCGTCGCAAGTCAGAAATATTATCTGCTTTGATGAAGACTAGACCGATGCGGTTATCGTTTGAGCATGTCGCCGCATTGAATCTTATCCAGCTGGAATTTCACGGTGAGAATGAAATCCAAGCTGCGTATGGAAACTATGTAGCCCACCTCAATCAGGAAATGCCCAAGGAAGGTGTGGCGCTAGACAAATTTGTTGAGCTGCGGGCGGACCTGTTCATTGAGTTGCTTCATTCCATAGGGAAACATCTCGGCTTTGGCTTTGACAAACGGGACTTGGCAAAATTATCCTATGGTCCGGTCGGGTGGGAAAACGATGAAAACTCGATCCGGATGCTTCGATCGCTTTCGGTCGATGTGCTAACTGGCCGGCAGGCGCTTTCTGTCATAATGCGTCCGTCGGCGGCACCTAGCACCATGTTTCCTCCGCCACCCGAGGTGCAGAGTGACCCTGCTGGCTGAAGGGCGTTCTCTCGAGCCCACCTGACTTTGGTCTTCAAGCCTATTGCAGGATACGCTCGAGATTGTATTCGCCGGAGCGGATGCGGTCGGGCAAGAGGGCGATGAGGTCGGCGGTGGCTTCGTCGCCGTGCATTTTGACGAAGGTGGCAAGCGCCGCAAACAGCGAAGCATGCGCCAGCGCGGCGCTCTGCACGCCGTCGTCCTCCGCGCCATTCCACGCCTCGGCCAGATATTCCAGCGCGAGCTGTCGCTCACCCTGGTCACGGTCAAAAACGGCCTTCCCCGAGGCAGGCGCAAACATGGTTTTGCTCGTCGTCATGGACTTGGGGTTAGCACGAGAAAATGAGGCAGGCCCGCAAGAAGTAACCCGAAGGTTAACAGGATGTGCGCAACTGTATGAAGAGCGCTCGCGTCAGTCGGTCGCCTATTCGGCAAAACGGGTATGGATGTCGCGCGCGGTGCGTTCGGCCTCGACCAGCAGGCGCGTCAGCGCCTCGCGCGCCGCGGGCGTGCAGGCCCGGTGGAAGCGTGAATAGGCCGTGTAGCCGACATTGAATGCACCGGCCAGGCGTTGACGGCGATCCTCGTCCGGCTCGTCCAGGGTGATGAGTTCGGCCATCTGGGCGCGCCAGTCTTCCGGGCCGGCATCGCAGAGCGGCTGCAGGAAATAGAGGCTGCCCATGATCTCGGCCAGCCGCTCCATCTGCCGCTGATAGGGCGGGTCGATGGCGAGGCTCGGCGCGGTGCCAAGGGCAAGCAGCAGGGCGATGATGGTCAGTTGAAGCTGTTTCAAGATGGCGGTCCGCACGGTCGGCTTTGTTTACCAGTTTTCCGCCAGGACCGCGAAGGCCCTCGCAAGCACGTCATCGAGTCGAGTCGTGGTGCGCAGGGCGATCAGCGCCGCCGGGTCCAGCCACTTGTGATCGGCCACTTCGTCGGAGGCCCTGACTTGGCCGGTGAAATCGCGTGTGGCGAAGACGGCGAGCCGGAAAGTGCCGTCGCGGCCCAGTTCCTGCACCAGTACGGGGCGGGGATTGCGGATGACGAGACCGACCTCCTCGGCGACCTCGCGGACGGCGCATTGCTCGATGGTCTCACCAGCCTCGATGCGGCCGCCGGGCAGGGTCCACAAGTGCTGGTAGGGTGCATAGGCGCGCTTGATCAGCAGCACCTTGCCCTCGCGCACGATGGCGACGCTGGCGGCGTTGGGGAGGTCGTCGGTCACACTGTGTCCATTTGCGATTCGTAAGGCCAGAGACTACCTCTATCTGGCTGATTCCGGAGACATGAAACATGTGCGGACGCTACGCTTCGACGCTGCCGCCCGAGATGATGCAGGAGCTGTTCAAGCTGCTCAACCAGGTAGAGTTGGTGCCGCGCTACAATATCGCGCCAACCCAGCCGATCGTTGCCATCTGGGAGCAGGAGGGGCGGCGCGAGGCGCATTTCGCGCGCTGGGGACTGGTGCCTGGCTGGGTCAAGGATCCGCGTGAATTTCCGCTGCTGATCAATGCGCGGGTCGAGACCATGGCGGAAAAGCCGGCATTCCGCGACGCGCTCAAGCATGGTCGCTGCATCATTCCGGCCAGCGGCTACTATGAGTGGCACACCAATCCCGACAAGACCAAGCAGCCCTATTACATCACCATGGCGGACGACCGGCCTATGGCGCTGGCCGGACTCTATGCCAGCTGGATGGGTCCCAATGGCGAGGAGATCGACAGCGTCGCGACGATCACCGTCGCAGCCAACCATCAGCTCTCGGACATCCATGATCGCATGCCGTCCATTCTGGACGGGGACGCAATCGAGCAGTGGCTGAATGTGCGCGAGGTGCGGGCGCGTGAGGCCGGGCAACTGGCTTTGCCGCTGGCCGATGGCGCGCTGAAATTCCACCCCGTGTCGACGCGGGTCAATTCAGCGCGCGACGATGATGCCGGGTTGATCGAGCCAGTGACGGTGCAGAAGCCGGAGCCGCGACCGAAAAAGGTCGCGGGCGGCGGACAGTTGGATTTGTTCTAGCTACCCAGTCCGAAATAGCCCAGCGCATCGCCCATGGCCTCCTCCTCGTAGCCGAGGTGTGACAGCAGCACGCGTTCGAGCGCGTGATAGACGGTCATCGCGTCTCCGAAGCGCGCCGGGGTGGTTTCCTCTGCGAGGGCATTGAGCGCGTCGACCAGCCGCACCAGCAGCTCATGGACGACGACATGCTCGGCCTGCAGCCGGTCGGCTATGGCCTTGAAAGCCGCCCCCTGCTGCGCCAGTCCGGGGAAGATGGCATAGTCCTCGATGGAATGATGGCCGTGGACGAACTGGCAATACTGGCCGCAGAGATTGCCGAAACGGCGATAGTTGGCGACCATGGCCAGATCGCCGGTTTCCGCGGCAATCTCGGCCTGTGTGGCGGTGCCGGCATTGGCCCGCTCGATCAGCTTGCCGAGGGTGTGCATGTTGTCGCGCAGATGATCGTGGATCATCCGCAGATGCTGGCCCGGCGCGCGCTGGGCTTCGGTCAGGCCTTCGAGTTTTTGCACGGGGGGACGGGTGGCGTCGTCGAGAAAAGCGATGTTGAGCAGCATGCGGCGATAGATGGAGCTCAAGCATGGCGAGTGCAAGACGGCACAAAATGGTGACCGGGTATTCCATGAGACCTCATGGTGAGCTTGTCGAACCACGAGGTCGGTTGCGCAGACCGTGCCACGACCTCTCCTTCGACAAGCTCAGGATGAGGTCTACTGGGCCTCTATCCCAACATCTTCTCGGAATTGCATCTAAACCCCACCCCACTCTGCCCTCACCGCGGCTTGCGCTACCCCGCCTGCCGCGCTTCCGCCGGTCCAACCGCATACGCTCAGGTCCAGCTGTCACCTCAGACTTATCCCCATTGAACGGACATCGCGTATCTTGAGGATGCAACGGAGGACCGAATGAGAGAAATTGTCTCTGGCTTGAAGCAACTGACCACTTCGCTGCGGAGCCATACCGCAAGGACGAACCTTGATCTGGCAAATTGGCATCGGCGGTAAAAGCGGGCTTCAATCCGTCGCAACCACGGCACCCTGCCGGACGCGAAGAGGGAGGCCAATGGAGCGGCCCAGGTAACTCAGATATAGAGAAAATCGTCAGGGCGGCCAGCAGGATCAAAGGAGCATTCGATCAGAGGTATTCCGACTGCGTGGACCTCTGCTACACGCTCCTTGAACGGCGTCAGGCGCCGGGTTCAGACTTCAACTTGTGGGACTTCCACAAGTGCCTCAATAGATGCCTCAAGCGCTGAGACGGGAAATGGACATACACCTCGCCAGAAAAATGGTCTCCGCCGCTTTTGAAAGCGGCCGTGTGCTGGGCAATCTCCTGCCGGTGCTCAAACAATCTCTGCCCCCTGAGGAGTATCGCGCCTGCGCCCACGACCTGGGGGTGGCTATCGATGCAACCAACACGGCGCTGTTGGCGCGGGCGATAAGTGCGCATCCGGAATTGGAAGCCGAGATTGACGCCGCGATGCAGCAGCGTGGCTTTTACTAGCCCAACATCTTTCCCGGATTCAGAATCCCCTTGGGGTCCAGCGCCGTCTTGATGGCGCGCATCATGTCCAGTGCCACCGGATCCTTGACCTGCCTCAGCAGCTCGCGCTTGAGCTGGCCGATGCCGTGTTCGGCTGAGACGGAGCCGCCCAGGCGCAGCACGATCTCGTAGATCGCCTCGTGCATTCTTTCGTCCGAGGCGGCCATGAAGCCCTTGGGGTCGGCGTCTGCAGGCTGGCTGAAATTGAAGTGGATATTGCCGTCGCCCATGTGGCCGAAGGGAACCGGGCGGATGCCGGGGAACAGGCGCTCGGCGGCGGCGCTGCCTTCGGCGATGAGCTGGGGCACAGCAGCGATGGGCACGGAGACGTCGTGCTTGATCGAAGCGCCTTCCTTGCTCTGCACCTCGCTCATCTGCTCGCGGAAAGCCCACATGCGGGTGCGGTCGGCGAGCGATTCAGCAAAGACGGCGTTGTCGATGAGGTCATCGGCGAAAGCGGCCTCGATTGCGGACTGGAGCGCACCGGGTGCACCGCCCTTCATGCGGCTGACTTCGATCAGCGCATACCAGGGGGAGGGACCGGCAGTGGGGTCGCGGTCGAGCATGCCATGGCGGAGCTGCATATCGAGGCCCAGCCAGGGGATGATCTCGAAGGCATTGAGCCGGCTGCCAGTGCGTTCGCGCAGCAGCTGGAACAGGGTGAGCGCGGCCTCGGGGCCGGCAATGTTGATGATGGTGGTTTCGTAGTCTTCCGGCTTGGGGAAGATCTTGAGCGTCGCGGCGGTGATGATGCCCAGCGTGCCTTCGGCCCCCACCAGCAGATCCTTGAGATCGTAGCCGGTATTGTCCTTCTTCAGCGAATTGAGGCCGCGGTAAAGACGGCCATCCGCCATCACGGCCTCGACACCCATGGTGAGTTCGCGCGCATTGCCGAAGGCGAGCACGTTGACGCCGCCCGCATTGGAGGAGAGTAGGCCCCCGATGCGGGCCGAGCCCTGCGACCCTAGCCAGAGTGGAAAGATGGTCCCCTCGGCCTCGGCCGCCTTGTGGACGTTTTCGAGGATGACGCCGGCTTCGGCGGTCATGGTGCCGGCAGCGACATCGACCGAACGAATGCGATCGAGCTTGGAGAGGCTGACGATGACCTCGTCGCCGCGCAGCGGAACCTGCGCGCCCACCAGCCCGGTATTGCCACCCTGC
Organism: Devosia sp.; assembly: GCF_036676215.1. GTDB lineage: Bacteria > Pseudomonadota > Alphaproteobacteria > Rhizobiales > Devosiaceae > Devosia. The sequence goes on along the minus strand of NZ_JAKFDJ010000067.1, from coordinate 34,229 downwards.
GGGATGATGCCGACGCTATGCTCGTTGGCCCAGCGCAGGATGGCCTGCACCTGTTCGACCGAGCCGGGCAGGGCAATGGCGGCGGCGCCGGTGTGGAAGCGCTTGCGCGGTTCGTTGAGATAATTGCCCATCCGCTCGGGCTCGCCGATGACCGCATTTGTGCCCAGGAGCGCGCTGAGTTGGGCGACGGTATCGGCGGCGGAAAGTGTCATTGAACAACCGGAGCTTGGCGGGCGGTGAACGTGCCCCTGCATTTCGGCCATGTGCCACAAGCGGCGCAACGACTCCAGCACGGGACGACAACAATGGCCACTCGATTGCGGACAGGCAAGCACGGCCTGCTTGCGGATGGCGCTGAAACATAGCTGCTGAGCGATCTGGCAGGTGGCGCGGCCGATAAAATCCAGTACGTTGCTACCGGCTGCGCCGTCATCGGCATGAGACTGCCCGATACTGTTGCGTCCGAGGCGAGCGAATAGTCGCTCGCCGCTCACTCTAGCCTTGTAGGACGCGCCAATGCAGCGGCGCGGGAATGAACCGATGACAGCGCTTGTCTGGCCGGAAATCTACTTTGTCCGACACGGTGAAACCCCCTGGAATGCCGAGCGCCGCTATCAGGGGCGCAAGGATATTCCGCTCAACGACAAGGGTCGCGGCCAAGCCAACCAGAACGGCAAGGCGTTAGCCGCCCTGTTCGCGGCACGCGGGCTCGATCCCATGGCCTTCGAGTGGCATGCCTCGCCCCTGGGCCGCACGCGCGAGACCATGGACCGGGTGCGCGCCGGCTTCGAAACCCATCTGCCCGAGGTTAAATATGACGTGCGGCTGATGGAAATTTCCTTCGGCGTGCTCGAGGGCGAATTGTTCGAGCAATTGCCGGCCAATATGGCCATCGCGCCGGGTTCCCGCGACGAGGACTATTGGGACTATCGCCCGGAAAACGGCGAGAACTACCGCGACGTCGAGGCCAGGCTGGCCGAATTTTCGAGTGTGCTCAAGGGCCCCTCGGTGGTGGTGGCGCATGGCGGCATCGCGCGGACCTTGCGGGTGCTGATCGAGCATGCACCCATCATCGACGTCATCAACTGGGCGCCGCCGCAGGACGCGATCATGCACTTCACCCCCGGCAAGATGGAACTGCTGCGGGACTAGGTCCGATTGACCTTCCCGCCCGTGGCTCCTAGAAAGCCGCCAACCACGGGGCCGCGCCATGTCTTTCAATACGTTCGGACATCTGTTTCGCTTCACCACCTGGGGCGAAAGCCATGGGCCAGCGCTCGGTGTGGTCGTCGATGGCTGCCCGCCGGGACTGGTCCTGACGCCGGAGATGATCCAGCGCGACCTCGACCGCCGCAAGCCCGGGCAGTCGAAATACACCACGCAGCGGCGCGAGGCCGATGAGGTCAAGATCCTCTCCGGCGTGTTCGAGGACGAGCGCACCGACGGGCCTCGCACCACCGGCACGCCGATCTCGCTCATGATCGAGAACACCGACCAGCGCTCCAAGGATTATGCGGAAATCCGCGACAAATACCGGCCGGGCCACGCCGACTATACCTATGACCAGAAATACGGCATCCGCGACTATCGCGGCGGCGGCCGCACCTCGGCGCGCGAGACCGCGGCGCGTGTGGCGGCGGGCGCCGTAGCGCGGCAGGTGCTGGCGGGGATCACCATCCGCGCCAGCCTGGTGCAGGTCGGGCCGCACAAGATCGACTATGCCAATTTCGATTGGGATCAGGTGGGTGAAAACCCCTTCTTCTGCGCCGACGCCCAGGCGGCCGAATTGTGGGCCGGCTATCTTGACGGCATCCGCAAGGAAGGCAATTCCGTGGGCGCGGTGATCGAGGTCGTGGCCGAGGGCGTGCCGGCCGGTTGGGGCGCGCCGATCTATGGCAAGCTGAGTGCCGATCTCGCTTCGGCGATGATGAGCATCAACGCGGTCAAGGCTGTGGAAATCGGCGCCGGCTTCGAGGCGGCGAGCCTCACCGGCATCGACAATGCCGACCAGATGCGGGCAGGGGCGGACAAGCCCTACTTCCTGTCGAACCAGGCTGGCGGCATTCTGGGCGGGATTTCCAATGGCGACCCCATCGTCTGCCGCTTTGCGGTCAAGCCGACTTCATCGATCCTGACGCCGCGTCAGACCGTGACCACGGCCAACGAGGATACCGACATCGTCACCAAGGGACGGCATGACCCCTGCGTGGGCATCCGCGCCGTGCCGGTGGGCGAGGCGATGATGGCACTGGTGCTGGCCGATCATGCGCTGCGGCATCGCGGGCAGACGGGCCGGGACGGCGCCGTGGGGTTCGAGCGGAACTGAGTTGTCACCTCTCCCCCAAAGGGAGAGGTGAAGAAGGTCATCGCTGGAAAACCAGCACCGTCTCCACATTGCCGTCACCACCGGCAATCGGCGATGTCACCGAATGCCGGTGCGTGAAGCCCTGGCCTTCCATGAAGGCGATAACGTCAGCCAGCGCGGTCTGAATCGCCTCTTCGCTGGTTACGATGCCGCCCTTGCCCACATTCTGCCGGCCGACTTCGAACTGCGGCTTGAACAGGATCACTGCATCGGCCTTGGGTGTGCACAACGCCAGCGGTGCTTCGAGCACCTTGATCACCGAAACGAAGCTGACATCTGAAACCAGCAGGTCTATCGGCTCGGGGATCATCTCGGCCGTCAGATCGCGGGCGTTGACGCCTTCCATGCTGACCACCCGGTCACTGCCCTTGAGGCGCTGGTGCAACTGGTCGTGGCCGACATCGACGGCGTAGATGCGCCGGGCGCCGCGCTCCATAAGTACCTGGGTGAAACCGCCGGTGGATGAACCGACGTCGATACAGGTCTTGCCGGCCGCATCGATATTGCCGGCGTCAAGGCCGGCTACCAGCTTGAGGGCGGCCCGCGAGACGTAATTGGCGGCGGGGTCGCTGAGGTCCAGCTTGTCGTCGCGGCTGACCATCTGGTTCTGCTTGTGGGCGATGACGCCGTTGATGGTGACGGTGCCACGCAGGATGGCGTCGCGCGCCCGGGCACGGCTCGGCACCAGGCCGCGCTGTTCGAGCGCCAGATCGAGGCGGATGCGCTCGCTCATCCCTCGACCAGGCGCTTGACCTTTGCCAGGGCCGTCTCCTGGGCTTCCTCGTAAGCGATGGTGCCTTGGAAGCTGCCATCGTCATCGATGAGGAAGGTCAGCGCCGTGTGGTTGACCAGATAATAGGGGTCGCCCGGCTCGCCGACCTTTTCGGAGAACACCCCGAATGCCGCCTTGGCGTTTTCGGTTTGCTCCAGATCATGGCCGACCAGGCCGATGATGCTGGGGTCGAAACCTTCGACATATTCTCTGACCTTGTCGAGCGTGTCGCGCTCGGGATCGACCGAGACGAAGATGATGCGCAATTCGTCTTCCGTCAGCCCCAGCTGCGAGCGCAGGACCGTCGTCTCGGCCAAGGTCGTCGGGCAGACGTCGGGGCAGAAGGTGTAACCGAAGAAGATCAGGCTCGGCACGCCGCGCAGATCGTCCTGCGTGAAGGCGCCGCCCTTGGTGGAATTGAGCGCAAATTCCTGGCCGGTGACGCCAAGGGGGCGGGCCGGGGGGCGAAACAGGTAAAGCGCTGTTGCGCCGATCGCCACAAGGGCGACGAGAGTCCACAGGACGATGCGGAAATTGCGGATGGATTTCTGTGTGGTGGTCATGTTGCCTCTGTGCCGCGCCTGCGTGCGAGTGCGATCTAGGCGTCGAGCGGTTCGGTGCCGGTCGGCTTGCCGTCGCGGCTGAGGGTGATCTTTTCGATGCGGGCCTCGGCCGTGCGCAACAGGGCCTCGCAATGGGCCTTGAGGGCCTCGCCGCGCTCGTAGATGGCAATGGATTCGGCCAGCGGAGCACGGCCCGACTCGAGCTTGCCGACGATCTCCTCAAGCTGGGCGAGGGCGGCCTCGAAGCTCAGGGTCTTGACGTCGTCATTGCTGGTTTCGGCCATGGGGAAAGGTCCTAATCCTCGAGACGCCCGATGGCGCCGTCCATCAGCATGGCGACGTGATGGGAAGCACCCCCCGCCAGGCCTTTGAGGTCATAGCCACCTTCGAGCAGTGATACAATGCGATTGCCGCAGGCGCGCCCGGCCACATCCATCAACTTTCCCGTGAGCCAGCCATAGTCGGCCGATTGCCAGTTGAGCTGCGCCAATGGGTCGCGCTCATGGGCGTCGAAGCCGGCCGAGATGAGGATCAGGTCGGGCGAGAAATCGATCAGCGCCGGAATGATGCGGGTGAGATATGCATCGCGCATGCTGGTCCCGTCGCTATTGGGATCGAGCGGGACATTGGTGATGTTGCCGACACCGGTTTCGCTGGGCTTGCCGGTGCCCGGAAAGAGCGGCATCTGATGGGTGGATGCGTAGAAGACCGTTGAATCTGCTTTGAAAATATCCTGCGTGCCGTTGCCGTGATGCACGTCGAAATCGATTATGGCGATGCGCTCGGCGCCGTATTTTCGTTGTGCTTCGCGGGCGACGATGGCGACGGTGTTGATGAGGCAGAAGCCCATCGGCGTGGCGATTTCGGCGTGGTGGCCGGGGGGGCGGATGGCGCAGAAGGCGTTGTCGACTTCGCCCAGCAGGACCGCGTCGAGCGCACTGAGCGCGCCGCCGAGACCGGTGGCGACCACCGCCAGCGAGTTGGCGGAAATGAAGGTGTCGGCATCGATCTGGCCGATCCCCTCGGCCGGGCGTCCATCACGCAACCGCGACAAGTATCTGGAATCATGGACCAATTCGGCCAGCATCAGATCGCCCGAGGGCGCGTTGCGGCGCAACAATTTGTCGAAACGCGGCCGGCTGAGCGCCTCTTCGATCGCGCGGATGCGGTCGGCGCGCTCGGGGTGTCCCTGCGGCGTCACGTGATCGGCAAAGTTGGGCTGGCTGACGAGCAGCGTGGTCACGCGGGGCGAGTCTCCTGTCGATTCGTCACTTCGTCTTGACGCGCCGGGGTCCGGTTGTCAAACAACCGCCACCAGTATGAACGGTCGATGTATGACAGATGAACCAAAATCGGTGGAAGAGGCGGCGGCGCTCCTCCGCGCCGGCAAACTCTGCGCCTTCCCGACCGAAACCGTCTATGGCCTGGGCGCCGACGCGACCGATGCCGACGCGGTGCTGTCGATCTATGAGACCAAGGGGCGGCCACGCTTCAATCCGCTGATCATCCATTGTGCCGATCTGGCCATGGCCGAGACCCTGGCCGAGTTCTCACCGCTGGCGCGCCGGGTGGCCAGCCTGTGGCCAGGGAGCCTCACTCTGGTGCTGCCGGCACGGCCCAGCAACGGGCTGGCCGATGTGGCGACGGCCGGGCTCGACAGCGTGGCGATCCGTATTCCCGACCATCCGCTGGCGCTGGCGCTGATCGCCGCGGTGGGCAGGCCACTGGCTGCGCCATCGGCCAATCCGTCAGGGCGCCTGTCGCCGACCACGGCGGAACAGGTGCGGCGCGGCTTTGCGGGCCGGGTGCCGGTGCTTGATGGCGGGCCCTGCCGGGCGGGCGTCGAATCCACCATCATCCGGGTCGAGGGCGAGCGGCTGGTGCAATTGCGGGCCGGGGCGGTATCGCGCGAGGAGATCGAGCGCCGGTTGGGTGTGCCGGTGGACCTGGCGGAGAAGGACGAGGCGGTGGCAGCGCCGGGCATGCTGGCCAGCCACTATGCCCCCAACGCGCTGCTGCGGCTCAATGCCGAGCCGCGGGCGGGCGAGGCCTATCTGGCGTTTGGGAGCGTGGCGGAATTTGGCGGGCCGATGCGCAACCTGTCACCCAATGGGGACCTGCATGAGGCGGCGCGGAATCTGTTCTCGATGCTGCATGAGTTGGACGCCGCCGGGGCTGGCATGATTGCCGTGGCGCGGATTCCCGATGAGGGACTGGGCGAAGCGATCAATGACCGATTGCAGCGGGCGGCGGCGCCGCGGGGGTAGGGTGCCTCTTCACCTCTCCCTTTGGGGAGAGGTCGACCCCCCTTGGGTCGGGTGAGGGGGCCTTTTCTTGACGCGGTGAAGGGGGAGGGCCCCCTCACCCGTCGGCTGCGGCGCCGACCTCTCCCCCAAAGGGAGAGGTGAAGAAGGCCTAGTTGTCCCTGACCTTATACGGCTTTTGGTCCCGCATGAACCTTGCCAGCGCCTCTAGGTCCGGATCCCCGCCGGGCGGCAGGATGACCTTGAGGTTGGCGTAGAGATCGCCATCGCCATAGAGGCCCTTGCCCTTGAGGCGCAGGGCTTTGCCGGTGTCGATGCCGGGCGGCAGGTTGAGCTCGACCGAACCATCGAGCGTCGGCACCCGCACCTTGGCGCCCAATACGGCTTCGTAAAGCGTGATCGGCACATCGGTGCGCAGGTCGGCGCCATCGCGTCGGAACTGCTTGGACTTGCCGAAGCGCACGGTGACCAGCGCATCGCCGGGTTCGCCGAGGCCAGGCGCGCCCTGGCCCTTGAGACGGATCTGCTGGCCTTCCTCAAGCTTGTCGGGCAGCTTGACCGACAGCACCTTGCCTGACGGCATGCGCACCGGGATCGAGCCGCCCTTGTGGGCATCTTCGAGCGAGACCGTGGCATTGACCACGATGTCTTCGCCCTTGAGGCTGCGTCCGGCGCCAGCGCCGCCGGCAGCCGCTCCGGCAAAGGGGTCCCATTGTGCGCCGCCGGCCGGGCCGCGGCCCGCACCGGGCCCGCCGCGCTGCTGGCCGCCGAAGCCGCTCATGAATTCCTTGAGAATATCCTCGGCCGAAAAGCCGCCGGCAGCATTACGGCCGCCGCGCTGGCCACCCGAGAAACCGCCCGGATTGAAGCCGGCAAATTTGGGATTGCCGTCGGCGTCGATCTCGCCGCGGTCGAACTGCCCGCGCTTTTCGGCGTCATTGAGCAGGTCATAGGCGTTGGTCGCCTCGGCAAACTTGCCGTGCGCCGAAGGGTCTTCGGGGTTCTGATCGGGGTGATACTTCTTGGCCAGCTTGCGATAGGCGGACTTGATGTCCTTTTCGCTCGCCGATCTTGGCACCCCAAGCACGGTATAGGGATCGCGCATTTGGTCCATTCAGTGAGTCGGGCGTTGCTTAGCCCAAGTTTCCTGTCCTATATGGCGACCACCCCCGGCCTTGTCCAGTTTTGAGCCGCAGGCTCGCGACTAAGGGATGAAATTCATGCTGCAAACGCTGACTGAACGCCTGTTTGACGACAGCGACCGGACCGACCTCGACCCCTTCGCCGTGTTCGAGGAGTGGTTTGCGCTGGCCCAGGAGTCGGAACCCAACGATCCGAACACCATGGCATTGGCCAGCGTCGATGACGATGGCCTGCCCGATGTGCGCATGGTGCTGCTCAACGCCCGAGACGCGCGCGGGTTCAGCTTCTTCACCAATTTCGAGAGCGAGAAGGGGCGGCAGCTACTGGCCCATCCCAAGGCCGCCATGGCGATGCACTGGAAATCTTTGCGCCGGCAGGTGCGGATGCGCGGCCCGGTCGAAGTAGTTTCTTCCGAAGAGGCCGACGCCTATTTCGCCAGCCGTCCCAAGGGCAGCCAGATTGCCTCCTCGGTGTCGGAGCAGTCGCGCGTGCTCAACAGCAAGATGACCCTGCTCGACCGCGTTTCGGAGATGGCGACGCGCATTGACGACGGCCCGGTCGTGCGGCCGCCGCACTGGTCAGGCTTTCGCCTCGTGCCGACCAGTATCGAATTCTGGAAGGACGGCGAGTTCCGGCTGCATGACCGCGTGCGGTTCACGCGGGACGGGGTGGACCAACCCTGGACGAGCGTTCGGCTTTATCCGTAGGGTCCGCGCCCGTGATGGGGCCTGGTGCGGCCCCACCTTCCCAATCCCCGCCACCTCGCCTAAAACCCAAGAGTGTGAGGGATGCGATGGTTTGGGGTGGGACAGAGGAGCAGCCGGTGCCGGTGGTATTCACCGGGACACGGCGCGAACTGGGTGGCGTGCTGCTGCGCGGCTATCTGCTGCTGGTTCCCACCATCGGGCTCTACCGCTTCTGGCTGACCACCTGGAAGCGGCGCTTCTACTGGTCCCATACCGAAATCGCCGCCGATCCGCTGGAATATACCGGTAATGCGGTGCAGTTACTGCTCGGCTTCCTGATGGCACTGGCGATATTCGTGCCGCTCTACGGGCTGTTCTTCTATTTTTCCACGCTGTCTTCGCAGGCCGCCATTGTCGGCTATGGTGGGGTCGGCATCCTGCTGTGGTTCCTCACTGGCTATGCCATCTACAGGGCGCGCGACTTCCGGCTGTCGCGCACGCTGTGGCGCGGCATTCGCTGCGACCAGGGCGGCAGCGCCTGGAACTATGCCTTCCGTCGCTTTTTCTGGTCGCTGCTGGTGATCGTGACGGCGGGGCTGGCCTATCCCTTCATGGCCGCCAATCTGTGGACCTATCGCTATCGCCACAGTTGGTATGGCGACCGGCAATTCAGCTTTGTGGGGACTTGGCGGCAGCTCGCCCGGCCATTCTATCTCGCCTATGGCATCGTCCTTGTGATTGGGGCGAGCGGGCTGGGCCTGGGCTCGGCCATGGGCGCCTTCAGCGGCCCGCCAGACCCCGTTGGCTTCCTACCGCTGATGCTGGCTGCCCTGCTGATTGGCCTGGTGTTTCTCTACTATCGCTCGCGCGAGCTGACGCAGATGTTCTCCTCGGTGCGGTTGGGCGAGGCAGCGCTGACGGTCAAGGTGCGGGCGCGCAGCCTTACCGGGCAGCACGCATTGTTCGGCCTGGGACTGGTCGCGAGCTATATCGTGCTCGCCATTGGCGGCGTGGTGGTGCTGGGCGTGGTCGCGGGCAGCGCCTTTGCCGGTGGGCAGTTCGACCTTGAGATATTCATGCAGCACATGCAGGGGAGCCTGGTAACCCTGCTGGCCATCATTTTCGGCTACCTGCTGATCCTGGCGGCCTTCAGCCTGATGGCCGAGCTTTTCCTCGGCCTGGGCCTATGGACGCTGGTGGCGCGGGGCGCCACCATTACCGGGCTCGACAGCCTGCACAATGTGCGGGCGCGCGATGAAGACAAGGCGCTGGCCGGCGAAGGCTTGGCCGACGCGCTCAATGTCGGAGCCTATTGATGCCCATAGCAGCACGTTTTCACGATGGGCTGGTGGCCGAGATACACGCCGTCGCGCTCGAATACGAGGCCATGGGCCCCATGGGTACGCTGGTGATCCGCCGCAGCGCGGACGGTGTCGAGCTTGGTCGCTGGCCCGCCAGCGCGCTTTACGCGCTGCATGGCCGCCGCGACGAATTGCGGCTGGGGGCCAACGGCCAGCCCGCGGGTGCGCGCGTGGTCGTGCAGGGTCACCAGGACGTGGCGCGCGTGCTTGCCACGCTGCCGGTGCTGACCGAAAAGCGGCGGCAGGAAACGGGGCGGCAGGTGCGGCTCGCGGTGACGGCGACCGTGGCGCTGGCCTCCGTCATCGCCGCCTATCTCTATGGCGTGCCGCTACTGGCCAGCCGTATCGTCGGCATGGTGCCGCCCGCCTGGGAGGCCAGCCTGGGCGAAACCGTGGCCGAGCAGATGGAAGCCAGCCTTGGCGAAAGCGGCGGGTTGCAGCTCTGCGATGCCGATCCCGATAGCCTGGCCAACCGCGCCATTGCCCGCTTCGGTGCGGCGGCGCTGGCCGGATCGGGCTCACCCTTCGAGCTGGATATCCGCGTCGTCCGCTCCGACATTCCCAATGCCTTCGCCCTGCCGGGCGGACAGGTGTTCTTCTTTTCATCGCTCCTTGAACAGGCCGAGACGCAGGACGAATTTGCCGGCGTGCTGGCCCATGAAATCGGGCACGTGGCCTATCGGCACGGCATGGAACAGCTGATTTCGACGGCCGGGACGGGCGCGCTGATCGGCTTCATCCTCGGCGACATGACCGGCATTTCGGTGGCGGCAGGTCTGGGCGCGACCATGATCGACGCCCGCTTCTCGCGCGATGCCGAGCGGCAGGCCGATGCCTTTGCCGCACTGGTGGCGCAGCGGCTGGATTTCAATCCGGCGGGCCTCGCCGATCTCATCAACCGCGTCGGTGCCGACGACGAATTCGCCCGTGCCCTGGCGCTGCTCAACACCCACCCGCTGACCGAGGACCGCAAGGCGGCGCTGGAAATTTTGAGCCAGCAGCGCCCCACCGGGCTCGAGCCGCCCTTCACCGCCGCCGAATGGACCGCGATCCGCCGCATGTGCGGCGGCGCTGCGCCCGCCATTGTGCCAAAGGCCAAGAGCAAATGATCGCCTGGCGGCCAAATCTTCAAATTCGCGCAACACCTTGCCGCTAATCTTCGGGCGCCAGTGAAGGGGCTGCGGTGCGCATACTGATCCGGACATCGAGATGGGCCATTTGGGCGCGCCGACTGGGCAGCATCGCAGTGCCGCTCGTCGTCATCTCGGTGGTGCTGCATCGCCTGCGGCTCATCACCAGCGATCTGTTTGTCGTGACGGCATTGGCAGCATGCCTCGTGGCGCTGCTGGCCGTCGCCATCGCGCTGATCGCCCTGGCGCGACTGTGGCAGACCGGCGATCGGGGCTGGGACAGGGCGTTGGTCGGGCTGTTGTTCGGGCTCAGCAGCCTCTTGCCCTATGGCTGGTATGCCAGCCTGATGCTGCGCTATCCGGCCGTGACCGATATCGCCACGAGCGATCGGGGACCGATGCCACTGGTGTTCGAGCCGGGAACGGCAATGATGCCGCCGCCCAAAATGCTGTCGGCTCCCGAACTGGCGGTGGAATTTCCCAATGTCGAGCGTCGCCTCTATCCGCTCGGCCTGGTGCCGACCTTTGCCGTCGTCCGCGACCTGGTCGATGACCGGGGCTGGGAGATCAGAATGCTGCGCGAACCGGGGGCCGGTGCGGATGTGGGCCAGCTCAACGCCCAGATCGTGACGCTGCCCGGCTGGCGCGAGGAAGTGGTGGTCCGGGTGACCGGCACCGACACCAATGCCGTCGTGGACATGCGGTCGGCCTCGCTCAATGCCCAGCACGATTTCGGCTCGAACGGGCGCCGCATCGAGACATTTCTCGGCGCGCTGGACGACGCGGTGACCACCCTGCTGCGCGACAATCCCAACGCCAACCAGCCGCTCGAGACGGTTCCCGAGGACAACGTGGCGCCGGACCTGCCGGTAGTGATTAGGCCCTAAATCGCGACGCGCGTGCCGAACGGGCCGCGGCTGACCTTCAACTGGCCCAGGCTTTCGAGATATTCGACATGCGCTGTGATGGTCATGCGGGCGGCGAGCCGCACCGGCAGGGGCTGGTCCGGGTAGATGACTGCCACGATGGCCGGGACGCTGTTCGCCCCGGCCCTGACCGCGGCGATGACCTGTTCGTTGCGCATCTGGCGATGGGCCCGAAGGGCGGTTGCATAGGCCGGGCCATCGGCGATGGGGCCGCCATGCGCGGGCAGATACTGGCGGCAGGGCAGGGCGATAACCTTGTCGAGCGAGGCGAAATAGTCGGCCATGGAGCCATCGGGGACCGAGACCAGGGTAGAGTTCCAGCCCATCACATGATCGCCGCTAAGCAGAGTGGAGCCAATGGCGAAGGCCAGGTGATTGGCGCAGTGCCCCGGCGTGGTGTGGACGGTGACGGCAAGGTCACCGGCACTGATGGCTTCGGCATCGACCAGGGTGCGGTCGGGCACCAGATCCCAGTCGCAGGACCGGCGGATGGGGTTGCGCTCGAATCGGCGCAGCGGCCGCGACAGCCGATGGCGGCCGCCAAACCACAGCGGGGCATCAAGCGCCTGCGCCAGCCGCGCCGCCAATGCGCTGTGGTCGCGGTGGGTATGCGTCACGATGATGCAATCGACCGGCCTGCCGGCAATAGCCCGAACCAGCGCGGCCATGTGGACGGGGTCGTCCGGTCCCGGATCGACCACTGCAAGGCGTTCATGCCCCAGCAGAAAGCTGTTGGTTCCGGTAAAGGTATAGGCGCTGGCATTGGGCGCGGTGACGCGGGTAATACCTTCAGCCACCGCGACCGGTTCACCGGTCTGTGGTAGAAAGCTTCTGTCGAAGGACAGGGCGGGGGCGGGCGATGCCATTGCACTCACTTTACCGAGAGAATAAGAAGTCGAGACCTGAATGACAGAGCGGCCCGGGAGGGGACGCCGGTTCAGACAAGCATGGAAGGTATGAAATGGCCGTGACTTTGACCACGCCCAACACGCTCCTCGGCATATTCCAGCCCAAGGGCGATGCCGCCAAACTGGCCGCCAACATTGCCACGGTCGTGCTCGGCACGCTGCTCATCACCATCTGCGCCAAGATCAACGTGCCGGTTTGGCCCGTGCCGGTGACCCTGCAGGGCTTTGCCATTGCCGCGCTCGCCGCCGCTTTCGGCATGCGCATCGGCGTCGCCACCGTGGCGCTCTATCTGCTCGAAGGCGCCTTCGGCCTGCCGGTCTTCGCCACCGGCGGCGGCCTTGCCTATATCGCCGGCCCGACGGGCGGCTTCCTGCTCGGTTTCCTCGTCATGGCCGCCATCATCGGCTTTGCCGCCGACCGCGGCGCTTCGGGCAAGCCCCTGACGCTGTTTGCCGCCATGCTGGTGGCCGATGCGGTGCTGCTGGTGCTGGGCTTTGTCTGGCTGCTGGCGCTGTCCGGCCAGGCCGGCTGGATCGACCAGAACGACGTGGTCGCCTCGGCCTTTGCCAAGGCTATCCAGCCTTTCATCGTCTGGGATATTCTGAAGATGGCTCTCGCTGCGCTGACCGTTACCGGCGCCTGGAACCTCTTCGCCAAGCGCTAAGCCACTCCGATCTTTTTTCACGAAAGCCGGCCCCAGCGGCCGGCTTTCTTTTTTGCGAGGCAGCATGGCGGTCAATCCCTGGCAATTGCTCGATACGGCCACCGTGCCCGGCGGGGAGGGCACGCTTCGCCTGATGCGGCGCGGCAGTGAATTTTCCATCATGGCCGGCTCGACCTCGCTGATGAACAGCCGGATGAGCGGCTCCGAGGAGGCCCTGGCGAGCCTCGCCTGGGAGCGGATCAGCGGTCAGAAGCACCCCCATATGCTGATCGGGGGCCTCGGCATGGGCTTCACCCTGCGCGCCGCCCTCGCCATCCTGCCGGCCGAGGCGAGGGTCACAGTTGCCGAACTGGTCCCCGCCGTCGTCGCCTGGGCGCGCGGCCCGATGGCCGAGGTGTTCGGCGCCGGCCTCACCGATCCGCGCCTGACGATCCGCGAGGCCGATGTCGGCGCCCTGCTGAACGGGGAAAAGCTCTATGACGCCATTCTGCTCGATGTCGACAACGGCCCCGAGGGCCTGACCCGAGACGCCAATGACAAGCTCTATACCGTAGCCGGCCTGCGGCGCACCCTACGGGCGCTGCGCGATGGCGGGATGCTGGCCGTCTGGTCATCCCACACCAGTGCGCCCTTCACCAAGCGGCTGGCCACGGCGGGCTTTGACGTCGAGGAGGCCAGGGTCCGCGCCCGCGGCGCCAGGGGCGGCGAACGCCATCACATCTGGCTGGCCACCAAAAGCGCAAAAGCGGCCCCACGGCCAACAAAAAACCCGACCTCCTGAGAGGCCGGGCTTGATTGGTCGGAGTAGAGTGATTCGAACACTCGACCCCCTGCTCCCGAAGCAGGTGCGCTACCAGGCTGCGCTATACTCCGTCAGGAAGGCGACACGGGATTGTATGGCGGCGCCGCATTTTCAGCGATCGCTGCCAGTCGCGATGCGCCGGGTTATAGCCGCGCTTGCCATCGCGTTCAAGCGTCTCGCTCAGGGATTTTGCGGGGTCAGCGGTCGTGTTGCGAAGCACTTCCAAAACGTGTAGGAACCGCGCCAGTTGGGGCGTCGCCAAGCGGTAAGGCACCGGTTTTTGGTACCGGCATTCCCAGGTTCGAATCCTGGCGCCCCAGCCAACCTCCATCAGTTAAGCTATTGACGTCGCAGTATTATGCTCCTCGTGCGCAACCCGGAGCCGACTTTGGAGTCAAGCTGGATCGCGGTCATCGCTCGTCGGGGCGGTATCCGCACTGGCCGGTCGGACAGCCACCGCGTCGTGCGGTGACAGTGTTGGGCCGTCGTCCCTGGCCAGCAAACTGACACACCGTTCGGTGAAGCCGACTTGCGTGTGAGGGCGCTGCCCGGTATATGGCAGCCGTCAGTCATTGTGATCTGGCAGACGTTCTCAGGGCGGGGTGCAATTCCCCACCGGCGGTGTTTGCGCTTCGGCGCATCAGCCCGCGAGCGCTTGTCTCTTCGGAGACAGGGTCAGCAGACTCGGTTCAATTCCGAGGCCGACGGTATAGTCCGGATGGAAGAGAACACATGATCGGGTGACCTCGTTTCCGGTTTCAGGGAACGGGGCGAAGCCGTCATTAGCCCTGGGCTGCGTCTTGGTTTAGCAAGACGAACAGGCATGGACAGGGCACAGAGTTCTCCAGACGGGCCATTATCGAGCAGCGTCATCGCGGCAGCCTTCGGCAATGCGCTCGACTTGGCCAGCCAATGGCGAGGCTCCACCGCGCCCAATCCGCCCGTCGGTTGCGTCCTGCTTGATGCATCGGGCGATATATTGGCCGCTGCTGCTCATCACAGGGCGGGTGGACCGCACGCCGAAGCGCTCGCCATCTCGCTCTGCCGCGCCAACGGAACCCTCCATCGCATCCACACCGTGGTAGTGACCCTTGAGCCCTGTAACCATGCCGGGCGAACGCCGGCCTGTACGGGCGCCATCCTCGAAACACCTGCGCGTCACGTATGGATTGGGACCAGAGACCCCAATCCGCTCGTTGTGGGTGGCGGTGGCGAGCATCTTGCCGATGCGGGCCTGTCAGTACATGCCCTGGTTGACCTGGACGATCCAGCCGCGCCCCAACTCGCCGAGGCGGCGGCCCGCCTGATCGCGCCCTTCGCCAAGCACGCGGTCACGGGAAAACCGTGGGTGACGGTCAAGCAGGCGCTCGACCGCCATGGCAGCATGATCCCACCCGCGGGGCAAAAAACCTTCACATCCGGCGCCTCACTCGATCTGGCGCACCAATTGCGCAAGCGGGCCGACGCGGTCCTCACCGGGTCCGGAACGATCCTGGCGGACACGCCTGAATTTACCGTCCGAAGGCTGCCAGATTTCCCGGGCAAGCGACGCCACCTGGTCATTCTCGACCGGCGCGGTCGCGTGCCGGCGTCCTATGTCGAGGCGGCGCAGGCGCGCGGCTTCCTGGTGTCGATAGAAACCGACCTTGCCGACGCGTTGACCCAGCTCGGTCGGGCCGGGTGCCTCGAGGTTCTGGTCGAGGCGGGCGTCGACCTCACCCAATCTATACTGATCAGCCCGCACTGGGACGAACACGTGCTGATACGCCAGCGTCCCGATCCTGCAGCGGACGACGACATCACCGTCCGTTACCGGGCCAACTCCGAACCGCATTGAGAGGTATCCATGTTTTCCGGAATTATTGAACGATTGGCACCCGTAATCGGCGTCAGCCAGCAAGGACGAACCCGCGTCCTGGTTCTCCAATCGGGTTGGGATGACCTGTCTCTGGGTGAGAGTGTCGCGATCAACGGAGTTTGCCTGACGGTCACCCATCTCGAAGCGGGTGGGGCAGCCACATTCTTCGTCAGTCCCGAAACCACGGCGCGCTCCAGCCTTGGCCGGGTCGCAGAAGGCGACCGGCTGAACCTGGAACGCTCCGTGCGCCTGGAAACCCGGCTATCGGGCCACCTCGTCCAGGGCCATGTCGATGGAACGGCACGGCTGGTTGCAGTGACACCTGAAGAGGGAGCTTATCGGCTGGAATTGGCGCTGCCTGCCGCACTGGCCCGCTACTGCGTCGAGAAGGGCTCGATCGCGCTCGACGGCATCAGCCTCACTATCAACAGCGTCAGTCCCACCTCCGATGGCTCAGCCATCATCGGCATCACCATCATCCCTCATACCTGGGAACACACCAACCTGCACGCCGCCCGCCTGGGCGACGAGATCAATGTCGAGGTCGACGTGATTGCGAAATATGTGGAGCGCCTATGCCAGCCCTATCCAAAGCCCTAGAACGCCTTCGTCTGGGCGGCATGGTAATCCTCGTCGATGACGAGGACCGCGAGAACGAGGGCGACCTCATCGTCGCTGCCGAGTTTGCCACCCCTGAAGCCGTCAATTTCATGGCGACCCATGGGCGCGGTCTCATCTGCCTGGCCCTGACCGGCCAGCAGGTGGATCGGCTTCAACTGCCTGCCATGACCACAGCCAACAAGGCGCGCCGATCGACTGCATTCACGGTTTCGATCGAGGCACGAGAAGGCATTACTACCGGCATTTCCGCCCACGATCGGTCCCGCACGATATTGGCTGCCGCGAGCCCAAACGCCGAGGCTGCCGACGTCGTGTCGCCGGGCCATGTCTTTCCGCTTCGGGCTGCGGAGGGCGGTGTTCTCGTGCGGAACGGTCATACTGAAGGGGCAGTTGATCTGATGCGCCTCGCCGGCCTCCAACCCGCAGCAGCCATTTGTGAGATCATGCGCGATGACGGTGCGATGGCAAGACGCCCCGATCTGGAACTTTTCGCCGCGCAACACGACTTGCCCATCCTGACCATTGCCGATCTTGTTGCACATCGCTGCAAGACCGAGTTGCTGGTCGAGCAGGTGGCGTCGGCGGATTTGCCATCATCCCTGTCGGGCGATGCGATGCGGGTTCATGCTTTTCGCAGCCTGTTGGATGGCACTGAACACCTGGCAATGGTCAAGGCGCCCATGGCGGAAGCGCCTCTGGTGCGGGTTCATTCCGAGTGCCTGACGGGGGACGCCCTGGGCTCGCTGCGGTGTGATTGTGGCGCACAGCTGCAAGAGTCACTGCGCATGATCGGCGAGTCAGGAGGCGTTCTGGTCTATTTGCGCGGCCAGGAAGGCCGTGGCATCGGCCTCGCCAACAAGATCCGTGCTTACGCGCTGCAGGACGGAGGTCGCGACACAGTCGAGGCCAATACCGATCTCGGTTTTGCGGCCGATGCCCGCGATTACGCGATTGCCGCCCAGATCCTTCGAGCACTCGATGTCGTCGCCATCACGCTGTTGACCAACAATCCACAAAAGGCCGAGACGCTTAGGGCCAACGGCATCGATATTCGCGAACAGCAGCCTCTGATCATCCCTCCCAATCCGTTCAACCTGCGCTACCTCGAAACCAAGCGCGAGAAGTTCGGCCACACCCTTACCCACCAAAATTGAAAGCCGGATATGACCGACACCAATGCTTCCTCTGCTCTCCGCATCGCCATCGTGGTGAGCCGCTTCAATCAGGATGTGACCAACGGACTTCTCTCCGGCGCCCGCGCCAGCCTTGCCGATAACGGCATCAACCTGTCCGATCGTGACATCTATTCCGCACCCGGCGCGTTCGAAATTCCCTTGATTGCGCAAAGCTTGGCCAGGACTGGCAAATACGACGGCGTGATCTGCCTGGGCTGCGTCATCAAGGGCGATACCGCCCATTTCGAATATATCAGTCAGGCGGCAAGTACCGGCTTGATGGCAGCCTCGCTGGCGACGGGCGTGCCGCTGACCTTCGGTATCCTGACGACCTATACGGACGAACAGGCAATCGTGCGCAGCCGCGACGATTCCCATAACAAGGGGCGCGAAGCCACTCTTGCCTGCCTTGAGGCGATCCAGACCCTGGCTGCCGTCAAGCAGCACTGAGGTGTTGCGCGATGGGCAACCTGCCAGATGGTTTCCAGCTCGGCACCCTGGGGCACCATACGGTCCACTGGGCGCCCGATCGGGGGGCAGTCATGACCCTGCCCCGGGCGGCGCCCACATTCTCTAGGTCGACAGCACCGTCAGGACATCGGAGCGATACACCTCCGTGCTCGACGCCAGGGCGATGTTGGGCTGGGTTGCCAGACCAGCATCGTGTCTTGGGGATAGATCGGCGATCACCACCACCTCATCGGCGCCATGACGGCGCCGAAAGGCAAGCACCGACGGGCCAAGCTCGAGGGGGTCGTAGCTGCCTTCGGCAAACACCTGCGGCAACCGGCGGCGGAGCTGCAGCAGCGTCTGCGTCAGCATCATCTTGTCGTCGCGCTGGGCCATGGGACGGGCCAGTCGCCGCGCCAGGGCCGCAAAATCGAGCGGGCGCCGGTTGTCCGGGTCGACAAAGCTCTGTTCCCAGTCCTCGGCACCACGATAGATGTCCGGCACGCCCGGGATTGTCAGCTTCAGACCCAGCTGGATCAATGCCTTGCGGCGGCCGATATCGACCAGAGGCAATCGCGCAGCGTGGAAACTGCTCAAAAAGTCCTGATTGGCCAGCGCCGCGTCGATGAATGCGGACACGCGGCTTTCGTAGTCCGAGTTGTTGACGCCCCAGTCGCTTCGCTGCCTTGCCTCCCGCAGCGACTTGGTCATGGCGGCCTTGATGCGCTCAGCAAAGCCCTCGGACTTGCCCTGGATCGGCCAGCCGCCAAGCAGCAGCTGGAACAGCAGATAGAGGTCGTTGGCTGCGATTGCTTCCCCGTCATCGGCCGCGAGAATGCTCCGCCATTCGCGCGTCGCCATGCGCCAGAGATCTGGGTCGCCGGCAATTGCCGCGACGATGGCGCGTAGGTCTTCACCACGCTTGGTGTCGTGCGTCGAAGTCAGGATCATGCAGGCCGGATGGGTGGCGGCGCGGCGGCGATTGCTGTCGTGGAAGGCAGCGACGGAGATGGCGAACCGGTCCGGATGGGCCCCCACTTCATTGAGTGCGACCAATCGGTTGTAGCGATAAAGCGCGGTGTCCTCGAGCCCCTTGGCCATGACCGGCCCGCTATATTGCTGGAAACGGCCGACCGCGGCTGCGACCGGCTTCGGATCATACTCGTGGCCCAGCCGGCCGCAGAGCAGAGCCCCGACAAAATCGAACAGCGCCGGCGGCAGGTGCGAGGCAGAACGCCGGGCCTTGCCGATGGCGACCCCGATCTCGCGCCTGTCGCGGTCAGACGTCCCCATGTCGTCCGCATAGATGCGATAGACCTCAAGCTGGGCGATGGTTTCGCGCAGGGCGCGACGCAATCCGGCCTCGGTCAGGTCGGCGGTGGCGCCTGCCGACCAGGCTATGGCGGCCACATCCCGGGCGAGCGCGGCCAGCTCGGCCGCCAGCTCATTGTCCATCACCCGCAGCTTGCAGCGATAGGTTTCTTCAGCGGGCTCGTCCACGGCGCCGACAAACGCCTGATAGGCCGCGCTCACGGCCGGTTCAGCGCCCGCCGGCATGAGGACGCGGGTCAGCTGCGCACCCACTTCGTAGCCGGTGGTGCCCTCCACCGGCCAGTCGCCGCGCAACTGCTCATGCGGCGCCAGGATCTTCTCCACGATAAGGTAAATGGGCCTGGACGAGTGCTCACGCAGCTTGGCGAGATAAGATTTGGGATCAAGCAGTCCGTCGATGTGATCGATGCGCAGACCGTCCACCAGGCCCTCCTCGATCAGGTCGAAGATCAAGGCATGGGCGTACTCGAATACATCCGGCCGATCGATGCGGATGCCGGCCAGGTCGCTGTTGATGAAAAACCGCCTGTAGTTGACCTCGTCAGCCGCGACAGCGTGGTGCGCGAGCCGCCAGTGCTGGCGGGCAATCAGCGCGTCCAGTGCCGACCAGGAGCCAGGCTGACCCGGATTGCCGGTATGGGTTGCAATCGCCGCATCGGCAGTGCCATGGCGCTGGATCAGCTCGCATTCATCCTCAGGACGGATGGGCAGCTTGTGATCGTCCCCTACCCACAGGGCAAAGCCACCGGCATCGGCTTTCAGCTGCAGGTGACCGGCCGACAGGCTCTCGGCATAGCTGGCGCCGAGAAATGGCACCAGCAGCTTGCCGTCCATGCCGGGCCGGGGCGGGTGCCAGTCAATGTCGAACCAATCGGCGTAGCGACTCGCTTCGCCGTGTTTGAGCACATCGAGCCATAGGTCGTTGTCTGCCCCGCCCACGCCCATGTGGTTGGGCACGAAATCGAGAATGATGCCCATGTCGTGCTGTCTGAGCGCGGCGGCCAGGGCGCGAAAATCGTCCAGCGATCCGAGCTCCGGATTGATCTGCTGATGATCGACCGTGTCGTAACCATGCGTGCTGCCGGGCCGCGCCTTGAGGATGGGGGAGAGGTAGGCGTGACTGACCCCGAGCGCATTGAGATAGGGTGCCAACGCCTGCGCGTCGGCGAAGGTGAAGTCACTGTTGAGCTGCGGCCGATAGGTCGCGCGGGGCGGGATCACGCCCGATCCCCGGTGGGCAGAGCGTCGCAGCAAGGCGTCTGGGAGATCATGAGCGGTCCGAGCAGGGGAGCAATTGCCACAACGAACCGCGCCCAAGTCGGTTCCAGGCCTCAACAGTTTCCCGTGCCTCATGTGGGCGCGGGTACGCGGGCTTTCTCCAAATGGACAATGGGCCGAGCCGGTACTACCGGTAGTGCGCGCGGAGTCGGCCTCGCGCCGTGTTCGTCACCGAGGTGCTGCCCCATGAATGCCATCGACCTCAACGACCAGATCGCCGTCGTCACCGGGGGTGCGCAGGGCCTTGGCTTTGCCATTGCGCGGCGGCTGATCGCCTCGGGCGCCAGGGTCAGCCTCTGGGATACCAATGCCAAAGCGCTGGCGTTGGCGCTGGACAATCTGGGCCCCGCGGCATCGAGCAAGCATGTCGACATCACCGATCTCACGGGCCTGCTGCAGGTCCATGCCGAGGTGGAAACCGAACTCGGGCCGGTGTCGATCCTGGTCAATTCGGCCGGCATTGCCGGGCCCAATGCAACGCTGGAAGACTATGACCCCGAGGAGTGGCGCCGCGTCGTCGAGATCAATCTCAACGGCACTTTCTATGTCAACAAGGTGGTGGTCCCGGCGATGAAGGCGCGCAATTACGGCCGCATCGTCAACATCTCGTCGGTCGCGGGCAAGGAGGGCAACCCGAACCTTTCGGCCTATTCTGCGGCCAAGGCCGGCGTCATCGGGCTGACCAAGTCGCTGGGTAAGGAATTGGCCAAGTACGATATCGCGGTCAATGCCATCACCCCCGCCACCGCCAAGACGCGCATCCTCGATACGCTGACCAAGGAATTTATCGACTACATGCTGGTGCGCATTCCGCGCGGCCGGTTCCTCGAAGTCGACGAGGCGGCATCCATGGTGGCTTGGCTGGTCAGCCGGGAAAATAGCTTCACCACCGCCAGCGTGTTCGATCTGTCCGGCGGCCGCACGACCTATTGAGGACTTGAGACTCGGATCAAGCCTCTTCCACCAGGGCGCAGCTAGGGCTGCCGAGGCCGCGCGACGCCCGTGACGGCTGCCTTGCGGGCTGCCATCGACGCGTCGACGGCACGTTGATTGAACCGGAGCAGGGCCCGGCGTTCGCGGTATTGTCCACAGTCACATTTCTGTTACCTTGTTGTCACGTGGCCGTTATCTGGCCTGACTAGATCGGGGTCGCACACCACGCGTCCCCGCCACGAGGAGGGTGGCGTGCGCGCCTGAAGTTTCGCTTTTTGTCTGGTGTATTTCGCTTCTATTTCGCGAAGCCGCCGGCGACGATCTTTCAGCGTTCGATTTAATAAATCTGGCAGGAGCTGGTCGGTCACAAGGCCGAGCCGGCAAAACGGGAGATAACCATGAAGAATCTGAACGGCGTTGCCGGGCTTGCCGCCCTGTCGCTCGTGCTTTCCACGTCGGCCGCCTTCGCTCAGACCGAAATCGCCTGGTGGCACGCCATGGATGCCGAACTCGGCCAGCGGCTTGAAGCCATCGCCACCGGCTTCAACGAAAGCCAGAGCGAGTTCGTCGTCGTCCCCAGCTACAAGGGCAGCTATCCCGAGACGTTGACCGCCGCCATTGCTGCCTTCCGCGCCAACGAGCAGCCCGCCATCGTGCAGGTCTTCGAGGTCGGCACGGGCACCATGATGGCCGCCAAGGGCGCCGTGAACCCGGTCCATTCGCTGATGACGGAAAATGGCGAAGCCTGGGATCCGTCAGGCTTCCTGGCTCCGGTGACCGGCTACTATTCAGACGTCGATGGCAACATCCTGTCCATGCCGTTCAACTCCTCGACCCCGATCATGTACTACAACAAGGACGTGTTCGAGAAAGCCGGCCTCGACCGCGAGACCCCGCCCAAGACCTGGGCTGAGCTTGAGACGATGAGCCGCCAGATCATGGAATCGGGCGCCGCCCCCTGCGGTTTCACCTCCGGCTGGATTTCCTGGGTGCAGCTCGAAAACCTCTCTGCCATCCACGATCAGCCCTATGGCACGCTGGAAAACGGCTTCGGCGGCCTGGGCAGCGAGTTCACCTTCAATGGTGACGTCCAGGTCAAGCATTGGGACAACCTGAAGAAGTGGGCCGACGAAGGCCTGTTCCAGTATGGTGGCCCGGTCGGTGGTGCTGATGCTCCGCCGAAATTCTACGCGCAGGAATGCGCGATCTACATGAACTCGTCGGCCTCGCGCGCTGGCGTCGTCAACAATTCCAAGGAGTTCGAAGTCGGCTTCGCGCCCCTGCCTTTCTATGACGACGTGATCGCCGAACCGAAGAACTCGATCATTGGTGGCGCCACCCTTTGGGCCCTCAATGGCAAGGATGCCGAAGTCTATAAGGGCGTCGCCCAGTTCTTCACCTACCTGTCGAGCCCGCAAGTACAGGCCGATTGGCACCAGGCGACCGGCTACCTCCCGATCACCAATGCCGCCTTCGACCTTGGCAAGGAACAGGGCTATTACGAAGCCAATCCCGGCTCGGACATCGCCATCAACCAGATCACCCGCGGCACGCCTTCGGCCAATTCCAAGGGCATCCGCTTCGGCAACCTGACCCAGGCCCGCACCGTGGTTGATGAAGAGTTCGAGGCCCTGCTCGCCGGTAGCAAGACCGCCCAGGAGGCGCTCGACGCCGCCGTTGAGCGTGGCAACCAGATCCTGCGCGACTTCGAAGCCGCCAATCAGTAAGCCTCCCCGGGCCGCCCGCGATCGCAAGGTCGGGGGCGGCCCACTCACCAATCGGCCCATGCCGCCCGGCTTGTCTGGCCGTGACCGTCGGGGAGTTCTCGGCCCGAATGCAAACCAAGCGCACGATCTTCCCGAACAAGCTGCTGCCCTACGCGCTGCTCGCGCCGCAACTTGCAGTGACGCTGATCTTCTTCATCTGGCCGGCAGCGCAGGCGGTGAAGTCATCCTTCGAGCGCGAAGACCCCTTCGGTTTCCGCACTACTTTCATCTGGTTCGAGAACTATTCGCGCCTGTTTGCCGACCCGGGCTATGTGAACTCGCTCACCAAGACGGCGGTGTTTGCCGCGTCGGTGACGCTGCTGTCCATGACCCTGTCGCTCATTCTCGCGCTGGCTGTCAGCCGCGTGCTGCGCTCAAACCGCGTTTATACGACCCTGCTGGTCTGGCCCTATGCCGTTGCCCCTGTGGTCGTGGGCATCCTGTGGTGGTTCATGTTCAACCCCACTATCGGCATCGCCCCCTATCTGATGCGCGCCGTGGGCATTGCCTGGAACCACCGCGTGGATGGCAACCAGGCCATGATCTTCGTCATCATCGCGGCGAGCTGGAAACAGATTTCCTACAATTTCCTGTTCTTCGTGGCGGGGCTCCAGTCGGTGCCGCAATCGCTGACCGAGGCGGCCGCCATCGATGGCGCCGGACCCTTCAAGCGCTTCTGGACCATCGTCTTTCCGCTGCTCTCGCCGACCACCTTCTTCCTGCTGATCGTCAACATCAACTACGCCATGTTCGACACCTTCGGCATCGTCGACGCGACCACATCGGGCGGGCCCAACCAGGCCACCAATATCCTGGTCTACAAGGTCTATGCCGACGGGTTCCTTGGGCTCAATATCGGCTCGTCCGCCGCCCAGTCCGTGGTGTTGATGGCCATCGTCATCGTGCTGACCGCCATCCAGTTCCGCTATGTCGAGCGGCGCGTACAGTACTGAGGAGCGCAGCAAGAACATGGTCGAAAATCGTCCCCTCCTCGCCATCCTCACCCATCTGGTGCTCATCGTGGGCGTCGTGGTGGTGGTGTTCCCGGTCTATCTGGCCTTCATCGCCTCCACCCATGGCAGCGGCGACTTTATGCGCGGGCTGGTGCCGCTGCTGCCGGGGCCGCACCTGATGGAGAACTACGGCAAGATGCTCACCGAGGGTATTTCCACCTCGGGGGCGCCGCCGCTCTGGATCATGCTGATGAACTCGCTGATCATCGCCATCATCATCGCCGTAGGCAAGATCACCATCTCGCTGCTGTCGGCCTATGCGATCGTGTTCTTCAAGTTCCCGTTCCGCATGGTGGCGTTCTGGATCATCTTCATCACGCTGATGCTGCCGGTCGAGGTGCGTATCATCCCCACCTTTGCGGTGGTCGCCAATCTGGGGCTGCTCAACTCCTATGTCGGGCTGACCCTACCGCTCATCGCCTCGGCGACGGCCACCTTCCTGTTCCGCCAGTTCTTCCTCACCGTCCCCGACGAATTGATGGAGGCGGCCCGCGTGGACGGGGCCGGCCCGATCAAGTTCTTCCGCGATATCCTTCTGCCGCTGAGCCGGACCAATATCGCGGCACTCTTCGTCATCCTCTTCATCTATGGGTGGGTGCAGTATCTCTGGCCGCTGCTGGTGACCACGGATAGCAAATATTACACCGTCGTCATGGGTATCAAGCGCCTCGCCGCCAGTGCCGATTCCGAACCGCTCTGGAACCTGGTCATGGCCGCGGTGATCCTGGCCATGCTGCCCCCCGTCCTCGTCGTCATCTTCATGCAGCGCCTGTTCGTCAAGGGCCTGGTCGAAACGGAGAAATAGCATGGCCGCCATCGAGCTTTCCGGCGTCAAGAAGACCTATCCCGGCGGCGCCCAGGTGATCCACGGCATCGACCTTGCCATTGCCGATGGCGAATTGGTCGTGCTCGTGGGGCCATCCGGCTGCGGTAAGTCCACCCTGCTGCGCATGATTGCCGGCCTCGAAACCATCAGTGATGGCACGATTTCCATCGGTGGCGACGTGGTCAACAAGCGCGAGCCGGCCGAGCGCGACATTGCCATGGTGTTCCAGAACTATGCGCTCTATCCGCACATGACGGTGCGCGGAAACCTGGAATACGGGCTCAAGAACCGGGGCACGCCGCGCGCCGAGATCGACGCCCGCGTCGAAGCTGCGGCGCAGACGCTCGAGATTGCCCCGTTCCTCGACCGCAAGCCGCGCCAGCTTTCGGGCGGGCAGCGCCAGCGCGTCGCCATGGGCCGGGCAATTGTCCGCCAGCCCAAGGCTTTTCTGTTCGATGAGCCGCTGAGCAATCTCGACGCCAAGCTGCGCGGCCAGATGCGGATCGAGATCCGCCGCCTGCAGCGTTCGCTCGGCACCACCAGCGTTTACGTAACCCATGACCAGCTCGAAGCCATGACCCTGGCCGACCGGCTGGTGGTGATGAATGGCGGCCATATCGAACAGGTCGGCAAGCCGATCGAACTCTACGACCGCCCGGCCTCGCTGTTCGTGGCCGGCTTCATCGGCTCGCCGCCGATGAACCTGATCGACGTCGAGAGGATACGGGCACTCCCCGGCGTGACCCTGCCCGAGAGCCTGCCGGCAGGGACCGATATTGTGGGTGTTCGCCCCGACGCTATCACCATGGGCAAGGGCGCATCGGGGGATATCCCGCTCTCCGGCACCCTGGAACTGATTGAGCCCGTGGGCGGCGAGAGCCACCTCTATGTGCGGGTGGCTGGTCTGGAGCAGATATTCGTCATCGTGGCGCAGGGCCGCACGACCCTGGAGGAAACAGGGCAGGTGGATTTCGCCGTACCTGTCGCCACGCTGCACCCCTTCAACCGGGCCAGCGGTCGCCGTCTCTAGCGGGTCCGGATGTTTCCCTCGAATTTGGCGCTGCGAGCCTAAGGTGATAGGAGGCGGTTAGCGCTAATACGATGGGACCCGTTCATGGGCAGACTGGTTGTTCGTCTCAAGGACATTGCGGACCGGACCGGCTTTTCGGTCAATACGGTGTCGCTCGCCTTGCGCGACAGCCCGCGCATTCCGCCCGAGACGCGGCAGGTGATCCAGGCGGCCGCGGAGGCACTGAATTACCTGCCCAACCAGGTCGCCAAATCCCTGGTCAGCCGGGAGACGCGGACCATTGGCCTGGTGCTGACCGACATCACTAACCCGATCCTGACGCAGGTGGCCCAGGCCATCGAACTGCGGCTGGCGGAGCAGGGCTACTCGACCCTGTTTGCGACCTCGAACAACGATCACGCCGAGGAAAAGAAGGTGATCGAGATGTTCCGCTCGCGCCAGGTGGACGGCATGCTGATCTATCCGCGCAGCCACCGCGAGCTCGACCACATCCGCCGCTTGCGGCAGGCTGGCTATCCGCTGGTGCTGCTGGTGGCTGACCCCGATGCCGGCGTCGATGCGGTCTGTGTCGATGAGCGGCGCGGTGCCTACAAGGCCGCGCGCCACCTGATCGACCTGGGCCACAGCCGCATCGGCCTGATTGATGGCGCCAGCGCCCGGGGCAATCACGAAAAGCGCGAGGGCTACCAGCAGGCTTTGTCCGAGGCGGGAATCGGCGTCGATGACGCTCTGACGATCGAGCCGCGCGGCCATTCATTGCTGGCCGGGCATGGCGCCATGGCCGAGCTTGCAGCACGGGGCAATGGCATGACAGCGCTGCTGGCGGGGACGGACTCGCTGGCGCTGGGGGCGCTGCGCTGGACCCAGCAACACGGCCTGCGCGTGCCAGAGGACCTGGCGATTGTGGGTTTCGACAATATCGAGTTCGCCGAACACGCGGCCACGCCGCTGACCAGCGTCGACTATGCCGTTGGCCGTGTGACCGAATTGGCCGTGCAACGGCTTATCGACCTCATTCAGGCGCCCGACCTGCTCCCCGAACCGCAGGTCACGCTGATCGAACCCGAACTGCTGGTGCGCGAGAGCACGATCGGGCGGTAGGCCTTACCTCTCCCTTTGGGGGAGAGGTCGGCGCGCAGCGCCGGGTGAGGGGGCCTTCCCCACGCGCTGCACCCGGTAAAGGCCCCCTCACCCGACCCAAGAGGGTCGACCTCTCCCCCAAAGGGAGAGGTGAAGGATATCTAGGTCCGATCCCGGAAGCGGCGCTGGTAGTCGGGATCGTAGAGGCTGCTCTCGCGGAAGTTGGCGGCGCCGAGGCCGCGGCCGACGAAAATGATGGCGGTGCGTTCCACCGGGTCGGCGGCAAAGCGGGCTTCGATGTCGGCGAGGGTGCCCACGGTGATCTTTTCGTCGGGCCAGGAGGCGTGGAAGACGATCGCCACAGGGCAGTCGTCGCCGTAGAGCGGCCGCAATTCCGTCACGACCCTGTCGAGCGCATGAACGGCCAGATGGATGGCCAGCGTCGCGCCCGTCGCGCCGAACGCGGCCAGCGTCTCGCGCTCCGGCATGGGAGAGGCGCGACCGGATATGCGGGTAAGGACGAGGCTTTGCGCTTCGGCCGGAATCGTCAGCTCACGACCCAGCGCCGCGGCGGCCGCGGCGAAGGCGGGGACGCCCGGCGTCAAGGTGTAGGCAATGCCGAGACGATCGAGCCGCCGCATCTGTTCGGCCACCGCGCTCCACACCGAGAGGTCACCGGAATGGAGCCGGGCCACGTCCTCGCCAGCAGCGTGGGCCCTGGCATATTCGGCTTCGATTTCGTCGAGCGATAGCGGGGCCGTATCGACGAGGCGCGTATCCGGGCCGCACCAGGCCAGCATTTCCGGCGGCACGATGGAGCCGGCATAGAGGCAGACGGGGCTGGCGGCGAGCAGCTTCATGCCGCGCACGGTGATCAGATCAGCCGCGCCGGGACCGGCGCCGATGAAGTGGACTGTCATGGCAGCACTTTCTTACCTCTCCCCCTGGGGGCGAGGTCAACCCTCTTGGGTCGGGTGAGGGGGCCTTTACTGGGTGCGGTGCGCGGGGAAGGCCCCCTCACCCGTCGCCCGCGGGCCTCACCCCCGAAGGGGGAGGTGAAGAAGGGTGCGGCTGTCATGGCTTGGTCCAGGCCCATTGGGTGATCGGCATGGCGGGGCGCCAGCCGGTCATCGAACCGACGGCGTCGGCGCGCGAGATGGCGATGCGGGTCAGGTGGCCGCCGAGCCTGACATGCCGCTCCAGCAGCACGGCTTCCAGCTCCAGCGTCACCGCATTGGCGACCAGTCGCCCGCCGGGGCGCAGCGCCGCTATGGCGGCGTCGAGCACGCCGGGATCGGAACCGCCGCCGCCGATGAAGACGGCGTGGGGCGCTTCGAGCCCGGACAGGGCGTCCGGCGCCGTGCCGATGACCAGTTTGAGGTCTGGTACACCACAGGCTGCGGCATTGCGGGTGATGCGGCCGGCGCGTTCCGAATTGGCCTCTATGGCAATGGCGCGCAGGCTCGGATCGGCCAGCATCCACTCGATGCCCACCGAGCCCGATCCGGCCCCGATATCCCAGAGCGTTTCGCCGCGGCGGGGGGCCAGCGCCGAGAGCGTGAGCGCGCGAACCTCTCGCTTGGTGATCTGGCCGTCATGCTCGAACAGCGCGTCGTCGCGCCCCGGCGTCAGCGGCAGGATGCGGGCGTCGGGCAGGGCGACGACGCTGATGGCGCAGATATTGAGCGGGTTGATATCGGCGATCGCAAAGCTCATGGCGACATGGGAACGCACGCGTTCGCTGGGACCGCCGAGCGCTTCGAGCACCGTGACGATGGAAATCCCGAAGCCGGCTTCGGTCAGCAGCCCCGCCAGCGCCGCAGGCCCGTGCTCGTCCGAAGTCAGCGCCAGGATGCGGGCGCCGGCATGCAAATGCGGACGGATCAGATCGAGCGGCCGTCCATGCAACGATAGGCTCAACACATCCTGCAGCGGCCAGCCGAGGCGCGCGGCAGCAAGACTGAAGGAAGAAGGATGCGGGAAGACCTGCATCTGGCTGGCATCAATCTGGCGGGCAAGCGTGACGCCGACACCATGATGAAACGGATCGCCGGAGGCGAGGACGCAGACCTTGCGACCACGCAGCGCGACAACGGCGTCGATGGACTCCGAGAAGGGCGAAAGCCAGGGGCGGGCCTCGCCGGTGATGGCCGGGGCCGCCAGTTCAAGGTGGCGCGCGCCGCCAAAGACGATTTCGGCACCGGAGATGGCAGCCATGGCGGCGTCACCAAGCCCGGCAAGGCCATCCTCGCCAATACCGACGATGGACAGCCAGCTCATTGCCCACCCCCGGTGGAACGGGGCGAATAGACCAGCGGGGCGCGGTCTGGGCGTTCAATGACGCGGGTTTCGGGCGAGCCGATGATGACGCAGGTGGCCATGTCGGCCCTGCCGGCATCGGCCTCGGCCAGCGTCATCAGGGTGATGGCCTCGTCGGGGCGCCCCGCTGCTCGGCCGAAGATGACTGGTGTCGACCAAGGCAGCACTTCGCGCAGGATGGCAAAGGCGGTGCCCAGCTGCCACGGGCGGGCCTTGGAAATGGGATTGTAGAGCGCGATGACGAGGCCCGCGCTGGCGACGGCGCGCAGCCGCGCTTCGATCACCGTCCAGGGCTTGAGATTGTCCGATAGCGAAATGGCGCAGAAATCGTGGCCCAGGGGCGCACCGGCGCGGGCCGCCACGGCCAGCATGGCGGTGACGCCGGGCACGATGGTGAGATCGACGTTGCGCCAGGCGGGAGGGCCTTCCTCGATGGCTTCGCAAATGGCGGCGGCCATGGCAAAGACCCCGGGATCGCCGCCCGAGACGACGCAAACCTGCTCGCCGCTGGCGGCCGTCATCAGCGCATCCTTGGCGCGCGCCAGTTCCTCGCGATTGTCGGAGGCGACACGGCGCTGGTCGGCGCGCAGGGTGAGGCGGTCGAGATAGGGGCCGTAGCCGAAAAACACGTGGGACGTGGCGATGGCGGCCAGTGCCTCGGGCGTGGTCTGGTCCGGATTGCCCGGGCCAGTGCCGACGACGGTGAGCTTGCCCGTCATGGCCGCGTGCTCCAGCCGGGAACGAGGATCAGCGCGAAATAGGGCGCGATATCGTCGGTCTTGTCGGCGAGGCGCATGGAGCGCCCCTCGGCCATGGTGCCGCGCTCGACATAGACCGCGTCTTCGAGGCGCCCGGCAGCCTCGATGGCGCGGCGGATCTTGGATAGGTTGCGGCCCACCTTCATGATCACGGCGCCATCGGTATTGGCGAGCCGGCCGCGCAGGTCGACCTCATCGAGCGTTCCTGGCAGGACCGAAAGGATGTCGTCGCCCTGCACCAGCGGCAGGCCGGCGGCGGACCAGCAGCCGGACATGGCCGTGATGCCGGGGATGACCTCGGTGGGGTAGAGCTGCGACAGCCGCACATGGATATGCATATAGCTGCCATAAAACAGCGGGTCGCCCTCGCTCAGCACGGCGACATTGCGGCCGGCATCAAGATGGGCGGCGACGCGAGCAGCGGCCTCGCCATAGAAGCCGTTGGTGGCCGATTTGTAATCGTCATGGCGACGGTCGATCTCGGTGGTGACCGGATAGCCCAGCTGTTCCTCGATCTGGCCGGTCATCAGGTCTGCCACGATCCTGCGGGCATTGCTGGCATTGCCCTGCTTGGCGAAATAGGCAACGACATCCGCCCCTTCGATGGCGCGGACGGCCTTGATGGTGAGCAATTCCGGATCGCCCGGTCCGGTGCCGACGCCGATGAGCTTGCCGGTCATATGCCGGGCCTCGCCAGGGCGTTGAGTGCCGCGGCCGTCATGGCCGAACCACCCAGGCGCCCGCGTATGATGGCATAGGGCACGCCATAGGAATTCTCGGCCAAAGCCGCCTTGGATTCAGCGGCGCCGACGAAGCCCACCGGCATGCCGACAATGGCGGCGGGGCGGGGCGCGCCATCGCGCAGCAGTTCGAGCAGGAAGAACAGCGCTGTGGGCGCATTGCCGATGGCCACGACTGCCCCGGCAAGGCGCGGCAGCCACAGGCGCAATGCGGCAGCCGAGCGCGTATTGCCGATTTCAGCCGCGATGGCCGGCGTCTGCGGATCGCGCAAGGTGCAGATGACCTCGTTGCTGGCGGGCAGGCGGGCCGCCGTGACGCCGCGCGCCACCATTTCGGCATCGCAGAAGATCGGCGCGCCAAGGGCAAGCGCCGTGCGGGCGGCGGCCACAAAGCCGGGGCCAAATTCGAAATGCTGCGCCGCCTCGACCGAGCCGGCGGCGTGGATCATGCGGATGGCGAGCTCGGCTTCATCCGGGGAGAAGGCCGAGAGGTCCGCTTCGGCGCGGATGATGGCGAAGGACTGCGCATAGATCGCATCGCCATCCTTGATGTAGTCGTAGTCGGTCATCGTCATCCCTGGGCCGCGAGCAGCGCGGTTTCGAGCTGATCTGCCCGCAGCACTGCCCGTGGCGTATCGCCCGCCCGGCCGTCGATGACAAGACCATAGCCATCCGCACGCCCGATAAGCGTCACTTCGGCGCGGCCCGGATGGGCACAGCCCTTCTGGCAGCCCGAGACGTGAAGGTTGCTGCCGGGTGCCAGGCTCGGCGCCAGCCGGGATGCAACGGCGCGTGCCGCGATATGGCCCGAGGCGCAGCCATCGCTGCCGATACAGGCGCTGATGCGCGTGCGGGGGTCATTGGGATGCGTGATAAAACCGATTTGCGATGCCTCCTCGATGAGGCTGCCATCGCCACCGATGGCGATCAGGGAATGGTGCGGACCGGGGCGGAACGCACTGATGCCGGAACGCCAGGCGCCATCGGCCAGAGCGGCGATGGACTCGCAGGCCATAGCGCCAAATGGCAGACCAAGGCCCGTCGCTTTGCCGCGATGCATGGGAAACCGGCCGATCGGCGAGCTGACGGGCTGGCGCACAGGGGCCGAGGAGCTGACCAGGTCGTCAAGCTCAGGCGCGAGGTCAGCCAGGGGCAGGTCCGTGGCGCGGCCCTGCAGCCCCAGGGATGCCAGCGCGGTCAGCACAACACCGGCACAATCGAGAGGCCGACGCGTGGTGCCCAGCAGCGTCGCGCCGACCGAAACCAGCCAGATGTCCGGTCCGACGGCCACCAGGCGCAGATCGGCCTTGAGCGCGCCCAGGCCGATCTGCCCATTGCCATCGACAATGACCGCGACCTTGGGCCCCAGCCGATGCGCAAATGGCGCAGCAAGCGCCTTGATCGACGCGGCGAGGGGACGGGGGTCGATAAATTCCAGCGGGTCGTCTCCCGCCAATGGCGGCGTCTCGACGACGAGGCCTGTTTCGACGTCAATGACCTGCCGGACCGCGCTGGCAAAAGCGGGCGCCAGTGCTGCCGTCAGCCCGCGCACCTGCAGATTGCCACGGGCGGTAATCTCAATAACGCCATTGCCATAGGTGCCGCCGAGCACGGCCAACTGTTCCAGCCGCACCGGGTCGAGCTGGCCACCCGCGATACGAATGCGCGCCAAAAGGCCATCGCCGGTCTGCATCGGCATGTCGAGCGACGGACAGGCGCCGCGACGGCTGGGTTCTAAGGGTAGGGCGAGGGACATGCCGAGAGGTTTAGCGGATTGGCAGGGCATATCCAACTGCGACACGCCGCCGACCCCTGCCTTCCTTCTCCCCTCGTGGGAGAAGGTCTATCGCATATCGACCGTGGCACGATCTTGCAGTGCACCGGGCGGCACCTCCCCCTCGACGGGGGAGGCTGGGAGGGGGTGGCGGTTGCCCCAAATATCCGGGCCCCCCCTCCCTTGATCCCTCCCCGCAAGGGGGAGGGTGTCGACTGCACCAGCGCGGGCAAGTGAAAGGCGGAGGGACCCGCTCCTGCCTGAAGTTGATCCTCACTCCCGCTTGCGCAGCAGATACGTATCCATGATCCAGCCATGCCGCTCCCGCGCGGCCTTGCGCGTCGCGACAATCTGCTCGCGCACCGCGCCTAACCTGCCGGCAATGGTGATCTCGTCCGGCGTGCCCAGATAGGCGCCCCAGAAGATGTCGAGATCGGGATCGGCATTGAGGAAGGCCGTCTGCCCATCGAGCATGACCACGGTGTCATCGACGACCGGTCCGAGTTGGCGGCCCGTGGTGATGTGGACCGGCTCGCCGATGCGGTTGAGGGCGATGCGGTGGGCGGCGGTGAGGGCCTGGATGCTGGTAATGCCGGGAACGATCTCCACTTCATGCTCGGACCGCAGGCGTTCGACGATACGAATGGTCGAATCGTAGAGCCCCGGATCGCCCCAGACCAGGAAGGCGCAGGCGCCGTTGCCGGGAACATTTTCCAGCAGGGCGCCGAAGCGTGCGGCCAGCGCCGCATGCCAATCGTCGACGCCGGCGCCGTAATCAGGATTGGCGGCGTCGCGTTTGGGCATCGTGTATTCGACGGTGCGGCTGTTCGGATTGGTCACGTAACGCGCAACAATCTCGCGGCGCAGATCGGCCAGATCGGCCTTGCCTGCACCCTTGTCCGGGATGAACAGCACATCGGCCCGGTTGAGCGCATTGATGGCCTGCACCGTCAGATGCTCGGGGTTGCCGGTGCCGATGCCCACGATGAGAATTGTCTTCATGCGGCTTCCTTGCCTCAGGGCAGGGGTGTTGACAAGTCACGCACATCGTCGTATTCAACCAACTAGTATTATATAAAACGGTTGAATAAAGATGACCGATGCCCTGAGCACCACGCTCGCTGCCCTTGCCGACCCGACCCGAAGGGCAATTCTCGCCCGGCTGTCGCTGGGCGAGGCCAGCGTCAACGAGCTGGCCGAACCCTTCGACATGACGCTGGCCGCGGTCTCCAAGCACATCAAGGTACTGGAGCATGCCGGTCTCGTCAGCCGCGGCAGGCAGGCGCAATGGCGCCCCTGCAAGCTGGAAGCGGCGCCCATGCGCGACGTGGCTTCCCTGGTCGAGCTCTACCGCAAGTTCTGGGAGCAGAACCTGGACCAGCTCGATGCCTATCTCAAGAAACTGCAGACCCCCGAAACCGACAGCAAGAACTGACCAAGACACCGACAAGGAGACAACAAATGAACACCCAGGCAGCGCCCAACCTGTTCAAGACCGAACTGCCGGCCGACGAGCCGGTGATCATCATGACCCGCACCTTCGACGCTCCGCTCGACCTGCTCTGGACCGTGTGGACCCGACCCGAACACGTCGCCTATTGGTTCGGTCCGCGCGAGGACAACGAAATCGTCGAATACGACGTCCGCAAGGGCGGCAAGTGGCGCGTCATCTCGACGATGAGCGATGGTTC
>NZ_JAKFDJ010000066.1:0-1514 GCF_036676215.1 Devosia sp. | reverse complement strand
AAGGATATGCCGCTGCAGTATTTGTCGAAGAACGCGTACAACCTCATGGTCTTCTACGACAAGGGGCCGATGTCGATGCGCCTGGCCTACAGCTGGCGCAGTCGTTTCCTGCAGGGCGTGTCCGTCAACGGCACGCAGGGCCAGGACGCCACCAGTGCCGATCCGACCCGGGCGACGGTTGTCGATGGCAAGACGGTCTATCCGCAGGACGTGGGCTGGGGCTTGCCGACCTGGCAGGAAGCGGCCGGCCAGCTGGACTTCGGGTTCGACTATAGGTTCAGCGACAACCTCCAGGCCAGCTTCTCGGCTAGCAACATCCTGGATACCGTTGTCAAGCAGACCCAGCAGCAGGGTATCGGCAACAATATCCGTTCCTGGTTCGAGCCTGGCCGCAGTTATCGCCTGGCGCTGCGCTACACGTACTAAGACGCATGGACCTCCCGTAGTCTCCTGCCGCTTTGCCGGCAGTTTCAGGGGCGGCTCCGGCCGCCTCTCTTTTTTAGCATGGGTTGCCTATGTCTGACAAAGCTATTCGAACCATCGTCATCGTCGGCGGCGGTACCGCCGGTTGGATGACTGCCGCGCCGCTGGCGCTCAAGCTGCCCAAGACCTGCGAGATCGTGCTGGTCGAGTCGGCCGAGATCGGCACCGTCGGCGTGGGCGAAGCGACGCTCCCGACCATCCGCCATTTCAATCTCGCCCTGGGCATCGACGAAGCCGAGTTCGTCAAGAAGACGCAGGCGAGCTTCAAGCTCGGCATCGAATTCAAGGATTGGGGCCATGCCGGCAACCGGTTTTTCCACGGCTTCGGCGATTTCGGCCCGGCCATCGAGAACCGCCCGGCTTACATGTACTGGCTGCGCCTGTCGCGCGTGTTCAAGGACATGCCGTCTTACGAGCAATGGTCGATGGCGACCATGATGGCGCGCAGCAACCGCTTCATGCCGCAGCACGACGAGCTGCCATCGATCACCGACGCGTACAGCTACGCCTACCATTTCGACGCCGGACTGTATGCCGCCTATTTGCGCGACTACGCCATGCAGCGCGGCGTCAAGCGTATCGAAGGCATGGTCGAGAACGTCGAACAGCACCCCAAAACCGGCTTCATCACCGCCCTCGAACTGCGCGACGGGCGCCGCGTCGAGGGCGACCTGTTCGTCGATTGCTCGGGCTTTCGCGGCCTGTTGATCGAAGGCGTGTACCAGGCCGGCTACGAGGACTGGAGCGCCATGCTGCCGTGTAACAGCGCGCTGGCCCTGCCATGCGCCCGGGCCCTGCCGCTCACGCCCTATACCACCTCGACCGCCAGGGCCGCCGGTTGGACCTGGCGCATTCCGCTGCAGCACCGCACCGGCAATGGCCACGTGTATTGCGATGGCTTCACCAGTGACGACGAGGCCGCGCGCGTGCTGCTCGAAGGTCTCGACGGCGAGGCGCTCGGCGAGCCGCGCCAGTTGCGCTTCACCACGGGCCGGCGGCGCAAGTCCTGGGTCAAGAACTGCGTCGCCATC
>NZ_JAKFDJ010000065.1:0-6976 GCF_036676215.1 Devosia sp. | reverse complement strand
CACCGAGCAATGGGCGGTCATCGCCATCCAAGGCCCCAAGGCCCGGGAAATCCTCGAGCCGCTGGTCGAAGGCATCGACATGTCGCCCGATGCAATGCCGCATATGAGCCTGCGCGAGGGCACGATCTGCGGCGTCCCGACCCGCCTGTTCCGCGTCAGCTTCACGGGCGAACTGGGCTTCGAGGTCAACGTGCCGGCCGATTATGGCCGTGCCGTCTGGGAGGCCATCTACGCCGCCGGCGCCCCGCATGGCCTCACGCCTTATGGCACCGAAACCATGCACGTGCTGCGCGCCGAGAAGGGCTACATCATCATCGGCCAGGAGACCGACGGCACCGTCACGCCGTCCGACCTCGCCCTCGATTGGGCCATCGGCAAGACCAAGAAGGACTTCGTCGGCAAGCGCTCGCTGCGGCGGCCCGATCTGCTCAAGGCGGACCGCAAGCATTTGGTCGGATTGCTCACTACCGATCCGAAAGTGGTGCTGGAGGAGGGGGCCCAGGTTACCGTGGAAGCCTCGCCCGCCACCGGCACGCCGGCGCTCGGCCACGTCACCTCGTCTTATTGGAGCGAGACGCTGGGCCGCTCCATTGCCATGGCGCTGGTCGCCGGTGGCAAGGAACGTCTGGGGGCAGTGCTCCACGTCCCCATGCCCAATGGCGGTATTCCCGTGACGGTGACCGAACCGATTTTCTTCGACAAGGAAGGGGGCCGCATCAATGCTTGACCTCAGTACAGCTCTCGCCGGGTCGCTGCCCGTCTCGATTGCGACCAGCAACGTCACGCTGACAGGGGCTGCCCCCGCATCCCGCTTCGTACTCCGCGGCGTCGATGCGGTCGCGGCGGCAGGCGCCGCCTTTGGCTTCGCCATTCCCACAAAGCCCTGCACCTCCGCCATGGCAGGTGATCGCAGCGCCCTGTGGCTGGGGCCGGACGAATGGCTGCTGCTCGCGCCGGAGGCCGAAACAGCCGCGCTCTACCAGGGCCTGTCGGTCGCCCTGGAGGGCACCGCCTGCGCGCTCGTCGATGTGTCGCATCGCCAGACCGCGCTGCTCATTGACGGTCTCAAAGCCGCCGCCATCCTCAATGCCTGCGTGCCGCTCGATCTGTCGCTCAAGGCCTTCCCCGTGGGCATGGTCACCCGCACTATCTTCGAGAAAGCCGAGATCGTGCTCTGGCGCACCGGGCCTCAGGCCTTCCGCGTCGAAGTCTGGCGCTCGTTTGCGCCCTATGTGCTGGCATTGCTGCAGGCAGCCGACCGCGACGTACCTTGATTGCCGGCCCCGTTCCGGGCCAGTAGTCGTCAATAGGCTGGGAGGTCCGATTGGCCGAGTCGCAATCCATTCGGGAGCCCTCTCCCTTTGTCTCGGTCGCCGCGCTGCTGATCAGCGTGGCTTTCCTCGTCACCGGCAACGGGCTGCAGATGATGTTGCTACCCATTCGCGGCGGCATCGAGGGTTTTTCGGCGCTGCAACTCGGCCTGATGGGCTCGGGCTACTATCTCGGCTTCGTGCTGGGCTGCCTGCGAACGCCACTACTGCTGCGCCGGGTCGGGCATGTCCGTACCTTTGCCGCGCTGGTCGCCATCGCCTCCGCCGTGGCCCTGATCTATCCCATGTTGGTCCATCCACTGGCCTGGGCGGTGCTGCGCCTTATCACCGGCTTCTGCCTCGCCGGGCTCTATCTTATCGTCGAGAGCTGGATCAATGACCGCGCCACAAGGGAGACACGCGGCGCGCTGATCTCGACCTATGTGGCCATCAACTACATCGTCACCACGCTCGGACAGATGACGGTGACGCTATTCGAAACCTCTTCCTTCGTGCTGTTTTCCCTCGCCTCCGTTCTGGTGTCGGTGGCGGCGGTGCCGCTGGCGCTGTCGCGCTCCCCCGAACCAAAGCCGCCCGAATTGGTGCGGTTCCGCCCGCTGCACCTGTTCCAGCTATCGCCCGCGGGTACCGTTTCGATCTTCCTTATCGGCCTGGGCACCGGCGCGCTTTGGTCGCTGGGGCCGGTCTTTGCCGCGGCCCGCAGCGGCAATGTCACCTCGGCGGCCCTGTTCATGAGCGTATTGGTGCTGGGTGGCGCACTGGCGCAATGGCCCATCGGCCGGCTCTCCGACAGTCTCGATCGCCGCTATGTGCTGATGGGCGTCACGGCCGCCGCGGCGCTGGCCTGCCTCGCCATCGCCATGCTGCCTGATCTGGGCGGGCCATGGCTGGTCTTCGCCTTCGCCTTCGGCGCCACCATCCTGCCAGCCTATGCTGTGGCCTCGGCCCATGTGTTCGATTTTGCCGACCGCGCCGAATATGTCGAGGTCTCAGCCGGCCTGCTGCTACTCTACGGCCTTGGTTCGACCATCGGGCCGGCGTTGGCTTCGTTCGGCATGCAGTGGTTCGGCCCGGTGGGGCTGCTCGGCTTCATAGCTGGTGTGCAGGTGGCCATCATCGCCTTCGTGGCGCTGCGAATGACCCGCCGTAAGGGACTTCCCGAGGCCGACAAACAGTCCTTCGACTTGGTGGCCACGGCGCCCGTCGTCACCGCGGGCGCAGGCCCGCCCGACTAGGGCGCCATCGGGCCACGACAGCTTATGGGCGCAAACGCGACCTCCCCTGTATGCGCCGGCAATATACGCTCTGGTATGGTGAAGAACTCAGCCGTGATGTGGGCGGTAAAGCCTGTAGGACCAAAAGAACGGCGCCTGGGGCGCTCTCACGGTTGAACCGCCGGCCAACGCTCCGATCCGCTGCTTGTCCATCCGTTGACCCGGTCACGCCCGGAACCCTTGGCGACATAAAGTGCCTCGTCGGCTCGCGCGATGAGCATAGCATCGGTCCTGTCGATGTCATCGGCTGCGTAGGTCGCGACGCCGACACTGATTGTTACCACGCCCTTTTCGCTTCCCTCGTGCTTTCGCCGAAGGTCGCGGACCGCCGTCCGGAGTCTCTCCGCAAAGAAATATGCGCCGTCTTCGTCGGTGTCCGGAAGGATTGCACAGAACTCTTCGCCCCCATATCTGCCAACGAAGTCACCGGGCCGCCTGTCTGTTCGCTCCAGCGCACCGGCAACGCTCCTGAGGCAGGCATCGCCGGCTGGGTGCCCATAGATGTCGTTGAAGGCCTTGAAGTGATCGATGTCTATCATCACCAGACTGAACGGCTGCCCGCTTCGCTTCGTGCGTGCAAGCTCTATGACCAGGCATTCGTCGATTGCCCGACGGTTTGGCAGGCCGGTTAGGGCGTCGGTTGTGGCCTGCAGTTTCAGCTCGTCAGTAAGGCCGCGCAATTCCGTCTCGGCCCGCTTGATAAGGGTTATGTCCGAGACCACAACGGTCGCGTTCCCGCCTGCCAGGGGCTTGGTACGAACATGCAGCCATCGGCCGTCGAACAGGTGAATTTCCTCATCAAGGCCCGTGCGCAGTGCCGACATCACCGTGTCGATCCACCGGTCCACTCCGTCCGGCTGGATGTAGGGCTGTTCCCCCTGTTCGACTGCGGCACGCAGAATCTCAGGCAGGAATGCCCCCGGAACCCTTAGTTTGCCGGTAATCGGAAACATCGATCGATACTGCTCGTTGCAGTAGACAATTCGGCCCTCGCTGTCGAACAGGGCCAAGCCATCCGACATTTCGGTCAGGATGAATGCGAGCTGGTCCCGGCTGGCGAGCAACTCCCTGTCGCTCGCTTTTTGCCTGGTGATGTCCCGCATCACCCCTACCAGGCCCAACGCATCGCCCCTGGTATCGTAGAGCGGCGTTTTCGTTGAGGTGAACCACCTTTCATTGCCGTGGTCGTCCACCTGCAATTCCTCGCGCTCGAAAATGGGCACCCCGGTTTGGAGGACTTCTTGTTCCTCTGCGAAAAGGGCCGTGGCACGGTCGGGTGGCGCTACGTCGAAATCGGTCTTGCCGCGCATCTCCAGAGCCCGCGCGATGCCGTAAAAGGACGCAAGCGCCTGATTGGCGAGCAGGAAGCGCCCGCGGGGATCCTTGATATAGGCGAAGTCTGGAGCGAGGTCCGCGGCGGCCATGAACAGCATAGTCTCCTCCGCTCGCTGCTGGCTGAACACGAGCGCCCGAACAGCAAGAAATGTTGCGACGACGGTTAGCATCAGCGTCGCCAGAAACGCGTCGCTCAGCCTGCGTTCGAGGAGTTGCGTTGGCAACGCTAGAAAACTGAGCAGGGCCAGGGGCGTAGCCAACACCGCAAAGAGCAGCGTCGCCAAGGTGGAGGGCGGACGTCCCCGAAGGAGCCCATAGCCCAAGAGCCCCAGCCCGGTCGAGATGACAATGCCGACAATGTCAGCGGTCGCGCCGGTACCACTTACGGACAGCCGATGGACCGCAACGATTGTGCCCGTGATGAGCCCCGTAATCGGACCGCCCAAAAGGCCAGACACCCCTAGGAGCGTGGACCGCAGGTCGAAAAGCACACCGTTCTGCATTTCGACGGAGAGCAATATCGAGGCGACGGCGCCGAGCCCCATCACGCCGCCAAATGCCGCCGCACGGACGCGCCGACCCAGCATGAGAAGGATCAACTCAGCATGGGCCCAGGCCAAGATGAAAAGCCCCACCACGGCAAGATTTGCGATGAGGGCAGACCACATTATCGGCTTGCTCCATTGGCTCCATAGTTGAGCAGTACTAGGGATATGCCCTGCCCGCAAAAAATCCGGTTAACGTGCAGCCCCAAAGGCCGTTGAGCAAGACCTCTGCATGGTGACGTCGACCGTCTTTCCGGCGGCTGACGTTCCTGCGACCGCCGCCCGCCTTTCTACACCGATCCATGGAAGCCGGATCGCTGTCACTGGCAACCGCCCGCTTGATACGGATCAATATGTCGTTCCGGCAGAGTGTCATGATTACCTGCAGAGATGCGGCCCGTCTGGTCGCGACTGTCGGCTACTGGCTGCTGCTTGAGGAGATGAACATGGACATTCTGCTGCCGACTGCGACCTTTCCTGATGCGACCGCTAAAGTCGGCCTCGGACACGCCCTCGGTCTGTCCGCCAGGCTTGGGGGCAGGGTGACGGCGCCGGTACAGGAAGTGGACATCGCCCCCCTCCACAGCGCCCTCGGCGAGGCACTGCTGGGCGTTTCAAAAATGGCGGCCGACGCCGAGAGGCTTAGCCGGAATCGCGCGGACGATATCGGCCTGTGGCTCCGGGAAAGGGCCGACGGCCTCGGCCTGACGATAGAGGTCAGTCCGGTGCGGTGCCGACCAGAAGCGTTCGCGGATAGCCTGGTGCCACTGGCCCGCTATCATGACCTGACAATAACGGTTCTCGACGGCACCGATCCGCAGCGACTGGCCGAGACGGAAGCGCTGATTTTTGGTTCCGGCGGCCCGGTCCTCATCGTGCCCGGGCTCGAAGCGGCCGTGCCGGTCACTGAACAACGAGCCACGTCGCTGAATGTGATGGTGGCATGGGATGGCAGCCAGGCCGCGTCCCGGGCGCTTCGCGATGCCATGCCAATTCTCGCACGCGCTGACCTGGTTTCGGTCGTCACCATTGGCGATGACAAAGCCATCGAGCCTGCGGGGGTTGTCGGCATCCAGGCGCTTCTCGAACATCATGGCATACGAAACAAGCACGTGCAGAGGGAGCGCGGGAGCTCTCAGATCGGCGATACACTGCAAGCAGTTGCCGTCAGCCAGGACGCGAACCTGCTGGTGATGGGCGCCTACGGCCGGAGCCGGCTGCAGGAGTTCGTTCTTGGTGGCGCCACCCGCACCGTCCTGCACGCGCCGCGCCTGCCGATCCTGTTGTCCCATTAGCGCATTGGAGGATGCGATGGCGATCAACCGCGAATGGCATGCCACGCACAAACTGCCAAGAAACGCCAAACTGGATGAACGCTTGAACTGGCACGTGATGCATGCCGCCAATTGTGATTGCCGGGAAATACCGGCGAGCATAAAGCGTGAGCTGGAGGCTCGCGGCCTGAGCGTGCCCTCCCCGCGCAGCCTCAAATAGCCCTCCGGCGAACAGCCATCGGAGTGAGATGAGCCGTCTATTCCCATACATGCTGATCGCCGTCGCCTTGCTTGGCGTGGCCGCGGGAGCGGCGCTCTCATGGTGGGGCTTGGACGCCTTCGCCGGAACGGCATGGACGGTCGCGACGCTGCCCGTCCTTGTCACATTGCTGCTCCAGATTGCGGTTTCCCTGCGCCGAGGCGATGTCGGGCTCGACGTGGTCGCAGCGCTGTCAATGTCCGCGGCTCTGGTGTTTGGGGAACCGCTCGCCGGCAATGTCGTCGCCGTGATGTACGCTGGCGGCCAATTGCTCGAAACCTTCGCCCAGGGCCGGGCACGGCGGGAAATGACAGCACTGCTGGGACGGGTTGCCCGTACCGCGATGCGCTTCCAGGGATCCGGGCTCGAGGAGGTCCCCATCGCCGCTATCGTGCCGGGTGACCGGCTGCTGATCCGCGAGGGCGAGGTCCTGCCGGTCGATGGCCGGGTTGCGGGCGCATATGCCCTGCTCGATCTGTCCGCCCTCACCGGGGAATCAGTGCCGCAACGCATCGCGTCCGGCGGCGAGGCGCTGAGCGGAAGCACGTCTACCGGCCCTGCCTTCGAGCTGATCGCCACCCTTCCCGCAGCGGAAAGTACCTATGCCGGCATCGTCCGGCTGGTCGAGGCAGCCCAGCACAGCAAGGCGCCGATGGTGCGGATAGCCGACCGCTATGCAATGGGCTTCCTGGCATTGGCATTGGCGATCGCTGGCGTGGCCTGGATGGGGTCGCAGGACCCGCTGCGGGCGCTCGCGGTGCTGGTCGTGGCAACGCCTTGCCCGCTGATCCTGGCCGTGCCGGTGGCCATCATCTCCGGCATGTCCCGCACGGCCCGCGCCGGCGTTCTCGTCAAGAACGGCGGCGTGCTGGAGGCACTGGCGGGGATACGGACCGCCATTCTCGACAAGACCGGAACGCTGACCCATGGACGGGCAGTCATCACAGACATCAGAGCA
>NZ_JAKFDJ010000064.1:0-2478 GCF_036676215.1 Devosia sp. | reverse complement strand
AGACCACGGTTCTTGTCGTCGCGCGGCCGATCCGTTCCGAGGTCGGCTCGCAGTCATAGCCCTGGAATACGGCGATCCAGGTCACCACGAAGGCGAAGACGACGCTCTTGATCACGCCGTTAAGCACGTCTTCGCCGAAATCCACACTGTTCTGCATATTGACCCAGAACGAGCCCTCATAGACTCCCAGCCAATCCACCGCGACCATGGCGCCGCCCCAGATGCCGACCACGCTGAAGATCATCGCCAGCAGCGGCATGGAGATAAAGCCGGCCCACAGACGCGGCGCGATGATGTACTTGAGGGGATCGACGCCAATCATCTCCA
Source organism: Devosia sp. (assembly GCF_036676215.1). GTDB lineage: Bacteria > Pseudomonadota > Alphaproteobacteria > Rhizobiales > Devosiaceae > Devosia. The sequence continues at coordinate 2,151 of NZ_JAKFDJ010000064.1, read as the reverse complement.
GGCTGGAGAGCTGTTCGGTGGACTTCATATTGCCGATTTCCGCGGTCAGCGCCGAGCCGGCGCGACCGGCGAACAGCAGCGCGGTCACCACCGGCCCCAGTTCGCGCAGCAGCGTCAGGGCAATCATCTGCCCCACCGCCTGCTCGGAACCGTACTTGGTCAGGATGTTGAAGCCCTGCAACGACAGCACCATGCCGATAAACACGCCTGACACTACTATGATCGCCAGCGACAGCACGCCCACCGAATAGAGCTGCTTCAACAGCAGTTGCGGGCCATTACCCAGACCGTTGCGGCCGAACAGGACGTGCAACAGAAACAGGGTCGATCGGCCCAGGGCCTCGAGCACATCGAGACCGGCGCGACCGAGCAGGCGCACCCGCTCGAGCGTAGGCGTCTTGCGCATCAGCGCCCCCCCAAAAGATCGTCGCGATAATCCACCGCCGGATAATGGAAGGGCACCGGACCGTCCGGCTCGCCCTGCATAAACTGCTGGATACGCGGGTTAGTGGAGTTCATCAGCTCATCCGGCGTGCCCTGCCCCAGCACCTCGCCGTCGCCCACCACATAGAGGTAGTCGGCGATGCTGGCGGTCTCGGCCAGATCGTGGGAGACCACTATGCTGGTGATGCCCAGGGCGTCGTTGAGCAGGCGGATCAGGCGCACCAGCACGCCCATGGCGATCGGGTCCTGGCCGACGAAGGGCTCGTCGTACAGCAGTATCTGCGGGTCCAGGGCGATCGCCCGGGCCAGCGCCACGCGCCGCTTCATGCCGCCGGACAGTTCGTCCGGCATCAGGTCGATGGCGCCGCGCAGGCCGACCGCCTGCAGTTTCATCAGCACTATGTCGCGGATCATCTCGTCTGGCAGCCGAGTGTGGATGCGCAAGGGGAAGGCGACGTTCTCGAACACATCGAGATCGGTGAACAGCGCACCGCTCTGGAACAGCACGCCGAACTGCTTACGCATATCGAACAGCTCGCTGCGCGACAGGCTCGGCAGGTTCTGGTCGTTGACCCAAACCTCGCCGCTGGCCGGCTTGAGCTGGGCCGCGATCAGGCGCAACAAGGTCGTCTTGCCGCACCCGGAAGGCCCCATGATGCCGGTGACCTTGCCGCGCGGGATGCGGATATCGACATTGTTGAAGATGCTGCGCGTGTCGCGCTTGAAGGTGACCCCCTTCAGCTCGACCGCGAAGGCGTTCTCGGCGCTCATCTGGACTCCTTTGCGATGCAGCCTTCCTGGCAGACGCCGCGACCCCGAGCAGGGACACCGCACCTGTCGGACGGGCCGAATTGGCGGCGGACTATAGCATTGCCGCCCCTCGCGCCCCAAGGCCGAAACGGGCCTCGTTCAAGGTTGCGACAGCTTTGGCAGAAGACGCTCGGCGATCGAGGGTGAGCGAATCCGCCTTTGCCGCTATAATCGCCGACTTTTCCTTCGGCATTTGCATTGACCCCATGAGCCAGTCCAGCGATCTGATCCAGTCCGCCCAGCGCACCATTCGCCTCGAGCTCGAAGCCGTAGAGGGGCTTTTGTCGCGCATTGATGCCGACTTCGTGCGGGCCTGCGAGCTGATCCTGGCCAGCAAAGGCCGGGTGGTGGTGGTCGGCATGGGCAAGTCCGGGCATATCGGCAGCAAGATCGCCGCCACCCTGGCCAGCACCGGTACTACCGCGTTTTTCGTCCATCCGGCCGAGGCCAGTCATGGCGATATGGGCATGATCACCCGTGACGATGTGGTGCTGGCCCTGTCCAATTCCGGGTCCACGGCCGAAATCGTCACCCTGCTGCCCCTGATCAAGCGCCTCGGCATTACCCTGATCAGCCTGACCGGCAACCCGGATTCGCCGCTGGCCAAGGCCGCCGAGGTCAATCTGGATGCGCGCATAGCGCAGGAGGCCTGCCCGCTCAACCTGGCGCCGACCTCCTCCACCACCGCCTCCCTGGTGCTCGGCGACGCCCTGGCCATCGCCCTGCTGGAGGCCCGCGGCTTTACCGCCGAAGACTTCGCCTTCTCCCACCCGGGTGGCGCGCTGGGCCGGCGCCTGCTGCTCAAGGTGGAACACGTGATGCACGCCGGCGAGCGCCTGCCGCGGGTGCGGCGCGGCACCTCGCTGCGCGAGGCGCTGCTGGAAATGACCGAGAAAG
>NZ_JAKFDJ010000063.1:0-30894 GCF_036676215.1 Devosia sp. | reverse complement strand
GGCTGTGACCGATGTGGTCTCCGTTCGCGGTGAACTCGTCGGCCAGGGCGACTTCGACGGTGCTTCGGACCCGTTCTTCGAAGCGGCCAAGGCAACTGTCGGCGTCTACTACCACTTCTAAGTTTTGCAATCGGCAGGGCGGCTCGCCGCCCTGTTGACCTAGCGTCTTGCAAACCCAATTCGGCGAACCACAACAGTGGTTCGCCGTTTTGGTTTGAGGCCCGCCTTGTGCAGGCCTTTGCAGTTTTGGGCGCATTGCCGCCGCCGAGACCGGAATCCAAAATCAGCGAAGATCGCAGCAAGCCCATATCGCCAAATTTGTCAGGCGGGGTCTAATCTTGCGGGCGTTTCGCCGTCAGATATATGATTTTTCTAGTCATATTTTCTTTCCCTTGAAACCCGATAGCCAAAGGTCTAAGCCCAAGCCATCAACTGTCGCGTTGGTTCGCTCGCCCCAATTGCCTGCGCAACCCTCGCAACCCGGTCGCCCGACCGGACTAGAAACAGGCTGCCGCATGACTGATTTGCTCAGCGACTATCTGCCGATTGTCATCTTTATCGCCGTGGCCGGCGTTATCGGACTGGCCCTCCTGGTTGCTCCCTTCATCGTCGCCGTGAAGAACCCCGATCCCGAGAAGGTTTCGGCATTCGAGGCGGGCTTTGACGCCTTCGATGACGCCCGCATGAAGTTCGACGTGCGATTCTATCTCGTCTCGATTCTCTTCATCATCTTCGACCTCGAAGTGGCGTTCCTGTTTCCCTGGGCGGTGGCCTTCCGCGATGTTGGCTGGTTCGGATTCTGGTCAATGATGATCTTCCTCGGCGTCCTGACCGTCGGTTTTATCTATGAATGGCGGAAAGGGGCCCTGGAATGGGATTGAGTGAACCAACCGGTACGCTGGTCGCACCGCGCCCGACCGGCCTTGTCGACCCGCGCACCAACAAGGTTGCCGGCGCCACGGATCCGTTTTTCACCGACGTAACCGACGAACTGGCCGACAAGGGCTTCCTGGTCTCGACCGTGTCGCAACTGGTCAACTGGGCCCGCACCGGCTCGCTGATGTGGATGCAGACGGGTCTGGCCTGCTGTGCCGTCGAGATGATGCAGATGTCGATGCCGCGCTACGATATCGAGCGTTTCGGCACCGCGCCGCGCGCCTCGCCACGCCAGTCCGACGTGCTGATCGTTGCCGGCACGCTGACCAACAAGATGGCCCCCGCGCTGCGCAAGGTCTATGACCAGATGCCGGAGCCGCGCTACGTCATCTCCATGGGCAGCTGCGCCAATGGCGGTGGCTATTATCACTATTCCTATTCGGTCGTGCGCGGGTGCGATCGCGTTTTGCCGGTGGACGTCTACGTCCCGGGTTGTCCGCCTACGGCCGAAGCGCTTCTTTACGGCATCCTGTTGCTGCAAAAGAAAATCCGCCGCACCGGCACCATCGAACGCTAGGTCCCCAGAATGGATGAAGCTATCCAGGTCGATCCGCTCATGGACCTCGGCGCGCATATTGCAGGCGCACTGGGTTCGGCGGTTCTGTCGCAGCAAGTTGCCTTTGGCGAACTGACCCTGAACGTCGAACGCGACGCAATCGTGGCGGTCGCCACCTTCCTGCGCGACGATCCGCACTGTCGCTTCATCAGCTTTATCGACGTCTGCGGTGCCGACTATCCGGCCCGCGACGAGCGTTTCGACGTCGTCTATCACTTCATGAGCCCGCACCTGAACCAGCGCATCCGCGTGAAAGTGACGGCCGACGACGTGACACCCGTGCCGAGCATCACTGGCGTCTTCAAGGGCGCGGAGTGGTTCGAGCGCGAGGCCTATGACCTCTATGGCATGCTGTTCTCCGGCCACGGCGATCTGCGCCGCATCCTGACCGACTACGGTTTCGACGGCCATCCGCTGCGCAAGGACTTCCCGACGACTGGTTTCGTCGAGGTCCGTTATGACGAAGAGCGCAAGCGCGTAGTCTATGAGCCGGTCAAGCTCATGCAGGAATACCGTTCGTTCGACTATCTGTCGCCTTGGGAGGGTACTGATTACGTACTGCCCGGCGACGAGAAGGCCAAGCAATGAGTGTTGAAGCCGAAGTCCGCAATTTCACGATCAACTTTGGTCCCGTGCACCCCTCGGCGCACGGTGTGCTGCGTCTGATTCTGGAACTCGATGGCGAAATCGTCGAGCGCGTCGATCCCCATATCGGCCTGCTGCACCGCGGCACCGAAAAGCTGATCGAATCCAAGACCTACCTGCAGGCTGTACCCTATTTCGATCGCCTCGATTACGTGGCGCCGATGAACCAGGAGCATGCCTTTGCCTTGGCCGTGGAGAAGCTGCTTGGCCTCGAAGTTCCGCGCCGCGGCCAGCTCATCCGCGTGCTCTATTCGGAAATCGGACGCCTGCTCGCGCACCTGATGAACGTCACCACCCAGGCCATGGACGTTGGTGCGCTGACGCCGCCGCTCTGGGGCTTCGAGCAGCGCGAAAAGCTCATGGTGTTCTATGAGCGCGCCTCTGGCGCCCGCATGCATGCCGCCTATTTCCGTCCCGGCGGGGTTCATCAGGACCTGCCGCAGGCGCTGATCGACGATATCGAGACCTTCTGCGAGACCTTCCCCAAGGCGCTGGCCGATATCGACAGCCTGCTCACCGAGAACCGCATCTTCAAGCAGCGCAATGTCGATATCGGCGTGGTCAAGCTTGAGGACGCCTGGAATATGGGGTTCTCCGGCGTCATGGTCCGCGGCTCTGGCGCCGCCTGGGATCTGCGCAAGAGCCAGCCCTACGAATGCTATGACGAGATGGAATTCGACATTCCGATCGGCAAGAACGGCGACTGCTACGACCGCTATCTCATCCGCATGGAAGAGATGCGCCAGTCGACCCGCATCATGAAGCAGTGCGTGGACAAGCTGAACGCGCCGGACGGAAAGGGCCCCGTGTCCTCGCTCGACGGCAAGGTCGTTCCGCCCAGCCGTGGCGAGATGAAGCGTTCGATGGAAGCGCTGATCCATCATTTCAAGCTCTATACTGAGGGCTACAAGGTGCCTGCGGGCGAGGTCTATGCCGCCGTTGAAGCGCCCAAGGGTGAATTCGGCGTCTACCTGGTCAGCGACGGCACCAACAAGCCCTATCGTTGCAAGATCCGGGCGCCGGGTTTTGCGCATTTGTCGGCCATGGATTTCCTGTGCCGCGGCCACATGCTGGCTGACGTCTCGGCCATCCTGGGCTCGCTCGATATCGTGTTCGGAGAGGTTGATCGCTAATGGTTGCGCGTCGCCTTGCGGATGTGTCGGTTCAACCGGCCGCGTTCGCCTTTACCGCTGAAAACGCCAAATGGGCGGAATGGAAGATCGGGCTTTACCCGGCCGGTCGTCAGCAATCTGCTGTCATTCCGCTGCTCATGCGCGCCCAGGACCAGGACGGCTGGGTCAGCCGCGCCACGATCGAAGCGATCGCCGACATGCTCGGCATGGCCTATATCCGCGTGCTGGAAGTGGCCACGTTCTACACCCAGTTCCAGCTTCAGCCGGTGGGCACCCGCGCCCATATCCAGGTCTGCGGCACGACGCCGTGTCAGTTGCGTGGCGCTGAGGCGCTGATCGACATCTGCAAATCCAAGATCCACCACGATCCGCACCACCTCAATGCCGATGGCACGATGAGCTGGGAAGAGGTCGAGTGCGCCGGCGCCTGCGTCAATGCGCCGATGGTGACGATCTATCACGACACCTATGAAGACCTGACCCCAGAGCGTTTCGAGGAAATCGTCGACGCCTTTGCCGCCGGTAATGGCGCATCGATCAAGCCGGGTCCGCAGATCGACCGGCTTTATTCCGCGTCCGAGGGTGGTCGCACGACCTTGCTGGAAAAGCCGAGCGCCAAGCGCACCAAGTTCGTGCCGCCCCCGCCGCCGGCCGATGCGAGTGCTCCGGCAGCACCTGCCGCGGCGGCTCCCGCGCCCGCACCGACCACGGCTGCCAGGCCCAAGGACGTGAGCGAAGAGAACGCTCCGGCGATCAAGGGCACGCCCGCGACCGCGAAGGTTTCCGAAGCAAAGGCCGACGGCGAGCGCAAAGCCGCCAACGCCTCGGCCAAGGCCAACGGCAAGCCTAACAAGGCGATGCGCGAAGACGCGACTGGCGCCGAGTCCGTGGCCGCCAAGGTCGATGGCGGCAGGGCGCCGGGCAAGGCTCCGGCCGCCGATGGCACCAGCACCGCGGTCAAGAAAACCCGCACGATCATCGCGGCCAAAGCCAATCCCGCCGAGGTCAATCCGGTCGCCGAAAAGGGCGGCAGCGCGCCGCTGTTTGCAGCGCCCGCCGGTGCGCCGGACGATCTCAAGCTGATTTCGGGTGTCGGTCCGGTGCTCGAGGGCCGGCTCAACGCGCTCGGCATCACCAAGTGGAGCCAGATTGCCACCTTCTCGGCCGACGACATCGCCAAGGTCGAGGATTCGCTGAGCTTCAAGGGTCGCGTGGCCCGCGACAACTGGCTGGCTCAGGCCGAGGCTCTCGCCCGCGGCGGCGAGGCAGAATACATCCGCGTCTTCGGCAAGAAGCCGCGTTAGGAGTGTGAAGAGTGCTCGCTGACAAGGACCGCATTTTCACCAATCTCTATGGCCAGGGCGACTGGACGCTCGAAGGCGCGCGTTCGCGCGGCGCCTGGGTGGGCACCAAGGAGTTCATCGACGCCGGCCGCGATTGGATCACCAACGAGGTCAAGGCCTCTGGCCTGCGTGGCCGTGGCGGCGCCGGTTTCCCGACCGCGCTCAAATGGACCTTCATGCCCAAGGTCAATGACGGGCGTCCACACTACCTGCTGGTCAATGCCGACGAGTCCGAGCCGGGCACCTGCAAGGACCGCGATATCCTGCGGCATGATCCGCATCATCTGGTGGAAGGGTGCCTCTTGGCTGCCCGTGCCATGGATGCGCATCTGGCCTTCATCTATGTGCGCGGCGAGTTCATCCGCGAACGCCAGCGCCTCGAGGCCGCCGTCGAGCAGGCCTATGAGGCCAAGCTGATCGGCAAGGACAATATCCACGGCTGGGACCTGGACATCATCGTCCACCACGGCGCCGGCGCCTATATCTGCGGCGAAGAAACTGCGCTGATGGAGTCGCTCGAAGGCAAGAAGGGCCAGCCGCGCCTCAAGCCGCCATTCCCGGCAGGCATGGGCGTCTATGGCAACCCGACCACTGTAAACAACGTCGAGTCGATTGCCGTCGTCCCGGAAATCCTGCGCCGCTCGGGCGCCTGGTTCGCCTCCATCGGCCGCGCCAACAATACTGGCACCAAGTTGATGTGCGTCTCCGGCCACGTCAACAAGCCGGCGACCTTCGAAGAGGCCATGGGTGTCACCTTCGAAGAAATCATCGAGAAGCATTGCGGCGGCATTCGCGGCGGCTGGGACAACCTGCTGGCCGTGATCCCGGGCGGCGCTTCGGTTCCCTGCGTTCCCGGTGAGAAGATCCGTCACGCTGTCATGGACTTCGACGGACTTCGTGAAGTCGGATCTTCACTCGGAACGGCTGCCGTCATCGTCATGGACAAGCAGACCGACATCATCAAGGCCATCTGGCGCCTGTCTGCTTTCTACAAGCACGAGAGCTGCGGCCAGTGCACGCCATGCCGCGAAGGCACCGGCTGGATGATGCGCGTCATGGAGCGCATGGTCGAAGGTCGCGCCCAGAAGCGCGAGATCGACATGCTGTTCGAAGTGACCAAACAGATCGAAGGCCACACCATCTGCGCACTCGGCGACGCCGCTGCGTGGCCAATCCAGGGGCTGATCCGCAACTTCCGTCACGTCATCGAAGAGCGGATCGACCAGTATACGTATTCGTCCACCAGCGACGGCGCCGTGCCGTCGATCGCTGCGGAGTAGGGCCATGGCTTCCATCAAGGTCGACGGCCAGCTCGTCGAAGTCCCGGATTACTACACGCTGATGCAGGCGGCTGAGGCCGCGGGCGCGGAAATCCCGCGCTTCTGCTATCACGAGCGCCTGTCGGTGGCCGGCAATTGCCGCATGTGCCTCGTCGAGGTGAAGGGCGGACCGCCCAAGCCGCAGGCCTCCTGCGCCATGGCGGTCAAGGACCTGCGTCCCGGCCCCAATGGCGAGCCGCCCGAAATGTTCACCAACACGCCCATGGTCAAGAAGGCCCGCGAAGGCGTGATGGAATTCCTGCTGATCAACCATCCGCTCGATTGCCCGATCTGCGATCAGGGCGGCGAGTGCGACCTGCAGGACCAGGCCATGGCCTATGGCGTGGACAAGAACCGCTTTGCCGAGAACAAGCGCGCGGTCGAGGACAAGTATATTGGCCCGCTGGTCAAGACCTCGATGAATCGCTGCATCCACTGCACGCGCTGCGTTCGCTTCACCACCGAAGTTGCCGGTATCGCCGAAATGGGTCTGCTGGGCCGCGGCGAAGATGCCGAGATCACGACTTACCTGGAAAAGGCGCTGACCAGCGAACTGCAGGGCAATGTCATCGATCTCTGCCCCGTCGGCGCGCTGACCTCCAAACCCTACGCGTTCAATGCGCGTCCGTGGGAACTGGTGAAGACCGAATCCATCGACGTGATGGACGCCGTCGGCTCCAATATCCGCGTCGACAGCCGTGGCCGCGAAGTGATGCGCATCCTGCCGCGCATCAACGAGGCCATCAACGAAGAGTGGATTTCCGACAAGACGCGCTTTGTCTGGGATGGGCTCAAGAGCCAGCGGCTCGACCGACCCTATGTGCGCAAGGGCGGCAAGCTGCAGCCGGCGAGCTGGGACGAGGCTTTCGCCGCAGTCGCAGCACGCATCAAGAAGGCCGGCAACAAGGTCGGCGCCATTGCTGGCGACCTGGCCGCCGTGGAGGAAATGTACGCGCTCAAGGCGTTGCTCGCCTCGATCGGCTCCGGCATGACTGACGTGCGCCCCGCCATGTCGGGTATCGATCCGTCGATGCCACGCGCGGCCTATACCTTCAATCCGACCATTGCCGGAATCGAGCAGGCCGACGCCATCCTCATCATCGGCGCCAATCCGCGCCGCGAGGCAGCGCTGATTAATGCCCGTATCCGCAAGACCTGGCGCGCCAAGGGCCTGCCGATTGCCGTCATCGGCGAGCGGGCGGACCTGACCTATGATTACGCCTATCTCGGCGAGGGCTTTGAGACGCTTGCAGACCTTGCTGCCGGCAAGGGCGAGTTCGCCGAAATCCTCGCCAAGGCCAAGAACCCGCTGATCATCGTCGGCGAAGGCGCTGTGTCCCACGCCACGCTGGGCAAGCAGGTTGGCCGCGACACCATCGCGCTGGCAGCCAAGCTGGCGACGGCCGGCGCTGAAGTGGCCGAGGGCTGGAATGGCTTTGCCCTGCTGCACAATGCTGCGAGCCGCGTCGGTGGTATCGACATCGGTTTCGTGCCGCATGCTGGCGGCGTCTGCTCTGCCGACCAGATCGGATTGGCAGGCAAGGGCGAACTCGATGTGCTCTTCCTGCTCGGCGCTGACGAATACGACATGTCAGCCATGGGCAAGGCATTCGTGGTCTATGTCGGCACCCATGGCGATGCCGGTGCGCACCGCGCCGATGTCATCCTGCCGGCCGCGACCTACACCGAGAAGTCGGGCACCTATGTGAACACCGAGGGGCGCGTGCAGGTGACCAGCCGCGCCGTATTCCCGCCGGGCGATGCCAAGGAAGACTGGGCCATTATCCGTGCGCTGTCGGGTGCCATGGGCAAGCCGCTGCCGTTCAACTCGCTGACCCAGTTGCGCGCCGCCATCTATGCCGAGTTCCCGCATCTGGCCCGCATTGACCAGATTGCGTCCGGCTCGGTGGCCGATGTCGCCAAGCTGGCCAAGGCTGCGATCAAATCCAAGTCTGCCCCGTTCGGCTCGGCCGTCTCCGATTTCTATCTCAGCAATCCGATCGCTCGCGCCTCCGCCGTCATGGGCGAATGCGCGGCAACCGCAGCCGGTCTCCGGCAGGCCGCGGAGTAGGGGAGTACAATGGACTTTATTCTCTCCGCTCTCGACTATCTGCTCGGCATCCCGGTCCTTGGCTGGGGCGTGCAGATCGGGCTCGTCTACAAGATCCTGCTGGTTCTGGTGTCGCTGCTGATCTTTACGGCCTTCATCCTGCTGGCGGATCGCAAGATCTGGGCCGCGGTGCAGATTCGTCGTGGCCCCAATGTCGTCGGCCCCTTCGGCCTGCTGCAGAGCTTTGCCGACCTGCTGAAATTTGCGCTCAAGGAGCCGATCATTCCGGGCGGCTCCGACAAGGTGCTGTTCCTGCTGGCCCCGCTATTGACCGCAACACTGGCTCTGGCTGGCTGGGTGATCGTTCCGTTCGGCCCGGGCCTGGTCATTGCCGACATCAATCTGGGCATTCTCTACCTGCTCGCGATTTCCTCGCTGGGCGTCTACGGCGTCATCATCGGCGGCTGGGCATCCAACTCCAAATACCCGTTCCTGGGTTCGCTCCGCTCGGCGGCGCAGATGGTATCCTACGAGGTCTCCATCGGCCTCGTCATCATCACCGTGTTGCTCTGCGTGGGCTCGCTGAACCTCAGCGATATCGTGGTTGCACAGCAGGAGATGGGCCTCGCCAATACGCTCGGCGTGCCGTGGTTGAGCTTCCTCAACTGGTTCTGGCTGCCGCTCTTCCCGATGTTCGTGGTGTTCTACATCTCGGCCCTGGCGGAAACCAACCGCCCGCCATTCGATCTTGCAGAAGGCGAATCCGAGCTGGTGGCAGGCTTCATGACCGAATATTCGGCCACGCCCTACATGCTGTTCATGCTGGGTGAGTACATCTCGATCCTGCTGATGTGCGCGATGACCACCATCCTGTTCCTGGGTGGCTGGACCTCGCCGATCGACCTGCCGCCATTCACCTGGATTCCGGGCGTGGTGTGGTTCGTCGTCAAGCTGAGCATGGTCTTTTTCATGTTTGCCATGGCCAAGGCCATCGTGCCGCGCTACCGCTACGACCAGTTGATGCGCATTGGCTGGAAGGTTTTCCTGCCTATGTCGCTGGCCATGGTCATCATTGTTGCATTCGTCCTCCAGCTCACTGGCTGGGGCTGGCATGGAGGGATGGCCTGATGCGCGCCGCCCAAGTCGTCAACACGCTGCTGCTCACGGAGCTGGTGAAAGCCTTCTTCCTGGCGATGCGGTATTTCTTCTCGCCCAAGCCGACGATCAATTACCCCTTCGAAAAGGGGCATGTGAGCCCGCGCTTTCGTGGTGAACACGCATTGCGTCGCTATCCCAACGGCGAAGAGCGCTGCATCGCCTGCAAGTTGTGCGAAGCCATCTGCCCGGCCCAGGCCATCACCATCGAAGCTGGTCCGCGCCAGAACGACGGTACACGCCGCACCGTGCGTTACGACATCGACATGGTGAAGTGCATCTATTGCGGCTTCTGCCAGGAAGCCTGCCCGGTCGACGCCATCGTCGAGGGTCCGAACTTCGAATTTGCCACCGAAACGCGTGAAGAGCTCTACTTCTCCAAGGAAAAGCTCCTCGCCAACGGCGACCGTTGGGAGCGTGAGATCGCTGCCAACCTCAGCGCCGACGCGCCGTATCGCTGAGAGAGAAGAGCATGACCCTTCCGCTATTCTTCTTCTATCTGTTCTCGGCAATCGCGATTGCGTCAGCCCTGATGGTGATCTCGGCGCGCAATCCCGTGCATGCGGTGCTGTTCCTCATCCTGACCTTTTTCAACGCCTCGGGCCTGTTCATGCTGGCCGGCGCCGAATTCCTCGCGCTGCTGCTCATCGTGGTCTATGTGGGCGCCGTGGCGGTGCTGTTCCTGTTCGTCGTGATGATGCTCGACGTCGATTTCGCTTCGCTGCGCCAGGGCTTCCTGCAATACGCGCCCATCGGCGTGGTCGTCGGTGCGATTCTGCTGCTGGAGCTGCTGCTGGTTGCCGGCAGCTTCGTGGTGTCGCCAGAGGTCGCGGCGGGGTCGGCCCTGCCGATCGATGGCGCGGTCGACAACATGCGCGCCATCGGGCTGGTGCTCTATACGCGCTACATCTTCCTGTTCCAGGGGGCAGGTGCGGTACTGCTTGTGGCAATGATCGGCGCAATCGTGCTGACACTGCGCCACAAGTCGAATGTCAAGCGGCAGGATCCCATCGTGCAGGTTGGCCGCAAGGCCTCCGAGACGCTGGAAGTCGTCAAGGTCAAGAGCGGTCAAGGGCTGTAGGAGACAAACATGGGCTTGGGTATCGGGCTCGGTCACTACCTGACCGTAGCAGCAATTCTGTTCACACTTGGCGTGTTCGGCATTTTCATCAACCGCAAGAACATCATCGTCATCCTGATGTCGGTGGAACTGATCCTCTTGGCGGTCAATCTCAACATGGTGGCGTTCAGCGCCGAGCTCGGCGATCTGCAAGGGCAGATTTTCGCGCTGCTGATCCTGACCGTGGCTGCCGCCGAGGCCGCCATTGGCCTGGCTATCCTCGTTATCTTCTACCGCAACCGCGGCTCCATCGCGGTTGAAGACGTCAACATGATGAAGGGCTAAGAACCACCGCTATGATTCAAGCGATTGTTTTCCTGCCCCTTATCGGTGCGCTCATTGCGGGGCTGCTGGGCCGTAGCATCGGTCACCGGCCGAGCGAGTATATCACCACCGCCCTGCTGCTGATCTCGGCCGTCTTGAGCTGGGTCGTCTTTCTGCCGGTCGCTTTCGGCGGCGGGCTGATGGGCGCTGAAATCGATGGCCATACGGCCGTGCTCAAGGTCGAGGTCATGCGCTGGATCCAGGTCGGCGACATGGACCTGCGCTGGGTGCTGCGCGTCGATACGCTGACCGCCATCATGCTGGTCGTGGTCAATACCGTGTCGAGCCTCGTGCACGTCTATTCCATCGGCTACATGGCAGAAGATCCGCATCGCAACCGGTTCTTTGCCTATCTGTCGCTCTTCACCTTCGCCATGCTGATGCTGGTAACAGCCGACAACTTCCTGCAGATGTTCTTCGGCTGGGAAGGCGTGGGCCTGGCGTCCTATCTGCTGATCGGCTTCTGGTACACCCGTCCGTCTGCCAACGCCGCGGCGATGAAAGCTTTCGTCGTCAACCGCGTCGGCGACTTCGGCTTCGCGCTCGGCATTTTCGGCGCCTTCATGGTGCTGGGCCATATCGACTTCGACGGCGCCTTCCATGCGGCCGGAGAGTTCTCCACCACCGGACTGCCGGTGATGCAGTTCCTCGGCTGGCAGCTCGACGCTATGACTGTCATCTGCCTGCTGCTGTTCATGGGTGCCATGGGCAAGTCGGCGCAGTTCCTGCTGCACACCTGGCTGCCGGACGCCATGGAAGGTCCGACCCCGGTGTCGGCGCTGATCCATGCCGCCACCATGGTTACGGCCGGCGTCTTCATGGTCGCCCGCCTGTCGCCGCTGTTTGAAACCTCGCCTTTCGCGCTGACCGTCGTCATGGTCATCGGCGCCATCACTGCCTTCTTCGCGGCAACGGTCGGCCTGGTGCAGAACGACATCAAGCGCGTCATCGCCTATTCGACCTGCTCGCAGCTCGGCTACATGTTCGTGGCCTTGGGGGCAGGGGCCTATTCGGCGGGCATCTTCCACCTGTTCACCCACGCCTTCTTCAAGGCACTGTTGTTCCTGGGCGCCGGCGCGGTGATCCACGCCATGCACCACGAACAGGACATGCGCAACATGGGGGGCCTCCGCAAGAAGATACCCCTCACCTATGCCATGATGCTGATCGGCACGCTGGCACTGACAGGCGTCGGAATTCCGGGTTCGGGTTTCCTCGGCTTTGCGGGTTTCTTCTCCAAGGACTCGATCATCGAGGCGGCCTATGCTGTTGGCGGTAATACCGGCATGTTCGCCTTCTGGCTGCTGGTGATCGCCGCGCTGTTCACGAGCTTCTATTCGTGGCGCCTGATCCACCTGACCTTCCACGGCTCGCCGCGCGATGCCATCCATGGCTATGGCCATCATGTTGAAGCGCATGATGGCGCCAGCCACGATGAGCCGATCGCCGACGATCATGCCGCCCATGGTCATGACGATCATGGCCATGCCCATGGCAGCGCTTATGATCATGCACACGAAGCGCCCAACGTCATGCTGGTGCCGCTCTATGCGCTGGCCGCTGGCGCGGTCCTAGCCGGTGCAGTGTTCTACGGCATGTTCTTCCATGATGTGGAGCATATCGAACACTTCTTCGCCGGCTCGATCTTCGTCGACCACGAGATCATCGAGGCCGCCCACCACGTCCCGCTCTGGGTCAAGTGGAGCGCCACCATTGCGATGCTCGCCGGCTTCGTGAGCGCCTATTACATGTATATCCGCCGTCCGGATGTTCCGGGCAGGCTGGCGGCCGCCAATCCGGGGCTTTACCAGTTCCTGCTCAACAAGTGGTATTTCGACGAGCTCTACGACACGATCTTCGTCAGACCGGCCCTATGGATCGGACGCGCCTTCTGGAAGGGCTTCGATGACTGGCTGATCGACGAGAGACTGTCCGAAGGCCTTGGCCGCCGGGTGCAGAATGTCACGTCCTGGGTCGTCAAGCTCCAGTCCGGCTACCTCTACCACTATGCCTTCGCCATGCTGATCGGCATTGCGGCACTGCTGACCTGGGCCATCGCGGCCGGGGGACTGATCTGATGACCTTCGAAAATACCATCCTCACAGTCCTCACCTGGCTGCCGTTTGTCGGCGCGACGGTGCTGCTGTTCACGCCCAGTTCCTCGCTCAACGCCATCCGGTGGATGACGCTGGCCGTAACGGCGATCGTGTTCGTGCTGTCGCTGGCCATGTGGCAGAGCTTCGATCCGTCCGACCCGGGCTTCCAGTTCGTGGTCGACATTGCCTGGATCGGCGACAGCATCGGCTATCGCGTCGGCGTGGACGGCATTTCGGTGCTGTTCGTGGTGCTCACTGCGCTGCTGATGCCCTTCGCCATTCTGGCAAGCTGGGAAATCGACAAGCGGGTCAAGGAATACATGATCGTATTCCTGGTGCTCGAAACGCTGATGATCGGCGTGTTCACCACGCTCGATCTGGCCATGTTCTACGTGTTCTTCGAAGGCACGCTGCTGCCGATGTTCCTGATCATCGGCATCTGGGGCGGCGCGGCGCGCATCCAGGCCAGTTACAAGTTCTTCTTCTACACCTTCACCGGTTCCGTGCTGATGCTGCTGGCCATCATGGCCATGTACTGGAATGCCGGCACCACCGACATCGTGCGGCTCCTGGCGCATGACTTCCCGGAATCCTGGCAGGCCTGGCTGTGGTGGGCGTTCTTTGCTTCGCTGGCCGTCAAGATGCCGATGTGGCCGTTCCATCGCTGGCTGCCAGAAGCCCACGTGCAGGCGCCGACCGCCGGCTCGGTCATTCTGGCCGCGATCCTGCTGAAACTCGGTGGCTACGGTTTCCTGCGCTTCAGCCTGCCCATGTTCCCCGACGCCTCGCTGCAGTTCGCCAACATCATCTTCTTCCTGTCCGTCGCTGCCATCATCGTCACCTCACTGGTGGCGCTGGTGCAGACCGATATCAAGAAGCTGATCGCCTACTCCTCCGTCGCCCATATGGGCTTCGTGACCATGGGCATCTTTGCCGGCAACGCGCTGGGCATCCAGGGCGCCATGTTCCAGATGATCTCGCACGGCATCGTGTCCGGCGCGCTGTTCCTCTGCGTTGGCGTCATCTATGACCGCATGCATACCCGCGACATCACCGCCTATGGCGGCCTGGTCGATCGCATGCCGCGCTATGCCTTCGCCTTCATGGTCTTCACCATGGCCAATGTCGGACTGCCGGGCACGTCCGGCTTTGTCGGCGAATTCCTGACCATGCTCGGCATCTTCCAGGTCAATACCTGGGTGGCGTTCGGTGCCGCCTTCGGGGTGATCTTCTCGGCCTGCTATGCGCTCTGGCTCTATCGCCGGGTGATTTTCGGCGCCCTGACCAAGGAAAGCCTCAAGTCGATCCTCGATCTCAATCTGCGTGAAAGGGTCATCCTCTATCCGCTGATCGTGCTGACCATTGTCTTCGGTTTCTATCCCGCACCCATCCTCGATACGACGGCTACGGCGGTCGACAGTCTGGTGGCGCATTATGCGACATCGGTCGGCCTTGATCCGGCCGTGTCGCTGGCCGATGCGCAGGCGCCACTCGTCCACGCCGAACCGGTGGCCGCCGCTGAGCCGGCCGCCGCGCTTGCTGCCCACTAGGAGAGTCCCGTGAACTCAGACGTTATCGATTTCGCGAGCCTGGCTCCCGCCTACCCGGAAATGCTCCTGGCCGTAGGCGCCATCGTGCTGCTCCTCGTCGGCGTGGTGATCAACAAGGAGCGCTCCCTGCTGGTCTCCTATGGCGCTGTGCTGCTGCTCCTCGTCGTGGGCGCCGTCATCCTCTTTGCACCGGCGGAAGGCGTGATCTTCAACGGCGTCTTCATCGCCGACAGCTTCGCGCGCTTCATGAAGGTGCTGGTGCTGGGCGGCTCGGCCTTTTCGCTGATGCTGGCCCTGCCGCGTGCCGAGGAGAACGGCACGCATAAGTTCGAATATGCCATCCTCGTGCTGCTGGCGACGCTGGGCATGATGGCCATGGTCTCCGCCAACGACCTGATGAGCCTCTATGTCGGGCTGGAACTGCAGTCGCTCGCGCTCTATGTGCTGGCTGCCATCAAACGTGACGACAGCAAGGCGACTGAAGCGGGCCTCAAGTATTTCGTACTGGGCGCCTTGTCCTCGGGCATGCTGCTCTATGGCGCATCGTTGATTTACGGCTTTACCGGCCACACCAATCTGCAGGAAATCGTGGTGGCCATCGCCAATGAGGGCCGCTCGATCGGCCTGATCTTCGGCCTGGTGTTCCTGCTCGCCGGCGTTGCGTTCAAGATTTCGGCCGTACCGTTCCACATGTGGACGCCAGACGTTTATGAAGGCGCGCCAACCCCGGTCACCGCATTCTTCGCCACGGCCCCCAAGGTGGCGGCCATGGCGCTGCTCGTGCGCCTTGTCATGGACACCTTCCAGGGCATAGCCAGCGACTGGCAACAGATCGTCATCTTCCTGTCGATCGCCTCGATGGTGCTGGCGGCGTTCGCGGCCATCGGCCAGCGTTCAATCAAGCGACTGATCGCCTATTCCTCGATCGGCCATGTCGGTTTTGCGCTTGTCGGCCTGTCGTCGGGAACGCAGGTCGGCGTCGAGGGTGTCGCCATCTACATGGCGATCTATGTCGCTATGACCGTGGGCCTGTTCGCGTGCCTCCTGTCGCTGCGGACCGATGCTGGCTATGTCGAAACCATCGATGAACTGGCCGGCGCGGCTCAGAGCCGGCCTTTTGTGGCGGCCATCATGGCGATCATCATGTTCTCGCTGATCGGCATGCCGCCGCTGGCCGGGTTCTTCGCCAAGTGGCATGCGTTCCTCGCCGCCATCGACGCCCAGCTTTACGTGCTGGCGGTGATTGGCGTCCTGGCGTCGGCCGTGAGCGCCTTCTACTACCTGCGGGTGGTCAAGGTGATGTATTTCGATGAACCGGTGCGCGAGTTCGAGGCGGTGCCCGCCGAGCTCAGTATCATCATGGCGGTCAGCGGCTTCCTGCTCGTGACCTACTACTTCACTGTGGGCGGTCCGCTGGCGAGCTTTGCCCATACGGCCGCCGGAAGCCTGTTCTAGGTGAGCGACTTCGCCCTCGGACTCAAGGCACGCGCGGCCGGCTATCGGCTGCGCGGCTATGACAGCATCGGCTCGACCAATTCCGAGGCGCTCGAGGCGGCGGCCGCCGGCGACCGCGGCGGTATCTGGTTCGCCGCGCGCCAGCAGACGGAGGGCAGGGGCCGCCGTGGCCGTCAGTGGGAGAGCCCGCACGGCAATCTGGCTGCCACGCTCTTGATCGTGCCCGAGGCCGATCCCACCTTGGCGGCAACGCTGGGCTTCGTTGCCGGCGTTTCGCTCAGCAGCGCCCTGTCGGTCATATTGCCTGGTGGACTGGTCAAGATCGGCATCGATGGGGCTGATGCAATGGGTGGCAATTCCCGCATTGCTCTCAAATGGCCCAACGATGTGCTGGCCGATGGCGCCAAGCTTGCCGGCATCCTGCTGGAAGCCAGCAAGCTGCCCGACGGCCGCCACGCCATCGCCATTGGCTTTGGCGTCAATACGGTTGCAGCGCCACAGCGATTGCCCTATCCGGCGACCAGCCTGGTTGATCTTGGGGTAAAGCGGACCGCCGAAGACGTCTTCGAAGCGTTGAGCGACGCCTGGGTGGACATTTTCGGCGTCTGGGATGACGGCCGGGGCATCAGCGATGTGCTGAAGCAATGGCGAGCCTCTGCTGCCGGCATCGGCGCACCGGTCGCGGTCAACCAGAACGGCGAAGTGCTCCGTGGCATCTTCGAGACAATCGACGACGCCGGACGATTGATCGTCCGCGTCGATGACAATCGCCGCGTCGCGATTACCGCGGGCGACGTACATTTTGGGGCAACGGCCAGCGCCCGAAGCTGACCACAAACAACTGCGCAGGCGACCGGCGACCAATGATCGCCCCGGCGTTGCGCTCGAAAGGACTGAACTGACCCATGGCTAAAACCCAAAGGGATGAACTCGTCTTCGTGCCGCTCGGCGGCGTTGGCGAGATCGGCATGAATATGGGCGCTTACGGCTTCGGGCCGGAACGCTCGCGCAAGTGGATTGTTGTCGATTGCGGCGTGACCTTCGGCGGGCCCGACCTGCCGGGGATCGAGCTGATCATGGCCAATCCCGAATTTCTCGAGGAACGCGCCGACGACGTGTTGGCGCTGATCCTGACCCACTCCCACGAAGATCACTACGGCGCCGTGCTCGACCTATGGCCGGGCTTCGAAAAGCCGGTCTTTGCCACCCCGTTCACCGCCGCCATGCTGGCGGCCAAGCGGGCAGGGGACGGCATTGTCGAGAATGTCGACATCACCATCATGCGTCCCGGCAAGCCCTTCACCGTCGGCCCCTTCACCATCGAGGCGATCAATGTCGCCCACTCGATCCCCGAATCCAACGCGCTGCTGATTTCCACGCCCGTGGGCCGCGTGCTGCATACCGGCGACTGGAAGCTTGACCCGACGCCGGTTGGCAATGCCCCGACCGATGTCGCGCGCCTGCAGAAGATTGGCGAGGACCGCTCGACGCCGCTGGCGCTGATCTGCGACTCGACCAATGCGCTCAAGGATGGCGAGAGCCCCAGTGAAGCCGAAGTGGCCGCCAATTTGGCTGCCATGATCGCGGAATCGCCCAACCGTGTCGCCGTGACCACCTTCGCCTCGAATGTCGGCCGGGTGATCTCGATTGTCCGGGCGGCTGAAAAGGCCGGCCGCCAGGTGGTGATGTCGGGCCGCTCGCTGCACCGCATCACGGGCATTGCCAGGGAACTCGGCATGCTCGAGGGCCTGCCGCCGCTGCTCGACCAGGATGCCTACAGGTCCATTGCCCGCAACAAGATCGTGCTGATCTGCACCGGCTCGCAGGGCGAGGCCCGCGCCGCCATCGCCCGCATCGCCCGCGGCGAACATCCAGTCATCGATCTGGCCGCCGGCGATCGCATGATTTTCTCGTCCTGGGCCATTCCCGGCAACGAGCGCGAAGTCATCGATATCCAGAACATGCTGATCGATAAGGGTGTCGAGGTCATCACCCAGAATGACGGTTTGGTCCATGTTACCGGTCACCCCCGCCGCGACGAATTGCGCAAGCTCTACGACTGGGTGAAGCCCGAAGTGCTGGTCCCAGTCCATGGCGAAGCGGTGCACCTGCAGGCCCATGCCAAGCTGGGCCGCGATTCCGGCATTCCCAATGTCTGCGGCATCCGCAACGGCGACCTGGTGCGGCTCTTCCCCGAAACCATGAGTTTCCCGGCCGAGGTGCGTACCGGCGAGCTCTATCTCGATGGCCTCGTACTCTGCACGCCTGACGAATCCGGCGTCAAAGGCCGGCGCCGCCTGTCCTTTGGCGGCCATGTGGTGGTCAGCCTGTGCGTCAATGGTGGTGGCCAGGTCGTTTCGGGTCCCGATCTGGTGATCGAAGGCCTGCCGGAGACCGAGGACGAGTCACTGAGCGAACTGGTGGAAGACACCATTGCCGGCGTCATCAAGTCCATGCCGCCCAAGCGGCGCAGCGATACCGAAGTGCTGAACTCGGCCCTGTTCAAGGCCATCCGCAATGAGGTCAATGCCTATTGGGGCCGCAAGCCTAACGTTTCGGTCTTCGTACACCGGGTCTAGTACCCCCGGAACGCGCGAGCTGCGGCAATAAGCAACGGCGCTTCCCGCTTCCGCGGGAAGGCCGCCGGGCGTATGTGAAGACAGGTCACGTCGCGAAGGAAACGTCCATGCAGATCGGCTCCATCATCGCCGTCTTCTTCGTCATCTGGTGGCTCAGCTTCGTTGCGGTGCTGCCGATTGGCAATCGGAGCCAGGCAGAAGCTGGAGAAGTGGTGGCCGGCACCGATCCGGCGGCGCCGGTGACGCCCAGATTGCTGCGCAGGGCGTTGATTGCCACGGCACTGGCGGTCGTGATGACAGGGCTGCTGTTCTGGGCCCTCAGCAACGAGACCCTGTACCACTACTGGAACCGCTGAGGCTCCTCGAAGCTCGAACCTATCCCCGCTTGCGTTTCGGCTTACCAATGGCATGGGCATAGGCCATCGCAAGTGCGGCCTGGAGATCCTGCTCGGTGGCGGCTGCCAGCATTGCAGTCGTCCACCCCTGACGACCCCAGGCATTGTCGATAGGCGCAAAGACCTCAGGCGCGAGCTGGCATTTGAATTCCTGCTCGTCCGGCGAGAACTTGAAGTTCGCCGTCAGGCCATCCGCCGCAAGGGTCACGTAAATGCGGTCGACCTTGAAGGCCGCACGATCGAAATGCGGCGCCTCACTTGTGTCCGGCATGGCCAGAGCTATGCGTCTGAGGTCTGCCGCATCCGCCATTGCGCACCTTCCGTTTTGGGTGAACCCGGTTATGTTCGATTCCAGAAACAAAAAAGCGGGGCACATGGCCCCGCTGAATAGAGTTTGTTCGACAATACGCTGGTCTTAGGCGCGCTACTGAAGCGCGGTGCCAACGCTCCTCCCTTGACGTTGTCGACGTCCGGCGGTTTGTGACCGCCTGTGCTTTATTGCGAGGGACCCTAACAACTAGAATCCGACCTGTCACGCAGATTCTGCATGCCTTCCATGCTTGCATCGGGTGGACGAGTAGGATTTGAGTGGGCATCAACAAAAGCCTTGAGTCGACGGTCCTTTTCGGGAGTTCACATGCGCCTGTCTCGCTACTTCTTGCCCGTGCTGCGCGACGTGCCCAAGGAAGCCGAGATCGTCTCGCATCGCCTGATGCTGCGCGCCGGCATGATCCGCCAGCAGGCCTCCGGCCTCTACTCCTGGCTGCCGCTCGGCTACAAGGTGCTGATGAAGGTTCAGAGGATCATCGAGGAAGAGCAGGATCGCTCCGGTGCGGTGCAACTGCTGATGCCCACCATCCAGTCAGCCGATCTGTGGCGCGAATCCGGGCGCTACGACGCCTATGGCAAGGAAATGCTGCGCATCGAGGACCGGCACGAGCGGGAATTCCTCTATGGCCCGACCAATGAGGAGATGATCACTGACATCTTCCGCAGCTATGTGAAGTCCTACAAAGACCTGCCGCTGAACCTCTACCACATCCAGTGGAAGTTCCGAGACGAGGTGCGCCCGCGCTTCGGCACCATGCGTTCCCGTGAATTCCTGATGAAGGACGCCTATTCCTTCGATCTGACCAAGGAAGACGCGGTGAAGGCCTATGAACGCATGTTCGCGGCTTATCTGCGCACCTACGCCCGCATGGGCCTGACGGCGATCCCCATGCGAGCCGATACCGGTCCCATTGGCGGCGATCTCAGCCATGAGTGGATTGTGCTGGCCGACACTGGCGAGAGCGCCGTGTTCTGTGACCGGCGCCTGCTGGATAAGCCCATTCCTGGCAAGGACACCGATTTCCGTGGCGATCTCAAGCCGCTGTTCGACGACTGGACGTCGCTCTATGCGGCCACCGAGGACATGGTCGATATGGCCGAGTTCGAGGCTGCCGTGCCGGAGGAAAACCGCGTTTCGGCGCGCGGTATCGAAGTCGGCCATATTTTCTACTTTGGCACCAAGTATTCCGAACCCATGAAGGCGACTGTGACCGGTTCCGACGGCAAGGAAGTCGTCGTGCATATGGGCTCTTACGGCATTGGACCAACTCGTCTGGTGCCCGCCCTGATCGAGGCGTTCCACGACGACGCTGGTATCGTCTGGCCGGTTTCGGTGGCCCCCTTCGAGGCCGTGCTGATCAACCTCAAGGCCGGCGACGCGGAATGCGACGCGGCCTGTGACGCGCTTTATGCCGAACTCAACGCGGCCGGTCTCGACATGCTCTATGACGACCGTGACCAGGGCGCCGGCGCCAAATTCACCACGGCCGACCTGATCGGCATCCCCTACCAGATCATCCTGGGGCCCCGCGGGCTCAAGGCGGGCGAAGCCGAGATCAAGCACCGCAAGACCGGCGAACGCGAAACCCTGCCGATTGCCGCGGCAGTGGCGCGGCTCAAGGGCCTCATCGAACCGCAGCGAAAGACCGACATTTGACCGACACGGCGCCGCCTCTGCTGAACAAGGGCACGCGCGCTTTCTCGCGCTTTGAGTGGATGGTCGCGGGACGTTATCTGCGCGCCCGCCGCAAGGAGGCGTTCATCTCGGTGATCGCTGGCCTCACCATGGTAGGTGTCGCCATTGGCGTGGCGACGCTGATCGTCGTCATGTCGGTGATGAACGGCTTTCGAGCCGAACTGCTGACCAAGATCCTCGGCCTCAACGGGCATTTCACCGCCTATCCGATCGAGCGCGAATTCACCGACTACAAGGAGACGGTGGCGGCGCTCGAACAGATCGATGGCGTCAGCTTTGCCGTCTATTTCGTCGAAGGCCAGGTGCTGGCATCGGGGCGGGGCAGTTCCACTGGCGTGACCGTACGCGGCATGGACGAGGAAAACCTCAAGAAGCTCGACCTGCTCTATAATGCCGCCGAGCAGGGTGGCTGGGACCAATGGGACGAGACCAAGGGCATTGCCATTGGCTATCGCCTGGCCCAGACGCTGGGCGTATCGCTGGGCGACCAGGTGCAGATCATCAATCCCGATGGCGCGATGACACCCTTCGGCTCAACGCCGCAGATCCGATCCTACCCGGTCAATGTCATCTTCGACCTGGGCATGGTCGAGTTTGACAGCTTCTTCATGTATATGCCGCTCGAGCCGGCGCAGGACTATTTCAAGATGTTCGAGGAAGTCCTCAGGCCCGGCATGGGTCCGCTGGACCCAATGGCGACCGATGAGGAAATCGACGCCGCCTATGAGCGCATCAACCAGGCGACGGCGGCGGAAATCTTCATCGACGACCCCGACAACACCACGGTGATGCGGCAGCGCCTGCAGGCCGACCCGTCCGCCCGGCCGCTGGTGCTGACCGATTGGCAGCAGCGCAACGAGACGTTCTTCTCGGCGCTGCAGGTCGAGCGCGTGGTGATGTTCACCATCCTTTCGATGATCATCCTCGTCGCCGCCTTCAATATCATTTCCAGCCTGATCATGCTGGTAAAGGACAAGAGCTCGGACATTGCGGTGCTGCGGACCATGGGCGCCACGCGCGGCGCCATCATGCGCATCTTCTCGATCACCGGCACCACGATCGGCGTTGTCGGCACGCTGACCGGCGTAGTGCTCGGCCTGATCGTCGCGGCCAATGCGGAGCCGCTGCGGGCCTTTGTGTCCAACACGCTGGGCGTGGCCATCTTCCCGCCCGAGGTGTTCTTCCTGTCCTCGCTGCCCTCCAAGACTGACCCCATGGAGGTCACTGTCGTGGTGTGCCTGGCACTGGGTCTGAGCTTCCTCGCCACGCTCTATCCGGCCTGGCGCGCCGCCCAATATGACCCGGTCGAGGCCCTGCGTTATGAGTAAACCGCATCTGGTGCTGACCGACGTCCACCGCCATTACGGCGAGGGCGACAAGATCGTCCGCGTGCTCGAGGCAGCAAACCTCACCGTCAATAGCGGGGAACTGGTTGCCCTGGTAGCGCCGTCAGGCGCCGGCAAGTCGACACTTTTGCACCTGTCCGGGCTGCTGGAGAGCCCGCAGGGTGGCGAGGTCGAGGTCATCGGCATCAAGACCAGCAAGCTCGGCGATCGCGGGCGGACGCAGTTGCGACGCTCCACCGTCGGCTATGTCTACCAGTTCCATCATCTGCTGCCCGAGTTCACCGCGCTGGAGAATGTCTCCATGCCGCAGCTCATCGCCGGCAAGTCCCCCGCCGACGCCAACAAGCGTTCGATGGAACTGCTGGACCTGCTGGGCATAGCGCCGCGCGCCAGCCACCGCCCAGCCGAGCTGTCCGGCGGCGAGCAGCAGCGCGTCGCCATTGCCCGCGCCGCCGCCAACCACCCCAAGGTGATCCTGGCCGACGAGCCCACCGGCAATCTCGATCCAGAAACTAGCGACCTGGTCTTCGAAGCCCTGGCCAACCTGATCAAGAACGAGGGTGCGGCCGCGCTTATCGCTACGCACAATCACGATCTGGCGCGCCGCGCCGACCGCATCGTGACGCTCAAGGGTGGCTTGGTGGTCGAACACACTTTGTGATCGGCGTCGGTGTGGAACTGACTAGCCACGACCGCTAGAGGGCCGCGGCGATATCCCTGGCCAACATGGCCAGCTCGCCGTCCTCGGCTTTGCCGCCCCCATGCACGCCTAGCGGCACGCCCTCATAGACCGGTATGATATGGAAATGCAGATGGAACACCGTCTGCCCGGCCGGCGTCTCATTGAACTGAACCACACGGATACCGTCTGCGCTGGTTGCCGCCTTCACCGCTTTGGCGACATTCTGTACCAACGGTATCACCGCGGTGAGCGTGGCCGGATCGGCGTCCAGGAGGTTGCGCGACGGCGCTTTGGGCACGATCAGCGTGTGCCCCCGTGACTGCGGAAACAGGTCCATCATCACCAGCGCGACATCGTCCTCATAGACCTTGTGCGCCGGGATTTCGCCGCGCAGGATTTTGCCGAAGATGTTGGACGGGTCGTAGCTCATGGTTCACTCCGCCGGCTGGGAAACGTCCGGCTGCTCCTTCTGGAAGAAACGGAAACGGAAGTAGTTGAGCACCGCCAGCCCGGTCATCGTCACCGGTATGTAGCGGAAGCCACGGCGAATGAAGAACAGGGCGATGTTGACGGCGGTTGCCGCACTCATGGCGCCTTTGCCCATGGCCGAGGTAAACGCCGACGGCACGATATGACGATAGATCAGCGCATCTGAACGGTAGTAGTCGCGCGCCCGCAGGGCAAAGGCACGCTTGGAGGCCGAATAGGCCTTGAGCTCATCCATGCCCATGTCGCCATGGAATTCCACTTCGGAGCCAAGCGCCCACACTTCAGGCGGCGCCAACCGGCTACTGCCGATCTCGGTAATGAGTTCGGTCAGCTCACGAAAGGTGACATTGTTGGCGTTCCAGCAATCCTCGGTCTTGGCACCGTGGGAGAGAATAAGCACATCGGCCCGTTCCAGCTTTTCGCGCATGCTGGCGTAGCTGCCTGCCGTGAAGTCGACGCCGGACTTCGCCGTCTCGACAATGCCGCCCAGCCCGGTCAGTTTCTCCACCATCGCCGAGCCGAAAGCGCCGCGGGAACCGGTCACCAGGAAGCGCCGCCCTTCGATCTGGCAGGTCGTGCCGAAAATCAGGTCGAACACATTGGCAAAGGACGAAAAGAAGTTGTGCGGATAGACGTGGTGCATGGCGTGGTAATTGTTGTCCACCCACAGCAGCCCCTGCTGCCCCCCGACCCGGTCCATCGACATGTGGTTATAGTCGAGCCCTTCCTCGCGCAGCGTCATCACCAGCATGAGCGTGCGCAACGCGGCCACGGCCGCGATGACCGGCCACGGGAAGACCAGCAGGAAAACCAGGGTTCCCGCCATTGCGGTCAGATATTCGGGCAAGATGTGGAACCACACATTGGCACGGGCATAGGCAGGGTTGATCTGCATATCGAGGCCCAGGAACTTGTGGTGCACCCAGTGCCATGACGACAAGGTCCGCAGCAGGGGGATGCGTGAGCTCTCCCATTTGTGCAGCGTCCAGTGCAACGCGTCAAATAGGGCCGTCGACACGATGAAGACGAGGGCGGCCTGCAGCAGGAATACGATAATGTCCCAAATCATGGGCTGTTACATAAAGCGGTTGGCGGCAACGCGAAAGTGGCGATAGTGCCACCCATCAGCGGTCAGTCCTCTCGCCCTTGCGGAACGGGGTGAACTGTTCGAGCAGTTCCTGGCTGCGCTCCACCGACATACGCTCGCGTTCCAGATGGTCCGCAACCGCCTGGCGCAGGCCCGGATGGGCAATCCAGTGCACCGAATAGGTGGTGGCCGGCGCATAGCCGCGCGCCAGCTTGTGCTCGCCCTGCGCGCCCGCCTCGACGACCGCCAGCTTGTGGGCGATCGCATAGTCGATGGCCTGGTAGTAGCAGAGCTCAAAATGCAGGAACGGCACGTCGCGCGTGCAGCCCCAGTTGCGCCCGAAGATGCGATCCTTGCCGACGAAATTGATGGCACCGGCAATGGGCGTTGCGCCATCATAGGCCAGCATCAGCACGATGCGGTCGGCCATGGTCTCGTTCAGTCGCGAGAAGAATTCTCGATTGAGATAGGGCCGGCCCCACTTGCGCGACCCGGTATCCTCGTAGAAATCATAGAAGGCGTCCCAGTGATGCTCCTTGAGATCGGAGCCGCTGAGCCATTGCACAGCCAGTCCTTCCGCCAGCGCATCGCGACGCTCGCGGCGGATGGTCTTGCGCTTCCGCGAGGAGAGGGTTTCGAGAAATTCCTCGAAGCTGGCGAAGCCCTCATTGTGCCAGTGGAACTGGGTATCGAGCCGCCTGAGCCAGCCATCGGATTCGATCTCAGCGGCCTCGGCCTCAGGGACGAAAGTGGCATGGACCGACGATGCGTTGCGCTGACCGGCAAGCTGCTGCGCCGTCGAGAGCAGCGCTGCCCGGATCGCCGGGTCGCCGGATGGCACCAGCAGCTTGGGCGCCGTTGCCGGGGTGAATGGAACCGAGCATTGCAGCTTGGGATAATAGCTGCCGCCGGCCCGCTCCAGTGCGTCGGCCCACCCATGGTCGAAGACATACTCACCCATGGAGTGGGACTTGAGGAACAACGGCATCAGCCCGACCGGCCGGCCTTCATCGTCGCTCAGCAGGATATGCTGCGGCTGCCAGCCGGTGCGCGCAGTGGCGCAGCCCGATGCCTCGAGCGCCAGGAAAAAGGCATGGTCCAGGAAAGGGTTATCGGAGCGCCCGTCAGTAGACGGCGCAAGGCCATTCCACACATCGGCGGGAATGCCCGCCGTGCTGGGATGGATGGTGGCGCGAAAAATCGGCTGGTCTGCCAAGGGAGTTCCGGCGGCGGTCAATGGACGACCCAAGATAGGGCTATTCGTCCATTATTGTAAGGTTGCCTCGGCCGCCAATCACGCAGATTTGGCGGCCGGAGCAAAACCCTCGAACACGATCTGGTCCACAAATGGCAGGGCCGCATCGGCCTCAGCCTGCGAGCGGATGGTCCATGCCGTGACCGGCTTGCCAAGCGCCCGCCAGAAGTTGATGGCGGGGAGCTGAAGCGCATTCTTGTCGCAGGAGATGAAATCGAACTGCGTCTCGTGCCAGTGCAGCAGGTGCCGCAGGGTGAAGCGCTGCTCGTCGGTCAGGTGGCCATTTTCGTCGGTATCGGCATAGTCATAGGTGATGATGCCGCGCAATCCGCTGAAGCCGAACTGGCGGATCGCCATCAGCAGGTGCGGATCGAACGATTCCACCGTCACCGGGCCATCATAGGATTTCAGCGCCTCGGCCGCCGCTCGGGCCAGCAATTGCGTGCCTGCCACATCACGCTGATGCTTGAGCTCGATCTGCAGCAGCGCACGGCCACCGATCTGGCTGAGAAAGTCGACAAAGCGCTGCGGGCAGTCGCCGGCGGCGCTGCCCAGCAGAGGCGTCGTGGTGATGTCGGCGGCCGTGGTATCGGCAACCGCGCCGTCCTTGCCCAGCAGGCGCTTCATGTCCGCGTCATGAAACACCACCGGCACGCCATCGCTGGTCAGTTGCAGATCGCATTCGATGGCAAAGCCGCCGACGATTGCTGCCTCGAAGGCGCTGGCACTGTTCTCGATGAAGCCCTCGGCGCGATCATGCAGGCCGCGATGGGCAATCGGATTGGGGAACATGGATTGGGTCATGCTGGCCTCGCCGCGTTGAGGGGCCTCAATGGCACCGTATTGTGACGATGGTGTTGCACTAGACTTCGACCACAGCCTCGATTTCTACGGCGGCGCCGAAGGGCAGGGAGGCCACACCGAAGGCCGCGCGGGCATGCTTGCCCTTGTCGCCCAGCACGCCAACCAGCAGGTTGGAACAGCCATTGGCCACCAGATGCTGTTCGGTGAAATCGGCGGTCGAGGCCACCAGCACCGTCACCTTGAGGATGCGCTTGATATCCTGCAGTGGCACGCCACCCATATGGACAATTTGCGACAGCACGTTCAGTGCGGCCAATTCAGCGGCATTGCCGCCCTGGACGACATTCATGTTGTCACCGAGCAAACCGGTCACCACGCCGCCTGCATTGCTCGATATCTGTCCCGAAACATAGAGGATGTTGCCGGACCGCGTCACGGGCACATAGCTGGCAACGGGCGCCTTGGGCGAGGGCAGTTCATAGCCATATTCGCGGAGCTTTTCGATCGGACTGGTCATCTGGTCTTGCCTTCGTTCTGGTCGTCTGGTTCGGCCGGCATCGACGCCGGTTTCTGCTTATACAGCTTGCCACGGACAACGGCCTCGCGACCGAAGCGATTACGGACACGGTCCATGGCGCGCTCTGCCGCCGCTTTTCGGGCGATTGCAGGCTCCAGCAAATCTGCCGGATCACTGCCGTCCGCCGCATCGATACCTGAAACACCGATTCCGATCAGCCGGAAAGCGGTACCATCGACTTCGCGTTCCAGCAGCGACAGGCCGGTCTCGTAGATGACATTGGCCAACTGTGTGGGGATCATCAAATGCCGGGCGCGCGTGCGCAAGCGGAAACCGGCAGATTTGAGCTTGAGCGTCACAGTGTCGCCCACGACCTGCTTGGCCTTGAGTCGCTCGGACAGACGTTCCGTCACCTTGAGCAGTTCGGTGGAAAGCTCATCCAGACCACTGATGTCATTATTAAAAGTTGTCTCAGAAGAGATGGTTTTCATTTCTTCATCGGACGAAATCCGGCGGCTGTCTTCACCCCGCGCCAGGCGGGCGAGTCGGGCACCGGTTTCGCCATAGCGGCGCATCAGGTTTTCCGGCGGCTCGTCCTGCAGCTGGCCAATCGTCACTAGACCATCCCTGCGCAAGGTCTCTGCAAACACCTTGCCCACGCCATAGATGAGGCTGATGGGCCTGGGCGCGAGGAAGGCCAGCGTCTCGGCCTGACCGATCACCGCGAAGCCACGGGGCTTGTCGAGGTCGGACGCGACCTTTGCCAGAAACTTGTTGTGGCTGAGGCCCACAGAGATGCTGACGCCGATCTCGGTCTCTACCGCCCGGGCAAACCGGGCCAGCACCAATGCCGGCGGCGCCTTGTGCAGCGCCTGCGTCCCCGACATATCCAGGAATGCTTCGTCGATGGACAGCGGCTCGACCAGCGGCGTCAGCGCGTCCATATGCTGGCGGATCTGCCGGCTGACCGCGACATATTTGGCCATGTGCGGCTTGATGATGACGGCATCGGGACAAAGTTGCCTGGCCTTGAACATCGGCATGGCAGAACGGACGCCTGATTGCCGCGCGATATAGCAGCAGGTTGACACCACCCCGCGCGCGCCCCCGCCAATGATCAGCGGCTTGTCGCGCAGGCTGGGGTCATCGCGCTTCTCCACCGAAGCGTAGAAGGCGTCGCAATCGACATGGGCGATCGAGAGACTAAACAGTTCCTCATGGCTGCGCAGGCGCGGTGAACCGCAGCTTGGGCAGCGCATCGGGGCAATAGCGCCCGTGCCGTGTTCCAGGCAATCGCGACAGAGCCACTGGAGGGGCACGACTCACTCCGTCGGGTTGAGCCGATGCCAGACCCGCATGAATTGTTCGGGCGACATGCCGGAATTTGCGCAGAGTGCGAGCAGAATCGGTTCGTTTGAGGCAAAATAGTCGATGAGGCCACGCTGCAGGGGAGGGGAACCGACCGACCGGCGAAGGGCGTCGGGATCAAGACCGGCAAACTGCATGAAGGCGAGCAGTTCTTCCGGGTTTTCGGCCAGATAGCCAAGGCAAGCCTCGGCCAGTGGAGCGACGGAAGGTTCGGCTCTCTCGGAACGCGGCACCGCAGGCCCTCATTTGGTGTTTTGTAAGAGATTCGATGGTAGCTGAATGGAGCGGCAAAGCGAAGCCGCCAGCGCCTTGATGGCGCGGAGAAGGATCCATGCCCAAGACTGTGATGATCGTGGAAGACAACGAGCTGAATATGAAGCTCTTCAACGATCTGCTGGAATCGCGCGGTTACGCCGTCATCCAGACCCGCAATGGCATGGAGGCGCTCGATCTCGCGCGCGCCCACCGGCCCGATCTGATCCTCATGGATATCCAGCTCCCCGAGGTGTCCGGCCTTGTGGTCACCAAGTGGCTCAAGGACGACGATGACCTGGCGCACATTCCCGTTATTGCCGTCACAGCCTTCGCCATGAAGGGCGACGAGGAGCGGATTTTGCAGGGCGGTTGCGAGGGTTACATCAGCAAACCCATCTCGGTGCCTCACTTTCTGGAAACTATTGCCCGCTACATTGGCCCGGCCTGATCGTACAGAGCCACTCCAGCGGCCTGCCTGATCGGCCCGCTCGACGCCGATGGGGGACGCCGTTGGCCAGCGCACAGTTTCGGGGCCCAGAGTGACCGCACGCGTACTGATTGTTGACGACATCCCGACCAATGTCCGGCTGCTCGAAGCGCGACTGACAGCCGAATATTATGACGTCGTCACTGCCGCCTCGGGGCCACAGGCCCTCGACATCTGCCAGACCTCCGATGTGGATATCGTGCTGCTCGACGTCATGATGCCGGACATGGACGGCTTCGAGGTCTGCCGGCGGCTCAAGTCAAATCCACGGACCCAGCACGTGCCGGTGCTGATGATCACGGCCCTCGACCAGCCATCGGACCGCGTGAAGGGGCTGGAGGTGGGCGCCGACGACTTCCTGACCAAGCCAGTGGATGACGTGCAGCTGATGGCGCGCGTCAAAAGCCTGGTGCGCCTCAAGTCCCTGACCGACGAACTGCGCGCCCGCGCCACGACCGGCCAGCAAATCGCCATCGAAGATGCCATTCGGGCCATGGACAAGATCAGCACCGCTGGCGGCTCTATCCTGATTGTCGACACCGACCAGCGGCATGCCGAGCGGATCAAGAATTATCTCACGCCCGAGCACAGCGTGGATATCTTGACCCAGCCGGCGGATGCGGTGTTCCAGGTGACTGGCGCACAATACGAATTGGCCCTGGTAGCAATGTCGCTGACCGACTTCGATCCGTTGCGCGTCTGCTCGCAGATACGCACGCTGGATAACACGCGGACGCTGCCCATAATCCTGGTCGCCGACGAGACCGACAAGCCGCGCGTGGTCCGGGCACTTGATCTGGGCGTCAACGATTTCATCTCCCGGCCGGTGGAACGCAACGAGCTGGCAGCGCGCGTGCGCACGCAGATCCGCCGCCATCGCTATGCCATGGAACTGCGCCAAAGCGTCAACAATACCATGGCATTGGCCGTGACCGACGATATGACCGGCCTCTACAACCGACGCTATTTCGACCGCCATCTTGGCGTGATGCTGGGCAAGGCGCAGAGCCAGGAGCGCGACATGGCGCTGATGATCCTGGACATCGACCACTTCAAGGCGGTCAACGACACCTATGGCCACGATATCGGCGATGCCGTACTCCGCGAATTCGCCATCCGGCTCAAGCGCAACATTCGGGGCGTTGATCTAGCTTGCAGATTCGGCGGCGAGGAGTTCGTGGTGCTGATGCCCGATACCGATTTCGGCCAGGCCGAACTGGTGGCTGAGCGGGTGCGGCAGTCGATCGCCGAGAAGGTGTTTGAGGTCAATGCCGGCCGGCCGCTGTCGGTGACGGTTTCGGCCGGGGTGACGCTCAACGAGAGCGCGTCCGACACGCCGGAATCGCTGATCAAGCGGGCCGATGTGGCGCTCTATCGCGCCAAGCGCGAAGGGCGGAACCGGGTGGTATTCGACGCCGCCTGAAACCCGCGCAATTGGCTGTGTTAGGGTTAAGCGTTATAATTAACAAAGCTTTACCGGACCGGGAATGCCGGAAATCCTTGAGTTTTTTCGGCCTTGGCGTAGGTTGCCCTCAACACAGCAAGTGACCCAAAACGGGACAGTTGCTGAGGGTTCCCTACGGCTCTCTCAGGTCCGCCGCAACTCCTGAGTCCCGTGGGGCGGCTGGTCCGGATGTGGACAGAGTGGCCTCTTCGACATGCCACTCCGGACCAGCCACTCATTCACCTCCCATTCGATCCGCCTTAGCACTCGCCCAATGGGGTAGCAGATTGCCGGCATCGACAGCGCATATCAGCATCACACCAGACAGCAAAAAGCCCCGCATCGGTGATGCAGGGCTTTTTGATTCTCGGATCGAGCAGGCGCCAGATTACTTGATCTTGGCTTCCTTGAACTCGACATGCTTGCGCACAACCGGATCGTACTTGTTGTACGAGAGCTTCTCGGTCTGGGTGCGGGC